>CAMCBW010000024.1 GCA_945873105.1 Tangfeifania diversioriginum
TCCCATCGATGGGGAATCCTTCTTTCCTGAACCTGTCGACCATGTTGAAAACAGCAGTTCGTTTGGCACCATTCAGCACCTGGTCGTAATCGTTGTAGAATAGCTTTACATCCGGATCTGCACTCCTGGCATACTTAAAACACCTGCCATAGAAACCAATCGGGTCTTTGAATGTCTTGTAAACAGTTGCATCCACCCTGAGTGTACCATTGTCGGCAAAGATTTCATTGGCCACATCCCAGCTGACGATCCTTCCCTTGTATTTTGATACTACGGTCTGAATGTATGTTTTAACGCTGTTCTCAAAATTTGTTGAATCATAGGCCGCAGTTTTGAACCATTCGGGAAAGGTTTGGTACCAAAGCAACGTATGGCCATGCACTTTTAGGTTGTTTTGCTGCGCATAATCAACCAGATAGTCCGAATTGCCAAAGGAATAGGTGTTGGCCGAAGTCCAGATGTTTCTCATTTTCATCTCGTATTCAGCCGAAAGTTGGTTGTAATGGTTCTTGAAAGCAGTGGCGAAATCACTCTCCTTCAAGTGTGCCACCGTTACGGCAGCACCAATTGGGAAGAGGGCCTTTTCCTTGAGGCTCTTTGTCACAGTTACGGGTGGATTCACCTGAACTTCTGCTATTTCATCTTCTGCCTTCTCCGATTTGTGGCAATTAACTGCCGAAAGGACAAAAACCAACATCAAAAGTTTATAGATCATCCTTATAAATAGATTTATCATTGACTATTTTGTAATATTTCTTACACATCTTGTATAATTATATACAATCAGTGCATCTCCCTGGGGACCAAAAAACTTTGGATAATCGGCCTTGTTACCGGCCTTTGGGTCGCTCCTTGTTGCTCCGGCACCATGCGTATCCAGTAATACCCCGTTCATTTTGCCATAGGCTTTCCCGAAAGGAATATAAAGTGCAGCCAAATAAGGATTAGGTCCATCCATTAAGGTGGTAGATGACCAAAAATAGGGGTAATGACCAGGTTTCCCTTCAGGATCATTGATTGTGGTGGTTTTGAAGATCGGATCAATGGCCGGACTGTTTGTTGCCGAGGGACTCCGGGTGTAATCGACAATACCCTGCAGTTCTTTGGCATTTGGAAGCTGCCAATCGTCGTGACCGGCCAGGGTTAGCTGTTCCGCATACGCCAATGCTTCCTGCCAGTTTCTGGCGATTCCGTCATCTGCCTGTTGCCACATCAGGCCTGTAGCAGCATCAGTAATCGTTCCATCCAGGTTATTTTTAAAATCGTTCATCCCATATTTGCTATTCCCGCGAACCATCCTGAAATACATGGTTTTTGGAACTGTATTGTGGCTACCAGGCTTGTATTTGGGATAGCCCTTGATTCTGCCATCAATGAAATTAACGCCAAAAACAGTGGAGTCTCCGTTCATGGTCAATCCAAGGTATTGCGTGGAAGACCAGGTTTGTGCATCAATTTCCCTTTCACCAATTGCGGTATTCCCGATGGGTTGATTAAAATAGAGCGTATCAATAAACATTCGGATAGCAATGGGCCCTTTGACCCTCCCTGAATAATTGATCAGTGAAAAAAGTTCCTTTATGTTTGGAACCCGCCAGTCTGAATAGCCACCCAGCGTCATTGTATCTGCTTTCACAAATGCAGCAATGTAAGAGATTTTTACCCCCATCTGCTTTTGCCACATCAACCCGGTTACCTTGTCGGAGATGGTACCATTGCCGTTATCGGTGTAGGATGGTTCGTTACTCTGGTAATTTGCATCCTGGCCGTAAAAATCACCACCCATCGATGGGGCAGCGATTTTGGCGTAGTTATCGGAAAATTCTTTTACAGCGGTGTCGACTATGGGATAGGTCAAGTGTTGACTGTTTCCTTTGAAATAGCTCAAGGCAACCACGATGAGGCAGGCAAATAATCTGAAAACTTGGTTTCCCATAACAATTAACTATATTGGATTTCCCCGATTTTGCATTACAGCTATTCACATAGGATATGATTATTTCCTGTACAATTTCTATTTTACTTTTTCCAGTTCTTGGGATTGAGCAGCGATTTGTATTTGTCGAAGAGCTCCTTCCCCATCAGGATTCCTCCCACCCAGAAGGTAACCTCTGCAAAGATGAACAAAGCTGTGGATACAATGTATTTGACACCTTTCTCCACATTGAGAAATGGAATCACTGGCAACATCAAAAAGGCAACGATGGAGATAACCATCAGCACTAATCCTATCTTGAATTTGATTGTTTTCTTCATCTTGATTACCTATTTGTCAGCGGCCAACCCCAATATTCCGAGGTAGAGGAGTTTGGCTGCATCTTCCATGATTTCAGGGGTTAGTGCCTCTGTATTGTCGAGCGGATGGTGGTAGTAGACCGGCTTTACTGTTCCCGAAGTGTAGAGGTGCAGTACTTTGTAGCCATCCTTCTCAAAGATGGCTCCATCGGTGCGCGGCCGGCTGAAGCTTACCCGCACCTCAGAGGCATTCATCTCCCTGTGAAGGTATTTTTCGTTGGCATCGGTGAAATATTTCAAAATGGATGGATGTGTCTTGCCATTGGCCAGGAAGAACCCGGTGCCATTGCCTACCATATCGAGGTTGATCATGCATACTACCTTTTCCTTTGGCCAGACCGGAGCCTCCACATATTTTTTACTGCCATAAAGGCCGCACTCTTCACCGCCAAAAAAGATAAAAATTATGGTGCGTGCCGGTTTGACCTTTGATGCGGCCAAAGCCCTTGCAGTAGCCAGGATATCCACAGAACCAGAGGCGTTGTCGAGCGCTCCCGGAAACAGTGTACCAGGACTGCCAACTGCATCCAGGTGAGCACCCATTACAATGGCCTCCTCTTTCAATGAAGGATCTGAACCTTCGATCACACCTATTACATTGCAGGAGCGACTATCTGGAAAATGTTTTGTCTTCGCTTCGATACGGACCCTCTTGTTCAGCAACAAAGAGCTGGGTTTAAGTCCTTTTGTAATTTCAGCCTTCGTTTCCGTATATTTCTGCCCGGTTCCTTCGAAAAGCTCCCCGGCAACGGCTTCGCTCACATGTGCATAGATGAAATCTTTCAGAAAGGAGGTATTTGGATTGGCTATTTTACTGACATACAGTAAACCAACAGCTCCCAACTCTTTGGCATGCTGAAATTTGTAGCGGTGGTAGCTGTAAGGTTCCCATTTGAGTTGTATACTGTCGTTTTTGCCGTAGGGAACTCCGGTTTCCATCAACAGAATTTTCCCTTTTAGATCCAGGTTACTGTAATCATCGTAACCCAATTCAGGTGCTGAAATACCATAGCCAACATAGACCACCTCACCGGTAACCGTGCCGGAAGCTGAATTCGACCCTGGAAAATAGTCTTCGGGAAAATTGTACCCTTTTTCCTGATTTTGTTTTCCTTTCAACAAAGTAAGGGATCCGGGTGAAAGTACCTCACTGTAGGCATTCGGAAAATATTGCAGGTAGGTTCCATCACTTAAACCTGGTTTTACCCCGGCTTTCTTCAATTCTTCTGCCACCCATTGGGCAGCCTGCAGATAACCCGGAGAACCCGACAGGCGTCCGCCATATTTTGCCGAGGTCAATTCTGCCGCATCCTTTAGAAGGTCATGACTTGAAATGGAATGAAAAGTGGCGAGAATAGATTTTTCTGCTTCCTGTGAATGGGTATTCGAAGCAATAAATGAAAGTAGCAGAGCGAACAACAGATGTTTGGCAACCATTTTTCCGGATTTATTTTGAGCTAAAAGTAGAAAAATGGCCGGTTCAAATGACACATTCAATAGAAATAAGCCTATTTTTTTACGATAAGGTTGAGATCTGAGGGTGCATTGAGATTGTTGGTCTGAATAAAATCAGGCAGCAAATTGTGTGTTTTGTCCAGCTCTGCTTTGGAATCGGGTGTCCAGAGTTGCACCAAAAGTCCGTTGGATTGGGCTTTTGCTATTTCTGCAGCCGACAATGTAGACTCAGAGAAGATACAACTAACCCCGTCGTAACCGAGGGCCAGCGCATCACTTACCTGTTTTGGAAAGGTCACCTCCTTGATCAGGCAGACTTTGATACCCGGAATGAGTTGATGGATTCGTTTGCAAAAGGTGGCATCGTACACTTCGAGTATGATTTTCCCGGGAGCCTTGACCGAAGGCAGGATTTTGGCAAGGTTGTCGGCCATTTTGGCGAGATAGAGTGCCTCCCCTCCAATTGCCGGTTTGTTCATGCTGTCTGCAGGAAAATCCAGTTTGATGTGAATGGAGAGGTAGAATGGGTTGGCTGCCTGGTTCCAATAACTGAGTATTTCGCTCAGACGCCAAATCCTCTCTTGTGCCTTAGAAGTACAAATCTTTATTTTTGAAATGTCCGCGTCACTGGAGAGGATAATCGTTTTGAAAGTCATTGGAGAACAGGAGGATGTTGCCATATTGGTATCGTGGAACAACCACAGGGTGCCATCCAGACTCATTTGCAGATCAAGCTCAACCCCTGAGAGGGTTTCGAGACCCTTTTGAACAGCGGGTAAGGTGTTCTCAATGTAAGCGGGATTTATTGAACTGCTTCCACTGCCTTTGTGCCCCAGGAATTTAACATTGCTTTCCACGGGTGGTGTCGTTTCAGGGTCTTTCTGGCAACTGAAAAGGAGTGACCAAAGCGCAAGTGTTAAAAAAAGATACCCAAACCGGAAATAAGTAGAATGTCTCATAATGTCATGAATTAACAAAAATTTATATTTCAGGTCTGGGTATCAGTGAACTATTCGTAATCACCCATACTATTTACCAAAACAGTACCTGAAGTTAAGACCAAATTCCCCTGCACTGAAGGTGGTGTTCTGAAGTAAAACGAATACCGGTCTCCAATCCATGGCGAGTGCCAGCGGAGCTTTTTTGAAACGGTATTCAATTCCGATCTCACCGGGAACACCCAAACTAAAATTGGAAGAGTTGTCATTTTTGGTGCTTGCTCCAATGAATATAGAGGCGCCTACCCCAGCGTACCATTGAAATCCCTCTGTTCCAATGGGTTTATAAATAAAATTCCACAATGCTTCTGCACTTACTCCACCCCCAAAGGAGAGGTCAGCATGAATTCTGCTGAATTGACCTGCACTAAAAACGGCGTCAATAGCTGCATGGTTGCCCCAGTTATTGCCCAATCTGATACCCACCTCCTGCGCATTGGAAGTTACTGTGAGAAAAAGAACAAGCATTGAAACAATGGTGATTTTCAAGCTTCTGATCAACTTCATAATGTTCAATTTTAAAGATTAATATAGAAACACAAAAATCGCTCTTTTGTTCGAAATTTTTAAGCTTGGGTCAAATAATTTATTCAATCACCACCAAAGAATGAATTTTAAGCATTGGGAGCGAACATTGCAATTTACCTTCCCGGTAGGTATAGGGCATTGGGATATTGTCCGGTTGAAGCATTACTTTGTTTGGCTTTTTCGTCAATTTCAATTCAATTTGAAGCGGTCCAACCGGAGTAATTTCATCGAAGGCCATTACCTTTTCGTTGTCGTGCGGACCCGTGGTATTGACCAAATTCAAAACCAATGCCTCCCCTTTTCTGTTTAGTGTAACATCCACATAATGAGATCCTGTCACTTTAACCATTGGGTCAGGAAAGATTTCCCTTACGAGTGCAGCCAGGAAATCGCGGTGAACCGGGGCAGAACGGATGGCCGATGCCTTTCCTAATTCCAGGTGGGTCGCAGCGATGACCCCCTTTCCATAAGGGGTAATAGTGGCTGCAACTTCAGATGGTCCTTCCATGTTGACGGCCTGGTAAAACTTACCGAAGGATTTGACTCCTTCTCCAGGTATAACTCCTTGTGAAAGAGACATCAACTCGGCAATCCATTGGTTGTATTCCAAACCGTTGATTCTGGTATCAGGTGCCGATTTCGTTTTATTGTTCAGTTCATTTTTGAAAAGAGCGGCAGAATTTGGTCCGATCAGTAACAATTTGCCTCCCTTGGCTGCATAATTTAACAATGTCTGTTTGAGTTCTGGGGTGATGGTTTCCCATTCGGGATAGATAAGTACCGGGTATTTGTCTATGGCTGTCAGATGATGCTCTCCGAGGATATCCACTACATACTGGGAAGCAAGCAGGTTTTGCATGATCCCTTTGAGGGGAGTCAGTTCCCTGTCGAATCCGCCAAAAAGCCGGTTGGTTTTGGCATACAAAGCATCTTTGGACAAGATGATACCGATTTGCGGAACGCCTTCCACTTGTTGGCACCAGGGCTGCCTTTCCCGGCAGAATCTGGCAGCATCGGCCAGCAGCGGAACCATCCAATTGTGGATGGAGCCATCACGCTTTTGCTGAAGATAGATCTGAACCCCACCGCCCAGCGACAATACTGTGGCCAACTCGCGTTCTATTTGGGGTGCACTCTTTACACACTGTGTTCCGGCTTCGTTGCCCATCCAAGAAAATCCCCAGGCCATCAGGTCCCATGGTTTGCCCTGGTTGCGTATGAAACGTGCTTCACTCCTGGCACTGTTCACACTGTTCAATGCAGAGAAATCCCCGGAAATAAAATCAACCGGAATAGAAACAGGTTCCGGTATAAAGGTTGAAAAAGCCCAGTTGCTGGCAATCTGAAACTTCGGATCAACGGCATGAAGGGCATTGGTGTATTTGGTCACATAAGATTTGAATCCGTCGCGACTGAACTGAAGGAACTCTTTCCAATTTGGATCGGCGGGTTTTCTTGGAATTTCGGTTAAACCGGTCTTCTGCCTGAACAATTCGAGGGTTTTTGGCGCGTAATCCAGTTGGTGTGCCCAGCAGTCGCCATCGATCCACATGCCATCTACCCCATATTCTTTTACAATCTCTTTCAATTGCGGAATCAGGAGGGAATCCGCATAATTACCGAATACAGAGGTATTGTTCTTCGATGGTGTTCCATCTGCTCCGATGGCGGCCCAATTGGGATGAAGTTCAATGGCACGGGAATCCCAAACTCCTGAGTAATGAAGGTAGAGGGATACACCCCTTGCCGCAGTTACCTCCCGCCAAATTTTCAACTGATCCCTGACAAAGCCCGGAACAGGATGACCTACTTTGGTAGGGTAACTGGTATAACCGGGATGACCTTTGCAATCGACCTGGATGTAGTCTGGTTTGACTCTGTCAATCAGGTTATTGACCATACTTTCGCTGACATTCTTTCCAACCTCCTTGCAATCGGGGCCTGCATGAAAATCAAAATGGAGTCCGAAATAGCTGTAGGCCCTGTCCAATCTTGCAGGCATTGTTTTCTGGGCATAAATGTTGGATACGAAACAGATAAGTAGTAAAATGAGGTTTTTTTTCATTGGATGATAGTTGTATTCAAGTGTTTGAATTTACAAAAAATCAATTGTCCAATGAACAAATCGCAATCATTTTAAAGCAGGATGTACTCAATAGAAGTCAGATCTTTCTATCTTTGCCCGGAAGTTTCAATTGACCTATGCGATTTGTACGTATTTTTCTCTTCTGTGCTTTCGTTTTTTATGCTAATCTACTGTTAGCCAAAGCCCCCGTGTTTAAAGAAAGGGATTATTACAACCATCCTCCCAGAATAATCAGGACCTGTTGCGCATTTGGTACCGATCTCAAGATTTCCATTATACCAGGGGTGAAAAAGACGGATCTCACCAGCATTGAATTGATGGGCCAACACCATTATCTTGGTCACCACACCGAGAAGAATGGAATTTTGTATACCAGGCGTGGTGGTTTCATTGATTTTGGACACCTTCGTGATTTGGTGGACTGGACCGCCTACATTTACAATCTTGCAAAAAAAAGTCAGGAGACGGGTGAAATCTTCTTGCCACTTGGTTTTGAGAGTGGAGAGAAAGCATTGATGATCAAAGTCCCGGCGACAGAGAAAGAGGAGGATCTTATCAATCTTGCGGGAAGAATAGCCTACGATCTCTCGATATGGCACGAGATTACCTCCTGGTTTGGGGCTTCGGCGGTTCCATTGCTGAGTGAGAAATTTTCCAGTTTTTCGCTGGAGGACACCTTTTCCAACCTCCTTGGAACCAAAATTGCAGCAGCTGCCATTCTTAGCGATCTTCCCTACGACGAGGCAGTAACTGAAGCTATCCATCAAACGCTGTTAGAACTGGAGGCTGTAGCTTCTGTGGAAGAGAGCTACCAGGTTATGGAGTCGGTAAGAGAGATCTGGTGGACCCGCAAGGTTCCGCTTCCCAGGAATGGGGTGATGATTCAGCGGAAATTGGGGGCATATTCAACCATGTCGCCCTTATTGGTTCCCGGATGGGAGAGTAAAAACAAGACTCCATTCCAATTGACCTTGCCGGAGCGCACCTTTGACGGAATACCACTTTCAGAATTCTACACCATATCTGTTGAGACCAACAACAAAGTACCAATCAAGAAGATCTTTCCGGAACGGACCGACCGCATGGTGACGCAAAATGATTTTCAGGTGATTATTGATTACATATCCACCTGCATGATTAAAACCAACATTCTATTATAAAGATCCGGAATGGGCCAAACAAATAGCAACACAAGCCAACAGCCCAATTTGCAGGGAATTAGCGATCTGGCCAGACACCTTGAAAAGTATTCCATACTCTTGGGTTCTCAATCACCCAGAAGAAAAGAACTCTTTTCCGGACTCAATCTTCCGTTTTCGGTGGAGGTCAGGGAGGTGGATGAACAATTTCCGGATGAAATGAAAGCCACAGATGTGCCTGAATATCTGGCAAAGTTAAAAACTGAACCCTTCCGGCATGATTTCAGATCAAACGGTTTGTTGATTACGGCAGATACTATCGTGTTGATTGACGGGAAGATTCTGGGTAAACCAATGGATTACGAGCATGCCTTTGACATGCTGAACCAGCTCTCTGGCAAGAAACATGTGGTAATTACCGGAGTTTGTATCACCTCGGCAGGCCGTCAGGTGACTTTCTCCGACCATACGGATGTCTATTTCAAGACATTGACGGATGCTGAAATTGATTATTATTTAACGCATTATCAGCCGTATGACAAGGCAGGCTCCTATGGTGTTCAGGAGTGGATCGGTTACATTGCCATTGAAAAAATCGAAGGATCCTATTTCAATGTGATGGGACTCCCGATTCAAAGATTGTATGAAGAGCTATTGAAATTTTAAATATTACTCCCTAATAACAATACTATGAGAAAATTGCTTGCATCGCTGCTTCTCCTTTTGACTGTCACTTCAAGCTATGCCGTCGAAGGAATGTGGATTCCTACTTTGCTGAAACGATACAACATCGAAGAGATGCAAAAAATGGGGTTTAAACTTACGGCAGAGGATATTTACGACATCAATCATGCGAGCATGAAGGATGCAGTGGTTCTTTTTGGGTCGGGTTGTACAGGCGAGGTAATATCCGGAGAAGGGCTCCTGATCACCAACCACCATTGTGGTTTCGGACAGATTCAGAAACACAGTTCCGTAGCGCATGACTATCTCACCAATGGCTTTTGGGCAAAAAACAAGGCAGAAGAGTTGGCAAACCCGGGGCTTTCCGTGCAGTTTCTTGTGAAGATGGAAGAGGTTACCGCATCCATTTTAAAGGGTGTCTCTCCGGAGATGAGCAACGACAGTACCCGTAAAGTGATCGTTGCCAACATAGAGGCTGTAAAAAAGAGTTACCAGGATAAAAACAAATACCAGGTTGATGTTAAACCACTTTTCTATGGAAATCAGTACTTTGCCTATGTTTATGAAGTTTTCAGGGATGTAAGACTGGTAGGTGCTCCACCTGTTTCGATTGGCAAATTTGGCGGAGACACTGACAATTGGGTTTGGCCGCGTCATACCGGAGATTTTTCGTTGTTTAGAATTTATGCAGGCAAGGACAACAAACCTGCCAGCTATTCGCCCAACAATGTTCCCTATCACCCTAAAAAATTCTTCCCAATCAACATGAAAGGTATCAGGGAGGGGGATTTTACCATGGTATTTGGCTTCCCGGGTTCTACGCAGGAGTACATTCCCTCCCCTGCCATCCGGCTCATCATTGAAAAAAGTAATCCAAACAAGGTAGATGCCCGCACCATCAAATTGGGAATCCTGGAAAAGCAGATGGCAAAGGATCCGAAGGTGATGATCCAATATGCCTCAAAGTATGCCGGAACCTCGAATGCATGGAAAAAATGGCAGGGTGAAACAAAGGGTTTGATCCGGTTGCATGCCATCGAAAGAAAACAAAAAGAGGAGCAGGCATTTGCATCCTGGGTGAATCAGGATGGAAGCAGAATTCAAAAATATGGCACCATCCTGGGTGATTTCAACAAATTATACTCCGAACTATCAGATATACAGATTGCCTATGACTTGTACAATGAATCCGTAGCCCGGGGATCCGATATCTTCGGCTTGATTTCAAGGTTCGATCTGATGGTACAGTCTATCAGCGACACTGCAAAGTTCAACAAGCTCAAGCCTGCTTTGGAAGCCTGGTTGCCCGGTTATCTCAAAGATTACGACCAAGCAACGGACCAATTGGTATTGCCGGCTTTGCTAAAAATCTATGTAGAAAGAGTGGATCCCAAACACCTGCCGGGAAGGTTGAACTCCCTAAAATCTGACCTGATGAATCCCAATTTCCTCCAGTCGGCCTATCAAAAATCAATATTCTCAGATAGCTTGAAAATCAAATCATTGATAGCTGGATTTGATGCAAAAGCAGCCAGAAAATTAAAAAAGGATGGGCTGTACGAGCTCTACACCACCATTTCCGGTCATTATGCCAAGAACATTGAACCCAAATACCTGAAGTTGACCCAGGATATTTTAAAGGTTCAAAAGTTGTATATGGCAGCGATACTTGAAATGAAGGCTGATCAACGGCTCATGGCGGATGCCAATCTGACCCTCCGGGTTGCCTATGGAAAGGTTGAAGGATTTGAACCAATGGATGGAGCTTATTACGAATACTTTACCACCCTCAAAGGAATCATGGAAAAGGAAGATCCAAAAATTGCAGATTATTATGTTCCTGAAGGGCTGAAGCGCTTGTACCTGAGCAAAGATTATGGACCCTATGCCAACTCAACCGGCGAGGTGCCCGTAGCATTTTGTGCCTCCAACCACACCACCGGAGGTAATTCCGGCAGTCCGGTACTCAATGCCAACGGAGAGTTAATTGGCGTCAATTTTGACAGGTGCTGGGAAGGAACCATGAGTGACATCCTGTTTGATCCGGAACGTTGCAGAAACATTGCGCTGGATATCCGCTATGCCTTGTTTATCATCGACAAGTTTGCCGGAGCCGGCTATTTGCTGAAGGAGATGAACCTCATACAATGATTTTTGATTTTGGATTTTCGATTTTCGATTTTGGATTGCGGTTCCATTAAGTAACTTTCAAAAATTTTGAAGGAATATCACCTTTTGTTCAGAAAGTAGTTTCGATTTTACGCCATTCCAAAATCGAAAATCCAAAATCGAAAATTATTTTAGAATACCTGTTTTCTTCAGCAGATGGTATTCATGCTCAAAATTGGGGGTGAAAACTGCCTTTCCAAGATTTTCTTCGATCTCTTTGAATTTCCAGTATCTGCCTTCTGAAATCTCCTCTGAGCTTAAGGCTGCAGGAGTTCCCTGTCGTGCAATAAAGCAGTAGACCAGTTCTGATTCAATGGCTGAGTCCCAGCGGTATTTAAGGGCTGGAACTGCCTCAAAATCGGCAAGTCCGATCTCTTCCAGTGCCTCCCGCTTCAAGGAATCCTCAATGTTTTCGCCATAAGCCAGGTGTCCTCCAACAGCGGTATCCCATTTGCCGGGCTGTACCAATTTTGTAATGGCTCTTTTCTGGAGGAAGATCGAATGATCCGGGCCCAGTAAATGCAAATGTACCACCGGATGAAGCGTTCTCGACCCATTGTGGCAATAGGAACGGAGTGCTTTACCCAGGATCCTCCCCTCTTCATCGACCATCGGAAGCCACTCTTCGTGGTCGGAGTAGACCGGCTTATTTCTGGTTTTAATTTTTTGGCGCAACAGTACAAATCCAAAATAGCCCCCCATCATGATAAAGAGCAAAAAAGTGCTGACAAAAGCCCAAACCTCCTTGCTCATGAAGAAGGCTGCCCAAAGCACCAAGATGATGTGGACCAGCAGCAGCCAAAACATCAGCCACAAATTCTTTCTGAAAAGAATCTTCTGGTGATCATTTAAAGCTACTCCTTTTAAGTATCTCTGCGACATTGCCCCCAGTGGATCAATGCGAGTAAAGAGTGAAAGGGAGAGGATGAAAACCATTACCATGTCGATCATGGCAGGCTTTACTTTGAAAAAAATATCATTCTCGAACAGGAAGGACAAGGAGGAGAGGGCAAAAAGAAGAAGGATATCCAACAGTACAAATCGGTCCAGTCTCTTTTCCCTGAGGTAGGTTACCAATAATTCGATTACAGCAATTGATACGGCAACCGCCAGACCAACTTTCATTCCCCACAATTCATCTGCCAGAATATAGGCCAGCAGGGGGATTAATCCCGGTATCAGTTTTTTTAGCAAGGCAGAAATTTCAATGCGACAGAATATCCAGTTCTTTTGGTAATTTTTGAATTACTTTGAAAGTGTCGGTGGACTTGTATATTTTCACCAGTGTCACGTAAAAGACCAGGTTGGAATAGGCAGGGATTGTGCTTTGAGGATTGCCTCCATAGGCAAGATTGGATGGCAGTATCCATTTGGCTTCACCACCTTGTTTCATCAGGGTAATGGCCTCTTCCCAGCCTGCAACTACAGAACCGGCACCCGATGTAAAGCCAAAGGGCTCATAATTTCCAGAAGCATCAAACAAGTATCCATCCTGAATACCTACCGTATCGTTGTCTTCAATCAGGTAGCCGCGGTAGAAAACCTTGACATAATTGCCTGTAACGACTGAGTCGCCAACACCTTTCTTTGTCTCGATGTAATACAATCCTGATGCGGTTGGATAGGCACCCTTGTGGTATTTTTTGATGTATTTGCTCAACAAATCCCTCTCCGCATCACGCATTTCCTGACTGGTTGTTTTGCCGCAAGACGCGAATCCAATGACCAAAAAAGCGACAAAAACCAGATAAATATATTTTCCCAACTTCATTACTAACCTTATTATTTCGAGTAAACACAATTGCAGTCACAATGGTACTAAATGTTCACGACCTTCTCAACTATTTGCCGTACCCCGCAGGTTGAACTCCGCAAAATTAACCAAATTTAACCCTAAGCCAACGCTGAAAATATAAAAATCACCTTTATTGCTGACTTTCTTTCTTTAGATCAGCCAAATATTGGGGCAACAATGCAACCCATTTGTCAACCGCCTCCTTCAGGGATTGCCGGGATTCTCCTCCGGCGGCATTGTGATGGCCTCCTCCGCCAAAGTGTTGAGCGGAAAATTCGTTGGCAGCAAAACTGCCGGTTGAACGAAAGGAGATCTTGATCTTATCCTCATTTTCCATGAAAAATGTTGAAAAGACAATACCTTCAATGGAGAGCGGATAGTTGACAAATCCCTCAGTATCTCCAATTTTGAAATTGAACCTTTTTAATTCTTCCCTGGTCAGAGAGATATAGGCAGCATGGTACTCCGGAAATATCACCATCTTCTCCGACAAAGCAAAACCCAGGAGCCTCAGTCGATCTGCACTGTTGGTGTTGAACAGGGATTTCTGAATTTTCAGCTGGTCAGCTCCCTTGGCGATTAACTCAGAAACAGCCCTGTAGAGCTCAGATCGTTTGGCATTGTGGCTAAAGGAGGCTGTATCTGCTATGATTCCGGTTAGCAGTGCAGTTGCACCGGCCTGATCCAGCATAGCTCCCCATCCCATTTTGACCACAAAATCGTATACCAGTTCAGCCGTAGAACTGACCTGGGTGTCTGAAAAAAGGAACGGCGTATCAATGATCGGCAGCGGATGATGATCGATCAGTACTACCATTTTCTTCAGCTGGTCCAGCTTCTTTTTGACCTTTCCAACTCGCTTCGGGTCATTGAAATCGAGGTAAAACAGCAGATCAGACTCCTCCATGATCTTATTAGCTGCCGCCTCATTCTGCTCATAAACCATCCAATCCCTGTAATCTTTCATTCCCGGCACCAAATGCGGAAACTCTGTCGGATAGATCACGGTAGATTGAAACCCCGCATGCTGCAAAACTACATGAAGTCCCAGGGAAGATCCAAGCGCATCACCATCCGGATTGGCATGTGTCAGCACGACTACTTTTTGGACATGATCTGTCATCCATGCTAAGAGGGATTTACAGGATTCAACATTGATATTGGTCATGAAGATATATTTTTAACCTCGCTGCAAAATTAATCTATTCTTGCACAAACCTCTTCCTCCGGTTAAAATGAATTTGAGACTGTATAATTTGTTAACACAGAGAATAATTTTCTTTTCACCGAAGAATAAAGATCTTTAGCTAATGTCTTCCCCCAGGCATATTGCCGCAAACATACCCTCAACCCTTCCCTTCTGCTGAAATATTGCTATTTTTGACAAATCATTCACCAAACAGATAAAAAAAACAAAATGGCACAAAATCTTACCTTCACCATGATCAAACCATGTGCTGTGCGCAATCAACACATAGGTGCAATTCTTAAAATGATTACGGAACATGGCTTTCGGATCAAAGCAATGAAACTTACCAGGATGACCCGCGAGAATGCGGAGGCATTCTATGGAATCCATGCTGGGAAACCTTTCTTTGAGGGATTGGTCAGCTTCATGTCCTCCGGTCCAATTGTGGCTGCCATCCTTGAAAAAGAGAATGCCATTGCCGATTACAGGGAATTGATCGGTGCTACAAATCCTGCCAATGCTGCACCAGGCACCATCCGTCAGCTTTATGCCGAATCATTTACCGCCAATGCCGTTCATGGTTCTGACAGCGATGAAAATGCCATTGTAGAAGGATCATTCTTCTTTTCACAGATGGAGCAGTTTTAAAGGGGGAGCAGAGAGCAGAGGGCATGGAGCAGAGGGCATGGAGCAGAGGACAGAGAGCAGAGGGCATGGAGCATAGGGCAGAGAGGAGGAGACAGGGAGGTTGGAAGGAGAAAAGAAATTCCAACTGGTGAACCTCTTTTATTGGGATTTCGTATAATCGGGTTTAGAAAAAGATTCCGAGATTGTTTTCGCAATCATATTCACATTGATTTTAAATAATTAGAAATGAAAGAAAATTCAGTAAAAATTACATTTGGAGGAAATCCATTGACCTTGTTGGGAGATGAGATCAAAGTGGGTGATAAAGCTCCTGAGTTTGCAGCAGTTGGCGCCGGTTTGGCACCATTCAAGCTATCGGATGTTGCAGGTAAGACAGTCGTGGTAGCGGTATATCCTTCCATTGATACCGGCGTTTGCGCTGCGCAAAACAGAAGATTCAATTCAGAGGCCAATCAGTTGAACGATGTCGTCGTGTTGTCCATCTCCTGTGATCTGCCTTTTGCCCAAAGTCGTTTCTGTGCGGCAGAAGGTCTTGCCAACATCAAAACCATATCCGACCACAAAGATCTGGAGTTTGGTCAAAAATATGGTTTCTGGATCAAAGAGTTACGTCTTCTTGGACGTGGTACAGTGGTTATCGACAAGTCGGGTATCGTAAGGTATGTCGAATATGTTTCCGAAGTGACCCATGAACCCAATTATGAAGCTGCTCTGGCTGTTGTCAAGAGTCTTTGATCGTCACTTAACCTGGCAGTTTATTGCCAATGTATTGAAATTACAAGCAGAACCCTGGAAAAGAGCCAACTATCTTTTTCAGGGTTTTTGCATCAAAGTCAGCTGCTTTAACCATATCTCAGCCAGTTTGGGCCAGGTTTCTGCCGCTACATTTCCCGGACGCAAACCATAACCATGTCCGCCATTGGCCATGAAGTGCAGCTCCACCGGAATTTTATGGTCCCTCAGTGCTGCTGCCATGACGAGTGCACTGTTTCCATGGGTATCGTCCGCTGTTGCGAAGATAAACATGGGTGGGGTATCGCTGCCAATGGTCAACTCTGGTGTGAGGCTTCTGTTGTCTCCCTTGTCGAGATAGGCAGGATAAATCAGCAAGGCAAAATCGGGACGGCAAGAGAGAGCGTCAAGAACATCTTCTCCCGGATACGATTTGACAGTGAACCGGGTACTGGCACGTGCACTCAAACTTCCACCTGCAGAGAACCCCATCACCCCCAATTTGTTGGTATTCAATCCCCATTGAGAGGCTTTGCTCCGGATGATGCGCATCGCACGCTGAACATCGTACAACGCTTCTGTTTGCTTGTTTGGTACCCGGTACTGCAAGACAAAGGCTGTAAACCCCAATTTATTGAGCCATTCTGCTACTTCATACCCCTCCTTGTCAATGGCAAGTATGTTGTAACCACCACCAGGACAAACAATTACACCTCCCCCATTGCCAATTTTTGCTTCTGGTTTGAAGACAACAAATGCAGGATTGGTTACATCCGTCAGTCGGATAACATCTCCACTGGTATTAGGAGTCTTAACTGGTACATGTTTTACGCCGGGTTCTCCTGGAACTTTACCTGGCCATAAGCGAATGGTATCCCTGCTCTGGGCAATGCCCAAAATAGAAAATGAAAAGAACAAAAAAACGGTCAAAGCTATTCTCATGTTTAAGCTGATTTTATCGTTTGTTGTGAAACGCTGCATTGAAGAACACTTAAGCCAAAGTTCATTTGAATGTATGCAAGTGAAATAAAAAAATTTCGGGATATTTTCCAGTCCAGAGCAAAATTCATCTCTTATTTGAAAAGCAAACAGACAGGCTTAAAAGCATTGATTTGATGTGTAAAGGTCAGCAGACCAGTTACGGCATCCCGCCTGAATGCCACAATGTTGTCTGTATTTTGGTTGGCTACCAGCAAATAATCACCGGTAGGTGTCAATGTGAAATTGCGGGGCATCTCCCCTTTCGTCTCCTCATGACCAATCAATTTGATTTTTTGCTCCTTCTCCTGAACTGCAAAAATGGCGATACTGTTCATGCCCCGGTTTGAAACATAGAGAAAATTTCCGTCCGGAGATAGATGAATATCGGCACATGTGTTGGGCTTTGTAAAATCAGCGGGCAAGGTAGAAACTGTTTCTACGATCTTAAAACTCCCATCTTTCAAGAACTGAACAACCGAAACACTACTGCTCAACTCATTGGCCACAAAGAGTAATTTCCCGTTTGGATGCAGCGCCATGTGACGCGGACCGCTTCCCGGTATCATTTTAATTTCAGGGTACTTGTTTGGTTTTAAGGTAAAAGTCTTCTCGTCTATGGTATAAACTTTTATCCTGTCAATTCCAAGGTCTGCAACAAAAATTCTCTTTCCATGGGGTTCGAAAAGTGCACTGTGTACATGAGGTTTATCCTGACGTTTTGGGTCAAATCCCTGACCTGTGTGCTGGATAACAGAGGTTGCCTGGGATAACTCCCCGGTTGAATCAATCTGCATCAAGGCGACATTCCCACCCGTATAATTGGAGGCTACAATTGCCCCATGTTCATTGACCGTAACATGACAGGTATGTGCACCGCCACTCGAGACCATGTTGACAGAAGAAAGATTCCCAGCGTCATCCACATTGAACAGCTCAATGTAACCCGTGTTTTGATTGCTTTCGTCCCGTGTCTCCCTGACTGCCAACAAGTATTTTCCATCCTTGCTCAAGGCGAGGTAAGATGGGTTCTCAGACAAGGCTGCCAACCCATTGCTGTGCAATTTACCGGTGGTCTGGTCCAGTCCGAACTTGTATATCCCTTCACTTTCGGTATCCGTATAGGTCCCGACATAAAAATGGAGTACACTGGCCTTCTCCTGCGGCTGTGCCCAGATTGTTAGTGAACAAACCAAAAGCATAAGCAGTATTGGTATTTTTTTCATAATGAATGCATTATTTTGTTGTTATTACTTACCAGTATCAAATTTAATCATTCATGCTGAAAGTATAACTTCCCGAGCCAACTTTGCAGGAATACTTTCCATCAGCCGACAAGGTTAGCTTAACCGGCTTTCCATTTTCAAGAACCGTGTTTGAATATCTACCAGGGAAGAAGATGGTTGCATTGGTATTGGCAGGAATTTCGACCTTCATAACCAACGCATTGGACTCTTTTTTCCATTCACTTCGGATGGGACCATAGCTAGATTGGTAACTGGCCTTGAGATGGGTCAGATCACCCACAATTTCAGGTCTGATGATGATATTTTTGAAGGCAGAACTGCCCGTCTCCTGCTTGATGCCGCCAAGTCCGGTATAAAACCATTCCATCAGGTGCCCAAGCATCAGGTGGTTGTTGGAAACCTCCTCAAGAGCTGGCCAGGATTCGGTGAGGGCTGTGGCTCCTTTTTTTAGTTGGAAACCGTACCCGGGAAGGTCATTCCGGAAATTCATCTCATAAAGAAGCTGAGATCCGCCATACTCCTCCAATGCTTTTACCAGGAAGTGGAAGCCAATATCACCGGCTGTCAGGGCATTTCCAGAATGGACGATGGAATCGGTCATATTTTTAAATACCTGTGCCTTATCAGCCTCATCCACCAATCCAACACACAAAGGCATTGCCAAGGCAGTCTGACTACCCGTCGAGTAAACCCTGGTAACGGGATTGAAAAAATGGGCGGTGAAAGATGCTTTTACTTTGGCAGCCAGAATAGCCGTCCTTTCTGCATCCTTTGGCCTGTTGCAAAGTTTCAGCATCTGGGTAAGTAACTGCAAATCATAAAAATATATGGCCGTAGCAGTCAGGGATTTCGGTGTCAACTGTGCCTCTCCGGGTCTTTTGGGTCCATAGTCAAACCAATCGCCCAGACCATGTGAAAGAATATGATCGGTTGCTTTTGTACCCAGATAATCCACATATTTTTGCATCATAAGAATGGCTTCCTCAACGATCGCCTTGTCGCCATACCATTCCCACAAAATCCATGGAAGGATAACCGCTGCGCTTCCCCACTCCGGTGAATCCCTGAAACCACCCATGAACTGCGTGTATTCCGGTGCAATATCCGGCACCAACCCTTCCGGAGTCTGGGCATCCATCATGTCTCTTATAGCTTTCCTGTAAAGGGGATAAAGGTCATAGTTGTAATGCAGGGAAGCACCCATCAGGTAGGTTTGTTCCAACCAACCCAGTTTTTCACGGTGGGGGCAGTCGGTGACAACACTTTGCAAGTTGCTTCGTACTGCCCAGTCGATCAACGTATAAATCTGGTTAAATAGCTGATTGGAACAGGCAAATTCCCCGCTTTTTGGCGAAGAGTTGCAGGTATGAAGCATCTTTAATCCCAAAATTTCCGGAAGCTCTGTCTGTGGTTCCTCACCCTCTGGTTTGGCCCCTTCAACTTTAAGGTACCTGAAGCCATAGTATGAAAATTTGGGTCTCCATGTCTCAATGCCCTCCCCTTTCAGGGTATAGGAAAAGTAGTAAGGAGAACCTGATGCCTTCTGGTTGATCTCCTTGTCTTTGGTTATTAACTCCCCGGGAATCAGCTTCACCACCTCTCCCATTTTACCTTTGACTTTAATTTCAACGATGCCAGAACCATTCTGTCCAAAATCATACAGGTAGTTACCCATCCCTTTTTTCACCACACTTTTAACGCCAATGATTTGGTTTACAGTAACAGGATAATCAGACTCTGCCGTCAGTTTTCCTTGCGGAACTGATGCAAGGGTGGCACTTTTCCATGCTGTATCATCAAACCCCGGCAGATCCCAGCCGGCTTGTTCCAGGGTAGCATTGTAATCCTCCCCGCCATAAATACTGGAGTATTCGATGGGTGATGGGGCACATTTCCAATCGCTTCCTGAGACGATAGCGTCAGAAGTGCCATCCTGGTAATCAATTTTCAGCTTGCTGATCATTTTGGGGTAGCCGTAGGCAATGACCAGTTTCCGGTATCTTTCGCGGTTGATGTTGTAAAAACCATTGCCAACAATGACTCCCAAAAGATTTTTTCCATTTTTGACCAGTTTGGTGACATCGTAACTGTTGTAAAGGCAGGCTTTGTCATAATCGGTCCAACCGGGAGCAAGAAAACTCATTCCGGTTTTTATCCCGTTGATGGTTGCCTCGTAATGACCTAATCCACTGATATAAAGCGTTGCGCTCCTGATTTTCTTATCGACAGAAAACTCCTTTCTGAACATGGGAATCCTGCTTCTGGTCAATCCCTTGCGACCCAATTCGTTCCCAAAACCATGTATTCCCGGAACGATCTTCATGGAATCTTCCAGATTTTCATAGGCAATCCAGGAAGCGTTGCTCCAATCCTGGTTTGTCAGCAGTCCCATTCTAAACCAGGCAGTTTCACTCCAGGCAGATTCGTTGCCAAACTGGTCCCTGATTTTTACTTTCCAGAAATACTTCTTGCCGGCTTCCAATTCATCACCGGCATATGGAATTTGAATTGAGGCTTCAGCCTTGATGGTCTTGGAATTCCATATTAGCGGCGCTCCTTTCTGGAGACTTTCTTCAGATGCTGCCACCATGATGTGGTAGCTCTGTTGCCTGGTATTTCTCCTGTCAGCATTGAGCCACCAACTGAAGTGAGGTTTTTTTTCGCTAATCCCCATGGGGTTAACCATGGATTCACAACGAAGGTTACCAACACTCAAGCCGTTCTGTCCAAAGAGTGAGATGCCTATTTGTAAAAACAGGATGGTAAGTAAAAAGTGACACAGTTTCATGGCAGTTGGATTAAATTGTCATACACCTCTTTCGAAACCTTAAAGGCACTTCCATGTCTTACTCCCTTCGGAAAGACCAACTTGTCGGATAGATCTTCCCAGTCTTTCATATTTGCTGACCGGATTGCTCCATATTTGTGTTCGGTGTATTTGTCGAAATAGATGTATACAAACTTTCCGATCTCCAGAGTGGATGGCCCTTCTGCCCAGTATTTCCCCGTTATGGGAGCCGATACCTCCAGGTTGTATGGACCGGAAACCGCCTTGGCGGTTGTTATGCGAATGTTCTTCTCCGGGGGATTAGGGTTCTCGTTTTTTAGGAACATATAGGCCATCTTACCCTTCTGCAAGATGGTTGCATCTATTACGCTGAAATTTGGGTTAAAAAATAGTGTGGTAGGGGAAAAATGAACAAAATCGGTGGTTGTAGTACAATACATTCTGTGGTTCAATCCTTTTTCACGCTCAGAGGAGGCTACATCTGCATGTCTTCCGGGGATGGTTGTCGCCCAGAATATCAGATAGTTTTGATTCTTCTTGTCATACACCATCTCGGGAGCCCAGCAGTTTTTCGCAGTTGGTTCATGGGCCATCACCGGAATCGACTTTTGTTCGCTCCAGTTTATTAAATCCCTGGAGGAGGCATAGCCAATCTGCCGCTCTTTCCAGCTACAGGTCCAGACCATGTGAAAGAGCCCATCCGGTCCCTGCAGGATAAATGGATCCCGCATCAATTTATCCTCTCCAGCCGTGGGTTTCAGAAAAGATTTTCCTCCATTTAACTCCTTCCAGATCAATCCGTCTTTGCTGTAGGCCAGGTGCAATCCATCCTGCCCATTGTCGGTAAAGTAAGAAAAGATAAAGTGGTTTTCCCTACCCTTTAAAAGGGTTGCTGAAAAAACAAGAAGTAAAAAAAGGTATCTCATGGTGAACAGTTTGGTTGTTTATGAATTGGGTTAATTTCCCTATTTTTGTTCGCGTGATGGTCACTTCTGTACAAATATAAGCAGCATACCATCAACCCGTGCCATGAATTCGCCATTTTCTGCCCGATTGAAGCAAAAACTAAAAATAAATGAAGATGAGATTTTTGATTCTGTTATCTGTCATTTCTTTGGGCGCATGTACCACAGCAGTGAAAAACGAAACTACTACGATGACTCCGCTCCATCCCTCTGAAAAAAGCATTCAGGCGGCAATTGATTCGCTCCTCCTGAAGCATGGTCCTTCTGCTGCCCAATTGGTAGAAAAGGGTGTCAAGCATGTGGCAGCACTTTGGACTGGCGCTGATGGAAGTGACAAAGATTTCACAGAATTTTGCCAGTCCAGCTACATCGGTGATCCTGCCAAAAAAAGCTTGTTGCTGAAAAAGCTATCCGACTACTTTGAATCTATTGGTGGGCATCTCAACAAGATATCCCTGGATCTGAGAAAGAATGTTGATCTCAACAACGGTGAATTGCTGGAGATTGACAAGATCTTCAGTGGATTTTCTGTTGGAGCTCATCTTCAGGATGACCTTTATACCAACAAAATTGCTTTCATCGTTGCCCTTAACTTTCCATTCTATGGTCTGGATGAAAAAGAACGTGACGGAAAAGGTTGGAGCCGGGAAGAGTGGGCTGCAGTCAGGATGGGAGACCAATTTGTATCCCGTGTGCCGGCAAGTGTGAAACAAGCCGTTGCAAAAGCCGAAGCCGACGCAGATCTATACATTTCTGAATACAACATTCAAATGGGATCCCTGCGTACAGAGGATGGGAAACAACTATTTCCGGATAAGATGTCCTTGTTGTCGCACTGGAATCTAAGGGATGAGATCAAGTCCAACTATGCCGAAAAAGAGCAAGGGCTGGCAAAGCAACAAATGATCTACCAGGTGATGTTGCACATCATCAACCAGGAGATTCCTGCGAAGGTCATCAACAATCCTGACTACCTTTGGAGACCATTTTCAAATCAGGTCTTTGAAAACAACCAGGTTATGGCTGCTTCTGCAGAACCCAACACCAGGTACCAGCAGATACTGAATAATTTTCATGCCCAACAGGCGGTTGATCCATTTGAGCCAGCAATGAATACGCTGATCAAACGAAAGTTCTCAGGTGAAATGGAGATTCGGGTGGAAGAGGTAGAGGAACTCTTTAAAACTTACCTTAAATCACCTGAATTGGCTAAGGTGGGACAGATCATTGCAGAAAGATTGGGCCACAAACTTGAGGCATATGATATTTGGTACGATGGCTTTAAAGCCCGAAGTGAGTACCCCCAGGATAAACTAAATGGCCTTACAACAACGAAATACCCTGATCCAAAAGCATTTGAGAAGGATATGCCCAATATGTTGGTCAAATTGGGATGGAAAAAGGAGCGAGCTGACTATTTGTCTGACAAGATTGTTGTGGATCCGGCCCGAGGATCAGGGCATGCATGGGGAGCGGCGATGAAAGGTGAGAAAGCCCACCTCCGTACCCGGATTGCACCGACAGGAATGGATTACAAGGGATACAACATTGCCGTGCATGAATTTGGTCACAATGTAGAGCAAACGATCTCACTTTACGATGTGGATTATTTTATGCTGAACGGTGTTCCAAATACCGCTTTTACAGAGGCACTTGCCTTTATTTTTCAGAGCCGTGATCTAAAATTGCTGGGTCTGGCAGGTGCCAGCAAAGATCAAAAACGACTGGATACCCTGGATGCTTCCTGGACTTTGATGGAGATCATGGGGGTCGGACTGGTTGATATAGCTACCTGGAGATGGTTGTACGACCACCCACAAGCGACATCCGGAGAGCTTAAAGATGCAGTTGTTCAAATCTCCAAAGAGGTTTGGAACAGCTATTTTACCCCTATTTTCGGTGTCAGGGATCAACCAATCCTGGCCATCTATTCGCACATGATTTCAAATCCCTTGTACCTGGCAGCCTACTCCTATGGTCAGATCATCGAATTCCAAATCGAAGATTTTCTGAAAGGGAAAGAGTTTCCGGTAGAGATTGACCGGATCTACAAGCAGGGCCGGTTGATACCGCAGATTTGGATGCACAATGCTGTGGGCAACAAAATTTCTACAGATCCAATTCTGAAGCAGCTGAATGAAGTTCTTGCAAATTAAAAAGTTATGAGTTATAGGTTATAAATTATCGCCCCTGCGTATAACTCATAACTCATAACTCATAACTACTTCAGCAGTATCTCTTTGATCATCTTTTCAAACATGGCTTTGGTCTCTTCCTTGCTGGATGCTATACCGCTGCTCATGGTTGGTTTTCCACTTTTCGGAATCCATAAAAAGGCAGGGATTCCCTGGATATTAAAGGCTCTGGCCAACTCTTTTTCATTGTCTGTGTTTACTTTGTAAACAACTATCTGCCCCTTGTATTTTTGGGCCAGCTCTTCCAGAATCGGGGAGGCAGTGCGGCATGGACCACACCAGTCAGCGTAAAAATCAACGATGCAGGGAAGATTTCCACTGTATTTCCATTCGGTCGGATTTTTTTCCAAATTCATGATTTTCTGGTAAAAATCGGCCTTGGTTAGCTTTTGAATGGCTGCATCTTCCGGGGTGACAGCAAAGAGGCTGGAATAGGAGATTAACAGTGCGAGTAAGAATACCACTTTTAATTTATTCATGATCTATTTTTTTGTTGTTAAAATTTGCAATTGACCTTTCTACAAGGAACCAACTTTCCTGATGACAAACATATCTAATATTCTTCATACATAAAAGTAATCCAGTGTATTAAGCAGTGCAAAGATTTGCTATTTTTAAGCAGAAATAAAAATAAATCTCAAACGTCCCCTTCCTGCTACTTAAACTATCGTTGCATCAGACATACAATGAGAAACAAAAGCAAATTCAAGAAGATAGATGTCCGTAAGTTTGTACCCAAAGCTTCACGGAAAAACTCTCCCCCCGGAACCGTTCAGTACATTGGCAAACCCCGACAAGATCACGCCAGAATTGAGTTGACGGAATACGATGAATTTGAAGTTGCGGAATATACGCTGGATCATCCTGATCAAATTATTCCTTTTCTAAAGTCAGAGAAAATCAAATGGTTTCGGATCATCGGGGTTCATGACGATGAATTGGTTGCCAGGATTGGCGAGATTTTCCAAATCAACCAGCTTGAATTGGAAGAGATCACCAACACCACCCAACGCCCCCATATTGAGGAGCGGGATGATTACATCTTCATGGTATTTAAAGCATTGCTGATTAATCCGGAGGATAAGGAGGTGACCATCGAACAGGTAAGTCTACTGCTTGGCGAAAAGTACGTGATCTCTTTTCATGAAACCGAACCCAAATTGTTTGAAGCATTCAGGACCAGGATACTCAACAGCAAAGGAAAAGTCAGGAAATTGCAAAGTGATTACCTGGTTTTCTTGCTGGCAGATGTACTGATTGATCAGTATTTTTATATTTTGGAGGACATAGGTGATACAATTGAAGAGATTGAAAGTGAGATAATTATTAATACCAGCAATACCAATCAGGAGGCCATTTACCGGATGAAGCGAAGATTGGTGTATGTGGGAAGAACGGTGTGGCCGGTCAGGGAACTCATCAATAAAATTGAGCGGTCGGATCATCCGCTGATTCAGGACCAAAGCAGGATCTATTTCAGAAATATTTACGATCATACCGTTCACATCATTGAAACTCTCGACAGTCTTCGCGATCTGACAGCAGGAATCATGGATTTGTATCTCTCCAGGGTAAGTTTGAAGTTGAATGAGATCATGAAGGTTCTAACCATATTTTCGGCTCTTTTCATTCCATTGACCTTTTTCGCCGGTGTTTATGGAATGAATTTTGATTTCTTTCCGGAACTGAAGTGGCATTATGGTTATGCCATGTTCTGGATCATTAGTATCATTGCCTCCATTTTCATGCTGATTTATTTCAAAAGAAAAAAATGGATGTAGGGAATAGGTTATGAGTTATGAGTTATAGGTTATAGGTTATTAGTTATAATTTAGGTGTAATCGTTGCATGATGAACTTATGCGAGAAAGCCGGAACTTCAGGCACTTTAGTCACTTTAGTCACTTTTAAATTTTTTTAAATGAAACCCATTGTTACAGCGCTCTGTTCTTTTGGTATGTCCGGGCAGGTATTTCACGGTCCATCCTTAAAGGTATTACCACAGTTTAAAATTGAAAAGATACTGGAAAGAAACCTCCGAATATCGGAAGTTCACTATCCGCAAGCTACCATCGTGAAGGAATTCGACAAAATCATAGCCGACGCTACCATCGAGCTGGTAATTGTCAATACGCCTGATTATTATCACTTTGAAATGGCAAAACTGGCCATGGAAGCCGGCAAGCACGTCGTTGTGGAGAAACCTTTTGTCAAGGAGAGCAAGGATGCTGTTCAGTTGATGGAGATCGCCAGAAGGAACAATGTATTGTTGACAGTCTACCAGAACCGCAGGTTGGACGGAGGGTTTCTTACTGTTCAGAAAGTATTGGAAAACGGGCTTCTCGGGCGGGTGGTAGAGTATGAATGCCATTACGACCGTTACCGGAACTTTATCCAGGAGGGATCCTGGAAAGAGGATGGTGATGAAAGGACCGGGGTTCTTTTCAACCTTGGACCCCATATCGTAGATCAGGCACTGGTGCTTTTCGGAAAACCGAAGGCAGTGACTGCTCATCTCTCAGTTCTAAGAACAGGAGGAAGGACGACAGATCAGTTTGATATTAAGCTGCATTACGGGGCATTTGATGCTACCTTGCGTTGCTCTTACCTCGTCAGGGAGATGGGGCCACAGTTTATCATTCATGGCACCGAAGGTTCCTTTCTAAAAATGGCCACGGATCCCCAGGAGGAGCTCTTGAAAATTCACAGGTTGCCGGATGAACCATCCTGGGGAAAAGAACCTCCAGGTGATTGGGGGAAACTCAACAGTTCGGTAAATGGACTCCACTTTGAAGGAAAAATTGAAACCATTCCCGGAAATTATGCCCGTTTCTATACCAATTTGTATGAGTCAATTCGTGAAGGAGCGGAACTTATGGTAAAACCGGAGGAGGCACTGATGACCATCCAAATACTGGAAGCCTGCCTGTTAAGTAACCGGGAGCAAAGAACTGTTGACTTCCTTTGAAGTTGAAATTTGATCCGGCGGGTACCCAAGGCTCCATATGGAATGCCTTGACAAATGCTGGTATTTTACCAATTAACTGGTTGTTTGTTGTTTACAGGGTTTACAGGACTGCTAAATTTGCACCAATTGAATGAATGGCTGATTCCTACATAAATATACATACACACGGGCAATCCTCTTCGCATGAGGTGATATCGGTTTACAACCTGATGTTGAATGAACAGCGAGTTCCAATTCTGCAGCTGTTCTCTGCAGGATTGCACCCCTGGTTTGCAGATCAGGCTCCCGAGGATCTTTTGTTACAGCTCTCCCAACTTGCTGAGCAGCCGAATTTCTTTGCCTACGGTGAGACAGGATTGGACAAGCATTGCTCCGTCCCTTTTCAGCATCAGCAGGATATTTTCAAATTGCACCTGGAGAAGGCGATTGAAATAAATAAGCCTGTCATCCTGCATTGCGTCAAAGCCTGGGATGAAATGATAGAAATGGCCGCTGGTTACCCGCTTCCCAGGATACTCCACGGTTACAATGGAAGTCTTTCACTAACCAAGCGCCTGGTAGACAAGGGATTTTACTTTTCAATTGGCAAAGCAATTACAAATCCAGCATCCAAATTGCACCATTCGTTGCCTGCAATTCCACTCGATCAGCTTTTTTGTGAGACAGATGACGCTACAATTTCTATTCAAGCTATTTACGAAGGTGTTGGGGCCGTTTTGCAGCTAAAAAGCGAAGCATTGAGAGCGATAATTTTAACAAATTTTGCCAAAATAAGAAGTGCCTAAAATGAACTAAAGTGCCTAAAATGCCTAAAGTACTTAAGCTATAAACATGACTTTCAAGAAGTACAAAACTTTAGGCACTTTCCCCAGGAAGTTTGATGAAAAAGGTGCTACCCTCCCCTACCGTGCTTTCTACCCAAATTGAACCTTTGTGCCTGTTGACGTATTCCTTACACAACAGCAATCCCAGCCCGCTGCTCAATTCTCCATTTGTACCCTTTCTGGAGGTATTTGCATCAATTTTAAAGAGCAATGGAAGCATCTCACTGGCAATGCCAATGCCTGTATCCTGCACAGTGATCAGACAACCGTGATCAGCACAATTCCTGGCATCAAGCGTAATTGAACCCCCGTTTTGGGTAAATTTAATGCCATTCGAAAGCAGGTTACGCATCAGCGAATGCAGCATATTTTGATCGGCATAAACCTCTATCTCTGGTGAGAGTAGGTTGTTGATGGAGATGTTCTTTTTCTGTCCAACCTCAGAAAAGTTTTTGATGCATTCATTTACCTCTCTGGATAAAGCAACTTTGACAGGTTCAAAACTGGTTATTCCCTGTTTGACCAACGACCATTCCAGGAGATTATTTAACAGACTGAATAGGTTTCTGGCAGAATCCCTCATTTTGGCAGCAAGTTTGATCACTTCAGAAATTGGCAGTTTCGGTATCTCCTCTGCCATGATTTCAGTCAATCCAAGGAAGCTGCTAAACGGGCCCTTTAGATCATGGGCTACAATTGAGAAGAACTTATCCTTCTCATTGTTGATTTTCTTCAACTCAATGTTTTGATTAACAATCTCTTTCTCTCTTATTTTACGTTCGGTGATGTTACGCACAATGCTAATAATATGGGGCTCCCCATTCAACATGATCAATCTTCCAGACAAAAGACCGATTATAATATCCTTCTCCTTGTTACTAAATTCAAACTCGTAATCAAAAAAACTACCATCCTTTCCAAGTCTTGCTGTATAGTAATTCCGATCCTCCTCATTCAACCAAATATTTAGCTCATAGGTTGTCTTCCCAAGGGCCTCAGCAGTTGTATAACCTGTCAACTCAAAAAATCTATCATTTACCGAAGTAATTGTTCCATCTGATAATTTTGTTATTAAAATGGCATCCGGAGTAGTATTGAAAATAACTTCAAAATGATCTTTGGCAATTTTCATTTCTGAAGTCAGTCTTTGATTTAGCATGATTATCAAAGAATAGGTCCAGAAAATAGAGACTCCCAACAATTCCAGGTAGGTCGAAGTATTGATAAGGTCTTGCGAATAAAGATGGTCAATTCTGAAGTGCGTAAGCAAAAGCAATACTTTGGAAAAGGAGAATATCGAATGGACCAGAAAAACGAGAATACAAATGTTCAAGGCAGAGACTGCCCGGTTTTTGCGGTAAATATAGAGGTCATATGTGGCAAAACTGCACAATATACCGATAGTCATCCAGATGATGATGGTTCGATTGTGTATGCTGTCAACGATATAAACGTAATAGAAAAAGGGACCAATGAAAGCAAGAAACAAAAATATCAACAACCTGGTTCTGATCTTGCCACCAATAAATTTTACAATACCTATGTACAAGAACATGACGGCTAGAATGTGCATTACATTCTGAGCGAGAATCGATAAGTATTCAATGGAACTGATCCTCCTGGTGACCATAAATACAAAACCCAGCACGGCAACTGAACTCCAAAGTAACCACCATCCGGGACCGCTGTATTCTTTGTGGTAATTATACTCCAGCAGGAAAATCACGAACTGTATGGAATATATTATTCCAAGTACAATGGCAAAAGTGTTGATATCGATGATCACTAGCAGTTATGTTTCTCAGGATAAAAACAGTTCATTCGTTAAAATGTTTACCAATCAGCAGGAAATAATGTTCTTCCAATCACTAAAAGAGTAAATATTTACAATTTTTTGTGTGGCGCCCCATTTTCTTAATTTTTGGAACCTATTTTAGTTTTAATCGGCTACTAGAGTTTGATAAAAATCTTCTTCCTGAAGAGTATAAATGCAGGTATAAAATTTATCCCAACAAAGAGCAGGGAGTATACCATTCCCCAAAATTCCGGCGATGGGGCTACGTTTGTGAAGGCAGACATGAAATGTTCATTCAATGAAAATCCACCAAATTTAAACCTGAAGAAAAGGAGTCCCCAAATATCTGCCAAAAAATAGACTGCTATGGCATTTGCGCCAAAAATTAAGCCAGGTTTGGTAAACCCTGTATAACCCACCATGTCAATCAGATAATAACAAGTACCCAGGATTAGGGCCGCTACGCCGGAGGTAATGAGGACAAAAGAGCTGCTCCAGATGTTTTCATTGCAAGGGAAATGGAGGTTCCACCAATATCCGGCAATCATAGCTACAAAGCCTCCTACCATAAGGATGATGACCTTTTCTCTTTTGTCGAGATTGCTCAGCAGTAATCTTCCTGCCAGCATGCCGGTTATTCCAGTTACAAACGATGGGAATGTACTGAGAATACCTTCCGGATCCCATGTCTTTTGCCACATGGTTCCGGGAAGAAATTTTGTATCGAACCAGGCTGCAAGATTTATTCCGGGTTCCAGCATGGGTCTGTCAAAGCCGGGAGTTGGCACAAACAGCATTGCCAACCAATAGGCAACCAGAATTCCCGCGCCGATCCATGCCTGCCTTTTCCAGTTGGTATTTAAAAATAGTACAGCACAGAATAGAAAAACCAGGGCTATTCGTGGCAAAGTGCCAGTATAGCGAAGATCTGCAAAATTAAAATCAGGCAATAGATTTAATAGTATCCCAACCAGGTAGATTTTAACCGATCGCATCCCTATTTTTTTGTACATTTCTGCTTTGGGCAGACCCATTTCCAATCTTTTGGTATAAGCAAAAGCAATAGAAACGCCCACTACAAATAGAAAAACAGGTGCAATCAGGTCGGTTGGAGAGAGGCCATTCCACTTGGAATGGTTCAATGGCGCATAGGAGAAAAGTTCGCTGCCCGGAAAATTAACCAGGATCATGGCTGCCACTGTGAAGCCACGCATGACATCCAGCGAAATTAGTCTTTTTGATTCTGTCATTGTGAATAGAACTGTTTGGCCAGCATTCCCATCATTGAAATTGCCAGTGAATTAGTAGTTGATTTTTAATAGATTAAGTACACAATCAGCAATTGTATCCTCTGGAAGGGTTCTTCCATAGGATTTGTTAAATTTAAAAAGGAAAACAGCGTTGATTTGGTCCTAAAGTTAATCATCCATTCGATTCCTGGCACCAGATGAACTGAAATTGATACTACCATTTCTTGTCCTATTAAACAATACAATTACAACTTGTTAACGCTACTGCAATGTCAAAATTATTCAATTGGATGCTTCTCTTCTGTGTACCACTTCTATGGATCAATTGTACGCAGGAGGCTAACTCCAAGCTGCCAAAATCCGCAGAACTTGAAGTCAAATGGGAACTTTTGACCAATTTGTACCAGGGAAAGAACCAGGCCCTTGCCTCTTTTACCGTTTACAATCACAGCAAGTACACCTTTGAAGCAAAAGGTTGGGAAATGTATTTTTCACAAATGCCTCCAATTCCGATCGTCGAAGATTCTGTCAGGACGGCCAGGGTGGAACATATCAACGGAGATTGGTTCAAACTGGTGCCAAATGCGAATTTTCGTCTCCTCCCAGGAGATTCCATTCGAATAAACTACTGTGGGACAGGCTTCATGATTAAAAATACGGATGCGGCCATGGGAATGTACTTTGTCTTTTATGACCATCACGGCAATGAAATTGCAATTGTACCTGTGGGAAAGAGCAAAGTCGGTGAGTTTAGGCGGCCGGAACAACTCAAACGCACGGTTACAGATGAGTTGGCTGTTCCGACACCAGAGAGCAGGTATCTTGCGAATCTGTCTCATCATTTGCTACCTGAAAATGAACTACAGCCGATTATTCCCACTCCGGTTTCCATTCAAGGTGGAGCAGATTCCCTTTTGATCGATCCCAAATGGCCCATATACTATGGAGAAGGGCTGGAAATGGAGGCCCTTTATCTGGCAAAAAAATTTAAGGCGTTCACTGGCGAAGATTTTGTTCTTGTGAGCGGCAAACCGACCAAGACACCCGCAATTTCTTTGGAGTTGGGTTTAACCCAGTTGGAAAAATCCGAAGCTTACCATTTAATCCAGGATACCAGGCAAGGCATCTCCATTTGCGGAAAAGATGGAGCAGGAGTGTTTTACGGCATTCAAAGCCTGTTGGCATCACTTCCCTCTGAAAGTTTTGTTCAACCGGGAACTCCCATCAAAGTTCCTGCCCTTCAGATTACCGATGAACCAAGATTCTCCTACCGGGGATTGCAATTTGATATGGCACGAAATTTCCAGACGAGGGAGACCATCATGAAGATGCTGGATATCATGTCTTTTTACAAGCTAAACCGCTTCCTCTTCTATTTTATGGAAGATGAAGGATGGAGGGTTGAGATTCCCGGGTTACCCGAACTTACGGAGATTGGTAGTCAGCGGAAACACGGCAAGGTTACTGATCCAATGCTTCATCCCTCCTATGGGAGTGGTCCATTCGCAGGGGCAAAGGGTGGTTATGGCAGCGGATACTTTACAAAGGACGAATTCGTGGAGATGCTGAAATATGCGAAAGAGCGGCATATAACCGTCATCCCCTGCATCAATTTCCCGGCGCATGTTCGTTCGGCGATAAAAGCCATGGAGTTCCGCTACCAAAGGTTTATGAAGGAGGGAAAAGTAGTAGAAGCCAATGAATTCAGGTTGATTGATCCGGAAGATACCTCTGTGTATACCTCCGCACAAGGATACCACGACAATGTTGTCTGTGTAGGCCGCGAGTCGGTGTACCATTTTTATGATACTGCAGTGAAGGGAATCAAGCAGCTCTATGATCAGGCAGGAGTCTCCATGGAGACTTTTCATACCGGGGGTGATGAAGTTGCGCAAGGTTGTTGGAGTGGTTCGCCGCTGGTAAAAAAATTATTGGCAGACCATCCGGAGCTAAAGTCAGACGAAAAGAGTTTGCAGGCATACTGTTTTCGAAGAATATCAGCCATCTTAAAGAAAAATGGGGTGAAGGAAATTGGTGGTTGGGAAGAGGCAGCCCTGCTGTCGGATGAAAATGGAAAGCCAGTTCCCAATTTTGAATTTGTGGGGAAAGGACTCCTACCCTACCTCTGGAACAATACAGAAGGAGCCGAAGATCTGGGATACAAGCTGGCCAATGCCGGATACAGGGTGGTACTTTGTAATGTTTCCAATTTCTACCTGGATTTTCCTTACGACAAAGACCCTGTTGAACCTGGAAATTACTGGGCAGGATTCCTTGAAACCAAACAATTTTATGCATTTGCGCCTTACGATCTGTTCAAAACAACGACCAGAACGGCCATGGGAGGAACCATCCATCCAGATTTGGCGTACGGATCAAAAGTAAGGCTAAAACCGGATGCGCGCAATAATATCCTGGGAGTTCAGGCACAAATCTGGAGTGAAACAATCAAAGGGGAGGCGATGCTGGAGTATTACTACCTGCCAAGGTTGATCGCCTTTTCAGAGACTGCCTGGTCGGCTGAAAGGAAATGGGAAACCACCGAAAACGAGGCAGAGCGGGAAAAACAGCTTGCTGCAGGTTGGAACGTTCTTGCCAATCGTTTGGCAAGGAGGGAATTGCCACGGCTTACCGCATTGAATGGAGGTTACAATTTCCGCATCCCCCTACCCGGAGCCATTGTCAAGGATGGGATGCTCTATGCCAACGTAGAGTTTCCAGGGCTGGAAATAAGGTATACCACCGACGGATCTGAACCAAACATCTTGAGTCAGCTCTATTCAGAGCCAGTGAAGGTTGCTGGAAGCGTGATGCTGAAGAGTTTTGTTAAGGGTGGAAGGTACAGCAGAACGACTGTTTTGAAGCGTTAACAGTCAATAAATTAGGGTTAAATTGAATTTACCGTGTACACGACAATGGCTAGCTATCATCTCGTCGTCTGACAGGCTGCTTATACTTTATTTTGCTTCAGGCTGTGATTTTTTAAACCCATTTGCGAATAATTTGGTGTAACGTTTTAATCCTTGTACAGAACAGATGAACGAGCAACAACAAAGAGCGCAATTTCAAATTGTAATTGAGCAGCACAAAGGTATTTTACACAAGGTCGCCCGCACATATTGTCAGAACGATGATGATAGGAATGACCTCATTCAGGAAATGATGGTACATGTTTGGCAATCTTTGCCTCGTTACAACAAGCAATCCAATATTTCTACCTGGTTGTACCGGATTTCACTCAACGTTGCCATCTCTTTTTACCGAAGAAACGTAGCAAGAGCTACGAAATATACGCTATTGAATGAACAGAAGGTACAAATGCCCACAGAAGAGTTAACAGATCATGAAACACAACTGAATTTACTGGAACAGTATATCAGTGAACTCAAGGAGTTAGACAAAGCTCTGATGATCTTGTATCTGGATGATCAAAGTCATGCTAAAATTGCAGAGATACTGGGAATGTCCATCAGCAATGTCGGAACAAGAATCGGACGTATCAAGGATAATTTAAAAACAAGATTTAATCAATTAAAACCATAATACCATGAACGAATTGGAATTAAAAGAGCTTTGGAAAACAACCAACGAGAAATTGGAGAAAGCAATGGTGGTTAACAGGGATCATGCCAAAGAAATCACTCGTTTTAAACTATTCTACGCTATTTCATCCATGAAACCCCTCAAGATTTTCACCCTATTTGCAGGCATCATTTGGGTAGGATTGGGGACATTCTTATTGAGTCATTCCTACCTAAACGCCTATTCAGCAGTCAATAAGTATTTCTTCTATTCAGCTTCTTTCCAAGTTGGTCTGACTGCCATTGCGTTGTTCATTTATCTCTACCAAATCATTGCAATTTCCAGGATAGACATCTCCGATCCGATTCTAACAACTCAGAAAAAGATAACCAGCCTGAAAATAACAACACTATGGGTGACGCGCGTTCTATTTCTTCAACTTCCCGTTTGGACCACCTTTTGGTGGAATGAGGTGATGTTTCAAGATTGGAACATCTTGCAATGGTCCATAGCTGGTAGTGTCACGCTTGCATTTACATTCACCTCGCTTTGGTTGTTCTTTCACATCAAGTTCGAGAATAGGGATAAAAAATGGTTTAAGCTTATTTTCAATGGAAAAGAGTGGACACCCTTGATGAAGTCGATGCAATTGTTGGATCAGCTAAATGAGTATATGGCTGACAATAAACCAGAAACAAACACCACTGCCTGACTTTAGAATCGAATATTGTACTTTAGCTTGAACCTAAGCGCGCTTTCATCCATCACATATCGTTCAAGCGGTTGGGAAAGTTTGGTGGTCCAAACCAGCATGATCACATTGCCTGGTTTTACAATCCACTGGAACCTTGACTGTACTCCGACACTTTTTGAACTGTTGTCGTATTGAAGGTAATTGTTCAGGGTGATATCCGGACTGAACAAGACATTGACATTCATCTGGTAAATTCTGGTGGTAAAACTGCCTCCGGGAAGTTGAACCTCATTTTGCTTGTACTTGACACCCAAAAATAGGGGTACTGCAACCTTGTAGTTGACTCCGACCGTCCAATCCTGCCGAGTACCATTGTAGAAGTCGCCCCAGGTGTAGGAAAGATCGCCTGCAAGATTTCTGCTGCCAGCCGTCAAAATGCTCAGTGTTTGTCTCAAGTACCGGTATTTGCCCGTCGGAATCACATAATTGGAATAGATCTTGAAATCCTTCTCCAGGTACTCGTAAATATCGCTGAGTCCATAGGTAAACTCTTCTCCTGATTTAAACCTGATTTTTAGCGGATTGTAATTAACCTGCCGGGATTCCAGTACATCTGCATAGTTGACAATGTGGTTGAAACCAATGCCTGTAAGTACCTGCAACACCCCTTTGATCTTTGGACGCGGTCCAATCAGAACATTACCATAGGTGTCCTTGATATTGGTGCGGGGAACGAATCCCATTCCGGCTACAAAGTTTTTGCCTATTTCGTAATGGCCGAGACTAAATGAGAGGAAATCATTGGGGTAAGAGATGTTTCCTCCCCAAGATACATCATTGTCATTCAGGTTTTCGGTGGTTGATTTTAGTCCGAAAAGGATGAGCGATAAGTTTTTGTCCCCACGAAACTTGGAAGTTGCCAGTTTCAGGTCCACACCTCCCACATAGTTCTGAGGCACTGTGACAGCATTTCCATAGGTTCCGATGACGCCAACAGAAGACTCTGTGCCGATACTTCTGGAGATTCGGGCTACCGAAAAATTGGTATTTCCGTTGGGATGGTCATCGTTCACCTGCATCAACCCGATGTTCCATTTGTTGATCATTCCGGTTAATTTGGCAGCAAAGTTAATCTGTATGGGCAATCCATTGGTATCGAGACCCATTCTGCGGGAAAAAAATGGAATGATGTTCTTCCCGTAAGGATTGGCATCATCCCCCTGAATTCCAAAGGAGAAGAGGCTGGATCCATCCAGGAAGAAGTCTCTCTTTTCCGGAAAAAGCAGGCTGAAGCGGGTAAGATTGATCTGACGATCGTCCACCTCCGTTTCGGCAAAATCGGTATTGACAGAGAGGGCTGACTTTAATCCGGGGGTGATCTGGTAGAAGAGGTCTACTCCTGCTTTGGCCGAGTATTTGTTATCCGTACCCTTTTTCGTATTCATACCCCCCGATACATAAGGCGAAATATCCAACCCAATTCCCTGGGTAATGTTCTTCATTCCAATCAGCAAACCCGCATCCGATACCTGAAATTTAAAGCTGTTGATATTTGCGGTTGGCCAATAGGAGCTTTCCAGTTTTCGTTTGATGTGACGGATGAATTTGATGCCCCAGTTGGGATTGAATTTGTCAAATCCCATGGTTTTGAAAGGAATGGCCATTTCGGCCTCCCAGCCATCGGCAACGATTCGGGCCTTCCCTTCCCATAGACCGTTCCATTCCTTGTTGAAAACTGCCCCGTTTTCACTTACAGTGGCATCCCCGATCGAACCGCGCGGACCAATCTGGAACCAATAACCATTCCGGTGATCCAGGTAGGTATCCAGAATGACTTGTATCCGGTCGTCATTACCCAGACTGACGTCGCGGGCTTTCTCCTTCGCAGTGATCTTCTTTGGATCATCGAAACACTTTACACCGACATACAAAAAGTTGGCATCGTAGCAGATAAAAAAATTGGTCTTTTCAGACACAGGCTGACCGGGATTGGGTTCACGTTGCAGGAGCTGGTCAACTTTGGCTGACTGTGACCAAACCTCATCGTTCAGGCGGCCATCAATCACAGGTGGTTTTGAAACAGAAACCGCTTCAATGGAAGGCTGAGCAACAGATTTAATGGAAATTACCAGCAAAAGCAATAGTAACCGGGAAAAACTATTCATAGAGATTCAGAAAAATTTATCTGCCGATCACCAATAATCTACCCTTTACCTTCCGGTAAAGCAAGGATTCTACCTCAATTATTTGCTGGATATCGTATTCAGATGATTAAATAAGAGGCTGAAAATAGTAAAAAAATCAATCGCCTGTTTCCCGCCTGGTGGCTTTGATTGAACCACGTACCCTTTTGGATTCAAGCCTTTTTTCTACAGAAGCGCGGGTAGGTCTCGTACTGACTCTTTTCTTTCGTGGCGTTAAAGCCTGCTTCAGCAAGGAATAAAATTTCTCTATGACCTTCTCTTTGTTTTTCAGCTGCGACCGGTCGGTTTGGGCAACCAAAACAATCTCATCTTCCTTGTTGATCTTGTTGAAGAGCTTCTCCGATAGGATTGCCTTTTCAGCTTCGCTCAGGAGCAAGGAGTTCCGGTAGTTGAACCGAAGTTCAACTTTGGAACTGACCTTGTTTACATTTTGGCCTCCCGGACCACTGCTCCGGGTAGCCTGAAAGATCCATTCAGGGGTAAAGTCTCGATCAGAAATGTCCATCTTAATTTTAGCAGGATACCTGTTTGGTACTATTTCTACTGCCAAACAAAAATACACAAAAAGAAAGAGTGTGAATTCTCAATGCCTTTTTCATTCATGGTCAATCAAGGTTGTTTTGGCAACAACCACACCTTTGAGAATTCATCCTCAATGGAGGGAAGTAAAATATACTGTCAAACAGCTATTCTACTGGTAGTTAATACCGGCAATTTTTCGGATTTGATCCAAACAATCAGACAACAATAGTGAGCTTTGGTGACTCATGACGGCACTCTCCAGTCGATTTTCCCCCAGACATTTCATGACCTCCGCTGCCTCCATTTTTAATCCACACGAAGATTGCTCATAGTGGATTGTTTTGACTGGTTCTCCGGGGAGCAGAATCTCCAGCCATTGGTCAAGGGTGCTCGTTCGTCTGAGTCTCAGGGCCCCTTTTTCACAATAAATATCAGTTCCAACTCCGACGGCCGAGAAAAATGAGGCAAAGATTGTCGCGGTCTTACCACCATTGAATAGCATCGATGCAGTAACAGACTGATCGATGCCCAAATCGGTAAGGTCTGCAAAAGCCTCTGTCTGTATTGGTTCTCCCATGAACCAAAGTGCATCAAACAAAGGATACAATCCAATATCCAGTAAAGCTCCGCCTCCAAGTTTCGGATTGAAAAGTCTTCTGCTCACATCATAAGGCGACCTGTTGAAACCAAACCAGCCATGCAGGTGCCTGATCTCGCCCAACAGGCCAGATTCGATGATTCTACGGGCTTCCTGGTAAGAGGGCTGATGGGGAGTCATAAATGCTTCCATAAGAAATACCTTCTCGACCCTTGCCGTTTCAACCATATCTGCTACCTCTAAACTGCTCATACCAAAAGCTTTTTCACACAAAACCGCCTTCTTGTGCCTCAGGCAAAGTTTGGTATGCTCGGCATGAAAAACATGGGGTGACGCGATGTAGATGACATCGATATCAGGATCCAACACCAGGGCCTCATAACTACCATAGGAGCGTTCTATGCCATGTGTTTCGGCAAAGGCAGCAGCCCTTGGCAGATCTCTTGAACCCACGGCCATTACCCTGGCTGTTTCAAGATCTTTAAGTTCTGTTACGAATTTTCCTGCTATATTCCCTGGTGCAAGGATACCCCAGTTGTAGATTTTGGCCATGGTGGAAAGTAATAAAAGTGAACTAAAGTGACTAAAGTTAATAAAGTTAGGGACTCCAAAATAAAATGACCAGAGTGTCAACCTATTTTCGTCACTCTGGTCATTTTGGTTCTTTTTAAGCCCTATTTAAGGGAGGACTGTTCAAACGGCTTTGGTTTGAACAAGTTGTACAAGAATGTTTTAGCTGTAACGGTTTGTGCAGGTCTCTTCACGACAAATTTCTCCGCAAAGTTTGATTGCTTGACCTCCTTGATCAGTTCATTCCGTTTCTGGGTGATGATCGAGTCTGTTTTGGGAATCCAGAAATTCATGCTTACAAATCTTTCGTAAACATTTTTGTGCTGGGCAAGTAACCATTCATAAACATTTTGTTCAGAATAGACATGGTGTATATCGTGACCCTCCCCTTTCAATACTGAAAATTTGGGTCGTGAACCCATCTCCTGCATTGCCTCAACCATCTCGGTCGATCTGTTCAGTTTTACCTTACGGTCTTTGTCACCATGAAATACCCAGGTGGGGACATCCTTGATCGTTTCCGCCATGTCAGGTTTTCCGCCCCCGCACAATGGCATAATGGCAGCGAAATACTGGGGATACCTTGAAGCAAGGCTCCAGGTACCGAAACCACCAAGACTCATTCCTGTGAGGTAAACACGGGAAGGATCCACGTTATATTTTTCAAGGATCTCCTTGTAAAAAGACTCGAACCAGTCGCCATACACCCAGTTCCTGTTGGAAGGACATTGGGGAGAGATCACGATGGCATCCACCTGCATGCCACGATCCAAATAAAAGGGTGGACCATATTTTTTCAGACGATCCAAATTATTTCCCTTGCAAGAACTACCGTGAAGGTAAATAATTACAGGCCAATCCTTTCCAATCGATTCCTTGTACCCATTGGGAAGATAAGCCAAATAGGGATAGGTTTTTGATTTCTCCTTTACCTGTTGTGGGTTTGCTCCAAAGGCATTAACTTCCAGCAGAAGTATACACCCAAGAATCAAAGTCAACATTTTACCAACCATACTATCCGTTTTAATTCAAAATCTATACAAAAATAGTTTTTCTCCCTAAAAAATCGGGACTTAAACACTTTTTAACGTTTTGTAACGTTTTAATTTTAACCAGATTAATGAAATTTCAGTTTTTTGCGTGCTATAATCAACTGATTTTGAACCAGTGTTAACCAACTCAATCCACTAAATCAATCCGCTTTCCTGCAACAAGGTTTTCATTTCCAACTGGACTTCCAATGCCGCTTCTCCGGCTTTTTCTGCAAAGTCAGCGGCAGCGGATGCATAGAGAATTGCCCTGGAAGAGTTCACCAACAGTCCACACTGCTTGTTCATCCCATACCTTGCAACCTCACTCAAACTGCCACCCTGGGCTCCAACACCAGGTACCAACAGGAAGTGCTCCGGAACAATTTTCCTTATTCCTTCCAGTGCTTCAGCTTTTGTTGCACCCACAACGTACATCATGTTTTCGGAATTGGCCCATTTTTGGGAGGTACGAAGAACTTTTTCAAAGAGTTTTTCCCCTTGCTGGTCTTCCACAAATTGAAAGTCAAAGGCCCCTTTGTTGGAGGTCAATGCCAGCAGAATCACCCATTTGCCGGAGTATCCCAAAAACGGGGTGACAGAGTCTTCCCCCATATAGGGAGCAATAGTGACCGCATCGAAATGATAAGTTTCGAAAAAAGTACGGGCATACATGGCTGAAGTATTGCCGATATCACCTCGTTTGGCATCGGCTATGATGAAAATTTCAGGATAACGTTCACGAAGGTACTGAACTGTTTTTTCCAGACTGTTCCATCCATTCAATCCGTTTGACTCATAAAAGGCAAGATTGGGTTTGTAGGCGACCGTGTATGGTGCGGTTGCATCAATGATCTTCTGGTTAAAGTAGAAGATAGGGTCTGAAGTGTCCTTTAAAAATTCAGGAATTTTTTGGATGTCTGAATCCAGTCCTACACAGAGAAAGGACTGTTTTAGCTTGATTTGTTCGAATAGCTGGGACTTGTTCATAATCAATTACGAATTACGAATTACGAATTACGATGCCGAATCACCATCGTCATTCGTAATTTTTATATTATAGTTCTGTTTCCTTCAATCGTTCTACATTTTCCTCGTACCGCAACTTCTCAATGATTTCAATGATGTCACCATCCATAATTGCGGGCAGGTTGTACATGGTCAAACCTATCCTATGGTCAGTCATGCGGCCTTGCGGATAGTTGTAGGTGCGGATCTTGGCCGAACGGTCGCCGGTGGAGACCATCGTTTTGCGTTTGGAAGCGATCTCATCGAGGTATTTCTGGTGTTCCATGTTGTAGATCCTGGTTCGTAGTTCGGACATGGCCTTGGCCAGGTTCTTGATCTGTGATTTTTCATCCTGACAGGTTACGACAATCCCGGTAGGGATATGGGTCAAACGAATGGCCGAATAGGTGGTATTGACACTCTGGCCACCCGGACCAGAGGAACAATAGGTATCCTTGCGGATATCACTCTCCCTCAAGTCGATGTCAAACTCTTCTGCTTCGGGCAAAACTGCCACAGTAGAGGCCGAAGTATGAATTCTTCCCTGGGTTTCGGTCTGAGGAACCCGTTGAACCCGGTGGACACCAGATTCATACTTGAGAATACCATAGACATCCTTCCCCGAAATTTTCGCCACAAGCTCCTTGTATCCTCCCGAAGTTCCCTCCGAGGTATTGGTGACCTCAAGTTTCCATCCCATTCTATCGCAGAATTTGGAATACATACGGAATAGATCACCGGCAAAAATGGCAGCTTCATCTCCCCCTGTGCCACCCCTGATCTCCAGGATGGCATTCTTACTATCTTCAGGATCAGCCGGAACCAGCAGCATTTTGATCTCATCTTCAAAGGCGGTCACTTTTTGTGATCCCTCCTCCAGCTCTTCCCTGGCCATGTCGCGCAAATCTTCATCTGTTTCATTTTCCAGAATCTCCTTTGCATCTGCAATGTTTTGAAGATAGTTCCTGTAGCGTGTAAATGATTGAACCAAAGCATCCAGTTGTTTGTACTCCTGGTTAAGTTTGACATACCGCTTCATGTCTTTCATGACATCCGGATCAGAAATTTGCTGGCCAACTTCATCAAACCGTATTTTGATTCCTTCGTATTTGTCTAGAAGTGAGTTATCTGACATATAAATATTTTAAAATTAATTTTTGTGGGTAAAAGTGACTAAAGTGAACTAAAGTGCCTAAAATGCCTAAAGTTAAAGGAGCTAATATTCGAAGGTGCCGAAAGGACTCTGGATGGTGACTTTTTTGCCATTGAACGGTTCGACATGACCAATGATCCTTGCTTCGATTCCGAAAGAGCGGGAAACAGCCAGGATGCTATCTGCCACTGATTGATCGACATAGAGTTCAAAACGATGGCCCATGTTGAACACCTTGTACATTTCGTGCCAGTCGGTTCCGCTTTGCTCCTGTATAACCCTGAAAAGTTCGGGAATTTCGAACATGTTGTTTTTAACTATATGTACATCTTCAACAAAATGAAGCACTTTGGTCTGTGCACCCCCTGAACAATGTATCATCCCGTAGAGATTGCCCCGAAAACTATCCAATACTTTTTTGACGATTGGTGCATAGGTACGTGTTGGGGCAAGGACCATTTTGCCGGCATCTATTCCGATGGGCGCCACCAGATCTGTCAGCTTAAGTTTACCCGAATAAACAAGCTCTTCTGGCAAGGAGTTGTCATAACTTTCAGGGTATTTTGCTGCCAGATATTTTGAGAAGACATCATGTCTGGCAGAAGTAAGTCCGTTGCTTCCCATACCGCCATTGTAAGCAGATTCATAGGTTGATTGACCGGAGGATGCAAGGCCAATGATCACATTGCCAGGGCTAATCCGATCAGCACTAATCACCTCTGCGCGTTTCATACGACAGGTCACCGTTGAGTCAACAATAATGGTACGGACCAGATCTCCCACATCAGCGGTTTCACCACCGGTTGGATAGATCGAGATGCCCAGCGCGCGCATCTCACTGCAAAAATCTTCAGTACCCTGAATGATCGCGGAGAGAACATCCCCAGGGATCAGTTGTTTGTTTCGTCCAATGGTAGAGGAGAGCAGGATATTTTCAGTAGCACCCACACAAATCAAATCATCCAGGTTCATAACAACTGCATCCTGAGCGATGCCCTTCCACACGGAAAGATCGCCGGTCTCCTTCCAATAGAGGTAGGCCAGGGCGGATTTGGTGCCGGCCCCATCGGCGTGCATTACATTGCAGAAATGGGGATCTCCACCTAGGATATCTGGCACAATTTTGCAAAAAGCTTTGGGAAAAAGGCCTTTGTCAATGTTTCTGATTGCCTGGTGTACATCTTCCTTCGATGCCGAAACACCTCTGCGTAGGTATCTTTGGTTGCTATCCATAACGGGTGCAAAAGTACAAATTTTTCCCTTGCGGGAAAAACACAAGGGCAAAGGTTAAAGGATAAAGGATAAAGTATAAAGGTTAAAGTTGAGAGCGCTCTAATCTTGAAAACTTTAATTGGTCAATGCTTTGTTTAGACTTACCGCAATCCTCCTCCCGCCATTCCTACTTTATCAATTATACTTTATCCTTTATACTTTAACCTTTATCCTTTATCCTTTATCCTTTATCCTTTATCCTTTGCCCTTATAACTTCTCATTCCTTAAACTTCTCCCTGTACTCTGATGAAGTAACCTTGAACTCGGTGCGTCTGTTGTACTGGTGACATATTTCGCGTTCCTCCTCCTTTTTCAAAGCCTCAATGAACTGGCAGGAAAGAACTTGACCTTTTTGAAGAAATGAGCTAATCTTTACCATTTTGACATCAACTGTTTTTGGTGCTTTCTCCCCATAACCTTTGGCCGTCAACCTACCCTGCTGAATCCCCCTGGAAATCAGGTAATCCACCACAGATTGCGCCCGCTTCTGGGATAAGACAATGTTGTCCTGATCATTGCCCCTGCAATCGGTATGTGCCATCAACTCAATGGCTACTGTAGGATTTTCTTTCAGGAGGTAAACCAGGGTATCCAGGGATGCAATGGACTGTGGCAGGAGGTCCCACTTTCCAAGTTCATAAAAGATGTTATCCACAGTAATTGGCTGGTCAACAGGAGTTAATTCCATTCTCACCGTAAAGGCCTTGCCCTGTTCCAAACCGATGGTTGAGATCGATGCCTTGGCATTGAGAAAGCCTTTTTTAAAAGCTGTGACCAGGTATTCAACACCAGACTTTAACTGAAACCGAAAGGAGGCATTTTCGGCTTTCATTCTAAGCATGGTACCATCCGTACCGATCAGCCTGACAGAGGCCCCTTCAATCTGCTCTGCTGTCTCCTTGTTGTATAGTTTCCCTTCTACCCCAAAATTTTTGGGTGGAAGTAAGAAGGAGTAGATATCATCTCCCTTGCTTCCTTCGCGAAAGCTTGAAAATAGACCTTTCTCTTCCCCAGGATAAAAAAATATGGCAAAATCATCCCCCTCAGAATTGATGGGAACTCCCATGTTGTCAATGGTCCATTTTTTATCACCGTCCGGTTTGGCTCTGAAAATATCCAAACCACCTAATCCAACATGGGAATCGGAGGAGAAATATAGCTCACCATTGTCGCGAATAAAGGGAAACATCTCATTTCCGGCAGTATTGATTTCCGGCCCAAGATTCACTGGCTCACTCCACTGGTTCTCTCCGCTCTTTTTTGCCATCCAGATATCATTTCCACCAAATCCACCTCGTCTGTTGGATGCGAAATACAAGGTCTCGCTATCCATTGAAAGAGAAGGATGGGCAGTTAGCAAGCTATCCTTTCCGATGTTAACGACCGCTGCTTTGCTCCAGGTTCCGCTGAGTAGTGTTGATTCATATACAGCAACTTTCGCATTCACACCCTTTTCGGACATGGTGCGGGTAAAAAAAATGGTATTGCCACTTTTATCGAAGCAGGATGCACCCTCCTCATCAATGGTATTAACCATCATTGTCTCGTCCAATCGCTTGGGTAAATCCCACTTCTTCTTCTCCGCATTGAATACCGAACGGTAGATATCGGCATTGTACTCACCTGTCACTTGATTCTTCTTTTTCCCCGTGGCATCTTCCCTGGACGATGTAAAGACCAGCTCAGTTTCAATTAAGCCGGGATAGGTACCGGCATAGTCTGACCAGCGGGAATTGATCTCTTTCAGGTTCTCTATTTTGTAGAATGATATTTTTTTAAGCAATTCCTGAGCAGTCTGACAGGAGCTAATACCATTGGTTGCACGCTCATCTTTTGGATTGACAGCAAGAAATTTTTGGTAATTTTTAATTGCCTCATCATATTTTGCGTTGGCTCTCAGTACTTCTGCATACCGAAGAAGAATACTATGGTCGGAGGGATCCTTGTAAATTGCACTCTTGAAATAACTCTCAGCCTGGCGGTATTGACCCAGCTTGTAAAATGCCTCGGCAATCTTCAATTGGATCGCAGCCTTCTCTTCGCGTCCCTTTGTTTTGACATAAACTTTGCGATAAGCTGCGATGCTCTTGAAATATTCTCCATTGTCGAAGGTGGTGGCGGCCATCCGTGTTTGTCGGGACACAGTACATCCATCGCTTAGCACAAGCAATAGAACCAGGGTCAAAATATTTCCAAAACTGCGGAGCATCCTGCTAAAAATGATCAGTTATTACCTAAAATGGTCTCCTGCTTTGCAATATTAGGTTGCTATCAGCAAGAATATCCGACAAATATAGAGTAAAAGGCAGAAAATTCCTGCGGAAAGCGGTATCTTTGCAAAAACAAAAAATCAAATTATGTTACAAGCAGAGATTCATACAGCTAAGGGGGTAATGAAAGTAAATTTCTACGAAGAGGATGCTCCTGGAACAGTGGCAAATTTTGTCAAACTTTCCAAAATGGGTTTTTATGATGGTCTTACCTTTCACAGGGTGATCCCGGATTTTGTGATACAGGGTGGTTGTCCAAAAGGTACAGGTGCTGGTGGACCAGGTTACACCATCAAATGTGAACTTGATGGCGAAAATCAGTACCACGACCGCGGTGTTTTGTCGATGGCCCATGCCGGCAGAAATACGGGCGGTTCTCAATTTTTTATCTGCCACAGCAGAAAAAACACCGCACACCTCGACCGTAACCATACCTGTTTTGGTAAAGTATACGAAGGAGTTGAAGTGATCGATGCCATTCGTGGAGGAGACAAAATTGAAAAGATTGTGATTATTGGGGAATAAGCCTCAAATTTGCTCGCTAATTTGATACAATGGGTTTAAAAGAAGAGATCTTGCGCCGGAGGACATTTGGGATTGTTAGTCATCCGGATGCAGGCAAAACGACACTGACAGAAAAATTGCTCCTTTTTGGCGGAGCCATCCATGTTGCAGGAGCAGTCAAGAGCAATAAAATCAAGAAAGGGGCAACTTCTGACTTCATGGAGATTGAGAGGCAACGGGGGATCTCAGTTGCCACTTCGGTCATGGGGTTTGAATACAGCGGATACAAAATCAACATCCTGGATACACCCGGCCACCAGGATTTCCAGGAAGATACCTTTCGCACACTTACTGCTGTTGACAGTGTCATCATTGTCATAGATGCAGCCAAGGGTGTTGAACCGCAAACGGAGAAATTGATGAGTGTCTGCAGGATGCGTAAAACACCTGTTATTGTATTTATCAACAAGATGGACCGCCCCTCCAGTGATACTTTTGATCTGCTGGATGACATTGAAAAACAGTTGATGATCAAAGTCAGGCCTTTGAGCTGGCCCATCAACAACGGACCTGAATTCAAAGGTGTTTACAATATATTCGACAGCAGTCTCAGCCTTTTTAACCCTAGTATCACTGACATTGAAAAAGGAATAAGGTTCGAAAACCTGGATGATCCCCAATTGGACCAGTTGATTGGTAATGATGCTGTTGTGCTGCGGGAGGATCTGGAGATGGTAGAGGGGATCTATCCGGAATTTGACCATCATGCCTACCTGGCCGGGGAACTGGCACCCGTGTTCTTCGGAAGTGCCCTCTACAATTTTGGCGTCAGAGAATTGCTAGACACTTTTGTAAGACTTGCGCCTTCCCCACGGCCCAAGAAATCTGAAGAAAGAGTAGTAAACCCGGAGGAGGAGACATTTACAGGTTTTGTCTTTAAAATCCATGCCAACATCGATCCCAATCACCGAAGCAGAATTGCATTTGTCAAAATATGCTCTGGCATGTTTGAGCGCAATAAGAATTACAGGCACATCCGGCTGGCAAAAAACTTCAAATATTCGAGTCCTACCGCCTTCATGGCCGACAAGAAAGAGGTCATCGAGAGTGCCTTCCCGGGCGATATCATCGGCCTTCCGGATACCGGTAATTTTGTAATTGGGGATACCGTTACGGAAGGAGAAATCTTGCATTACAAGGGAATTCCCTCCTTTTCACCGGAGATTTTCAGGTACATTGAAAATGCCGATCCCATGCGATCCAAACAGCTGGCCAAAGGGGTTGATCAGCTAATGGATGAAGGAGTTGCCCAGCTTTTTACCAGCCAGCTGAACGGCCGAAAAATCATTGGAACAGTTGGGGCACTTCAGTTTGAAGTGATCGAATACCGACTGGAACATGAATACAATGCCAAATGCCGCTGGGAATCCATTTCGCTTCACAAGGCATGTTGGATTGAAAGTGATGACAAGGCTGTATTGGATGATTTCAAGAAAAGGAAATACAACAAAATGGCAACCGATAAGCAAGGACGAGACGTTTTCCTTGCTGATTCATCGTTTATTCTGGATATGGCTCAAAGAGATTTTCCGAAGATCAAGTTCCATTTTACTTCGGAATTTTAGAGGCAATGAATATTTCAGGGAATTGAACTGTGGGGTCACTGCATTACGGAGGGATAAGACTTCGACCTCATTTATTTCGATACTTTTTGTATTTTCCGACAAACTACTGACCATGAGAAAAATAATAGTCACAATCCTTCTTTCCCTCTTGTTGGTGCCTGCCTTTTCCCAAACCAGGGAGAATGCCATCGGTTCGTCTGAAGAGGTAATCTATGGCAGAAAACATGGCATGGCTTTGACCATGAATGTTCTGACCCCAAAAGCAAAATCAAACAACAGGGGTATTATCCTGGCCATAAGTGCAGGAATGCGGTCCAATTATGAGATGGCACTGGAATGGTCGGCTTCCGTAGCCCAGCCTTACCTGATGAAGGGGTATACCGTGTTTGAAGTATGTCATGGCTCGGCTCCCAAGTACAACAACCTGGAGATTGTTTCAGACCTTCACCGGGCTGTCAGGTTTGTACGTTTTAATGCCTCAAAATACAACATTGAGCCAAACAAGCTTGGTATGACCGGTGCCTCCTCCGGGGGCTATCTTTCGTTGATGATGGGGACATCTGGTTTCGACACTGATTTGAAGGCCAAAGATCCTGTGGACAGGGTTTCCGGGAATGTACAGGCAGTCGCCTGTTTTTTCCCGCCAACCGATTTTCTTAACTTCGGTCAGGCAGGCTTGGTATCAATGGGGACGGGTCAATTGGCAGAATTTCGTGCAGCCTTTGAATTCAGTGACTGGAACAATCAGATCAGACGATTTGAACCTATCACAGATCAGAAAAGGTTACTTGAAATAGGTCGGCAGATTTCTCCCATTTACCATGTAACAGCCCAAACAGCCCCTACCCTCATCGCGCACGGCGACATGGATGAGCTGATTCCGCTTCAACAATCTCAGTCCTTCATCCAGAAATTGAGAGCGTTGAATGTTCCAGGTGAGTTGATGATCAAACAGGGAGGAACGCACAAAGCATGGCCCGATATGGTCAACTATCTGGTCGCCTTTTCAGATTGGTTTGACAAGTATCTAAAGTGAAGGGTTAAGATAGAGGGAGTTGATTGGCAGGAATTGGAAGACGAAAAATGCCAATGATAAGGAGGTATCATACAAACACTTCGATAAAACTAACACAACATATAAATTCAAATTGCCTGATCAATGAAAAAAGTAAAACTGCTCCTCTTTTTCGCTTTGCTCTTTGGTATAGCAGGATTCACTCCTGTCGAAAACAAAATCACCATCTTTACCATTGGTGACTCGACCATGGCCAACAAGGACACGACAAAAAACAATCCTGAACGGGGATGGTGTCAGATTTTGCCCCTGTTTTTTGACGAAAATCGATTGGTCATCGACAACCATGCAAAAAATGGCAGAAGCTCGAAAAGCTTTTTGGAGGAGGGATTGTGGAAAAACGTTCTGGATCAGCTGCAACAAGGGGATTATGTTTTCATCCAATTCGGTCACAATGATTCCAAACCGGATGTAGCAAGGAAAACTGAACCTCAGACTACCTACCGTGAAAACCTCCTCAAATATGTTAGGGAGAGCAGGGAAAAAGGAGCCATCCCGGTCCTATTTACCTCCATCGTGCGACGTTCCTTCGATAGGGATGGAAAGGCTATCAATACCCTTGGTGATTATCCGGCTGTAACCCGCGAGGTTGGCAAGGAATTCAATGTACCCGTCATTGATCTCAATGCATCCACCGAAAAATTATTGACAGAGTTGGGAATAGAAGGATCCAAAGCCTTGTTTATGCACATCGAACCCGGCATCAGTCTGCGTGAACCGAACGGACGGAGTGATAATACCCATCTCAATCCGCTTGGGGCATACAAAGTGGCTGAATTGGCTGTCAACGAAATGAGCGTTAAAAAATTGCCATTTACCAAATTCAGGAAGAAGAACGTCAGGTACAACACCAATTTTCGTGGAAGCATTGACAGGGAGTCCCTGGTTAACCGACACAACGTAAAGGTGGAAAAAACAGATACGCTTGCCTCCTTGACAGTGGGCAATGGTAACTTTGCCTTTACCACCGATGCTACCGGATTGCAATCCTTTCCAAATGACTACGAAAGAGGTATTCCTTTGGGTACACAGGCTCAATGGGGTTGGCATGATTTTCCCAACATCGCCGGGTATAAACCGGAAGAGAGTCTCAAAGAATACAATTTTCACGGTCATCCCGAACCCTATTCTGTCGTGCTAAAGAGTTCGAAAAGAGCCGAAGATGCCGGCAATTACTTGCGGGAAAATGCACACAGACTCCATTTGGGGATCATTGGCCTGGAAATCAGGAAAAAGAATGGATCCCTATTTGCTATGCATGACATCACGGAACTCCGGCAAGAGCTAAATCTATGGAAAGGACAAATTCACAGTACCTTTAAAGTGGAGGGAGTTGCCGTTGAAGTCACTACCATTTGCCATCCCGACAAGGATATGATCTCTTCCAGGATCACCTCCCCGCTCATCGAAGCAGGAAGATTGAAAGTAAAATTTGATTTCCCCTATCCATCGGGGAATTTTGCTGACGGTGGCTGTGATTGGGAAAAACCTGAAAAACATCAAACGACCAGCATGGCATTCACTGTCAACTCTACCACTTTGAAACGAACTTTGGATGCAACCACCTATTATTCAAAAATTGACTGGAGCGGGATAGCCAATATGGAAGAGAAAGATTCCCACCATTTTCGACTCTTTCCAAAGGGGAAAAGCATTGAATTCAGTTGCATCTTCTCAAGGGAACAGAAAACACAAGTATTGCCGGATTTTGATCAGACCAGCCAATGCAGTGAAGCCAAATGGAGCTACTTCTGGAACCGGGGCGGTGCCGTCGATTTTTCAGGTAGCACTGATCCGCGTGCCCTTGAACTGGAGAAAAGAGTGGTACTCTCACAATATTTGATGGCAGTTCAATGTGCCGGAGATTACCCACCCCAGGAAACCGGACTCACCTACAACAGTTGGTATGGCAAATTTCACCTTGAGATGCATTGGTGGCATGCTGCCCATTTTGCCCTCTGGAACCGGATTGATCTGCTCGAGAAGAGTCTTGGCTGGTACCGGGATGTTTTGCCTGTTGCGCAGCAAATTGCAAAGCGACAGGGTTTCAAAGGTGCACGCTGGATGAAGATGACTGATACCACCGGGATGGAAGCCCCATCGGGGGTCGGATCGTTCCTGATTTGGCAGCAACCCCACATCATCTATTTTGCCGAACTTTGTTACCGCAACTACAAAACCAACGATCAACTCGAAAAATACAAGGAGCTGGTATTCCAGACTGCCGATTTCATGGCTTCTTTTCCCACCTGGGATCCGGACAGAAACAGGTTTAACCTGGTCGGGATCATTCCGGCACAGGAGAGTATGAAGCCGGAAGAGACCTTTAACTCGCCCTACGAACTGGCCTATTGGCACTGGGGACTGATGGTGGCCCAACAGTGGCGCGTAAGGCTTGGAATGAGCCGTAACAGGCAATGGGACGACCTCATGGAAAAACTGGCTGTTGTAGCGCAGAAAAATGGCATCTATCTCTCCGCAGAAAGTGCGCAAGATTCCTATACAAATTTGCCTTACTATTCCGACCATCCTGCCGTGATGGGTGCACTTGGGGTTATGCCCGAATCGCGGGTCGTGAATAAAAAGATCATGAATACCACCTTCGATTACGTTTGGGATCACTGGAACTGGAAAAAGACCTGGGGTTGGGATTTCCCGATGGTTGCCATGACTGCCACCCGTTTGGGGAGACCAGACAAGGCCATTGATGCGTTGTTTATGAATATCCAAACCAATACCTATCTGGCAAACGGCCACAATTACCAGGATCAGCGCTTGAGACTTTACCTGCCAGGAAATGGCGGGGTGCTGGCTGCTGTGGCCATGATGTGCGCTGGCTATGACGGTTGTGAAACTGAGAATCCGGGGATTCCCAAGGATGGTAGCTGGAAGGTCAGGTGGGAGGGTTTGAGTAAAATGCCGTGATTTTTGTACCCGACAAGTCTTCAAGACTTGCTGGGTATGAATGTCATTTTTTAGAATTTCAATCTCTTTTCAACCTGTTTGATCCACTTACGGGCCATCAGTTCATGTCCGGCGACAGTTGGATGGACACCATCCCACATCCAGTAATCTGCTGCAGCGTTTTCAGTGGCTTTGTCAAAAACTTCCTGAAAAGCGACAAATACCGTATTGTATTGTTGGGAGAGTTTTAAAACTACCGCTTGTCGCTTCACCATATCGGCATGATAGGCCTCCCAGTTGTCTTTTACTTTTCCTACTTTAAGGATAAACGGTTCGCAAAGCACGAGAAGTATATCCGGAAACATCTGCAAAGTTTGTTCAATCAATGATTTGTACTCAGCTTCATACCTTTCGGCTGAAATTACCGGTTCACGTTGAAATACAACAGAAGCTGCATCATTAACCCCTACCAGGATACTCAATACACTTGGATTCAAATCCAGGGTATCTGCCTTCCATCTTTTGGCAAGGTCATTCACTTTGTTACCACTGATACCCCTGTTGAAAAAGGCAATCTTCTTTTCGGGGAAATCAGCACCCCAGCGGCTGGCAACACTGAAGGCGTAACCATGACCCATGATATGGTTGGGATCAGCCGTCCTGCCCCTGTTGCCATCGGTGATGGAATCACCCTGAAAAAGGATAACACTGCCATCCGCCAATGCTAATTTCCGTTTTTTGGCGAGGGCATTGTATGGCTCCATTGCTGTCAAACAAATTGTTGCAACACCAGAAAGCGCGATGCTGTTGATAAAATTTCTTCGGGAGGTGTATTTCATACGTAAATAACAGTATTAATTTGTTGAATTTCAGAGCGTACGTATGGAACTCGCAAATTGATTTACATAGCCTTTTGTTGACTTAGTCCATGCTCGTTTCATGTGGCAATGTTTTTATCCCTCCAAAACCTGAAAGGTCTTTGAGACCTTTCAGGTTTTGGTGAGCTGCTCCCTGCACTTGTGGCAAAGCTGGTGATTCTTTTGATCAATGTCTTCAACATAAGTACTTGATCTCATAACACAAGTTGGATCAAAACAATGTATGAGGCCAAAAGTGTGCCCCAATTCATGAATGACCTCCTTTCGAAAGCGGTTGATCAATACCTTCTCGTCTTTGAAGATACCGTATCGTTCGTTTCTGAGTCTGTAGATGGAGGCGATTCCGGCTTTGCCATTCAGGTATGCCTGACCGAATATATAGGTTAAAATTGGAATGAAGAGGTCTACATTGAAGAGTCCAAGCGTCTTGTTCTGTTCTTTAGCATAGGAGTTGGTGATCTCCTTCAACAGTCTGTTCCCATCGTACTGCCTTCTGGAAGGGTCATAGAAAAGGCTGAGATCCAGATGCCCCTCTTTGGTTTTCACCGGAAGCTGAAACTCCTGCTCAACATCCTTGACGATCTTTTCAAGAAGGCTCTTCTCGAAATACCCAAATGAAATTAGTTTAATTTTTTCCAGATGCATGCAATCATTGCTAAGAATGGAAAACTATTGGAAAATGCCCAGGGTAACTGGAGTATTTATTGTTTGGGTTGAGTTAAACCATATTTCTTAATTTTGTTGTAGAGGGTAACCCTGTCAAGTTTCAGTGCCTTGGCTGAAACTGTGATATTCCAGCCATACTTATTAAGAATAGCGAGAATGTGCTTCTTCCCCAGATCATCCAGACTCTCAAATGAGGTACTCATCCTCTCTTTTACCATTGGAAGGTCTTTTAGCATGATCTTCTTTCCATTCCCAACCACAATGGCACGTTCAACCATATTTTCAAGTTCCCTTATATTTCCGGGATAGGCATACTCTTCCATTCGTTTCAGCGCAGCAGGCTCAATCGGGAGGATGGGCCTGTTCATGGAGTTGCAGCATTTCTTGATAAAGTAATCAATCAGCAGGGGAATATCTTCTATTCTGTTCCTGAGAGGTGGCACATTGATATTCACCACATTGAGCCGATAATAGAGATCTTCCCGGAACAATCCCTTGTCAACCATACTCTTCAAATCCCTGTTTGTGGCACAAAGCACCCTGAAATCGGAACTAATCTCCTTGTTCCCTCCTACCCTTACAAAACTCTTCGTTTCAAGCACGCGAAGCAATTCGACCTGCATCTTTGGAGATATAGTAGCGATTTCGTCCAGGAAAATGGTCCCACTGTCTGCCATTTCAAACCTTCCCTTACGGTTGTATACAGCCCCTGTAAAGGCTCCCTTCTCGTGGCCAAACAGTTCACTCTCCAACAGACTCTCGGTCAGGGCTCCGCAATGCACACTCACCATAGGGAAGAATTTGCGAGACGAATTTGCATGTATTGCTTTGGCTACGAGCTCTTTGCCGGTTCCGCTTTCGCCTGTTATGATCACGGAGGCATTGGATTGGGCAACACTCTCAATTTGTTTGAAAACTTCCTGCATGGCCTCACTTTGGCCTATCATATCTTCAACATTTTCAAGGAGGGTTACTTTGTCCTTAAGAATTTCATTCTCCTCGGTAAGGGTAATCTGTTTGGAAGCATTTCTGATCAGATGCGATAGATCGTCAGGATCGAAAGGTTTGGTTACATAATCGAAAGCCCCGTCTTTTAAGGCCTGTACTGCCGTATCCACCGTAGCAAAAGCTGTCATAATGATGACAATGGCATCACTCTTCAAGGATTTGATCCGCTTTAACATTTCAAGACCATCCATTCCAGGCATTTTGATGTCGGCCAATATAATATGAAAGCTTTCAGATTGAAGCATCGAAAGAGCTTTTTTGGCATCTTCCGCACATTCCACGTGATAACCGTCTTCTATAAACCAGTTGTACAACGAGTCCCTCACAGATTCTTCGTCATCAACAATCAAAATTGAAATTTTTTTAGCCATTTTATTCAAGTTAATTCTTAATCAGTGGTAAAGTGATCGACAAGGTGGTACCCTTTCCCCGCTCTGATCTGACATCGGCCTTCCCCTTGTGATTCTGGACAATGCCATGTACAATTGCCAAACCAAGTCCAATCCCGCTGGTTCCCTCCTTGGTAGAAAAGAAGGGTTCGAAGATATGTGACAAATCTTCAGGATTGATTCCTACCCCATTGTCGGTTATTTCAATGCAGATATGATCCGGATCCGGATTGAAAGTTCTGAAGATTACCTCCCCATTCTCGCCTACAGCTTCTGAAGCATTTACCAGGATACCAATACATGCCTGTTTGAGCTGGTTGGGGCTTCCATAAACAAGGTCACTTCTTGCCGAAAAATCGGCAATAAAATGTACATTGGCAATCTTCATGGGATGAGACATCAGTTCAAAAGTTTCATGCAGCACTTCATGCAAGTGCTTTTGTTCAAATCCATCCTGATTCTTCCTGGAAAAATCCAGCAGCCCTTTGACAATATCCCCACATCTTTTGGTCTCGTTTTCTATCAGTTTCAGATGTTTGAGCATCGACTCCTTCTTTATCGGATCAATTTCTTGGTTACCAAGCTGTTTGTACACCAATTTGGCATAGATGAGTATACCTGAGAGTGGATTGTTGATTTCATGCGCTACCGACAAGGACAATTTACCCAGGGAGGCTATTCTTTCAACATTGATAAGTTCATTCTGTGCTTGTCCCAACTCCTCTGTCTTCTTTTGCACCTTGTATTCAAGTTGTTGAGACCAGTTTTGCAGTTCATTGGTGGCGCTCTGCAAATTGTCCAACATCTCATTGAAAGCCAGCGAAACCATTCTCATGTCGGATAACTGGTGTGGCTTTACCTCAAGCCTGGTACTTCGGTCTCCATTTGCCACATCCAGACTTGCCTTGATAATGTCATTCAACGGATTCTTAATTTTCTTTCTGGTAAAAAATATTAAAAAGATGATTAAAAAGGCTGTTAAAAGGGCTGCCAACAAAAAGTAGTCGGTGGTGGATTTCTCCAGAGCAGCATCGAGGCCACCCAGGGGCATTTTTATGATCAGCGACCCCAATACCTTATCCCGTTCATTGTGTGCATGGCATGAACTGGTATAACAGGAGCGGTCATTGAGTATGGGTGATTTTATGATAAGATGCCGGATATTGTTGTTGTTGTGGTTCATGCTACATTCACTGTCGATTCCGATGATCTTGTATGATTTCTCCGTAGCAGAAAACATGGTAGGGAAATTCTTGTGGCAGGAGATACAATCCGGATCGCTGTGGTTGGTTGTATCATTGGAAATAGAAGAGTAAACCAGGTTGTTCTCGATATCATACATGTTGACATCGTCTATCCCAGACATGGTATTGATAATATCCAATGTTCCCTGCAGCGCGGTACGGTCATTTTCAAGCATGGAGCGATACAACGCTCCCTGTACCAAGAAACCAATGTTGTTCCCGTTTTCACTGATGACAGACTTCATGTAGCTCTCATTGACGGATCTGAAGATGATCCCAAAAGAGAGAAAAAGAAAAAATGAGGAAATCGTAATGATTAAGACAACCCTACCGTAAATGGATGACCTGAAATTGACATAGCTTTTCACCAATGGCGATCCGACATTGTTTACCTCAGATATTTTTTTAATCCAACTCATTGTAATTAAATATGTTTACTTGTTTTGTGATGAATCAATTGAGTCAAAGAATAGGACCTGTACAACCCAAAGGGTAAGGAGGCGTAACTCCCCGGATGAGCCAAACTTGCTGATTGCTAAGTTAATCTCAAATATTTAAAATATGGTTCAACTATTCAAATTTATGGAATAAAAATTCGATCCCCGAAAGTCTCCCTTTTCCAGGACTGCTTCCAAAAAATGAAGCGATATGTCAAACACACCGCTTCATTGCTAAAATAATATAAATTAAATACTTAGGCTAATTTTTCTAAAACAATGCTTCTCAATCATACTCCAATTTATACGGACCTCTCTCCAAACCTCTGAAATGAGGATATTTGGATTTTGTTCCCAAGAAATTACGTTGGAAATCTTGCCATACCTCCTCCGGCAGGTGGGCCAACGGTTGATCAATAAGTTCCCCCCCATCCTGGAGAACGACCTGAGAAGGATCTTCCGTATATCTCTCGACTGAAGCAGCCAGAAAATCCTTGAATCGCTCAAGTTCCCTGGAAGACCAATTGGAGGCCTCTTCTGCCAGAAAAAATGAGTTGGTCTCCACTACCCAACGGGTAGGTTTGATTTTGTAGATCCAACCTTTGACATATGGATCCTCATTGAACAATCCCGGATCCTCCATCAACAAGGGATTCACAGCGATGATTTCACCAGAAATTGGTGAGACAATGCTTAGACGCTTTCCTTCATGGGTGACATCGACCAGCACATCCTCCTTGCTGAGTGTCTCCCCCGGATTTCTAAGTTTTGTAAACTTCAACTCCCCGGTGAGGTGCAGCAACAGGTCGTCCATTCCAACTTTGGCAATACCCTTGCTATCAAGATGTGCCCAGGTATGATTCTTGTTGAAGAAAATTCCTTGTGGAACCCTTAAGGCATTGGCTGTTAGAATACCAAGCCTCTTTCTAAGTTGTTTAGTTTCCTTAACTTGCCTGTTAAGGATCATCCAGAAAGGAACCAAAATAGCAAAGAATGCAATAATAGCCACATATTCGATCCCTTTTGTTTCGAAGATGTTGTGGTAAGTAAATCCGTCCATAATAAAATATTTAAAGGTTAAAAATTATGCTGTAAATATCCATTCAACTAACTTAATGGTCCTCTTTGGCCCAGGCAGGTGATTCTCTCAATACTGGCATCCGGTTTACAATCCACCTGAATATCAATATCTCCGTAAAAATTACCGTCAGGGTAACCACAATTTCCATCCAGGAGGGATAATAATGAGTCGGTGCATCCCATTTGAAGCTGATCACCGTAACATTTAACCTGTTCAAAATGACCCCCAGCATGGTTACGATGGCCGCCAAACGAATCAGGAAAACATTCCGGGTTCGGTAACTGTAAAGGTATAAAAACATCGGAAGCAGGACAAAACCCAACATTTCAAGCAGATACCAGTATCCCCATTTGGTATTTAATAGTGTCCAGTTTTTCTGATGGATAAATACCAGGAGTTGCAAAAAGAAATAGGCAAACAGTGCACCTGCACATATCTTAGCCAAACCTTGCAAAATACCTGTCTGTGCCTTGTGATTTTTTTCACTGATCTGATCGAAAAAGACTTTGTGACTGATGGACCCCTCAAAAATCACCATGGATAATCCAGCAAATACACTGGAAACCAGAAACATGATTGGAATGAATTCGGAGTACCACAATGGATGAATTTTGTCTTTGGCCATCAGGAAAAGTGCTCCCAAGCCTGATTGATGGAGTGTCGAAAGAGTAATTCCAAAAATTACAGCGCCTATGGTCAGACCTGAAAGTATTTTTCTGGCTCTTCTGGCTCCCAACCATTCTGCAATGGCTGGTGAGAATTCAATCAGCTCTGCAAGCATGTAAAGCATAAAATGCCAGGCAACCAAAAACAAGACAGAACTCGTTCCGAAACTGTTGCCAATAATAGGATTGATAACGTTCCAGGGCCTTCCTAGATCAAGTAAAAGAGCTCCTGCATAAAAGAGGTAGGCAAGAAAACCATTCAATACAGTAACCCTGACAATCGAATGGTATTTATCCATCTTCAGGATATAGACCATGAAAGTAAGCACATAGGCACCCCCCGCAAAGGCAACACCGGTTACAACATCAAAGCCGATCCAAAGGCCCCATGGGGTATCCTGGTTCAGATTGGTGATGGAGCCTATTCCATTCATAAAACGCAAAACAATCAATACTATTCCAACCACAATGACTGGAAAGGCGATGATGTTGAAGGGCGTCAATATTTTGCCCTTGGGCTTAAGTTCACTTAAAACAAATCGAACAATGGATTGTCCATCATTGTCTTTGGCAATAGGTTGGACTTGATTATTCATTTTCTTCTGAGTTAGTGTTTTTATTTCGTTTGGTTGCTTCATGAATACCAAGCAAAAGTGGTGGTACCAGTACAAAAACGGAAGGTACGGTGTATAGAAATCCCTTTGACAATTCCGGATATGAAGAGTTTTGCATCTTGGTGTTAAACCCTACTTCTTTGAATGGAGCAGGGGACAAATAGAGCCAACCAGTACCCCCTGCAACCTCTTCGCCCCAAATTTGATTTTCATAGTCCTTTGGGTTTTCAAAAATGCGCTTTCTTGCTTCTTCGATCAATTCCCTTCTGGTACCAAAGGTTAATGCATCTCCAGGACATGCTTCCGCGCAAGCAGGAATTTTCCCCTCCTTAATCCTATCATAGCACATGTCACATTTTTCAATTTTCGGATTGGCACTGTAGTACTCAAACTTGGGAACATCAAATGGACATGAAACCATACAATACCTGCAACCCATGCATTTGTCACCTCTCCAGACCACCGGTCCTTCCTTTGTCTTGTACATCGCCATCGTCAGGCAAGCAGCGGCACAAGCAGGCTCATTGCAGTGCATACATTGATTCTTTACAAATACTTCCCCTTTGGATGTATTGTAATTGTTGATAGCGGTTCGCTGGTTTTCGCTGGTCTTTCTGATTACACCTACTTCTGGCTTCACTTTCTTGGGTTCAGGCAGGCTATGTGCTTTCGCGCAGACTCTTTCACACGCCAAACAACCGATACATCTTGTTGCATCGTAAAGTACGCCCTGAAACTCCACCGTTTGCTCTTCTGAATTAGCAGCTCCGAAACTGTTTCCCACTGCCAGTGTAGCCCCTGCCACACACATGGTCTTGAAAAAATTGCGGCGGTTAAAACTCATAAAATTAAGTTTAATATATTAATAGTTAATAAGTTAGTTTGAAATTACCTGGAAGTATCAATAAACTGGGTTTGAAAATCTTCCCATACTTTTGGTTCCAAACTTGCTAAAACATTGTCGGATAGTTCTCCGCCATCCTGAAGAACAACGTGCGAATAAGCCATTTCATTCGTTTTAACCGAGTTTGTAATGAAATCTTTAAGTCTGGTAAATTCGTCTCTCAACCACTCCCTGTATGTTTCTCCCATCAACATAAACTGAGTTTCTCTTAGCCAGTTGGTAGGTTCAATCTGATAGACCCAACCCTTGAAGAATGGAGAGGTATTTAGAAGAGAGGAGTCTCTGTTAAGTAATTCATTTTGAGCCATAATCTTTCCTGAGATTGGGGCATAAAGGTTGAGTTGTTTTCCATCTTGAATGATAGACATGATTGTTTCTCCCTTTCTTACCTTCTCACCTGTTTCTTTCATTTTAATTTTGGTCAGTTTTCCGGTGATGTGCTGCAGGAAGTCGTCAATTCCAATCCTTACATTTCCATCCTGTTCCATAAAAGCCCAGGTGTGGGTTTTGTCAAAATAGAGCCCATTGGGAACGTTCACCGATTTCTCAATTAAGCGCGGAGCAATTTCGATCTGCTGGTTAGGTTGGGTTGATTCGACTCTTTTCCTGCTGTAAAAGAAAACTGCAATGAACAGGCCGATAAAGGCTGTAATGGTCAATAAAATGGGCCAGGACTGCGGAGCTTCTGCAACATCGACCAGTGCCTTGTCGTTCGCTTCTATGCCCGTCAATGAAGCCAGACTGCTTTGTTTCTCCATAGATGTCAGCTCGCAAAAACCATTTGGATTCATATATTGCTGACCACCTGCTACCAGCCATGTTAGAAATGCCAATTCATGCGCTGCCTCAGGCTTAACAGGCGCTACCGCATAAACATTTAAAGTCAGTGATTTTGGATATTTTCCAACCCAAACACCGTGTACAAATTCCTCCAGATTGGCAAAGATGTCCTCGAAATTATCCAATCTTCCATTGCCATTTTTATCAATTGGAAGTATGGCTACTGCAACCGGAACTGTAGAAGTATTGGGGGTCTGCAGATCACTTAATCGACAGAAACCAATGGCGAATTGATCAGATTTGACCGCTTCAATTACAGCGGCAGGTGATTCAAAAACCTGATAGTCTTCCTCTTTCAGCTTTGTTTGAGCAAATTTCTCTACAGCACCCAAAATACTGGCCTGACTGGACATATACAAACGAACCTGGTTAGGTGCTCCATTTTCCAACAATGCGGACCATAATTTTTTGGAGGGATCTTCAAGCATCCTGGAAAATTCAGCGGCTGAAATTCCTCTCTTTTGTAACTGCTGATACATCGGATTCCCCGGGTTGATAATTGGAACGATTACCTCTCGTGCCACAGCAATTCGCCAGTTTGTTGAATTGGTAAGAACAGGTGAATCTTCGTTCGAAATCAAAGTAAGATTTCCCAGGCTACTGGCAGTTTCCTCCAATACCCCTATTTTCTCAAATTTCATAGCAGGGTGTTGTAAAGCGAAATCCTTTATCAAATCCTGAGTGAGGGCGAGGATTTCTGGTGAACTGGAAATTCTTAAGCTGCTGGTTTCTGACAGAATTCCAGCTGGTTCATTTTGATTGTCGGACCTGCTTTCGGCGAAGGTTATTTGATGAAAAATCAAAATTGACAATCCGGCTAAGAGAAGTGACATGTTTTTCATGGCAGAATGTATGGATGTTTGTTAATTCCTTTGCACGTTCAGCAATGTATTGAACTGCTGACATTCTTGATTCAACAACCATGCCATGAATTATCTGCATACATAAACATCTGATTATATGATCATTAAAAATATATTGTAAAAATTCTAATCAGGCGTAATGTTGCAATTCTCAACACTCAAATCATGAAAATGGTGTATATGATTGATATACAGATATATAAATACATTGTTGAATTTATATACAGTGTTGCATAATTAAACACGCTATTTTTATATATTTGATTAGTAGTATCTTATACATTTATTATTTAAATTCAAGCAATGATTTATTGCCGCAAACTTGAAATAGCTCCCTTTAGGCAGACTCCCTTAATCCTCAAAACTTGTTCATGGCTAACGGTAAAATAAGCTTGCCGGAAAAATTGGGACATAAAATTCAGGTCATTCCAGCAAAAAAAGATGCCTGGCATTATAATTTGCCAGGCATCTTGGGTATTTCTTTAGGCCATTAGCCTTTTACAAAGATAATTCACCGATGTGCTTTACACTATTCAAACTAGTTTTTGTAGTGTATGGGGGGATTGGATAATGCCCTGTACATCAGGTATATTCCTCCCAATATAAATGGAATACTCAAAATTTGTCCCATGTTCAGGGCCATTCCGGCTTCAAATGCTTCCTGGTCTTCCTTGATAAACTCAACCAGAAATCGGACCAAAAACATGAATGTAAATCCATAGCCAATGATAAAACCCTGGCGGTCTTTGAGATCCTTACTTTTGAAGAAAATCCACAAGGCAGATACAAAGAGCATCAAATAACCAAGGGCTTCATAAATCTGGGTCGGGTGTTTGGCGATGGTTTCATGGTTGCGATCGAAAATAAAACCCCAGGGAAGGTTGGTGGCTACACCATAAATTTCTGAATTCATCAGGTTACCGGTGCGTATCATGGCCCCAACCAGGGCTGTTGGAATGATCAGCCGGTCAAGGGTCCATAGCATGGATCTTTTCGTTACCTTTTTGGAATAGAAATAGATCGCCAATACGATACCAATGCCACCGCCATGACTCGCCAACCCCTGAAAACCAACAAATTTATAACTGTCTCCTACCTTGGCTATGGGAAGCACTATTTCAAGCAAATTGTGTGAATAATAACTCCATCCGTAAAAAAACACATGTCCGAGCCTGGCTCCTATGATAGTTGCCAGTATGGTGTAAATAAAAAGGGAATCCAGCCACTCCGTATTGGATTTTTCAAATTTGAACATCTTAAACATGATCTGGTAACCCGCCAGAAAACCCAATGCAAACATCAGTCCATACCAACGAACCGAAATAGGTCCGAGACTAAAAAGCTCTGGGTCTGCGTTCCAGTGAATGGACATTAAAGTGCTCAATATCATGCTTTGTAATGTTTAATAGTTTGGTACTGCTTTCAGTAAGTTATGAGTTATGAATTATGAGTTAGGAGTGAAGTTATTTCTGTTTAAAGACATTCGATCCTTGAAGGTTAATTCCAAAACTCATAATTCATAACTCAATCTATTCGTGACCGTGACAGTTTTTAAATTTCTTCCCGCTTCCACATGGGCATGGTTCGTTTCTGCCCACTTTTGGGGCATGACGAATTGGCTGTGGAGCCTTCGGTTCCTCCCTGTGTTCACCCGAGTGACCAGTGGCATCCATCTTCTCCTCTCGGTATTGAGAACGATCCTGTGACCGTTTAGCCACCGGTGCCTCCTTTACCTCATCAGCCTCACTGATTGGAATTTGGCCCTTCATCAGGGTGGAGACTACTCCCCTATTGATCTGCTCCATCATCGATTTGAAAAGATTGAATGATTCAAGTTTGTAGATGAGAAGCGGGTCCTTTTGCTCATATGAGGCATTTTGTACGGAAGTTCTCAACTCATCGAGTTCCCTTAGGTTCTCTTTCCAATGCTCATCGATCGTGGCGAGTATGACCTGCTTTTCATAGGACTTGACGAGATCCAAACCTTGTGTTTTGTAAGCCTTCTCGAGGTTCGTGACGATGTTGAACAACCGGTGACCGTCCGTGATAGGAACAACTATATTGTTGTAAATGTGAGATTTAGTTTCGTAAACGTTTTTGACTACCGGCCATGCCTGACGGGAAATTGCCTGGGATTTGCGGGTGAAATTATCGATGGAAGCATGATATACCTTGTCGGTCAGCTGGTCGACATTCATTTTGGAGAACTCTTCATCATTGACCGGGGAATCCAGCGAAAGCGCTTTTATCAGGTCGAGCCTGAAATCTTCAAATCCTTCATGACCATTTGGATGATGTTCATTCGAGAGCATCTCACCCATGTCGAAAATCATGTTCAGAATGTCTACTTCAATCCTCTCTCCGAAAAGGGCATGACGCCTCTTCTTGTAAATAACCTCACGCTGGGAGTTCATGACATCATCGTATTCCAGCAATCGCTTGCGAATACCAAAGTTGTTCTCCTCCACTTTCTTCTGTGCCCTTTCAATGGACTTGGAGATCATTGAGTGCTGAATTACCTCCCCCTCCTTTAATCCCAGGCGGTCCATGATACCAACAATCCGATCGGACGAGAAGAGCCGCATTAGGTCATCTTCCAGTGACACGAAAAACTGGGAGGAGCCGGGATCACCCTGCCTACCTGCCCGACCACGCAACTGTCGGTCGACACGCCGGGAATCGTGTCTTTCAGTGCCTATAATTGCCAATCCTCCCAGGGCTCGCGTCTCAGGAGTAAGCTTGATGTCGGTACCACGACCGGCCATGTTTGTGGCAATTGTGACCGTCCCGAATTTTCCTGCCTCGGCAACAATGTCAGCTTCCCGCTGGTGCAACTTGGCATTCAACACCTGGTGCTTGATTCCACGCATTTGCAGCATCCTGCTGAGCAACTCTGAAATTTCAACAGAGGTTGTTCCGACCAGCATTGGCCGGCCAATTTTGTTCAAGCGAACAATCTCTTCGATAATCGCCTTGTATTTTTCATTCTTGGTCTTGTAAACCAAATCCTCATAGTCCTTCCTTGAAATAGGCTGGTTGGTTGGAACTACCACAACTTCGAGTTTGTAGATACTCCACAACTCTCCCGCTTCAGTTTCAGCAGTACCGGTCATACCGGCCAGTTTATGGTACATCCTGAAGAAGTTTTGCAGCGTAATGGTTGCGAATGTCTGGGTTGCAGCTTCTACCACTACTTTTTCCTTGGCTTCGATCGCCTGGTGCAGTCCATCTGAGTAACGACGCCCCTCCATGATACGTCCGGTCTGCTCATCCACAATTTTCACCTTGTTTTCAATGACCACATATTCAATGTCTTTTTCGAACATGGTATAGGCCTTCAGCAACTGGTTAACGGTATGAACACGCTCGGATTTGATGGCAAAATCCTGCATCAGAAGATCTTTCTTTTCTACCTTGTCGTTTTCTGAAAGACTCAGGTCATTTTGAATGTCCGCAATTTTTGCACCTACATCCGGCAAGATGAAGAAGCCCTGGTCTGAGTTGTTGGTGGAGAGGATATCGATTCCCTTGTCAGTCAGTTCAACCGAATTTTGCTTCTCTTCGATGATAAAATAGAGTTCATCGGTTACAAGGTGCATGTTTTTGCTGTTGTCCTGCATGTAGAAGTTCTCTGTCTTCAACATCTTGGCCTTGTTGCCCTCTTCGCTTAAGAAACGGATCAATGGCTTGTATTTTGGCAAGCCCTTGTAGGCACGAAGCAGTGCCATAGCTCCATCCTCTGCCTCCTCCTTGTTATTGGAATTGATTTTTTTCTTGGCATCCACCAACAATTGATTGACCAATTGACTTTGCATTTTGACCAGGTGCTCTATTGGCGCTTTGAGTACATCAAAAAGCTGATTTTCACCCTTGGGAATCGGTCCTGAAATAATCAATGGTGTACGGGCATCATCAATCAAAACAGAGTCGACCTCATCCACGATGGCATAATGATGTTTGCGCTGCACCAAATCGGCAGGGTCTGTGGCCATATTGTCACGCAGGTAGTCAAAGCCAAATTCATTGTTTGTTCCGAACGTGATATCGGCATTGTATGCTCTCCTTCTTTCCACGGAGTTTGGTTGGTGCTTGTCGATACAATCCACGGAGAGCCCATGAAACTGGTAGATTGGTCCCATCCACTCAGAGTCACGTTTGGCCAGGTAATCGTTTACCGTAACGATATGCACCCCTCTGCCTGCAAGGGCATTCAGGAACACTGGCAATGTAGCTACCAGGGTTTTTCCCTCACCTGTTGCCATTTCTGAGATTTTGCCGGTATGAAGGACATATCCTCCAATAAGCTGAACATCGTAATGCACCATGTTCCAGGTCTGCAGCGTTCCTCCTGCTACCCAACTATTTTTAAAGATGGCCTTCTCCCCATCTATGGTAACAAAGTCTTTGGTCGCAGCGAGTTCCCTGTCAAAATCCGAAACTGCAACTACAATCTCCTGATTTTCAAAAAACCGGCGGGCTGTATCCTTGACGATGGCAAAGGCTGTTGGCAGAATCTCCTTCAATACCTCTTCAATCTTTTTGGTGATTATCTCTTCCAGTTTGTCCACCCTGTCGTAAAGCTTCTCTCCTTCTTCTATCGGGATTTCACCACTCTCCGCACGCTCCTTTAAGGCAACAATCTCCTCCTCTTCGGCTTTGATGAAATCACTCACCTGCTTTTTAATCCTTAGGGTCTCTGCCCTTAACTCATCGTTCGAGAAACCGGTTATTCTGCTGTATTCAGCCTTGATCGTGGCAATGACTGGCATTACCTCCTTGATATCACGGTCTGATTTATTGCCCAGCAGACCTTTTAATAAATTTCCAAAAATTGACATATGTGTAAGTATCTTATTTCTACTGTATCTTGATTTAATGCTCTCACAAAGGTAATTGAAATGTTGCAACGAATGAAATATAAGACCATTTAAAACCTGTCAGGTACTGAAATCCCGAAAGGTTTTAATCAATTTGTCAGTCTATTCCGGAAAAAAGAATCCACAAATATTATACCAGAATATTTGTGGATTACTCCCCCACTTTTGCTTGGGGATCTTAGCACTATATCAATGCATTCCTATGCTTTCGCAGGGAAAGGATTGACGAATACCCTGGCCTGCATTTCGCGGTCCATCATGAGCAATCCTTGTCCTTCTCCATTGATCAACTTGAGGTTATTCAGAATCTGCTCAACATTTGCTTCCTCCTCAACTTGCTCATCTATAAACCACTGCAAGAAGCTCTTTGTCGCATGATCACTTTCATGAATGGCCACATCCATGAGATTATTGATCAAACCTGTTACCGTAATTTCATGCGCAAGGGTTTTTTGAAATACCTGGAGCACATTGTCAAAATCTACTTCAACTTCACCGATGGGAGCAAGTTCTACACGCCCACCTCTTTCCAGCACATAATCAAAGAAATGTGTGGCATGGGCCAGCTCCTCCTGGTATTGCACTTTCATCCAGTTTGCACATCCGGCCATCCCAATGGATTGGAAGTAGGAGGACATGGAAAGATAGAGATATGCAGAATGAAATTCTGCATTAATTTGCTTATTTATAGCTATTTCAATAGGTTTCTTTAACATGATACAAAATTTTATTGTTCTGTTTTAATCTTTAATCTTATTCGTAAACTTTAGTCACTTTAGTTCACTTTAGTCACTTTAGTTCACTTCATCCTTACGTTCAGTTCATCCACCAGCGCTTCCATGAATTTCTCAGTTGTCAGATAATTCTCGGATGTCAGTTGATCCCCGTAAATGGAGAGTGCAAGGTCTTTGGTCATTTTGCCAGACTCGACTGTATCGATACAAACCTTTTCCAACAAGGCAGCAAAATCACGCAAGGGTTGATTTCCATCCAGTTTGCCTCTGAAATCAAGTCCACGGGTCCAAGCAAAGATGGAAGCAATCGGGTTGGTAGAGGTTGGTCTGCCTTTCTGGTATTCACGGTAGTGACGGGTTACAGTACCATGAGCCGCTTCTGCCTCCATGGTTCCACCGTCTGGAGTCAGCAATACGGAGGTCATCAATCCCAAAGAGCCAAAGCCTTGCGCAACGGTATCTGACTGAACATCACCGTCGTAGTTTTTACACGCCCAAATGAAATTGCCACTCCATTTCAGGGCTGATGCAACCATGTCGTCAATCAATCGATGTTCGTAGGTAATGCCAATCTTGTCGAATTCAGTTTTATAATCGTTCAGGAAAATCTCTTCAAAGATATCTTTGAAAAATCCATCGTATTTTTTCAGAATGGTGTTTTTGGTAGAAAGGTAGAGTGGCCACTTCTTGGTAAGTGCCATTTTGAAGCAACTGTGGGCAAAACCCCGGATCGACTCCTCTGTATTGTACATGGCCAGTGCAACACCCGGACCGTCAAAATGGAATACATCGTGCACATCCTGTACCGTTCCATCGTCTGATTTGAAGCACAAAGTCAACTTTCCCGGACGATCTACCACGATGTCTGTTGCTCTGTACTGGTCTCCGAAGGCATGGCGCCCAATCATAATGGGGGCAGTCCACTGCGGTACCAGACGCGGAACATTTTCAACAACGATTGGTTCGCGGAAGATTGTTCCGTCCAGGATATTCCGAATGGTGCCATTGGGGGATTTCCACATTTTTTTAAGTCCAAACTCCTTTACACGGGCCTCATCCGGGGTGATGGTGGCACATTTGATCCCAACTTTGTATTGCTTGATCGCATTGGCCGCATCAATGGTGACCTGATCATCCGTCTGGTCACGGTATTCGATACCCAGATCAAAATATTTGATCTCTACATCCACAAAGGGCAAAATTAATTGCTCCCTGATCATTTTCCAGATAATTCTGGTCATTTCATCCCCGTCAAGTTCTACTACCGGGTTTGTTACTTTAATCTTTGCCATATCCTGCAATTTTCTATTTTGAATTTTATTTTTTGGAGCGATAAAAGTACGAATTTATGGTTGACATCCAAGCCCTTCAATATCCAAAAAATGAGCTACTGATCACTTAATCGAAATCAAGTCCAAACCTTTGTTTCATTGTATTCAGAATGGAATACCTGGCAGCCAGTGCATTGAATTTTTCCTGGTTGGTATAAGGCTTGTTCATGATCTCTTCCAGGTTTTCTGTCACGTTAAAATCTACCGTAACCTGATCATTGTGTAATACCTTGTGCAGGTGTGCGAGCAGCTTAGGTTTGACATCCAGGGTGATCCGCTGTTGTTGAACCTCGTTGTCCAGGCTGTAGGTGACTACAAAATTTTCATTCAGGATTGGTTCCCTGACAGAAAGTGCCGACTTAAGTTGAGCAGCATCAACGGTCTCTGCAAATGCCTTCCAGGCTTTGATCAGCTCCTCCGACTCAAACGGCTGCATTTTCAGAATGGCTTTGCTGCTTAACTGGGGTGTTCCTGATGCTGCATCCAGATGATCTCCGTTCAGCATACCTGAGATAGAAGGGGTTGAAAGGTTTTCCGTCTTCATGTACCTGCTTCTGCGATCTTTGTCGGTAAGATGACTAACAGGTGGGCTCTTTGTGGTTTGAACGGGAGGAATTGCCTGCGCCGATGGTGCTGAAATTGGAGTAGTTTCAAGTGTAACAACCACTGTATCTTTACCCGCCTTGGACCCTATTCCTTCAAAAAGAGGCAAAAACAGGAGGCTTGCTATGATTTCGTCAACTGTTTTTTTTTTAGTTGCTCCATCAATTGGGCACTTCGAATCAAGGTTAATTCAACTAGAAACCGTTGGTTGGAGGAGTTCCTGTATTGAATATCGCAATCAGAAGCGATGATAAGTGCAGCAGTCAAAAAATCTTCCGTGCAAAAGGAGGCCTGTTTTCTGTAACGCTCTTTGATCTCACCTCCCACTTCCAGCAATGGAAGGGTCACAACATCGCGGCAGATCAAAAGGTCACGGAAATGCTGTGACAAACCAATAACAAAGTGGTGAGCATTGAATCCCTTTGACAATATTTCATTAAAGATCATCAAATTACCTGCAACATCCCCCGCCAGGAATCCTTCAGTCAACTTGAAATAGTAATCGTAATCAAGTACATTTAAATTGGCAATCGTATCCTGGTAAGTTACTTTTTCACCGCAGAAGCTAACGACCTGGTCGAAAATGGAGAGGGCATCGCGCATGGCGCCATCGGCTTTCTGGGCTATGACATTCAGTGCTTCTGTATCAATGGTAACTTTCTCTTTCCCTGCAACTTCAAGCAAGTGCTTTTCAATATCCAAGATACTGATCCGGTTGAAATCGTAGATCTGACACCTGGAAAGAATGGTCGGTATGATCTTTTGCTTCTCCGTGGTAGCAAGAATAAAAATTGCATGAGCAGGAGGCTCCTCCAAGGTTTTAAGGAATGCATTGAAAGCGGCGGAGGAGAGCATGTGTACCTCATCAATGATGTAGACACTGTATTTGCCAATTTGGGGTGGTATCCTGACCTTGTCTACCAGCGAACGAATATCCTCCACCGAGTTATTGGAAGCAGCATCCAACTCATGGATGTTGTAAGAGCGGTTCTCTCCGAAGGAGATACAAGATTCACATTGGTTGCAGGGCTCCGTATCTGCAGATAGATTGAGACAATTGATGGTTTTGGCAAAAATCCGTGCCGAAGTGGTCTTCCCCACTCCCCTTGGCCCACAGAAAAGGTAGGCATGTGCCAGGTGATTGCTCCTGATTGCATTTTTGAGGGTAGAGGTAATGGAAGGTTGACCTACTACAGTTGTAAAGGTATCCGGACGATATTTGCGGGCTGATACGATGTAATGTTCCATGCAATCTTGACACTAAAAGAACTCCAAAAATAAGCGAAATATAGATCGCCGCAACCAGACCGGGAAAGAAGTTATCAACCAAAAAGCAAAGAACCTGGGGAAGGGTGCTGTTGGTAAGCAAGAAGAGATTTGAAATATGGAACCTCCCCTATTCTATCGCGTATAAGCTTCGAGTCACAATTTTAAATTATTTTACCCATGATAAAGATACTGTTCTCCCTTGTTCTACTATTTGTGTTGTCTGGTCTGTCGGCACAAAACAAAGTATTGTACAACTTTAAGGCCAATACCATAGATGGGCAACCTTTCGACCTCTCGTCGCTGAAAGGAAAGAAAATTATGGTGGTCAATACCGCCTCCAAATGTGGCTTAACCCCGCAATATGCACAACTTGAAAAACTTTACGAAAAGTACAAAAACCAGAATTTTGTGATCATCGGTTTCCCAGCCAACAATTTCATGGCACAGGAACCAGGCACCAACAGTGAGATCAAGGAGTTTTGTACGCTGAATTACGGGGTCACTTTTCCCATGATGTCAAAGATTTCTGTAAAGGGTGAGGATATCGATCCATTGTATGGCTGGTTGACCAGTAAGGCTCAGAATGGGGTACTGGATTCGCCGGTGCAATGGAACTTCCAGAAATTTTTGATTGATGAAAAGGGACAGGTTGCTGATGTTGCCCTTCCCAAAGAATTGCCTGACAATGAAAAGATTGTCAAATGGATTGAAGGAAGATAATCGATCAATGTGGAAATGTGGAAATTTGAAAATGTGGAAATTTGAAAATGAACGCTTTGGGCAAATACTGTTAAAATTTTCACATTTCCACATTTTCCAATTTCCACATTCTGTGCTTTCAACTATTTTCGGCTCTCAGTTTTGTATCTTTTCTGATAGCTTTTCCAGGTCTGGATCGATTTGGTGAGGGCTACCTCAAAATCCTGCTGGATGTTGTAGCATTGGAGGCCAAAAAGTCCCTGGTAACCATTGTCTTTGGCCAGTTTAACCAATTTATAGGTATCAAACGATCCTTCTCCCAATGGCCTGATTAGCCTGTCCCAGTTCATCTCCCTGGTATTGCCAGTGTCAGCACCATTGATAGAAATCATGTACAAATAGGGCAAGGCTTTCAGTAATTTCTCTTCCCATCCCGCTTCACCCTCCACTTTCAGTAGATGACAGGTATTGAAAATTGCGCCAACATTTGGTCGATTGACCATTCTGGCTAACCTGACTGAGTGGTCCGATGTTTCACAGTAGTTGCCTGCATGAGGATATATGGCAATCTTCACCCCAAAAGCAAAAGCATAATCGGCCAATTCACCAATTGCCTTGGCAAGCAATGGATCTCCCTTCTCCTTGTCTTTCATGAAATATTTCACATTGAAAAAAAGTGCAGCAACCAGGTCCCGATCCTTAGAATCCTTAATTAGTTCTTTCAATCCTTGCTTGTAGGAGATCTGGCCGATGCTGTCCATGTCGATCCCCCAGTAAATTTCAGGCATTTTGAGTCCCACCTTGTCCAACGCCGCCCGACGCTGGAAATAATCTTCGCTGGTATGACCAGATAAGCCATTAAAACCCATTTTTTTGATCATTTCAGCCTGTGCCTCCATCCCTTTGGGTGCATTGGGCATCCGAACTGAATTGTTGAAAGCATAAAAAGTATTGTCTAATTTTTTCCCCGATGCTGTCAAAAAGGTCATTGAAAGAGCGATCAGTGTGTACCATGCAAGATGTCTCATAGTGTTTTTTTAGATCTGGTTGCTTAAAATAATTTATTCCGTTAAATACTTTTGTGGCTCAAAATTGGACGAAGAAATTACATCGCAATTGGTTGCCATTTTGTCTGTAAAATGGAGCTCTAAATTTAGATAATATCAATCAGGTAGCCTTGTTTTGGATTGAAAATAATATTGTATTTTTAAATACTTTTCGCAATCTGGAACTAACCCAAATTGACAATATGAACCTTAAGATTCCCTACAACCTCGATTTTGTTAATGTTGTAGCCTCCTTCCTCGAAGAAATTGGTGCATGTTATGGCGCCAACCCGGCTGAGAAGCAACGGTTGCGATTGATTGGCGAGGAGGCCTTTTCGTTCATCATGGTGGGTATTCCCGATCAGGATTTCTCCGAAATGTTCCAGCTCGGCTGTCTGGAGATGGAAGATCACTTGTCCTTCTCTTTTTCCAATCATGGCAGACCGATGAATGTGCGCGAAGTAAAAGATTTCTCGGTCGACGATATGGAAGGCACTACCGACGGGCTGTCCTTAAGGCTGCTTCGTGGGTTGTGTGATGAACTTTCGTTCAGGAATATGGGGCGCGAAGGTTGGGAGTTGGTAATCGAATACCATCTCAAAAGCTTTAATCGGATATTGGGCGAAAATGAAGACTCAAATGAAGCAACCAAACCCGATATTTCTTACAATTTTACAATCAGGCTGACGACCTACGAGGATATTCCGGGAATCATCAATTTGGTCTATAACACTTATCGCTACTCATACGGTAAACCTTTTGCCTATGACCAGGCTCTTTTTCAAGAAGAAATAAATTCAGGGAGATTTCTTTCGATGGTGGTGGCCACACCCGATGGAAAAATCATTGGACATCAGGCCGTGATGATTAAAAGCCCAAACCTTGGCGAAATTGGAATGGCCATGATCGACCCACAATACCGTCGGAGCAGGGCATTTATTCTATTGAAAAAAGCCACCTTCGACGAGATAAAACTTAAATATCCAAATCTGATCATCTTTGTCAAAACGATAACTTCACACAAGGCAAGTCAGGCATTTATGTCGGGCTTTACCATTAGTATGCTGGAATTGTCTTTTGCAAACTATTTCTCCTATGTGGGAATGAATACCAAAGGAATTACACGGGAAAGTTCGGTATATGGGTTCATGACCTTTGCAGAGCAGAAGTTTGAATCCCGGATTTTTGTTCCGGCGGAGCATATAGAGATTATTGGTTCCCTTTTGCACGATTCCTGTTTTCCAGTTTCATTGGAGAAAAATAGTGGCGAATTTGATGCAGAAACATCTGATTGTGAGACAATCAAAGTACCGGAACTCAATATTGCATACTTTAATTTTCATAAACTGGGGACTGATTTTGCCATTATGCTGCGATCGCAAACCAAATTGTTGCAGCAAGAAGATATGGTTACACTATATGTTTCCATTCCGACCCATGTAAATCAACCCAAAACTCTGGACCGCGTACTGATGGAGAATGGCTATTTTTTCAGCGGATTGCAGCCAAATTCTGAAGGAAACTGGAGTTTGTACTATACCAACTTACTTGCTCAGAAATTCAGTTTTGAGGATTTACAGCTCTTCAGCCCCAAAGCCATTGAATTGAGTAACTATATGAAAGCACTTTACCATCAGACGAAATGAACTTAAGTATTCCTTATAACCTTGAATTTGTAAATGTAGTAGCCACCTTTCTCGAAGAGATGGGTGCCTGCTATGGTGCCGATGCTGCTGAAAAGCAACGGTTACGGCTAATTGGCGAGGAAGCATTCTCCTTCATCCTTGTTGGTATTCCCGATCAGGATTTCTCCGAAATGTTCCAGTTACGCTGCATGGAGATTGACGACCGATTGTCGTTGTCTTTTTCGAACCATGGAAGACCCATGAATGTGCGCGAGGTAAAAGATTTTTCGGTCGACGATATGGAAGGCACTGCCGATGGACTTTCCTTAAGACTGCTTCAAGGACTTTGCGATCAACTTTTATTTCAGAACCTAGGTCGGGATGGTTGGGAGTTGGACATACAATTCAAATTGAAAAACTTCAAACCTATATTGAGCGGGACAGACGAAGCAGGTGAAGTGCTGAAGCCTGGTATTTCAAACGACTTTACCGTCAGACATTCCGAAACCGACGACATTCCCGGAATCATCAACCTTGTATACAACACCTACCGATACACCTACGCCAAGTCGTTTGCCTACAGCAAAGAGCTTTTTCAGGAGGCTATGGACACCGGAAAGATTTTTTCGATGGTAGTAGCTACAGCCGACCAGAAAATCATTGGTCACCAGGCTATTCTTTTCGAAAGTCCACAGCTTGGTGAAGTTGGAATGGCTATGGTTGATCCAGCATACCGGAAAAGTCGTGCCTATTTGCTTTTAAAGCGCGACATGAAAGAGGAGGTGATGCAAAAATACCCCAATGTAATTCTCTATATCAAAGCTGTCACCTCCCACAAATCGAGCCAGGCATTTATGGCAGGGGCATCCATCAGCATGTTGGAGCTTTCGGTATACAACCATGCCTCATTTGTGGGAATGAAGGCTGGCCGCAATCCCCGCGAAAGTTTGATTTATGGATTCGTTACTTTTTCACCCCATTTGCCATTGAAACCCATTTATATCCCCGAAGAACACCTCGAGATGGTTTCTTCTTTCTTTACAGGTACGACCATTTCGCTTCAGGTTGAAAAAAATAACGGAACCGTTGCGGATAGGGAATCGGTTTTTGAGGTGAAAGAAAACCCGGAAAACCAACATGCAAAACTCTATTTTAGTACCATTGGCAACGACTTTTCCGCAGTACTCAAAAAACAGACGCGATTGCTTCAACAGGACGGCATAATCACCATACATGCGATAGTTCCTACCCATGAAAACCAGCCTGAAGATTCAGATCGGCTGTTGGCCTCAAACGGCTATTTCTTCAGCGGCATTAAACCCAACGCAAATGGGGAGTGGGATTTGATTTACACCAACTTGCTGCACCAAAAATTCAATTTCGACGACATTCAGCTATTCAGCCCCAGGGCCGTTGAGTTGTGCAACTACATCAAAGAACAATATGAACGTACTGTATGATAACACTCCGATGATCGAACAACTACAAAACTCCGGCAAAAATATTCCCGAAACCCTCGATCAGATTTCACCGGCCGAGCTGTTTCAATTTTCACAGGAATGTTATCAATTTCCCGAGCTTACTCAGACGCTGATGTTGAAACAGATTCTGGATTGGAGCAAGGATACAGAATTTGGACAGAAATATGGGTTCAGTGAAATCAAAACTGCCGAAGATTTTCAGCATCTCGTCCCAGTTGCAGAATGGGCCGATGTGGAACCTTATTCCGACCGGATGGCCGATGGCGAAGAGGCTATTCTGTTCCCCGGGAAACCCACCGTTTTAATTGCTACTACAGGCACAACGGGGTACAAATCGAAGCTTATCCCCGAAACCACACAAGGTGCAATAGCCCGCAACCTTGTAATGAAATTAAGGATAATAGCCACGAACCGCATCTCCCCCGGAATACTGAACCGTGGTTGCATTTTTCCTTTATCCAATATACTTCCAGTACAAAGAACTTCGGGTGGAATATCCATCAGTTATGCTTCAGGATTTACCTTAAGCCAAAGTTTGGGTGGTCAACAACCTTTCAAAATGGCGTTTCCTTATGAAATTCTGGCTGTACGAAATACATTTCTACGCGATTACCTGTTGATGCGTTTTGCCATTCAGCGTACCGATGTGGTGCTCATTGCCGGCAACAATGTTGGGAGAATGACTGAATTGATCCGGTTTGCCAATGTCCATTCCGAAAGCATCATTCAGGATATAGAAAATGGAACAGTTGCTGGAGCCGGTAAAATTGATCAGGTTCTGTTGGAAAAACTTGAGCATGCTTTGGTTGCCGATCCGATACGTGCTGCCGGATTGCGACAGATCAAAGAGTCGAAGGGTGGAATTTTGCCTTGCGATTATTGGCCTTCACTGGAATTGATGTTATTCTGGCTATCATCATCAGTGGGACAGTACATCAACGATGTAAAGCCACTGATGCCCAATACGACAAAATACTTCGACATGGGCTACGGAGCTAGCGAAGGAAAATTCAATATCCCGTTTGAGCCCAACAATTCCGCAGGCACATTGTCAATTCTCACCGCTTTTTATGAATTTATTCCTGAAGCAGGAGGGACACCGCTGCTTGTCCACCAGCTCGAAGACCAAAAATGCTATGAATTGGTGATTACCACCTGGGCGGGTTTGTACCGTTACAACATGAAGGATGTGGTGAAGGTGCAGGGATTCACTGGCAACACGCCCAATATTGTTTTTCAATACAAAAGCAACGATGTTTTGAACCTTGCCAACGAGAAGGTTCCTGCATCACAAGTCAATGACGTCATCTGGAAAATGGCTGTCCAAAATGGAATAGAACCGGTTCAAGTGCAGATCTACGCCGATATGGAAGAGCGAAGGTACATTTGCTACCTCGAATCGAAGGCGCATTGTTCAGACTTTGATGCCATTGAACTTGCTGAGAAAATTCAGCATGAACTTACAGTTTCATCCATAATTTACAACAGGTATTGTGTTGAACAGAAGTTGTTGAAACCACTAACTGTTACCAAGATGAAAAACGGATGGCAGGATTCACTTTATGCCGAAAAAATAAAGCAAACCGGTTCATCGTCACAAGTAAAATTGCCCGTGATGATTAAAGATAAACCTTCAACTAACTGGATACTATAACAATTCATAAAACCCGAAATGACTGAGAAATTCATTGAGCAACCGGAACTGGAAAAAAAGAGCATTCCTGAAGAGTTATTGGGAATGCCCGATGCCGATTTTATGCGTTTAGCCATGACTGGTTTCTCCGATCCGGCTGAAGTACAGAAAAAGGTTTTGAAACAGATATTGAGCACATCGCAGGAAACTGAAATTGGGAAAAAATACAAATTTGCCGACATCAATTCTGTTGAAGATTTTCAAAAACAAATACCTATTAAGGAATGGAGCGATGTAGAACCCTTTTCCGAACGAATGGCTGATGGAGAAACCGATCTGCTTTTTCCGGGCATGACCAAACAGTTTGTATTGACAAGTGGCACCACCGGGAACTCATCGAAAATGGTTCCAGAAAGTGAAACGGGTTCATTGGCCAAACAGGTTGTGTCGCGTTTCCGAAGGATGCAGTTGATCCGTAACTTACCACATTTCGACAAAACGGGCTATGTGCTTCCTCTTTCCAATGTATCGATGCAACCGCCAACGAAGGCAGGAATTCCGGTAGGTTTTGCTTCCGGAATAGCCTTGAAAAACAGTATGGGTGAAAAGCAAATGATACGAATGGCCTTTCCGATGGATGTTCTTCTAAACAAAAATACCGATACGCGCGATTACCTTCTTCTCCGGTTTGCATTGCAGAAACGAAACGTGGTAATGGTGGTTGGGAACAATGCCGGGCGGTTTAGTCAGCTGGCTTCAATTGCTTCGCTGCGTGCACCAGATATTATCAACGACATAGAAAATGGTACGGTTCAGGGTGCAACGGAGATCGATCCGTTGGTGCTTGAAACTATCAACCCGCAACTTGCTCCCGATCCTGAACGTGCCACTGAACTCCGACAAATTCTGGACAGAACCGGCGACCTTCAGCCCAAAGAGTATTGGCCCAACATGCAATTGATGGCCTTCTGGCTTTCGGCTTCAGTGGGGCATTATATCAAGGATGTGAAGCCTCTGGTTTCGGAAAAAGTTGCTTTCTTCGATGCAGGTTACGGTTCCAGCGAGGTTCGGATCAACGTTCCCACACAACCCAATAATGCGTCAGGAACTTTGTCTATCTACACCGCCTTTTATGAATTTATTCCTGAAAGTGGGGGAACTCCTCTGCTTGCCCATCAATTGGAAGACGGGAAAATGTATGAACTCGTTGTGACCACATGGTCGGGGTTGTACCGTTACAACATGAAGGATATGGTAAAGGTGGAAGGTTTTACGGGCAGCACACCCAACATTGTTTTTGCCTACAAAAGCGGTGAGATACTGAATATTGCCGAAGAGAAAGTCCCGGCAAGTTTGGTTGCCAATTCCATCAGGCAAGTTGCAGTGCCGATGGGTGTTGATGTCATACAAATTCAGGTCTATCCCAATCAGGAGGATCGAACGTATTACTGCTATCTCGAAGCAACTTCAGACTTTGATTCCGGCAAACTTTCAGAACTGGCACACCTACAACTTTCAAAAAACAGTTTCTCTTTCGAGGTGTTTTGTAATCAGCAAAAGATGATCAAACCATTGCAAATTGTTCCGATGAAAGCCGGCTGGCAGCAGTGGCTCTCTGCCGATCGGATTCAAAAAACAGGATCGGCCACACAAGTGAAACTACCGGTAATGGTTAAGGAAGAAGCAAATTCAGAATGGATAAAAAAATAATAGATATGCTAACAGGTTGGATTGTATCGGATAAAAAGGCGGGAGATGGATATTTCACGACCGAAGATTTGGGCAAAATGAAGAACCTGCCCTTTGCCCTGGAGTTTGTAAACATGATGGAAATTGATCTGGAGGTATCCTCCGATAAAAGAGATCAAATTCGGGTAGCGGGCAATTACAAACCTTTGCCTGATTTTGCCCTTTGCATATTCGAAGCAGGGGTTGGTTATTTCCATTTTGCGTTACTGCGGCAGCTTGAAATGCTCGATGTTTTTTCATTGCATAAAGCGGAGAATCTTGCCGGATCGCGCGACAAATTTCTTTCGTACCAAAAATTCCTTAAAGCGGGAATCCCTGTGGCCAAAACCCTGCTTTTTACCCTCAATACCGATATCGACTGGGTAGTTGAACGCATAGGTTTTCCCATGGTAATAAAACTTCCCGATGGGTCAAAAGGAGAAGGGGTTTGCCTGGTAAAAAGCAAATCGGAATTGAAGAATATCCAGGATCTATATTGCAAAAACAGCAAACATGAGCTGCTTGCTCAGGAGTTTATTGCCACCAGCAAAGGACGTGATGTGCGGATAACCATGTGCGATGGCAATGTGGTGTTTGGTGTGTTGCGTGACAACTCGAAAGGAGAAGATTTCCGCTCTAACATATCGGTGGGCGGTGATGGCGTTTATTGGGAACCCGATGAGGAGGCCATCCGCATTGCCAAAGAGGTGGTAAAAGTGATGGACATGAAGCTGTGTGGTGTTGACCTTCTGTTTGGCGAAAACGGCTACATTGTTGGAGAAATCAACTCCATGCCCGGATGTCTGCACATTGTTTACGAGGGTAAATCGAACCTTCAACGTTTGCTTGAAGCGATCTACCGTGCCGTTGTAAAGTACGTAGGCAATGGTAAGTAAAAGGCACATTTCGCAAGGGGTAGTCGCGGCAATAATACTGGCGATAGTGCTGGTAACCCGTATGGGCGGCAATATTCTGATCCCTTCCATTCCCTCCATTGCGGGTGAATTTGGGATTGATAATTCCCGTGCAACCCTGAATATCAACCTTTATTCCATTGTACTTGCCCTCAGCTTCGCTTTTTTTGGCCCCATAACCGATGTTGTTAAAAGCCGGACGCTCTTGCTGATTGGTTCAGTGCTTTGCGCAATCAGTCATCTGATTTGCGGGTTGGCAGTTAACATCCTTATGATCGACTTTGGAAGGGTATTGCTTGCAGCTGGCAGTTCGCTCATCATTATTACATCTCAAACCTGGATTGGAAACCGCTCAGGGAAAGAGGATATGCTTCGCCGGCTGGCATGGTTTTCTATGTTGGTAAGCCTGGCTCCCATGCTGGCCCCAGTACTTGGAGGATACATTACCGATCATTTTTCGTGGCGTTGGAATTTTAGATTGATGTTGATTTTAAGCCTTGTAGTGATATTTGTCATCGTATTCATAAAAAGCAGAAAAGATAACCAGCAAACCAAAGAAACCCCGCTGAATCCAATCAACCTGCTGAAAACTTATCAGGATGTCATCGTGCACACGCCACTCATTGCCATTAGCTCGATAGTTTTTGCATTGTTTATGCTGCAAGGTGCCTTTTTTGCATTCTCCTCTTTTTTATTTATCAACGAACTGGGCTACTCTGCGGTGCAATACGGGTTTGTTAGCTTGTTTCTGGTTGGAGGATTGTTTCTTGGGCGGATACCTACCATCTTTCTGGCAAAACGGTTCAGCATCCGAACGGTGATGTTGATAAACACCATGCTGGTGTTCCTTGCACTGGGCGGAAGTCTGCTCTTTTTTGAAGTTGAAAAGCATCATACTGTGATAGAGATCGTGGCATTAATGACCCTGATGTGTTTCGGGTTTAGCGGGCTTTCAGTGCTGAGCGTTCGAAACAATATGCTCATCGACCCGCTACGAAAAGGTACGTTATCAGGCTTGTACAGTTTCTTGTGCCATATAAGCGGTTGGTTGGGAATTTTGATTACACAGCTGTTGTTTCATTTTAAACTGAGTTCAATTTCGGTCTATAACCATTTTCTGGTACTTACCATGGTACTGATTACCATCGGGATAATTGTGTTTTGGAGAACGTATCCACGGGTGAAAGCTGTTTTGGAAAACAATTCGAAGTAATTATTCGCATATGGGGCATAAAAGGAAAATAGCGGTAGTGCTGGGCTACTTTTTGAGCCGGAACTTCCCGGTGTTCCTGTCTGCTAAAGCTTTCTGATCTTTATATTCCTGAACCAAACCTCACTACCGTGATCCTGCAAAAGGATCAGACCCTGTTCATGCAGCCCAAAGCCTGGGGTATCCTTGAATTTGCTTTTGGCAACCCGTTCGGCAAAGTCTTTGCTGCTACGCACATAATCAGCGACCTTTTCCCCGTTTAGCCAATGCACTACATGCATGCCATAAGAGGTTACCCTGCTGCTGTTCCACTCGCCCACCGGTTTCGACTTTTTGTAGATGGAGGGTGGATACAGCTCATAGGCTGCCCCATTGGTATGAAAATCGTTGGGTTGCATTTTTCCCTCTTTCATCCAGGGATGGGCAACATCGTCCAGCATCTGGTATTCGATGCCCAAGGCATCCTTCCCATCCTCCTTGACAAAATACTTGACCCCGCTGTTTCCACCGGCATCGATCATTTTCCACTCCCAAACCAGGTCAAAATTGCCATATTCATCCCTGGAAACAAGACTTCCACCGCCTCCGGAAACCAGACATCCATCCATAACCTTCCATCCGGATGTTGGGAAACCGGATTTGTTGGCACTTCGCCACTGGTCGGGATTGGCACCATCAAACAGGAGTTGCCACCCTTGTTTCAGCTCTTTTTTGGAAAGTGTATTGTTGGCGATTTTTTGCTGTTTCTGGGCTGTACAGCCAAACAAAACAGTCAGTATCAAGCAGAGAAAAAGGTTCTTCATAATATTTCTCAATTAAATGTAATTCAGTGAAAACTGTCGTATTTTTTAAACGCAGAGAACCGCAAAGATTTAACGCTAAGTTCGCAAAGAATTTTCAATTTTACTCTCTGCGGTTCTTTGCGGATTCTCAACGTTCTCTGCGTTTAATATTTCATCCATTACAACACTTTAATCATCTGTTAATTAGTCTTTGGAGCACTAATAACCCCAAGATACCTTCCCATCCAGTAAGGCAGCAACCAGATATCCCCGGCGCTGTGTTCGGAGGTTCCGTTGCCCTGGGTACGGTCGAGGTTGAACATGTTGCCGTTGTGGCGGGAGATGGGCCGTTCGTCGGGTGGCAAAACCTCCTTGATAGTTTGCTTCCTGAAATTTGGTTCCAGTTTGTCAATGTCCTTCCGGTTGCTGTTGACAATGACCCAGTCTACCAAATCGATTGGATATTCTCTCAGCCACCAGGCAGCTTCGTCGAGGTCAAATTTGTCGGTTCCGGTCAGGGCCGTGAAGATATTCCAGGCCCCCTCCTTCTCCGGTCGCTCAATCTCCCAGTGGTCGATGATGGATGCTTTAAAACTTGTTTTCAATGTATCATTGAAAGCATACCGGTAGAGACCCCAGTAACCCAAAAAATACATCTCATCATCCGAATGGTTCCAGTCCTCCGAAAGCATTTTGCTGATTTCGTCTGCACTGGCATCTGCCATGCCAATATTGGCCATCTTTTGCATCAGGTTTTCATAATAGCCGTAATTGTGCATCAAATCGAAGGCCTTCTGCTTGAAAATCTCCTTGCCGGTAAAATGATAAGCTGTCTGAAGCATCGCAACGATGTTGGAAGAGTTAATTTTCCGGTCCCCCACATTTTTGGGCCTTGCATTGACATAGTCAGGATTCCATTTCCCCCACAGGGTAGGTTTTCCATCGTAATCAATCAAATACATATCATGATCTACAATGTGTTGCATCAAAATGTCGATGAGGTGCACCGATCGTTTGGTAAGGTCGGGATCACCAATGAGTTCAGCCATTGCGCCCAACACAAAAATATGACCAATTGCCTCATCGCTGCTAGTGGTTGCTTTCCAGTCCCATTCCGGATCTGAAGATTTCTGCCATCTGTCGGGGTCTGAGAGCTGCTTCATCCAACCGCTTCTTTCAAAGGAGCGGGAGGGAAAACCCACCAATCCGTTGATCGAATAGAGCCGTTCCATCGCATCGAGTGATTCACGGCAATTCTTCAAAGCATCCGCGGATTTGGTGACTGCATACCTGAAGACCTCCCCTGCCAGGTACATGGAGGTCCAAAGTCCATCGTTGTCTGAGTCGCTCAGTCGGCCACTGGCAATGTTCCCCTTTTTCATGCCATCGTAGGAGGAGTTAAATCCGTTGCGGATGTGCCGCAGCCTTACCTGCTTTCCATAATATTCAGCCTTTTCGGCCATTGTCCAGCTCTTGTAGACCAGTTCGGTCATACCCTTGTCCGTCAGGATCAATACCGAACCGTTTTCACCTTTGGCAAAATCAATCACCCTGTTTCCCGGCAGCCACCGTTCCCCATTGTAAAAGTTGTATTTTCCATCAGCACTCAACTGAAAGGCACCCTCGGTCGTTCCAAACCACATCAGACCATTGACCTCTTTCAGTGCTGTAATTGAGGCACTGGGAACCCGTTGGACCAGCGCCCCGGTTTGTTTCCCGGTTACAGGATCCACTTTCAGGTAACCGTTTGTAGTTCCAATGAAAATCGTCTTCTTGTCTGCGGAGAGATCAAAACTGGTCAGTTCACTTGCCTTAAAAACTATCTTTAATGTTTTACCGGTAGGATCCAGTGAACAGAGCTCCTTCTTTCCGAGTAACCAGTAAAGGTTACGGGAAACATCGTATCGCACAGCAAGCAAAGCAGTTCCCGGAAAAATCCCCTGCCAATCAATCCTGGAGTCCTTCACTAGCCTGATCTCTTTACCATCGGTGACCAGGAAGGAAAAATCTGCCCCGGCTTCCAATTGGGTTGCGGCGGGAAACAAGTGCCTGGAAAAGAGTTTTCCAGCCCAGCTGTTGCTCAAAACTGCCTGGTCATCCAGAAACACAAACTGCTCCTTGTAAACCACCATATCAGTCAGCTTTTTGGCCTCCATGGGTCTGTAGGAGTGATCCTTCTCAAGTGTTCCGGGATAAAGAAACTGTCCGTCGTAAGGTTTGAATACCCCTTTGGAGGTCATGATTTTGATCTCTCCATTGCGGTCACAACCCACCTTCAGCAGTTTTAGGGTATCACTGTTGGTACAATACTTGATGCTGTATTCCTGCTGGAAGGGCTTATCCAAATACACGGGTTGCCTTGACTCTTTCGCAGGGGAAAATGCACACAAAAATAATCCTCCAACAAGCGTTAGAAGGGGAAATAGATTTTTCATTTAATAGGAGTAGTCACTAGTGTCCCATTAAAATCGGGACGTTATTAAAAATTAAACAAATTTGGCTCATTAAGTCTAAAACGTTCTTTGTCATTTTGAAATTTAGTTCTATCGAATAGGTCTCGAAGATGAGTTTTATCTGTTAATGATATACTAAGGATC
>CAMCBW010000025.1 GCA_945873105.1 Tangfeifania diversioriginum
AAAAGTAGCAAAATCAACCATTAAAAACCAAATCTTTGACTCTATACTCAATTATAGCCATGAGTGGTCAATGATTTTCAATTAATATCAATTTTCAGCTACTTGTCAATAAAAAAGAGAGGCTGCCTTTTCAGACAGCCTCATGATAAAATCTTTGCGATTGCACCTGATGGATCCAAGATAATATTCAATTTTTCTTTAAGCATTTAATAACCAGAACTCATTTTGATGACAATGTAAGTTAGAAGAACGATTAAATGTCGTAGTTTCAAATTCTCCAATTTTGGGCTATTTGCCTATAGTTTCGCGCAAAGCCCGCCAAGTTCGCAAAGAAAAAATACGACATTATCATTTGTGCATTACTTGGTATTGGACAATGTTCTGCAAACCCAGGGGAAATTGACGAAGAACTGTTTGACGTAGTGTCCGGGTTTGAGGCGCAGAAGGAAGATTATTAAAAAGGAATGAGCAAAAACAACATGAATATTAATTCATTAATAAACGACAAACAAAATGAAAGCAAAAAAACAATTAGGCATCTGGATGGATCATGCAAATGCCCATTTGATCGAATTAACTGGTGAATCTAAGGAAAATAAAACCATTTTGGCACAGGATGGGGAACAAGATGAAGCGCTTAATCCACGTGATGAAACGCTGATACAAAACAAGGAGCAAAACGAACTCTCCAGTTTTTTCAATCGAATAAGTGATGTAATCGTCCATTACGATGAGGTACTTCTGTTTGGTCCAACAAGCGCCAAAACCGAATTGGCAAACATACTTAAGTCTGATCACCATTTTGATGAGATAAAGATTGAAGTAAAACCGGCTGATAAAATGACCGAAAATCAACAGCAGGCTTTTGTGAAAGAACATTTTAACATCATGGGATAAGTAATTGTCTGTACCTTAGAATGCTCTATAATATTGATTTTAAATAATTTTGAGACAGCCTCTTCTCTCTTCCTAGACCTCTGTGAAGTCAACCCTTGCAGCTTATTCGCCTGGGTTTGCCGGAGCTGGTTCGGTGGCTGGCTCGGCAGCCCGTGTGTTAATCAGTTCATTGTATTGCTCAATCAGTGCATTCAATTCGCTGATCAATTTTTCAATGGTAGAACCGGGATTCACCACCGCGTTGGCCTCTATAAATTTTCGCAGCTCGTAATAGGCCACCATCGTCTCCTCACGTTTGGATTTCAGTGTTTCGGGGTTAGCTGCACCATACTCCTGGGTACGCTGGAGATACTTCTGTTCGAACAATTGGTTGGCTGTTTTTAGTTCGTCAACCCATCCGGCAAGACCAAGCTTTACAATAGCGGCAGCGAGTTCTGGTTTGCTCTCCCAATCATTGATGATTCCTTTGATGGTAGAGGTTTCAGCTTGTGTATTCATCCGGGTAACTCCAACACCGTAAAGAGTTAGATTCTCGGTCAACAGATTTGCCGCCTGGGCAGTTTCAGGCACAAAATGGATGCAGTGACCGTTGATATACAAAACTAATCCAGTCATGGCCCTGTCGCGGCGTTCATCCAGCAGAACCAGTTCTTGCGTGATGGGGCTGGCTTTTTCCAGCTTGAAGAGTTCCGACATTGCTGTCAGCTTTGACTTGAAAACAGAGTGCTGTGCTCCAACATTCAGCACTTCGGGGTTGTTTGCTTCGGTTAAACCAACGACTGTGGCACCAAATTGCAGAAACTCCGCATTGCGCAGTTTCGCGAGATCAATAACAGTAATCATACGAATGAAAATTAAATAGTGAATAATAAGGGAACTATAAAAACCTCAAAATCGTATTTTCACCTTCTTTGGTTGTCGGGATTACCCGAAACCTGTTTACAACACTGTTTGGACCTTCGGAAGTTCCCGAAACCATTTTACAGCATGTTTGGAACTTTCGGGAACTCCCGAAAGGGATTTACACCCTGTTTAGGACTTTCGGATCTTCCCGAAAGGGGTTTACAGTCTGTTTGGAGCTTTGGGATCTTCCCGAAAGGGGTTTACACCAATGTTTGGTACTTTCGGTTGATTTTATGCCGCAAAACAGCAGCTGGTGTAATTTGCTGCAAGGGATTTTCAGGGAACTCACCTTAAAAGTATAAAAAATATTTTGACATTAATGGCCTCTGCGTCAATTAATAATAAAAATATTTTGATCCGGATTGGAAATTTCAGGAAGAGATTAACATAAAATAAAAGCCGCAACTTACTGCATTGCGGCCAACCATGTCAAATTTCCCTTGGATAATAACGATGAAATATAGTAAAACTGCGATTTACATGAATTGAATCAAAATCCTGTTTGCTGATATTGATTGTTTTTCTTTTACATAAAATTTTCAATTCCTAAATTGATTCCCTACCTTCGGCAGACCAATAAATCAGACCAAATCTAATTCATGGAGAGCAATTACCGCAAACCCTGTTGGCCAAAGCCTTCCATGGTGAATTGGTAGCGCATCTCCCCACCGATGGCTATGCACGGGAGTTGCTGGAGCAGATTAAACAGGCCAAGGTTGGAGAAAAGCGGCAAAAGCAGAATGATGAATGGGGAAGGGGAGGTGATGATGGTGGCAGTAGCAAAGGTGAGCTATGGGAAATCTTTAAATAAAACTTAAACAAGTTTATATTATGGCTGTACCAAATACCCAAATGGACAAAGAAAAGACCAAAAAACGTTTAGCCAATATTGATTTAATTTTTGAGCATTTTCAGATAGAATGGAAAGCTGACTTCTTAAAAATTCTTTTAGGTAAATATTCAATTCTGTTTTATACCTTCATTGTTATTTTGCTTTGGCAGATTTTTTATGATGTTTTTGATGGGGTCATTGTTAAGGCGTATAAATGCACTATTGCTTACATTCCAATAAACATTATTACCTACTGGTTATTTGTTTTCATTGCAATAGGAACAATTGTAGTTTATTACAATAAAATTAGGAAGATTCAATATCGACCAAATCTTAGTTTTTCATTCACTGTTCTATTTGTTGGGGTAGCCTATTTCCCATTAAGATGGAGTGATAAATGGGTGTTTTATACTCTTTACCATTTACCAGTAGCCCTGGCAGATGTCTACATGCTTTTCCTATTTGGTGAGATCTATTCTTGGGTAAAATTTCTATCAAAAACTCATCCTGAGAAAAAGAACAATGCCAAATATTTTGGCCTTGATGATCCAGATGACAATGAAGACGAATTTAACAGGAACAGTTTTGCTGCAGAAATAGCTAAATATATTTGCAATTCATTCGGTAAGCGTTCTCTTGCTATTGGAATTTCAGGCTCATGGGGTACCGGTAAATCCTATCTTTTACATAGAATTCAACATTGTCTTAATGAACAAGATGACAGATCAATATTGGTAATTAAGTTTAATCCATGGAGAAGCTCTACCCATAACCGAATTGTGGAAGACTTCTTACAGACCATTAAGATGGCTCTTAGTGTTTATGATAAGTCCTTAAGTGACAAACTTGAGAATTATCTTAAGGTATTAATAGAAACAGACAAAACAAATTGGATCAAAACCATTAACGATTCTTTATCAATATCCGAGAACAAATCCAGTGAACAACTTTATAATGAGATTAATGACTGCTTACAACTGATTCATAAAAAGCTTATTATTTTCATTGATGACTTAGACCGTTTGCACAATGAAGAAATAATTGAAGTATTCCGAATTGTAAGAAATACAGCCGATTTTTATAATACTTGCTTTATTGTAGCATATGATCGAGAATATGTACAGACCTCATTCCCCTCCAACAATCTTCAATTGAATAATTACCTTGATAAAATATTTCAGACGGAATTTGTTTTGCCTACGATTGACCCAAGTAGACTTAAAAATGTAATAATTGATGAGATTTTAGACCATTTCAAGGATAATACAACCTTTAGTCAAGAATTGCAACAATTTTTTTCTGATTATCAAAAGAGTGAACTAATTCTTGACTTGATTTTACATAGAAGAGATGCTATTCGATTTGCCAATATCTTAAGCTTTGATTTAAAGTCGATTCATGATGATATTGATTATGGCGAATTTATGCTTGTGGTTCTTTTAAAAATGAAATTTCCTGCAGTATATAATGTGTTACATTTTCGCGATAACAAGAATGCTCTACTGGAAACTTTACTTGTTGGCAACAAAAGTTACTATAAAATGCACACATTAGGATGTGAAGCTCTAAAAGCTAGAAATCAAAAAATGTTTGAAGAATTAAGTTTCAGCAGTGTAGAAAAAGTAAATAGATTACTTTTTGAGTTGTTTGACAAAGAGACCAATTTTTCCACAAAATCTATAAGATATGTAGAAAATTTTTATCGTTATTTTAGTCTTAGAGTTGGTTCCAAAGACATAAGTGAAGAGGAATTTTGGAATACAATTTCAGAACCATTTAATGTTGCGTTTATTAAAATAGATAATTGGTATAAGGAAAAAAGTAAAGGCAGTTTGGACATTCGTTTTCTTAATTACAATATTAGCGAATTTGGGAATATTGAACAGATAAGAAACTATAATAAGATTAAGAATTACATATATGGCATGAAAAAGGCTTGTACTAATATAAAATTGGATGAAGCCGTTACCAAAATTCTTGTTGCACTAAATAGTGGTGGATTTAATCATGAGAATTTCAAATCGCTTTTTCACACTAGTTCTCCTCAAAACATAGATAATCAAATAGTTGATTTAGTTCTACCAGAAGGAGTTATGGATGATTTTAACTGGTTACTTATTGAGAATTTGTATTTAAAAGGAAAAGATGGTAATAAGTTATTTACTAAGGAGAAAAGTAAACATTTGGTTATAGATAGATTTAAACAGTTATTAAATACTGAAGACTTCAGTCTGTTATTTGATTCCTGGAAAACATTAAATTCAACTAAGGACTTTGATAGGTGGGACAACGACATAGTAACAATAACAAATGATTTTGCTTTTCAGGTTATTAAAAAAAATGAAAAATTCAAGTCGCAGATTAAGTCTCGAGTTGAAGCTGAGAAAAAATTAGAATACTCAGGTGAAAATAAAGCAGTTCTAATAAATAATTCTTATAGAAAGGAATATAATACTTTGAAGGACATTGCAGAGATATTATCAACTAAATTTTTGCATTTGCCAGGTGGAGTCAGAGATGAGCTTCAAAATGAAAAAGCTGTTAGAATTTCATTTTACAGAGGGTTAATTAAGGATTTGGGACTACCAATTTATCATCTAAGTTATTTTATTGATTTATTTGGTCCTCAAATGGAAGACTATGGAGATTACAATAGTTATGAAAATGAACTACTCAATATTTATCCAGTAAAGAAAGGTGAATTTGAAAAAATTGACAATGAATTATTTACAACACGATCCGAAGATTTTGATTACCTAATTGCATTAAGAAATAATGCAAATTCAAAATGAAATCAATAAAACAAAAGGTTAATCGAAGAACCATTCTTTTCTTTCTCGAGGAAAAATCATACTTAATGTTGGGTACTGCTTGGGCTTGATTACTTATTTAACTTGTTGACTTTAGTATAAATGATTAACTTCTAGGGAAGCTTATGTAAGCTTCCCTGAAATTCCAATTTGAAATGAAAGTTAATTGTTAGTGAATATTTAAACTTTAAAGTTAATATATTATGAAAATGTTTAATAACACTCAACTTTAAAGTTGAATTTACAAATATTCACCTAATTTTGCACCCGATGGTGGCAACCAAACATGAGGTTGAACATTTTTTGAGCGATTTTAAAACCAAAATGAAAATCTTTCAGATTGTCTTTTGGGACGATCGTGGGAAGAATGCACAGGCCCTTTTGGATTTAGAGATAGGTCAGGGGAAAAGGAAAGAGATTATTGAGAAGTTAACCATGGAGGACTATTCTCAGGGTCCTTTGGAAGAAAAGATGAGCGGCATGGCGCCTATGTGGGTATTTGGCAAGAAGGTAAGAGAAACAGAAGTGTACATTAAAATCAGTATGGGGAGAGAAAATTTACCAACCATTTGTATCTCATTTCACAAAGCCGAATACATTATGACTTACCCATTCAAATAAGAGAAATGAAAAGCCCAATAACAGGTAAAGAGATGAGCGTCGGTAGCGAAATGCGCGATATGACCTATAGAAAGGAAACATACCCGGTTGTCTTTCATTACTATAAGTGTGAGGAATCAGGGGAGCAGTTTGAAGATGAACATTTTTCCGAATTGAATTTTAATCAGGTCGTTAACCAATACAGGGTCAGGCATCATATTCCTTTCCCAGAACAGATTTTTGAAATCAGGAAGAAATACAATCTTTCGGCTGCAAGGATATCTGAAATTTTAGGAATGGGCACTAACTCCTGGAGAAATTATGAAGCTGGCGAAGTTCCCTCTAAAACAAATGCCAATCTGATTCAGATGATTAGCAAGCCAGAGGCCTTTGAAGAATACATTGAGAAATACAGCGAATTGAATGAAGCTGAACGGGCGAAAGTACTTAAACATGTACAAGGACTTAAATCTGAGACCTGTTATTGTTTTGATCAACTGTCAAGATTCCAGTGCCAACCAGATATTGAGACCGGATTTAAAGCATTCGAGAGAGAAAAAACAAAGCATTTGATTTTATATTTTGCAGAGTGCCTTCAACCCTACAAAACCAAGCTAAACAAGTTGTTGTTTTATTCCGACTTTGATCATTTCAGAGGATTTGCCCAAAGTATATCCGGACTAAAATATGCAGCAATACCACATGGTCCCGTGCCAAATCATTATGAATATTTGTTTGAGGCCCTGGTGGAAGAAGATATTATCAGAAAAGAATATGGGGTAATAGGTTATGGGGAAGTGGAGCAGATCCTTCCATCCGGCAAAATAAAATTTGACGCATCCTTGTTCTCCCCTTCCGAGCTTAAGTCCATTAACTATGTCGCTGAAAAATTCAAAGAAATGTCGGCCTCGGATATTGCGGAAGTCAGCCACCAGGAACCTGCCTGGAAAGAAAACATTGAAGGGAAAAGGATCATTCCTTTCCATTATGCCTTCGGATTGGTGACAGTGTAAGGTACCTGCCTGGTAGCTGACTCAACCAAAATCGGGAAGAACCCCTTTGCAAGCCTGGGTGCACTCTATTTAATTGATTACATAATTACTGACTCGATTCTTGATCAGAGCCATTTGCAGTTGTTTCGCAACAGTGAGATTGAGCTGATTATTGCGGATGAACCCAAATAGGATAGACAAAATGCTGGAAAGATATTTACTGGAAATTGACCAAAGCACCTCAGCTGTTGGATAGTGATGCTCTTTGATGCCTTGGCCAGTTTGGTTGTGCGGGTAAGCCTGATAACTATACCCTCAGAAAATACAATCATACAGATTATCAGCCAAAGCAATTATAATACTACCTTTAAAAAACAAATTATTATAGTATGAAAATAGGAACGCTGATTACGGTTTTCGCCTGTGTATTAACTACAAATATGACTTTTGCACAAGAAAAACCATCCGACCTGAGTTCAAAAAGTTGGCCATTTGTAGCAACCAAAATGCCGGCGGAGTGGTATGGTTCTGCCGAAGCAAAATCGGTTGCCGAAAATGTATTGATGGCACAGAAGGAGATTGGTGGATGGGAGAAAAACAAACCCTATCATCACGCTTTTACCGAATCGGAAAAATCCCATTACCTTGAAACCAAAAATGAAGTAGGTGCAACATTCGACAATGGTTCCACCATAACTGAACTCAAATTTCTTGCCAGAATGTATGCTCAAACCAAAGAGGCAAACTACAAACTGGCATTTGAAAAAGGACTCAATTACATTTTCATATCGCAATACGGGAATGGTGGATGGCCACAGTTTTTCCCTGTTCGCAAAGGCTCTACATCCTATTCAGGACACATTACCTACAACGACAATGCCATGGTGAATACGATGAGGTTTCTGAAAGAAATTTATTCGGATGACAAAGCGTTTTCTGCGTTGGACTTGAAAAAAGAGGTAAAAGTAAAAGCTCAAAGGGCATTTGACAAAGGTGTTGACTGCATCCTGAAGACGCAAATTGTGGTGAAGGGAAAACCAACAGTTTGGTGTGCCCAACATGATGAAGTTACGCTTGCTCCTGCCAATGCCAGAAGTTACGAACTGGCTTCATTTAGTGGAGCCGAATCTGTTGGTATCGTATTACTGCTAATGGAATTAAATCACCCTTCCAAAGAAATAATAGCTTCTGTAGAAGGAGCAGTTAAATGGATTGAAACTCATAAAATTGAAGGAATCAGATTAAAATCTTTTGTAAACAGCGACGGTTTAAAAGATTTGGAAGTCGTGAAAGACGAATCAGCTCCGTCTCTATGGGCTCGTTTCTACGATTTGGAGACAGGGAAACCCTATTTCTGTGACCGAGATGGGATCAAGAAAGAAACATTTGCAGAAATGGGGCACAATCGCCGGAATGGTTACGACTGGTACATAGAAGCACCTGAAAAGTTGTTAAAGAAACATCCGGAATGGAAAAAGAATTTGGCTGAAAACTAGCAGATTAGAAGCTGTCAAAGCTCCAGTAAAAATTCAGTAGTTTGAAACGAATCCCGATTTACACCGGGAGAGTTCCATACAATTTTTACAAAACAAATTATTATGGTATGAAAATTCGTTTGTCCCAATTGTCCGTTGCCATATTTCTACGAAAATTGGCAATCCTCTCAATCGTCTGCCTGGCCGTCACTTCGGCTTCAGCCATTGAAAAACCCCGGGTTTTTGTCCTGACCGATATTGAAAATGAACCTGATGACGCCATGTCGATGGTGCGATTTCTGGTCTATGCCAACCAATACGATGTAGAGGGGTTGGCTGCCACCACCTCTATCCACCAGCGAAATAAGGTGGCCCCTGAGCGAATTCGCGAAATCGTTGAAGCCTATGGAAAGGTAAGGGATAACCTGGAAAAACATGAACCGGGTTTTCCCTCCCTTGAAAACCTGCGGTCTTTGATCACCGAAGGGCTTCCGGCCTATGGGTTGCTTGCGGTTGGAGAAGGCAAGGATTCACCCGCGTCCGAACTCCTGATAAAGGCAGTTGATAAAAATGATGTGCGCCCTTTGTGGGTGCCGGTTTGGGGTGGTCCAAATGTGCTGGCCCAGGCACTCTGGAAGGTTAGAAAGAGCAGGTCGCCCGAAGCGCTTCAGAAATTCGTGGCAACCTTGAGGGTTTATGCGATCTCTGACCAGGATGACACTGGTCCGTGGCTGAGGAAGGAATTTCCACAGTTGTTTTACATCGTGAGTCCTGGGTTCAGTGCTGGAGGCGCCTACCATGCAGCGACCTGGAGTGGTATCAGCGGGGACAATTTTCATGGCCGTTTCGCTGGTGCCGACTTTTCAGCAGTAACCAACGAGTGGCTGGATAAGAATATTCGGAAAAAGGGGGCACTTGGTGCCCAATACCCCAGGTGGGAGTACCTGATGGAGGGAGATACCCCCTCTTTCCTAAACCTGATCAGCAATGGTTTAAGTGATCCTGACCATCCCGAGTGGGGCGGTTGGGGAGGTCGTTATGAGCTGTACACCCCCAGGATGCAAAAATGGTACCTGTCTCCCGAAACACGCCCCATATGGACAGATGCCATCGATGAGATCTTTGGAGCCGATAGCCGCTGGCACTCCGGAAACCATGAAACCATCTGGCGTTGGCGCGAAGCTTACCAGCTTGATTTCGCTGCAAGGATGGACTGGACCATCCTTCCGGTAGAAAAGGCCAACCATCCTCCGGTAGCGAAGCTTGATCATGCCAGTCAGTTGACCGCCAAACCTGGTGAACGGGTCAGCCTTAGCGCCAAAAACTCCGTTGACCCTGACGGAAATGCGTTGTCCTTCAAGTGGTTTTATTACTACGAAGCAGGCACTTTCCCCGTATCGAGCGCAACAAGCGGTCAGCCCATAGAGATCCGGAATTTTGACCAGCCGGAGGCCTGGTTCGAGGTTCCCGCCAATCGTGTCATGGCTCCCGGTACCGGTAAGATACACATTATCCTTGCGGTCACCGACCATGGATCGCCCCGCTTAACCCGTTACCAACGGGTCATTGTTACAGTAGAAAAATAAAATATTACAGGTTTAAGAAGCTTTTAAATTTTTTTAGTCATTATGCCGGAGGCATAATATATGGGTAGAAAGCAAACAATAAATAATACATTTCGTCCCGTACGGGACGAGATCATCACGAACTGTTTATATTCTACCCACATTAAATCCCTACTGGGATTATAAAAATTAAAATTAAACAGTCTCTTAAATTTAAAAGGGAAAGAACTATTCACCAAACGAATTGCCATGAAAACCAGGATGCATTGCTTATTAATTGTATTTCTAGGAACTCTCTTCTCTCTGAATATAGCCCGGGCCCAGCAGAAAATTGAAAGATGGTCCAGGTTTGAACTCGTTTTTACCCATTCGAATCCGAAGGAGAGTTTTAATGATGTTCAACTTTCGGCCAGATTTTATAACAAGGATACCAGTTTTGTTGTCGCGGGCTTTTATGATGGCAAAAATCAGTACAAAATACGTTTCATGCCCAATGAGACTGGAAGCTGGAGCTATGCGACCAGTAGCAATGTTTCTGCCCTGAATAAAAAGAGGGGTAATTTTGAGGTAATTGCACCCGGGAGCCATAACCACGGAATGGTAAAAGTCAGCGACACCTATAATTTCAGCTATGCTGACGGTAAACGCTACTATCCTTTTGGCACCACGGCCTATGCCTGGAACCACATGGGAGCGGAGCTGCAAAAAGCGACCCTGAACAGCCTGAAAAACGCCGGATTTAACAAAATCAGGATGTGCGTTTTCCCTAAAAATTACGATTTGGTGAAAGAGGAGCCTGAAATCTATCCCTATGTTCTTCGGGAGGTAAAAAAGGATTCAGAAGGGAAGGAGCTTAAAATCTGGGATTTCGACCGCTTTAATCCTGAATTTTTCCAGCGGCTTGAAGCGCAAATAGAGGCTTTGGATCAGCTTGGCATTGAAGCAGACCTGATCCTGTTCCATCCCTACGACAAGGGTCGGTGGGGATTTGATGCTATGACGGAGGAGGTAAATGTGAGGTACATAAAGTATCTGACAGCGCGTTTGGCTGCCTACCGGAATATTTGGTGGTCGATGGCGAATGAGTATGATTATGTGGCCAACCGAACCGTTGCACAATGGGATTTACTGGCAAAGACGGTTGTCGAATCCGATCCCTACCGTCATTTGTGCTCTATCCACGGATCAACTGCTGCCTATTATGATTATTGGAAACCCGAGTTTACGCACGCCAGCATCCAGGATGAGGCTCCGGTCATGTATTGGGGCGGTGCAACTATCTTGCGAAATGTATACCACAAGCCTATCCTGTACGACGAGGTTGGCTATGAGGGAAATCTGAAAAATCGCTGGGGTCGTCACAGTCCTGAAGAGATGACTTACCTGGTTTGGATGGGTGTAATTGCCGGAACCTATGTGACTCATGGCGAGTCCTATGTCTTCAAGGATCACACAGACACCATATTCTGGGCAAAAGGTGGCACCTTCAAGGGTACCAGCTGGAAGCGGATTGCTTTTATCCGCAAACTGGTGGAGGAAGGGCCGGGCCCGCTAGAATTGGCAGATATCAGCCGCGATCACCGTACCTCCACAGCCGGCAAAGGTTATTACCTGATCTATTTCGGCAAGGAGATGACAGACTCCTGGCAGTTTAACCTGCCGTCGAAAAATGCCGGCTATGGAAAGCTAAAGCCAGGTACCCGGTTTAAAGTGGAGATCATCGACACCTGGGAGATGACCATCCAGGCTGTGCCACAGATTTTCGAAATTTCCGATCTTAATGATTACCGGCATTATGACAAGAATTTAAAGCGGGTCAGGTTGCCTTTTAAACCCTATATCGCTTTGAGAATCACCGAAATTTAAAGCTAATTTTAGATTTATTTTTCCAAACAACCACCGTATCCTCTCGAAGGCCATTTTTTGTATGTTTGTGATTCCCTTAGTGTCGGTCTGCTTGATTATTGGGAGTTGATGTGGAGTACCCCCCGCTCAACCGGTGGATTTCTCTTGGTTTTCGCGGATGAAGGGGTGGTACCATCCTTGTAACCGCAGAAGAGTTGAAAAACAATATTCCTACAAATAATGCAGTAAAATGGCGAAGATATTCAACAATCAATTGGCCGATGCACAGGCAACTCAGGTTTTACCCATCAAGCCAGAGGCGTTTGATTTTGACGGATATGAGGCCTATTCGGCCGAATTGAACAGGTTCTGTGATTCATTTTGGAAACAAGACGCAGGCATTGCAGTCTATCGCCGGATGCGGGTAGGGGAGTGTTTCTCCTTTGGTTGCCGGGACATGAAACGTTCGCTGGAACTACAGTTGGGAGCCCTTGAAAAGAGCAGGCTGTTCCGCGCTGATGTGCCCAATTTTCTGGAGCCCTGGTATGGTATTGGCACGGTGGCCAGCGCATTTGGCGGGGACTACATCTGGGAGGCAGGAAATGCTCCCGCACTGAAACCGGTATTTTCGACCATTGATGAGCTGCTCGCATTTGAAGTGCAAGAGATTGCCCAGACCAAGATTGGCCATCATACCCTGGAGATGATCGAATATTTCATGGATCAAACCAAAGGTAGGCTGCCTATTTCCCTGACCGACATTCAGTCGCCACTTAACATGATCAGCCATTTGTACCCGCTCGATCAGTTTTTCATGGATTTGCTGATGGAACCGGAGAAGGTGAGGCAACTGTTGGATCTGTTGGCAGATTTGTCGGTCCGTTTCAACCGCGAACAGATGAAAATAATCGGTGATTCGCTGGTGTATCCGGGCCATGGTTTTGCCTCCTCTGCCAAATGGAGTGGACTGGGAGTAAGTGACGACAATGCCATCATGATTTCGCCGGAACAATACCTTGAAATAGCAGCACCATCCGTGGAAAAGATCGGTGCACCGCTGGGTGGTCCTGTTTTTCACGCTTGTGGTGACTGGTCGGGCTGGATCGATGCAGTGCTAAGGATGAAGGGATTGAAAATGGCAGACGGGGCATTTTCACCGGAGACCGATCCCGGTGCCACCAACAACCTGGAGGCTTTCCACCAATTTGCCCATACCGGAGTGGTACTAAACGCCCGTGTGGTGGGTGACCTTGAAACCATTCGGGAGCAGGTTACCCGTTTGTGGACTCCCGGCATGAAGCTGGTGGTAGTTACCTACTGTCCATCTGCTGAAGAGCAAGAGAAAGCATACCACCTCCTACATGAAATTTGCAAGTAGTCCACACCATCTGAAAAAAATCCAGAACTGCTGGCCATGTACGGCCGGCCATTCGGCAAGAGCCTGTGCCATGGCTGGGGCGCAAGTCCTATTTACCTGCTGGGGAAATATTACCTGGGTGTAAAGCCTACCTCTCCGGGATATCAAACCTTTAATGTGGAGCCCTGTTTGGGGGATTTGCAGTGGATGGAAGGGGATGTGCATACACCTACACCGGAAGGCAAGATACATCTCTATTGCAGTGCAAAAGAAATTAAAGTTAAAGCCGATCAGGGTACCGGCACGCTGCGTTTTGGGAGCCTGACCAAAATCGTATGCATGGCTGGCCGAAAATTAAAAAATTGGGGAATCGAGGAACTTCCAACAGTTCTTCAATCCCCCAATATATTGGCGTAATTCGTAATTCGTAATTACTGCAGCACCTCCTCGACCTGGAAATAAGGCAACCCCCAGGCATCAGAAACCCCTTTGTACACTACTTTCCCGTTCACAACATTGAGCCCTTTGCGGAGAGCCTTGTCGTCGGTGCATGCCTTCTTCCAGCCGTGGGCGGCTAAACTGATAGCATAGGGAAGCGTTGCATTGGTCAGCGCTATGGTGGAGGTACGTGGGACAGCACCGGGCATATTGGCGACGGTATAATGGATCACCTCGTCAATTACATAGGTCGGATGATCGTGGGTAGAGGGTACAGTTGTTTCGATACAACCACCCTGGTCAACGGCCACATCCACCATGACAGTGCCGGGATTCATGGTCTTCAGCATATCCTTGGTGACAAGGAAGGGAGCTTTGGCACCTGGTATTAGTACGGCACCAATGATAAGATCACTTACTTTTACCTGCAGACGGATGTTGTAGTCGTTCGACATCTGCGTTTTGACATTGGCGGGCATGATGTCATCGAGGTAACGAAGACGTTTCAGGCTGATGTCCATGATGGTTACATCGGCACCTAAACCGGCTGCCATCTTGGCCGCTTCGGTTCCAACGATGCCACCGCCAAGAATCAGAACTTTGGCAGGTAAAACACCGGGAACACCACCCAGCAGCATTCCACGGCCACCATAGGTCTTTTCAAGGTATTTGGCTCCTTCGTGAACAGACATACGGCCGGCAACTTCAGACATCGGAATAAGCAGTGGAAGTGAACGGTCCTCCAACTCCACAGTCTCATAGGCCAGGCAGACTGCCTTGCGATTGATCATGGCATGTGTCAATTCTTCAGAGGAGGCAAAGTGGAAATAGGTATAGACCAGTTGACCCTCTTTGATCAGGTTGTACTCCGACTCGATGGGTTCTTTTACTTTGACGATCATGTCGGCGATGGCATAGACCTCCCCGATGGTGGATAGAATGGTTCCGCCTGCTGCAACATATTCGGCATCAGCAAAACCGCTTCCATTTCCGGCTGTTGCCTGCACATAGACAGCGTTTCCTCGCTTAACCAGTTCAGCTACACCTGCAGGCGTCAGTGCAACACGGTTCTCATTATTTTTAATCTCTTTGGGTAATCCGATTATCATGGCGTATGGATTTATTTGGATCCAAAATTAAGCAAAGAATCAGCCATCTATTTATGACTAAATCCCATAGTTGGGAGGGAACACTAATATTTACATTTGAGAAGGGAGCTAGACTATTTTCCGCATATTTTTAAATGATCCGGTCAATATCTTAACAAAAAGAAAGCATAAGAGAAGAAAAATGAAATAATTAGTTTCGTATCTTTGGCGCTGACAATTTTGAACTATACGGAATGCCTGCAATATCACACAGAGGAGAGGAGTTACCGGAATCGGCGATCAGAAAACTGGTTCCTTATGCGGAGAAAGCCAAGTCGCTTGGCCGGAAAGTATACCATCTGAACATTGGTCAGCCTGATATTAAGACGCCTCAGCATGCCATCGAAAGAATCCGTAATTTCGATTTCGATCTGATACCTTATGGGCATTCTTTTGGAAACGAGACCTATCGGAGCAAATTGGCCCAATACTACAGGGACAGAAACCTGGAGGTGGATGCCTCCCAGATCCTGATCACCACCGGGGGATCTGAGGCCATCTCCTTTGCCTTCATGGTCTGCTTCAATCCAGGAGATGAGGTGATTGTTCCGGAGCCGTTTTATGCCAATTACCAATCCTTTGCCATTGCCAGCGATGTTGTCATCAAACCGATTACCTCCACCATAGAAAATGGATTTCAACTCCCTTCCATTGCCGAATTTGAAAAAGTGATAGGTCCAAAGACCAAGGGAATCTTTATTTGCAATCCCAACAATCCGACAGGATATGTTTATTCAAGGGAAGAGTTGATTCAACTCCAGGAGCTGGTGCTGAAGTACGACCTGTTTTTGATTGCCGACGAGGTTTACAGCGAGTTCGTGTACGATGGAAAGTTGCACTATTCTGTACTGGAACTTAACCGTATCCGTGAAAACGTTGTCATGGTGGATTCTGTTTCGAAACGTTTCAGTGCTTGTGGTATCCGCATCGGCTCCCTGGTTTCCAAAAATAAAAAGGTCATTCAAACCATCTCAAAACTGGCCATGGCACGGCTTTGTCCTCCCATGCTTGGACAGGTGGTAGCCGAGTCTGCCGTTGATTCTCCGCCTGAATACATGGATGGAGTTTACCAGGAGTATCTTGGAAGAAGGGATTTTTTCATCAATGCCCTCAATCAAATAGAAGGAGTGTTCTCACCCATGCCCATGGGGGCATTCTATTCCATGGTGGAACTTCCCATCGACGACAGTGACCGCTTTTGTCAATGGATGCTCGAAGAATTTGAGCACAAGGGGGCAACCGTCATGATGGCTCCTGCTTCAGGTTTTTATTCTTCTCCCGGAATTGGCCGGAACCAGGTCAGGGTGGCCTATGTACTCAACAAGGAGGATTTGAAGGAGGCAGTTGAATGTCTCGAAGTGGCACTGAAAATTTATCCCGGAAGAACGGATACAAAATAGAAGAAGCGGGCCAAACCCGCTTCTTCTATTTTGTATCCGATGCTATTCCTACAAGTCAATCTTCTTGAATTTGGGAACCAGTGTGTGCATCACAAACCAGGCCATCAGGTAGGCAAGTGCACAAAAGCCGAATACCCAGGTATAGGCTATCGTCATGTTGTGTTGAACTATCGGATATTGCAGCGCTTTAAGTTGTTCAAACATTCCAGGGTCAACAGCCTGCAATTGCGTAACAACCTCTTTGGGGAGATTTCCCAATTCTGCTTTACTAAGATCTATCAAATCACCACGCTTGTTCAACAATTGCATGGCACGAATCTTATCCACATACTCGCCAAGTTGAGCACCTTGTGCAGCCACCCATGATTTGGCAATCCCTGCCGATCGGTAGGCATCAAAAATCCATCCCGCAGATTTGTTAACCACTATACCCCCCATGGCTCCTGCCATTCCTCCGATTCCAGTTACACTGGCCACAGCCTTGCCGGGAAACATATCGGAAACAGTGGTGAAAATATTGGCAGACCATGCCTGGTGAGCTGCGGTACCAATACCAATGATTATTACAGGGAACCACATGCTGTATACTCCAAGATACTGAGCACTCAGAACTACCAGCGGGAACATGGCTATGGTCAGCATGGCCTTCATCCTTCCAGCATAGGGCTCATAGCCTTTGTTGATGTAATACATCGGAAACCAGCCACCTCCAATACTACCAATCGAGGACATCATGTAAAGTACTGCCAGAGGAAAGGCAATATCCATGCCGGTTAAGCCATATTGGGCTTTCATATAAGCCGGCAACCAGAAAAGAAAGAACCACCAAACCCCGTCAGTCATGAACTTGCCAAAACTAAAAGCCCAGGTTTGCTTGAATTTCAGTAACTTGAACCAGGAAACTTTTTCTTTGGCTGATCCGTCAGCATTGGCCACCTCAGGAACATTATCGGCGTTGATATAGGCAAATTCCGCTGCACCTATCCGTTTGCTCCTGGTCGGAATTTCATACAACCAAAACCAGAATATCAACCAAAAAAAGCCGATTCCCCCAATGATCAGAAAAGCTGCTTCCCAACCGAGATGATCGGCAATCCAGGGTACTGTAATCGGTGCAAGAATCGCTCCAACATTGGTTCCTGAATTAAAGATTCCGGTAGCAAGCGCCCGCTCCTTTTTTGGAAACCACTCCGCAACAGTTTTTATAGCTGCAGGAAAGTTGCCGGCTTCACCGAAACCAAGGACACCACGTGCAAACATAAATCCGCCTGTTCCTTTGGCCAGTGCATGGATCATTGCACCAACAGACCATATGATCAGCGACCAGGCATAGCCAAGTTTGGTGCCAAGCCAGTCGATAAACCGACCAGCAAAGAGCATGGAGATGGCATAAACAAACTGGAAAACTGAAACGATGTTGGCATAATCTGAGTCACTCCAGTTGAACTGGATCTCCAGCCGGTCTTTTAACAAACTCAGTACCTGCCTGTCAAGGTAATTGACTGTTGTGGCAAAGAACACCAGGGCGCAGATGGTCCATCTGTACTTTCCTATCTTTTGCGATAGATCATTCATTGTTTAATGGGTTTAGTTATTGAATACTGTTTGGTCTATTTTCCAAAATTAAAATATTTTTCCGCATTATTGAAGGAAATATCCTCTACCATTTTGCCAAGAAGCTTCCTGTCGTTTGGTATCTCCCCTTTTACCACGTCATTTCCCAGTAAATTGCAGAGAATCCTTCTGAAATATTCGTGTCTGGAGTAGGAGAGGAAACTCCTGGAATCGGTCAGCATCCCAACGAAACGGCTCAGTAAGCCCAGGTTGGACAAGGTTTTCATCTGATTTTCCATGCCATCTTTTTGATCAAGGAACCACCAGCCTGATCCATACTGAAGCTTACCAGGAATGGTTCCATCCTGGAAGTTGCCGATCATGGTGGCCATCATCTCATTGTCACGGGGGTTGAGGTTGTACAGGATGGTCTTGGTGAGTTTGTCCTCACTGTCAAGTTTGTTCAGTAATTTGGACAATGGTTTGGCAATTTCGAGGTCACCAATGGAATCAAAACCCTTGTCTGGTCCCAATTTATTGAACAGTCTGGTGTTGTTGTTGCGCAGGGCTCCCAGGTGAAACTGCTGGGTCCAGCCACGTTTGTGGTCCATCACGCCAAATTCATAGAGCATGGCAGATTTGAACTGGTTGATCTCTTCCAGGCTTAGCTGATTGCCGCTCCTGATTTTGGAAAAGATGTCGTTGATCTGATAATCGGTGTAGTCGGCCGCATAAATCGTATCCAAACCATGATCCGATAGACGACAACCATTCTCGTGAAAAAAATGATGGCGTTGGTCGATGGCAGTTATAAACGAAGGGAAATTCGAAATGCTGCAATCAGCTGCTGCCTCCAGTTTGTCTACATAGACATTGAATGCCTTCGGGTCTTCCACCATCATGGCAGCATCAGGCCTCCAGGCTGGTAACACCTGAACCCCGAATCCACTCTCCTTGATATCCCTGTGAAACTCCAGAGAATCGATCGGGTCATCGGTGGTACAGATGGTGTGGACATTGGCTTTCTGAATGATGCCCCGGCAGGAGAACCCTTCAGAATTCAGTTGGGCATTGCAATTGTCCCAGACGGCTTGCGCCGAATCGCCGTTCAAAACTGTTTTAATACCGAAAGGCTTGCGTAATTCCAAATGTGTCCAGTGGTAAAGCGGATTGCGCAAAGTGTAAGGGACTGTCTCAGCCCATTTCTCAAATTTCTCCCAATCGGAGGCGTCGCCGGTGCAAAACCGTTCATCAACTCCATTGGTGCGCAAGGCGCGCCATTTGTAATGGTCACCATTCAGCCAGATCTGCGTCATGTTGTCGAATCGCTTGTCGTCGGCGATCTCTTTGGGTGAAATGTGACAATGGTAATCGAAAATAGGCATTTTGGCGGCATGGTCATGGTACAATTCCCTTGCAATATCTGAATGCAAAAGAAAATCTTCGTCCATAAAATCTTTCATGATGAGTTATGAGTTATAAGTTATGAGTTATAAGATATTAATCAAGATTATATCGAAATACTTTAGGCACTCTAGTCACTCTAGTTCACTTTAGGCACTTCCTCAAAGCGTGAACAGACGCTTTAGGTGTCTGTCGTAAAGATTTTCCTCCACACACTGACCAATCACCGCTTTGTTGGCTTTGAGCAGGTCTGTGTAATAGGTGCCCATCTCCGAGGCGATTTTGTAGCCGACATGAATCAATTGTCTCAAATTCGGATTGTAGTCGGGATGCCCGGGAATGTGCCGGAGGGTATTGGCAAATTTTTCACTGCTCCATTCGGCTACCGCTTCAGCAGTTGGCAGTTGATCTGCATGTATATCGATAACATCTGCATAGGGTGCACACAACTCTTCCTGACGGGAAAGTGCCTGGGCATAAATGGACTTAGCAGCTTTCAGGGCTTCACCTCCGGATACAGCAAGTCCGATCACCTCTTCCAGCCAGGTAGTGCCGGCAGTTTTGACGTGGATCCCTTTGTCGTATTTGGTAATGATTCGTTGGATTTCAGGATAAATCGAGAATTTATCGGAGCCGGAATGAACACTCAGCTTGAGATTGTCCATCATCTGAAACTCCTTGACCGCATAGTCGATGACCAGGATATCTTCCTCAAATTCCTTGGCAAACATGGCTACATCTCCCACATAGTCGACCCCCTTGTTGAACCTGCCCGTAAATTTCGGTGCAATGGTCTGGGCAGGAATGCCCTGGTTGGCGATCATCTTCAGGATAAAAAAGAGCTCCACCGGTGATTGGGGAGTCTCCACCTCATCCATGGAGATCTCGGTTACGAAATCTCCTGATTTCTTATTTTCAGCGATGAACCGGTATATTTTACCAGCTTCATCAATGGCTGTCAAAAACTTTCCGGCAATAGTCTTCAGCAGCGTTTCGTCCACATGGAAGGGATGCGCAATTGCCGGGATTTTGAGTTCGCCGGTGTAAGCAGCACAGGATGCTACAAAAGCATCCACTGCTTCAGCAGATGCAGCTATCCCAATTTTTGAGGCCACATCAATGGTGAAAAAATCGGAGGTGGCCACAAACCCTTCCACATTGCTTAGATTGATGTGGTCGGCGTCCACACAATAATCCCCCTTATAGGCCAGCTCTTTCACCGCCTGGTCTGCCTCAGCCCGGGTATCAGCTGGTTTGGAGTGCACATACATGTGTTCCCTGTTGGATTTGTTCCAAACCGGAGTCACTTCTATGCCCCCGTTTTGCGCTTTCAGCAGTGCCCTTAATTGAGCACTCCCCTGATGGGCGAACCTGTCGCCAATTCCAAAACTGTATTTTCCTATCTTTTTCATTTGGGTAAAAATTTTTTCCTTGATACGATACTGAGACCATGACGGATCTTTCTTGTCCCAAACAAGCAGCTCCTCCAAGGGTTGCATCCGGGTAAAACCAAAGTTCCGTGTTCGTTCACGAAAGTAGATATTTTTTTAATCCAACGTTTCGCAATCGTGAAATTTAAGTAAAAAAAATGCAAATATTTTTCTTCCGTGTTCGTACACGAGTTAAAATAATGTTTAAATTTGCTCCGACTCAATCAGTAAAATGAGAAAGAACACACGGATCAAGGACATCGCACTCAAGGCAGGCGTTTCTATCGGCACTGTCGACAGGGTTCTTCACAACAGGGGAGAGGTTTCCAATGAAACAAAACAGAAGATCCAGCAGATCATTGACGAACTTGACTATCGTCCAAACCTGCTGGCGAGCAGTCTGGCCTCTAAAAAGAGCATTGTATTTGCGACCTTGATGCCCAAAGCCTCCAGTCAGGATACCTACTGGTCCAAACCACAGCTGGGCGTAGAAAAGGCAATGAACCAACTCAAAGCTTATGGGGTGAAAGTACAGCAATTCTACTTCGACATGGATGACCGACTCTCCTTTTCAAAGGAGGCCGGGAAGATACTGGATATTTCTCCTGATGCAGTGCTGCTGGCACCCTGGGCCAAAAGGGAAGCCACGCTTTTTAGCAAAAAAATGGATGAATTGGAAATACCCTACATATATATAGATGCAACACTAGAAGATACGCATCCCATTGGTTTTGTAGCGCAAAGCTCCTTCGACAGCGGCTACCTCGCTGCGAAATTGGCAGATTGGGGAGTGGGCAAAAGTAGTCTGATCCTCTTGATACATTTTGCCAGGGAACTCGACAACGCCAGTCACCTGATCAAACGTGAACGTGGCTTTATGCGCTATTTCGAGAATAGCGGGAACGGTCACAAGGTGATCAAGATGGAGGTGTCCGAAAGTGGGGATGAAATCGTTGCCCGCCTGGAAGAGATGGGGATCAAACCCTGCGAAGTGAACAGTGTTTTTGTTACAAATTCAAAGGTTCATCTGGCAGCCAACTGTTTCAAATCGCTGTGCGTGAGCCCCAAAGTCATCGGATACGACCTGATTCCCCAGAACATCGCCTTGTTGCAAGAGGGTAAAATTGATTTTCTAATATGTCAAAAACCTGAATTGCAGGGCTTTCATGCCATACAACTTCTTTTCGACCATCTTGTGAAGAAGGAGTCGATCAAGAAGGAGAATTTTACATCCATAGATCTGATTACCAGGGAAAATATAAATTTTTACAATTCATTTTAAATTACAAATAGCTAATACATTCAACATGAAGAAAATTTCATTCGACGACCTGAACGGAAAGGTATGTGTCATCACCGGTGGCGCAGGTGTGATCGGGATTTCGCTCGTCAAGGCACTTGTATCTGTTGGTACGAAAGTGGCCATCGTAGATTTGAACGAAGAGCTGGCCCAGCAGGTGGCTGCTGAAATAAGTGCAGAATTCAATGCTACCTGTATCGGTGTAAAAGCCAATGTCCTCGACAAAGAGTCGCTCGAAGCTGCCAAAGTGGTGATCAATGAAAAACTTGGAGCCATTGAACTGCTGATAAATGGTGCGGGTGGCAATTCGCCGCAAGCCACTACCCAGGTGGAGCAGATGGAAGAAGCTGATCTTGACAATCTCGAAAAGACCTTCTACGGTCTCCAGATGGAGGGTTTCGACAAGGTATTCGCGCTCAACTTCAAGGGAACCATACTTCCTACCATGGTATTTACCAAGGACATGCTGACAAGCAGGAAGGGTTCTGTTTTGAATATCTCTTCCATGAATTCCTACCATCCCCTCACCAAGATTCCTGCCTATTCGGCCGCCAAGGCCTCCGTCAATAACTTCACCGAATGGCTGTCGGTTCACCTGGCCAAGATGGGTATCCGTGTCAACGCAGTAGCCCCGGGATTCTTCATCACCAACCAGAACCGTTTCCTGGTATTGGATGAAAAGACGGGTGGCTATTCTGCCCGTGGCAACAAGATTGTCACCAATACACCCATGGGTAAGTTCGGGGATCCGGATGACTTGCAGGGTGCCTCACTCTACCTGTTGTCAGATCTCTCCTCTTTCGTCACCGGGATTGTTATACCGGTAGACGGCGGTTTCAATGCCTACAGCGGAGTCTAAAACAATTGTTTGAAATGTTTTTTTAGTTTGAAATGTTTGAATTGTTGAAAGAAAGAATCTCCAACCAGCAATGCTCAAGGATAGAAACCCTTCAAACATTTCAAACCCTTCAAACCCTTCAAACATTTCAAACCCTTCAAACTTTTTAAACTTTTCAAACCCTTCAAACTTTTCCATATGAGCCTCACATTAAAACAAAATTGCAAAACCTCCCTGCTGGTGCCAACCAGTATGGGGATCAGGATTACACCACTCAACGGCCAGCCCGTTCACAGCAGCTCCCTCTTTCAAATGGAGGTTTCCAGTGCGGAGACCAACGTAGCCAGTATCTCCTCCTATCTTGGTCTTCCAGTGAAGGTCTTGACCACCTTTGTGAAAGACAGTCCGATTGCCACCATGATCAAGAACAATCTCCTGAGCAGGCGCATGACTTACGAAGGGGTGGAAGTTGAACAAGGCGATCCCTGGGGATACCGTCACCAGTTCAACATTGCCGACAGTGGGTATGGAACCCGCGGACCAAGGGTTCAGAATGACCGTGCCGGTGAGGTAGGTCGTACCTTGAATGTGAAGGATTTTGACTTGGATCGGATTTTTGTCCAGGAAGGTGTCCAGATTGTCCATCTTTCCGGATTGATCGGAGCGCTTTCGCCCGAGACCAGCAAATTCTGCCTGGAACTGGCACGTGCAGCCAAGAAGAATGGAACCCGCATTGCCTTCGATCTCAATTACAGGGCCTCTTTCTGGAAAGGAAGAGAGGCAGAGTTAAGTGCCATTTTCGAAGAGATTGCATCCGTCTCCGACATACTCATTGGGAACGAAGAGGACTTCCAGCTCTGTTTGGGTATCGAAGGACCTGAAGCCGGAGGCAAACAGATCAGCTCTGAAATCGACGGTTTCAAAGAGATGATTTACCGTGTGAAGGCAAAATTCCCCAACGCATCGGTATTCGCTGCAACCCTGCGCCAGGTGGTCAGTGTCAATGAGCATCTTTGGGGTGCTATCGTGCTGGAAGGCAATGAATGGCATGTGGTGGAACCAAGAAAAATCACCATTCTCGACCGTATCGGTGGAGGAGATGGTTTTGTTGGCGGTTTGCTGTACGGTATCCTAAAGGGTTGGGAACCGGCGAAATGGATCCAGTTCGGCTGGGCATCCGGAGCACTTGCAACCACTTTCCTGACCGACTATGCCCAACCTGCCGATGAGGAGATGGTTTGGAGTATCTGGAAAGGGAATGCACGCGTCAAACGATAAAAAAAAAGTTTGAAATGTTTTTTTTGTTTAAAAAGTTTGAAATGTTGAAAGAAAGAATCTCCAACCAGCAATGCTCAGGGATAGAAACCCTTCAAACATTTCAAACCCTTCAAACATTTCAAACCCTTCAAACAAAAATAAATATAGCATGATCTATTATAAGATTGGTTCAAAAGAGCTTGAGCTCAGCAACGAAGATCTGAAAAAGGGGTTGTTCGAAGCACTCCAAAAACTTGGGTCCCGTAAAAAGGTGCTGGCCATTCCCCCGGATTATACCCGTTTGCCCAGTCGTGCCGGCGAACTGACAGAGATGACCTGGCAATATTATGGGGATGCATTGACAGATGTGCTGCCTGCATTGGGCACCCATACACCAATGACAGCCCACCAGATTGACCATATGTTCGGCACCATGCCTGCCTCCCTGATCAGGGAGCACGACTGGCGCAACGATGTGGTGACGGTAGGGGAGGTCCCTGCCAGTTTTGTGGAGGAGGTCTCCAAAGGGGCTGTCAGCTTTCCATGGCCCGCCCAGGTGAACAAATTGCTGCTGGAAGGCAATTTTGACCTGATCCTCTCTATAGGTCAGGTTGTCCCCCATGAAGTGGTAGGCATGGCCAATTACAACAAGAATATTTTCGTCGGAACCGGCGGGGTTGAGGGGATCAACAAAAGCCATTTCATCGGCGCAGCCTACGGCATGGAGCGGATGATGGGCCACGCAGATACCCCTGTACGCAGGGTATTCAACTATGCCTCAGATAATTTCACCCAAAATCTTCCGATAGTTTATGTCCAGACTGTTGTTGGTTTGGATAAATCAGATGGCAAGATAAAAACCCGCGGACTATTTATTGGGGATGATACTGAGGTCTTTGACCTTGCTGCCAAACTCTCACTGCAGATCAATTTTGAGATGCTGGAGAAGCCTTTGAAAAAGGTGGTGGTCTATCTCGACCCAACAGAGTTCAAGAGTACCTGGTTGGGCAATAAGTCCATCTATCGTACCCGGATGGCCCTTGCCGATGAGGGGGAGCTGATTATCCTGGCACCTGCACTGGTCGAATTCGGTGAAGACAAAGAGATCGACCGCCTGATCCGGAAGTATGGCTATTTCGGGACACCGGCCACTTTGAAGGCTTGTGAAGAGCACGAAGAGATCCGCAACAACCTGAGCGCTGCTGCTCACCTGATTCATGGCTCTTCTGAGGGCAGGTTCAACATTACCTATTGCCCGGGAGAGGAACCTAAAAACCTCACCCAGCTGGAGATTGAGAGTGTTGGGTTTAAATATGCCAGCCTCAGCGAAATGCTGAAGAGCTATGACCCGAAGAAACTGAAGGATGGTTTCAATACCATGCCCGATGGAGAGGAGATCTTTTACATTTCCAATCCGGCATTGGGATTATGGGCGTATAGAGAGAGATTTAAGTATTGATGGATATTGAAAAGAGACCAAGAGACTGAGAGACTAAGGGACAGCGAGATAGAGAGGATTCAAATCCGAAAACTCACGCATAACTCATAACTCATAACTCATAACTTGTTCCGAGAAGTACAACTATTTGGATTACAGACAATAAAGATAGAATGAAGATTGTTATCGACGACAAAATACCCTACATTCAGGGCGCTCTGGAACCTTTTGCCGAAGTGGTCTACCTGCCCGGACCGAAGACAACTGCAGAGGTCGTCAGAGATGCGGACGCTATTATTACCCGTACCAGGACCATTTGCAACGAAGCTCTGTTGTCGGGTTCTTCCGTCAGGATAATTGCTTCCGCGACGATCGGATACGATCACATCGACACAGAGTTTTGTGACCGTGCGGGGATTAAATGGACCAATGCCCCCGGGTGCAATGCGAAATCTGTCGAGCAGTACATTGCTTCAGCCATCCTGGTAATGGCTGAAAAAAAGGACTGGGACCTTGCAGGCAAAACCATCGGTATTGTTGGTGTTGGCAATGTTGGTTCAAAAGTTGCCAAAATAGCGGAGATCCTCGGCATGCGTGTCTTGCTGAACGATCCGCCGCGTACCCGCCAGGAGGGCGAGGCTGGTTTTGTCACCCTGGACAGGATTCTCGTGGAGGCCGATCTGATTACCCTGCATGTTCCCCTGAACCAGGAGGGACCCGATGCAACCTGGCACATGGCCGATGAGCAACTGTTTGCCCGCATGTCGCGGAAACCTCTCTTTATCAACAGTTGCAGGGGTGAAGTGGTGAAGACCTCTGCCTTGAAACAAGCCATTGTTGCCGGGCAAATCTCTGGTGCAGTGGTAGATTGTTGGGAAAACGAGCCCGATATCGATCTGGAACTGCTTGGATTGGTCGACCTTGCCACTCCGCACATTGCCGGATATTCCAGAGATGGGAAGGCCAATGGAACAGAGATGAGTGTGCAGGCAGTCAGCCGCTACCTGGGGTTGGGTGCAAAAAATTGGAAAGCAACCAATGTGGAGAAACCCGCTGTTGCTGAAATCCTGATCGATGGAGGCAACAAAACCAACAGACAGATCCTGGCCGAGGCCATTCTGGCTACGTACGACATCCGGCAGGATGATGCCCGCCTGAGGGAAAGCGTTGCAACTTTTGAAAAGCAACGGGGTGATTATCCTGTCAGAAGGGAATTTCCTGCCTATACCGTAGCCGGAAAGTTCAACAATCCCAAAGTAATCGATAAACTGAAGAGAATAGGGTTTAAGTTATGAGTTATAAGTTATTATTGGAGATGTAAACTATTGAGACAATTGTAGATACAAATAATTTTTAATTTTTTTAAAATGAAGAAAGCAGATATTGGGCTGATTGGATTGGCCGTAATGGGGGAGAACCTCGTTTTGAACATGGAGAGCAAGGGATTTACCGTTGCTGTATACAACAGGTCGGTTGACAAGGTCGACAAATTTATGGCAGGACGTGGTGCCGGTAAAAACTTCATTGGATGCCACAGCATTGCAGAGATGTGCCAGAACCTGGAACGTCCTCGCAAAGTAATGATGCTGGTCAAAGCCGGATCACCGGTAGACGATTTCATCGAGCAGATTATCCCTCACCTCGAAGCCGGCGATATCATCATCGATGGTGGAAACTCCCACTTTCCTGATACCATCCGCCGTACCAAATACGTTGAGAGCAAGGGACTTCTTTTCATCGGCACAGGTGTTTCAGGTGGGGAAGAGGGAGCACTCCTGGGACCTTCCATGATGCCAGGTGGTTCCCCTGCAGCATGGCCAGCCGTTAAGACTATTTTTCAGGCTGTTGCAGCCAAGGTTGATGGTGAACCCTGCTGTGACTGGGTTGGAGAGAATGGTGCAGGACACTTCGTCAAGATGGTGCACAATGGCATCGAGTACGGTGACATGCAGATCATCTGCGAGGCCTACCAGATCATGAAAGAGCTGCTTGGAATGACAGCAGATGAAATGCACGAAACATTTGCGGAGTGGAACAAAGGCGACCTCGACAGCTACCTGGTGGAAATTACCCGCGATATCCTTGGTTTCAAGGACGAAAATGGCGATCCGCTTGTCGAAAAGATTCTGGATACTGCCGGTCAAAAAGGGACCGGGAAATGGACCGGTGTGGCAGCACTTGACCTTGGAATTCCGCTTACATTGATTGGAGAGTCTGTTTTTGCCAGATGTCTCTCTGCACAGAAAGACTTGAGGGTGAAGGCATCCAAAGTGCTTCATGGTCCGGAGAAGAAATTTACAGGCGATCGCGCCCAATTCTTAAGCGACTTAAAAGATGCACTTTTCGGAGCAAAGATCATCTCCTATGCCCAGGGCTATGACCTGATGGGTGAAGCCGCAAAAGAGTACAAATGGAACCTGAACAACGGTGGTATCGCCCTGATGTGGCGAGGCGGTTGCATCATCCGTTCCGTATTCCTGGGAAAGATCAAGGAGGCTTTTGACAAAAATCCCGGACTGGAACACCTTTTGTTGGATAACTATTTCAACGAAACAGTCACAAAAGCCCAGGAGGGTTGGAGAAGAGTGGTAGCTACTGCCTTCACCCAGGGAATTCCAATCCCCTGTTTGGCTACCGCATTGACCTATTTTGACGGTTTCCGCAGCGAAAGACTTCCTGCCAACCTGTTGCAAGCCCAGCGCGACTATTTCGGAGCTCACACTTATGAAAGACTCGACAAACCACGCGGGGAATTCTTCCACACCAACTGGACCGGCAGGGGAGGGGATACCGCATCCTCGACTTATACCGTGTAAAGACGTCCGATTGGACGACTCATTTAATTCAATGGTACAATACAAAGCCGCCCAATCAGGTGGCTTTTGTTTTGAATACAAGAATGGAATTCAAGAGATAATTTAAATGTTAAGAGACCAAACCGGTGTGAATATCCTTATTAAAATTTGTTATCTTCGTATGGTAAAATTTCAGCAATGGGTATAATATCAATGTTTTATGGGATTATCAGATCGATGTACTATTTGGATAATCGACAACACAAAATACCACATATCCATGTAAGATATCAGGACGAAGAAGCTGTTATTTCGATTCCGGAAGGGTTACTTTTAGAAGGGGCGTTAAAGATAAATAAAATGAAACTTGTTCAAGCGTGGATGGAAATTCATCAGGAAGAGCTGTTGGCTGATTGGGAATTAGCCATACATGGAAAGACAATTTTTAAAATTGATCCTTTAAAATAAATAGGTATGAATCCCAGGGTTGAAGAAGTAGTAGCAGATCAAGACTACACATTATTGATTACCTTCAATAATGGTGAAAAAAAGCGATTTGATGTAAAACCCTATTTGGATACCGGAATCTTCAGCGAATTAAAGGAACCTGAAATATTCTATTCGGTAAAACCTTTCATGGGAAGTATTGAGTGGTCCAATGGTGCAGATCTTTGTCCGGATACACTTTATTTGGATGGATATAAATATTAAAATAACCTGAAAAATTGCAAATGGGAAGAGGCTGATATCTAATTTTCCTATCTTTGAATCTGTCATACAACATACCAAATGAATTCGATTTCGATGGATTTGAGATGCCTGCTAATTCTTATTTTTCTCTTATTTAGTCAATTGGTTCGCTCCCAGGAGGATGCGTTGCATATTGGCATACATCAACGCGAGAGTCAGCAATTCAGGAGCCGTGGCGACTCAATTTTACGATTGCAGCCTGCATCCCTGAGCAGACCCGCTCCTTTGCTGCCCAACAAGAAATCGGATCTTTCCCGCAAGGTATTTGGATGGCACCCCTATTGGGCCGCAGCATCTGCATATCTTTCCTACGATTACAGCCTGTTAACCCATCTCGCTTACTTTAGTTACGAGACTGATACGCTGACAGGTGGGTACAAAACCATCAATGGCTGGGACCAAACACCTGTTATAGAGTATGCGCATCAACGTGGTGTAAAAGTATTACTTACTGTTACCAATTTTGGAACAGCAGCCAACCATGCGCTGCTGAGAGATACCCTGAAACAGATCAAAATGATCGAGACCATAACCAATTTGCTGAAATCAAGAAACGGTGATGGGGTCAATTTTGATTTTGAATTGGTAAGCCTGGCGCACCGTTCAAACCTGGTCGCATTCATCAGAAGGGCAACAAAAGCCATCAAGGCCGAGCTTCCTGCAGCAGAGATCTCGATGGCTACCCCCGCGGTAGACTGGAGCGGTTCATGGGATCTTCCTGCACTTGCCAGTTTTTGCGATTATCTGATTGTCATGGGTTATGATTATTATTGGAGCGGTTCCACGACTGCCGGACCGGTTTCACCCCTGGTAGGAGAGAATTACAATATCACAAAAACAGTTGAAACATACCTGACTGGTGGTGTGCCTCCCCAAAAACTTCTTCTTGGCATTCCATGGTTTGGATACAATTGGCCCGTAATCAGTAGTGCTCGAAAGGCTACAGCTACAGGCAAAGCCACCTCCCTTACTGCTGTAGCCGCCGAAACACTTGCCCAAAATTACGGCAAAACTTTCGATCAGGCGACCAAAGTGCCCTGGATAAGCTTCAAGGAGGGTGCCAATCAATACCGCCAGGTTTGGTACGATGATGCAACAAGTTATGGCCTCAAGTTTGAGTTGGTAGTTCACAACAATCTGGCAGGGATTGGCATATGGGCCCTGAGTTATGAGAATGGAAGACCGGAACTGTGGCAGGGTATTCAATCAGCTTTTTCAGCAACAGCCATAGATGAGCCATTCTCCCTTGAAAAGCCTTTCGGAAGTTTGGTTTTGTTTCCCAATCCGGTTTGCAGGAGTGCCACAATTCACTTTTCATTGATGGAGAGCCAGCACGTTGATTTGAATGTTTACGATGTGAACGGGAAATTGGTGTTGAAACTTCTCAGTAGGTGGTTGCCAGCTGCAGATCATTCAGTAATATTGGATTGTACAGTACTGAAAGATCAACTATATTTGTTGGTTCTTCAATCAAATAGCGGAAACCTGACGCGTAAATTTGTCGTAAAAAACAATTAAAAACCGTACCTTTGCGGACAAATTTAATTGTTTAAAATCGAACAAAATGACAAATATAAAGCGTACACTTTTGATGATTCTTGATGGTTGGGGTATAGGAGACAAAAGCAAATCAGATGTAATCTACTCGACCCATCCTGATTTCATCAATCATCTCTGGAACACCTACCCACACTCCCAATTGCTCACCTCTGGTGAGGATGTTGGTCTTCCGGACGGACAGATGGGAAACTCCGAAGTTGGTCACCTGAACATCGGTGCCGGCCGGGTATTGTACCAGGATTTGGTCAAGATCAACAAGGCGATACGTGAGAACAAGCTGAAAGATAATATGCAAATTATCAAGGCTTTTACCCATGCGAAAGAGCACAACAAACCAGTACACCTGATCGGTTTGATTGGTCCTGGTGGGGTACACGCACTCAGTCTTCACATGGTGGCACTTGCCCAGATTGCCACTGATATGGGATTGGAAAAGATCTTTGTACATGGCTTGACAGATGGTCGCGATACTGATCCACGTAGCGGTTACGGATTCGTGGAAGAAGACCTGAAGCAACTGTCATCAACCAAGGCCAAATTTGCCACCCTCATCGGTCGCTATTATGGGATGGACCGCGACAACAACTGGAACCGGGTAAAATTGGCATATGACATGCTTACCAAGTCTGTTGGGCAAAAAAGCAAAGATCTGCTGGCTTCTATCCAGACATCCTATGAGGAAGGTATTACCGATGAATTTATCAAGCCAATCGTAATGACGGATGACCATGATCAACCGTTGGCAACCATTCAGGAGGGAGATGTCGTGATCTGTTTCAACTACCGTACCGACCGTTTGCGTGAGATGACCATCGCATTTACCCAGGAGAATCACCACGAGCAAGAGATGCATACCATTCCGCTGGAGTGGTACACCATGACCAATTACAAATCTTCCTTCAAAAATATCCACGTCATTTTCGACAAGGACAATGTTTACAATACGCTTGGCGAAGTAGTTTCCAAAGCGGGATTGAACCAGATCAGAATTGCTGAAACAGAGAAGTATGCCCATGTGACCTTCTTTTTCTCCGGTGGACGGGAGAGTGAATTCAATGGAGAAAAGCGTATTTTGATTCCTTCCCCCAAGGTAGCTACCTATGACCTGCAACCTGAGATGTCGGCTCCTTTGGTCAAAGATGCCATTGTCGCCGAATTGCAAAAGAAGAGTGCCGATTTTATCTGTCTGAATTTTGCCAATGGCGACATGGTGGGCCATACAGGTGTTTACAGTGCCATTCAGACAGCCGTCAAGGCAGTCGATCAATGCGTAAAGGAAGTAGTTGAAGCTGCCCGTTCCAATGGATACGATGTGATGGTGATTGCCGATCATGGCAATGCCGATTTTGCCGTCAACGAAGATGGTAGTGCCAATACTGCCCACTCACTCAATCCTGTACCCTGCATCTGGGTGACCGACAACAAGAGTGCCGTCATTAACAACGGAATACTGGCAGATGTGGCTCCTACCATTTTGACCATTATGGGGTTGCCGGTACCCCCTGAAATGACTGGAAAAGTACTGATATGATTGAGATTGGAAAGACCATTCTCAGTCTGGATGTGATCGAATCTAAATTCTGTTGCGACCTGGATCAGTGCAAAGGTGCCTGTTGTATAGAGGGTGACAGCGGTGCCCCGGTCACTACCGAAGAGGCTGAAACCATCGAAAGACTCTATCCCGATTTCAGGGAATACCTCTCCGCTGAAAATCAGGCAGAGATCTCCAGACAGGGATTTTCACTCATTGATCAGGATGGTGATCTGGTAACTCCGATTGTAGGGAAAAATGAGTGTGTTTTTACCTTTGTGAATGAGAAGGGAATCACCTTGTGCGCCATTGAAAGAGCCTTCTTTGAGAAAAATACCGGGTTCAGAAAGCCGGTCTCCTGCCATCTCTTTCCCATCCGGATTACCGAATACAAACGTTTCGACGGAGTGAACTATGAAAAGCTGAAAATTTGTAAACCAGGAAGGATGTGTGGCAAGAGCAATAACCTGCCTTTGTGGAAATACTTGAAGGAACCACTGGTGCGAAAATATGGTGAGTCCTGGTACCAGGAGTTGGAATTGGTGGTAGAAAATCTCCCAAAACACATTTGAAAGAAACAAAAGAAGTCAGTTAATGACTTCTTTTGTTTAATGGCAACCTTTCGATGATGGCCTTTAAACGGTCAGTAATCTCCTGCACCGTTCCAATGCCATTGATTCGCTCATATTTTCCAACCTTACTGTAGTAACTGATCAGTGGAGCCGTTTTTTGGTTGTAGACCTCTATCCTGTTCTCAATGACCGATCTATTGGCGTCGTCGCTTCTGCCGGAAGAATTTCCCCTGTTTATCAGCCGTGCAAGCAGTTGCTCTTTTTCTACCTCCAACGACAACATGGCACTGACACTGCGACCATAATGAACCAGAAGATTGTCCAGGGCCTCAGCCTGTGGCAGCGTTCTCGGGAATCCATCGAAAAGAAACCCTTTGGCCAAAGGATTATTGTCCAATTGATGCCTGATCAGCTCGATGACCAAATCATCGGGTACAAGTTCACCCCTGTCTATAATCTCTTTGGCAATCAGGCCTGTTTCAGTTCCTTCAGCTATTTCGTCCCTGAGAATTTCTCCTGTTGACAAATGGATCAATTGGTACGCCTTTGCCAGGTTGGTTGCTTGGGTTCCTTTTCCTGCTCCGGGTGGACCAAATATAACAAGGTTTATCATGATGATTATTTTACTAACGTATAAATGTCCTTCAGATTGCGTCCCCTGCGGTCGTAGTCCAATCCATACCCAACAATGAAATCATTGGGGATCTCCAACCCAACATAATCAAGATGGACTGCTGTTTTCATTGCCGCCGGTTTGAAAAGCAAAGTTGCTATCTTCACCTCTTTGGCACCCCTTTCCGATATCTGAGCCATTACATCGGCAATGGTGTGGCCTGAGTCAACAATATCTTCCAAAATTACCACAGTGCGATCCTTGATGTTTTCATTCAAGCCTATTAACTCCTTAATTTCACCAGTAGATGCCGTACCAGCGTAAGAGGCTAGTTTAAGAAAGGAAATTTCTGCGTCATTCAATTCCAACTCTTTCATTAAATCAGCTGCAAACATAAACGAACCATTCAGGATACAAACAAATAGCGTGTTTTTTCCTTCGAGGTCAACCTTCATTTGGCCGGCCATTTTTTGGATTGCTTTCTGTATCTCTTCGAATGGTAGAGAGATTTCAAATTCCTTGTCCCATAGTTTGATTCGTTTCATAAAAGAATGGTTTGTTTTTAAGGTCCTTCAATATTTGCCTGATCTACTTTTAACCCAGTACCTGTTCGTGTCAAGCTCACCTAAATATAGAATTAATTGTTCTTCATTGGATGCAGGTTGCGCCAATTTTTTGGTTGGCAACAGTCTGCAATGACGTAAACCTTTAGATTACTGATATATAATATCTGTTACAATTGCGATTCCAAAGAAGAACAGACCAAAGCGGCTGTCATCGAATTGTCGTTTAAATGGTTTGGCAAATATAAAATATTCTTTTGGGGAGGGCAAAAAAAAATGGGTCTGTGCGTTACCAAAAGGTTAATATCCCGAATATATTGTAATTTTGGGGAATTAAACAGAAAACCACCATGAATCCAGCATTTGAACCAAAAGTGAGTATCATCATGGGCAGTACCTCCGATTTAGGGGTTATGACAGGAGCCGCTGAAGTACTCAACCAGCTTGAAATACCTTTTGAAATGAACGCACTCTCTGCCCACCGCACACCGGATGAAGTGGAGAAATTTGCCAAAGCAGCCTATTCCCGCGGCATCAAGGTCATCATTGCAGCAGCTGGTATGGCTGCACATTTGCCCGGTGTAATTGCAGCAATGACTCCGATCCCTGTGATTGGGGTTCCAATCAAAGCTTCCCTCGAAGGTTGGGACTCAATTTTGGCGATCCTGCAAATGCCTCCTGGAATACCAGTTGCCACCGTTGCACTCAATGGTTCCAGAAACGCAGCAATACTTGCTGCTCAGATGATTGCTACCGGCGACCCGGTTTTGATGGCCAAATTGATCGAGTTTAAAAAGGAACTTAAAAACAAAATTGTAGAGGCAAACAATGAATTGGCGCAGGTAAAGTACCCATTTAAGACCAACTAATTTTTTGAATTCTCGTTTTTTTGCAGTATATTAGAGGGAGCGCGGTCAGCAGCTCCCTTTTTTAATCTCCCCTCGCAGTGGGGTTGACCGGACGCTCTCCTTTTCCAATCTTCCCGGATATGCGTACCAGAGATCTGAAAACCGGTCTGTTGTTCCAATTGTGCACTCTTGTGATGGCATTCAATGGTTTTGCCTCACACCGGGTAACTGTTGCGGGTGCCAAAGAGTCTGCATTGGCCTTGGCTACCATCGCACTTTCAACCCCTTTTTCCGTTTTTCACAACCAGGCACTCTTGACAGCAGCGAGATATCCTTCGGTTGGTATCAGCTACCGTCAACCTTTTTTGATCAAAGATTACCATGAAACTGCCCTGTCAGTGGTCTTTCCAATTCCCATGGCTGTCCTCTCCCTGGGCCTCTCTCAGGCAGCAGTGGAAAGTTATGCTGAATCAGAAATTGGCATTTCAATGGCCAAAAAACTGACCGAGAATCTATCTGTAGGATTATTGTTCAACTATTTCGACCTTAATCTCCCTGAAACAGGCCGGCATTTGGGTTCAATTCAAGTGGATGGAGGAGTTGGATTCAAACTATCCGAAAAACTATCCTTGGGCCTTCACCTGCGCAACATTGTCTCCACGAAAGCTGAAACGGATCAAAACTACCTCAATTTTCCACGGGTGGCCAGGGGTGGTGTTGCCTACTTCCTATCAGGAAGAATCCTTTTGTTGGCAGAAACTATTTATGAAAAGCGTGCAGGATGCGGTTTTAGGTACGGTGCGGAGATTGCCTTGCTTGAGAATTTTTGTTTAAGGGGAGGTCTTGCTACCAATCCTTTTCAACACTCTTTTGGATTTGGATATGGATGGAGTTTCTGCCAGTTTGATTTCTCCATGGTAAACCACGAAATTCTGGGCTTTACACCAATGGTTTCTTTTCATTTCAAATTTGACTAAAGATGAGCCACCTACAGCGATCTCTTTTTCTTGGCGGACTTCTATTTTGGATTTCTCCACTCTTTTGCCAGCAGACAGATTTGCAGAAAGAACGGCAAATGGAGGAATTGGTTGAAAAACTTGCAGCCGCAGAGGATGGCAATGCTGAGAGCTCAGTGTTGCTGGAGGATCTCAGCTATTATCTGGATCATCCAATCTATATCAACATAGCATCAGAAGAGGAGCTGATGCAAATCAGCCTGTTCAACTTTAAACAGGTTCGGGATATTATAACCTATAGGGAAAAGTATGGAGAGATTTTGACCATCCATGAACTCGCCGTTTTGGAAAATTTCAGCGCTGAATTGCTGGAGAAAATTGAACCACTGGTGAGATTCTCACAGGAGAGTGATTCTGCCCAAAAGAAATGGGACAACATGATCAGGCAATCACTGCTCTTCAGGATCAAAATGACGCTTCCGCATGCCATAGGCTATTCCGCTCAAAAAGACAAACAACCGGTTTATGGCGGACAGCAATTTGGAAGTTTTACAAAGTATCGTGGTGCCGTAGGCCAGTGGTTGGAAGTTGGAGTAACTGCAGAAAATGATGCAGGTGAAGACTTTTTCAGCAAGACTAATCCACAGGGGTTTGATTTTTTATCCGGTTTCATTTGTTGGAAGGGAAAGGGAATCATCCGAAAGGTAGTGGCAGGAGATTACCATCTCAGGTTTGGCCAGGGAGTCAGTCTGTGGTCAGGTGGTGGTGTTGGATATACCTCAGACCTCTCCTCTCTGATGCGGTCAGGCGAAGGCGTCAGACCCTATAGTTCATCGGATGAAAATCTTTTTTACAGAGGTATATCGCTACAGCTGGACTTGAAGCCTTTAAAACTATCCCTCTTCTACTCGGACAAGCGCAGGGATGCCAATCTGGAAATGGTAAAGAATGGACAATATCAAATTACCTCCTTCAGAATGGACGGCCTTCACCGGACTTCATCAGAAGTTGAAGATGAAAAAGATGTGGGTGAAAGGATGATTGGAGGATACAGTGATTTCAGGTTCAACAGATGGCGTTTTGGTTTGTTGTTTGCATTTCAGTATTTTGGACTACCAGTAGCAAAAGGAGATTTGCCCTACAAAACACACTACTTCGAGGGGAAGACCAATGGCAATGTTGGGTTGGATTATCACCTGATATTCAATCGGCTTAGTTTTTTTGGAGAGATTGGGTTGTCCCAAAACCTGAAACCAGCCATGGTCAATGGAATGGTTTGGAAAGCCCATCCGCAATTATCACTCTCCATGCTTTACCGCTATTTGTCTCCCGGCTTCCATTCAATCAATTCAGGTGCCTTTGCAGAAGGTAGTGGAGGAAGAAATGAGATGGGCTATTTCGTCGCAGCTGAATATTGTCCATTTTCAAAAGTTAAATTGAGTGGTCAGGCTGATCTTTTTTATTTCCCCTGGTTGACCTACCAGACCAGTTCGCCATCACATGGTCGGACGATGGCTTTTCAGGCCGACTATGCCCTCAGCCGAAACCTTAATCTTTATCTTCATGCCAGATTTGCTACCAAGCCAGGAGAGATCTCCGGGTTTACGGGTATCCCTGAACAGTGGGACGAGGCTATAGCAAAATGGAGATTGCATGGCGACTGGAAATTGAATGAAAAGATTCAGCTCAGATACAGATTGGAATATGTAAATTTTAACTCGGTGAGCGATAATGAAGATGGGGTACTCTTTTTCCAGGATCTTATCTATTCAGCTTCCACGGCTTTGAAGATGTGGTTCAGGCTAACAGTATATATTACAGATGGTTATAATTCCAGGGTATATGCCTATGAAAATGATTTGCTATACTATTTCGCTATTCCTGAGTTTCACGGTAAGGGAGTGAGAAGCTATCTGAATTTGAAGTGGTCACCAGGCAGGTCAATGACTTTGTATTTCAAGGGAGGATACACCCTCAGGCAGGGAGTGGAAACCATGGGTTCAGGTAACGATGCAACGCCGGGGAACCATCGGTTTGATTTTAGAGGTCAATTGTGCCTTAAGTTTTAAGAAGCTTGAAAGGATTGAAGTTTCTGAATGGAAGAATCCGTTTACCTTTTCAGGCTTGTAAGCTCTTTAACAAGGAGAGCTATTGGCGGAGATGGTTGCGTCGACAAAGGTTAAAAAATTCTAAATAACGTTTCTGTTGGGTGATATTTTGTAACTTTGCCGGGACCAGGCAATGGGTTACTGACTTTATACGAAAGAAAATGCATTCCATGCTCAACTTTGATGATATTCGTCCCTATAGAAACGATGAATTCCCTGAGGTGTTGTCACGATTATTGGTTGATCCTGTCTTTCACAGGGTGCTGATGAACAGCCTTCACAAGGGAGAAGAAGAGATTTTGCTGATGAAGAAGGCCATGAAGGAAGTTAAATCCATTGAGGTTTTTCAGGATCAGTACATTGTTCCGGTGATTAACCAAATATTAAATTCCAGTTCAAGAGGGTTGACCATGCAGGGTCTGGAGGAATTGGATAAATCACAGCGTTATTTGTACATCTCCAACCACAGGGACATTATATTGGATGCTGCGCTTATGAATGTGAAGATGCATGCAAGTGGTTTTAGCCCGACAGAAATTGCTATCGGTAGTAATTTACTAATCTATCCCTGGATAAATGATCTTGTTCGCATCAATCGCTCTTTTATTGTGAAGCGCAATATTCCGGTCAAGCAGATGCTTACCTCTTCCAAGCTTCTGTCGCAATACATCCGGCATATGATTACCAAAGGCAGTGATTCAATTTGGATTGCCCAAAGGGAAGGACGGGCCAAGGATGGCAATGATTCGACCCAGCCTGCCCTTTTGAAGATGCTGAACATGTCGAACAGCAATGAATTTTATGAGGGCTTTCGGGAGCTTCGAATAATACCAATGGCGATATCCTACGAGATTGAGCCATGTGGAAATGAAAAGGTATCTGAGTTGAAGAAGCGTCAGCTCGATCCAAATTTTCAGAAGACTGAAAAAGATGACTTGATGAGCATGGTAAGTGGTTTAAGCAACCAAAAGGGAAAGATTCACATTCAGTTTGGTAAGCAGATTGATGAGGATATTCTCCGTCGAATTGCAGATGAGCCAGCTCAAAACGAACGTCTGAGAATGCTGGCTGAGCAAATTGACAGGGAGATCTACAAAAACTACAAGCTTTACTCCAACAATTTCATAGCTTATGATCTCTATTTCAAAACCGACAAATATGCAGACCGCTATGCAAGGGAGGAAAAGGAGTCATTTCTTGAGTTGACGCATAGTCGGCTGAAGCTGGTCAATGAAGACATTGAAGATGCCATGTTCCTTTGGCTGAAGATGTATGCAACACCGGTTTACAATTTTGAGAAACACGTGCTTGGAGAAATAACGAAACATCAAATTTAGCGAAACAAAAGCTGGCCAAAAATGACTAGCAAAAACAGAATAAAACCAGCTGTGGCATAGGGATTGGCAAAATTCAAAGTATATCCGAATCCCATTCTTTTTGGCACAAAAACTCTCCGGTCAGCCTTGTTAGCATAGAATAGACCCCATTTGTAATTCTTGATGTTGCCAGTAGGGTCATCAAATTGATTCATGCAAATTGTTTAAACATTCAACAACTTTTCACTCAGTGCAACCAGAGTCTCCTTTTTGTCGTTGGTGTTAATTAGTACAGAAATATTGTGCCGGCTTCCACCGTAGGAGATCATCCTAATCGGAATATTGTCCAACGCAATAAATACTTTTGAGGCAAATCCTTTCTCTTCAGCTATCATATTACCTACAATACAGACAATGGTCTGGTTCTTATCCACCTCTACATCCCCGTACTCTTTTAATTCATTGACAATCTCCTCCAAATGTTTGGGGTTATCGATGGTCACTGAGACTGCAACTTCGGAAGTGGTGACCATGTCAACAGAAGTCTTGAAATACTCGAAGATTTCAAAAATGTTTTTCATGAAACCATAGGCATTCAACATCCTTCCGGACCGAATTTTGATGGCTGTAATGCCATCTTTTGCAGCAACTGCCTTAATCCCAGCTCCTTTACTTTCACCTGTAATGAGGGTCCCCGGGTCAGGCGGATTCATGGTGTTTTTTAGTCTGACCGGAATGTTGTTGTTTTTAGCGGGAAGTACCGTTTGCGGATGCAGAATCTTGGCTCCAAAGTAGGCCAACTCTGCCGCTTCGTTGAAGGAAAGCAAATCAACCCTCGTGGTGTTGCTGACAAACCGTGGGTCGTTGTTGTGAAATCCATCAATGTCTGTCCAGATCTGCACCTCGCTGCTGTTGATGGCAGCCCCGATCAGTGTCGCCGTATAATCAGAACCTCCCCGTTGAAGATTGTCTATCTCCCCAAGCTCATTTTTGCAAATAAAGCCCTGGGTAATGTAATAATCTGCTTTTGGTTGAGCCGTTAAAATCTCATTCAGTTTTTGCTTGATGAAACGACTGTCCGGCATCTTATCCGAGTCGATCTTCATGAATTCCAGAGCAGGAAGCAAAAGCGCATTATGCCCCTCTTCTTGCATAAGGAGTGTGAAAAGAGCCGTAGAGATCAACTCCCCCTGAGCCAAAATGGCTCTTTCGCCTGCTTCGGTAAAACTGCCCGTCGTAAATGATTTGATAAAATCAAAATGCTCTTCCAGGACTTTCTTGCCCAGTTCCTTCATTTCAATTCGTTTGTACAGGTCAAAAACGACATTGTAATACTTCTTTTCCAGAATACTAATTTGAGTAAGAGCAGATTCCTTGTTTTTCTTGGTAAGATAATCGGATATTTCCACCAAGCTGTTGGTGGTGCCCGACATTGCAGACAAAACAACCATCTTCTGCTTTCCATCAGTGATCAAATTCATCACTGACCTCATATTTTCAATGGAACCTACTGAAGTCCCCCCAAATTTATATACTTCCATCTTAAAAACTTTAACTGATTTACCTTTCAGATTGACAAAAATAAGAATAAAATAGGGTTTTGTACCGTCGGGATTATTTTTAATCAATATTTGAACTTACGAATTGTAAGCAGCAATTTTCTGCCTAACTATTTGACTAATTTTGAGATAGACTTAAATTCGTCGGCAGAGGCAGACCGTGTTAATTCAAAAAGGATAGATTCTACCGTTGAAGTCAGGATTCCCTCCTGGTTGAAGCGGTTCAGTGCAGTTTGTTTTTCAGCTAAGTTCCTTGAACTGATGCAATCAACAATGACAACAGGTACATAACCTTGAGTTTTTAGATCGATTGCTGTTTGTAAAATGCAAACATGCGATTCGATGCCACAAATCAGTACATTCCTTTTGCCGGATTCAGCCAGAAAGTCGCGGAAAATGGGTTCGTCCAGGCAGCTGAAGCTGCTCTTTTCAATGTAGGTAAATGGTTGAAGCATTAAACTTATCTCGGGGATCGTTGGTCCAAGTCCCTTTGTATACTGCTGTGTGACCACCAATGGAATGCTGAGGATCTGCAATCCTCCAGATAGCTTGAGACAGTTGGTCATCAGTTCTTCTTTCCAGGCAATTACAGGGAAGAGCCTTTCTTGCAGGTCCACAATTAAGCCGATACTATTTTCTCTACAGATTCGCATAACGATGGTTTTTGTAATTTACAATACTATAATTGAGGGGAATATATGGCTGAACAACAATGCAGCAATTCCAGATTATTGGTCCCGTTTGATTGTTTGTGCATAAGTTCTGCGCTTTAAAATGAAATAATTCCAAATTATACTTTTGTTTGTCAGTAAATTAAGACTTGAAATCTCCCTGGATTGCAAAATGATTCTTCTCTTTCTTATCAGCCTGGGTATGGCCGCATAGAACTTCAGATGGGCAGAAAGTACCTTGACAAATGAGTTGAATTCACCTTTAAAAAGGAATACTGCTGCCGCTAAACCATCCAGTATCATTCTCGCTGGTAGTTTGATGGCCAATTGCTTTCCAGGAAGGTTTTTGAACATTAAAAAAAGATTGTTTCTGAAATTAAGGTATATTTTCAACGGATTGTTGTAATTAAGTGTACCACCTCCCAGGTGATAAACCACAGAATCAGGGCAAATATAGACCTTATGGCCCAAATGTTGGGCCCGCCAGCAAAGATCAATCTCCTCCATATGAGCCCAAAAATCAGCATCAAAGCCATTGCATTTTCGCCATACAGTTGTGCGCACCATCATGCATGCGCCTGAAGCCCAGGATGTTTGAATGGTGTCGTTGTATTGTCCCAGGTCCTTTTCAACTACCTGCAAGATTCTGCCCCTGCAAAATGGGTAGCCAAAAGCGTCAATAAAACCACCCGCAGCACCCGCATATTCGAACTCTTCAGGACGGTTGAGATTCAGAATCTTGGGTTGACAAATCCCGATGGTTGAATTATTTTCCATAAGCGAAAGCATGGGATCCAGCCAATTAGGGGTTACTTCAACATCTGAGTTGAGCAAAAGCAGATAGTCGGAGTGAACTGCTTCCAAAGCATGGTTGTAACCTGCTGCAAAACCGAAATTTTGGCAGAGTGGAAGATATTTGACAGTGGGGAAGAGCGTCTCAACTACCTCCTGACTATCATCCTCAGATCCATTGTCAGCAACAATGATTTCCACATTTCCAGGTGAATGGGCAACAACCGATGGTAGAAACCTTTTCAGGAAACCACTTCCATTCCAATTTAGGACCACAATGGATATCTTCTTGCCACTACTCATTTCACCTTTATTCTATTTCCTTTAACCTTTAACCTTAAACCTTTATCTTAAACCTTTATCTTAAACCTTTATCCTTTAACCTTTATCCTTTATCCTTTTCCTGCTACTCCCTTTTGTGTTTCCAGCGTTTGTGGGTCCACAACCAAAGTTCCGGACATTCAACAATCATTGCCTCAATCTTTCGCGTGGCCATTTCAGTAATTTCAAAGGGTTGGGTATCTCTTGCATGTTCTGCAATCAGTGAGAATTCAAGACGGTTATACCCTCTCTTCAGTTTTCTGATGTTGCAGAATAGGACAGCAGCATCAAGTTTTCTTGCTACCTTCTCTGTCCCTGTTACCACTGGAGTCTCCTGGTTGAGAAAAGTTGTCCAATAATGAATTTCGCATTTTCGGGGAGTCTGGTCCATCAAGAATACCGAAGCTGAAGCTATCGAATTGTTTTGATCCGCGACGAGCTGTCTGTAAGTCTGCGATCTTTCCAACGGGACAATGCCAAACCTCGCCCGCATCTTGTAGTAAAAAAGGTCAAAGCTTTTGTTGGTTAGTTTTTTGTAGATGACGTAGCCCGTATATTTTGAATTCAATGGCCAGCTGCAATTCCACTCCCAATTGTTGTAATGTCCCATGGCAAGAATTACCGGTCGACCTGCCGCAAGATAATTCTCCAATAACTCCTGGTTGTGAAGTGTTAATCTTTTTTTGATCTCTTTTTCGGAAATTCTATCATAATAAAGAGTTTCAATAATACTGTCACAGAAATGGCGGTAAAACTTTTTGGCGATCTTTTGAATTCCGGTCTTTGATTCTTGTGGAAATGAGTTGTAAAGGTTGGTGTATACAACACCTCTCCGATACCTGACTATGTGGTAGATGAACAGAAAAAACAGATCTGAAACTACATAGTGGAACCGGAGCGGGAAAAGCTGAATGATCCAGGTAATTGCCCGAAGAAGATAATAGCCTGCATTTGCCCTTTTTACCATCCTAATTGCAATAATTCTTTGCTACAATGGATTTGAATTCATTGTAGTAGTTGTTGTTGGTAGCAATAATTTCGCCCCCAAAAAGAAAATTGTTATTTCCACTGAAATCAGTTACCCTGCCTCCTGCCTGTTTCAATATAATCACCCCTGCGGCAATATCCCAGGGACTTAGGCCTGTTTCCCAGAATGCTTCAAATCTTCCGGCTGCTACATAGGATAAATCGGTCGCAGCTGATCCCAGTCGCCTGATACCCTGCGTGTGTACCATCAGATGTTGGATGGTATTGACAAATGCATCGGTGTTTTTAACTTCACCATAGGGGAACCCAGTCACTACCAGTGCTTCCGTGGATGTTGAAGCTTCAGAAACTTGGATCTGCTTTCCGTTAAGCATCGCTTTGCTCCCTTTCCATGCATAAAAACATTCATCCCGGGTAATTTCGTAAACGACGCCCAGAATTACCTCCTCCTCTTCCATCAGTCCAATACTAACGGCATATGGAGGTGCGCCGTGAATGAAATTGGTGGTCCCATCGAGTGGGTCAATTACCCACTGAAATTTTTCGCCTGAATCAGATGCAGTTCCTTCTTCGGTAATAAAGCCTGAAGCTGGCAACAATTTTCTAAGACCTTCTACAATGAGTGCTTCTGCCTTTTTGTCCACATAAGAGACAAAGTTTGCTTTCCCTTTCAACTCCACCATATTCAGGTCAAAATTGACCCTTTCTCCGGCTATAAAAGCACCGGCACTTTTCGCTATTTCGATGACCGATTGGCACAGTTTTTCCAAATTCATAATTTTTATTGCAAAAGTAGTGATAATAGGTGGGGCAACAATATCACAATACCAGTAATTCCCCGGCTACCAAACCATTCTCCTTCACGTGATTCAATCTGACCATCTGGATAGTATTCAGTAAATCACGCTGGTAGGGAACCTCCACTTTGATGTAATTCTCGGTCCATCCGGATGATGTTTTATTTTGAAGTTGATTTTCAAAAAGTACAGTGGCACTCCTTCCCAAATTGTTGAGATAAAACGCTTTCAATTTCTTTGTTGACAGCTGTATGAGTTGTTGTGTCCTGTTTTTGCGCTCTTCAATGGGAACAACCCCTGAAAAGGAAAGCGCCCTGGTATTTGCCCTGGCAGAATAGGGAAATGCATGAAGTTGAGAAACATCCAGCTGTTCAATGAAACCATAGGATTTGTCAAACAATTCAGCACTCTCACCATTCATTCCGGCAATAACATCCACCCCTATAAAAGCATGTGGGATTTGCCGTTTAATCGATTCTACCCGCTGTTGAAAAAGGGAGGTGGTATAACGCCTTTTCATCAACTGCAGTACCTCATCACTTCCAGCCTGTAAGGGGATATGAAAATGGGGCGCTATTCTTTTTGAATTGGCCACCAACGAAATGATCTCATCACTCAACAGATTAGGCTCAACGGAACCCATTCTGATCCGAACCAACTCATCTGTCCGGTCCAATGCTTGCAACAAATCGAAAAATGACTCGTTGGTACTTCTTCCAAAATCTCCGATATTGACACCGGTTAGGTTGATCTCCCGGATTCCTTGATCTGAAAGTTTCCTGGCTTCCTGGATTAACATTTCAATGGAAGGATTTCTACTCTTACCCCGGGCCAGAGGGATGGTGCAATAAGTGCAAAAGTAGTTGCATCCATCCTGCACTTTCAGAAAACTTCGGGTACGGTCGCCAAAGGAGGCAGCAGGTTGGAACTCATTGATCTCCTTGAAAGTACAGCCATGGACCTCACTGGGAGTGTGCTTTTCCAGATTTTCAAGGTATTTCGTGATGTTAAACTTGTCGTTGGCTCCCAGGATCAAGTCAACTCCTGCAATGGTTGCCGCCTCATCCGGCTTCAATTGGGCATAACAACCAATCACCACCACAAAGGCTGCTGGATTCTGACGCGTCGCTTGCCTGATCATCGCCCTGCTTTTCTTGTCTGCCGAATCTGTGACAGCGCAAGTGTTGATGACATAAACATCTGCTGATTCCGTGAACGCTACCCTTGCAAACCCCTGTTCCTGGAAGGAACGGGCAATGGTGGAGGTCTCTGAAAAATTGAGTTTACAACCCAGCGTACCAAACGCGACTTTTTTACCAGTATAAATCATACGTCTTTTAGAGGCGGTAAAAGTATGGATTAGTTTGAAATGTTTGAAATGTTTGAAAAGTTTGAAATGTTTGAAATGTTTGAAATGTTTGAAATGTTATAACCTTATAAACCCTTATAAACCCTTCAAACCCTTCAAACATTTCAAACTTTTCAGGCACCCAACTATCCTGACAAACCAAAATCCTACAACAGGTCACTTGCCAGCTCAGCCAGGTAACTTCTTTCTCCTTTCAGTAAGTTGATATGGGCAAAAATATCCTGACCTTTCATTCGGTCGGTAAGGTAGGCAAGTCCGTTGGATTGCATATCCAGGTAGGGAGAGTCGATTTGCTGTATATCCCCGGTAAATACCATTTTGGTACCTTCTCCAGCACGGGTAATGATGGTCTTTACCTCGTGGGGAGTGAGATTTTGGGCTTCATCTATGATGAAATAGCAATTGGACAGGCTTCGGCCCCTGATAAATGCCAGTGGACAGATTACCAACCGGTCATCTTTTTGAAGATCTTCAATGACATGGTGTTCATGGGTATGGGTGTCAAAACAACGCTTGATAACAGCCAGGTTGTCAAAGAGGGGTTGCATGTAGGGAGATACCTTCTCTTCGGCATCTCCAGGCAGAAACCCAATGTCACGGTTGCTCAGGGCCACAATTGGCCGGGCCAGCATAATCTGATCATAGATATTGTGCTGGGCAATGGCAGCAGCCAATGCCAGCAGTGTCTTCCCGGTACCGGCTTTACCTGTCAGGCTCACCAGCTTTATTTCGGGATCCATAAGTGCCTGCAGGGAGAAGGTTTGTTCTGCATTTCGTGGCCTTATACCAAAAGCTACCTTTTTGTCAACTCGCTCCAACCTGGAACGAAAAGGGCTAAAGTGCGCAAGAACACTGGCATGTGGACTCTTCAGAATAAAAAACTCGTTGGGGAAGGGCCTCTTTTCTATTTGTGATTCCTCAACAGAAAGGAAGTTGTTTTCATACATCCTTGCAATTAGCTGATCATCGTAGTCTTTAATCTCACGAATTCCCTGGTAAAGTACTTCAATGTCCTCAACCTTGTCATTCTTGTAGTCCTCTGCCTCGACATGAAGGGACTTTGCCTTGATTCTCAGGTTAACATCCTTGCTTACCAGGATTACTTTTCGCGTAGGGTATTTGTCCCGTAAAAATTCTGCAATGGCCAGAATCCGGTGGTCCGGAATATCCTCGCGGAAAGAGGCCTTAAGTTGATCTGAATAGGATTTGCCCAATTCAATGTAGAGTTTCCCTTTCCCCTGACCCAGCAATATGCCTTTGTCAATGGGATTTTTCCCGACCAGGTCATCCAGTATTCTTACAAACTGCCTGGCCTGGAAATTAATCTGATCATCCCCTCTTTTGAATTTGTCCAACTCTTCCAGCACAGTGATTGGTATGACTACATCATTGTCTTCAAAATTGTAAATACACTCACTGTCGTGTAAAATTACGTTGGTATCGAGTACAAATGTTTTTGGTCGCTTCATCTGATAATTTGTTACAAGTATAACATTTTCATGCGTATGGAAGTTTGGATGGCACCACTCTGTTGATGGTTCATCCTTGCCTCCCATTTCAATTCAGATCACGCTCGGTGACGCTTAAAGATAATATTAAAACCATGCGGTGATAGTTTTGACCAAAGGTTTTTTACATCTTTGTATCTACAAATTGTTAGTAAGTAACGGAATGAATTACGAAGAGGTTCTCGAATATCTGTACGAACATCTGCCTTATTACCAGAGAAAGGGGCCGGCAGCCTACAAAGGGAGTCTCGACAATACACTGGCATTGGACATTCTCTTTGAATATCCCCACCACAAGTTCCGAACCGTTCATGTGGCTGGCACCAACGGGAAAGGTTCTGTTTCACATATGTTGGCAGCTATTTTTCAGAAAGCAGGCTACAAAACTGGATTGTATACCTCTCCACACCTGAAAGATTTTCGTGAAAGAATCAGGATAAATGGGGAGATGATTCCAAAACCTGCTGTGGTTGATTTCGTCGAAAGTTTTTTCCGCCTTAACAAGATTAAGAACCTTGAACCCTCCTTCTTTGAGTTAACGGTAATGATGACCTTCGATTATTTTGCTGCCCAGAGCGTAGAGATTGCCATCATTGAAGTCGGACTGGGAGGAAGACTCGATTCGACCAATGTAATTACGCCGGAACTGTCTGTCATCACCAATATCAGTCTGGATCATACCGCTTTACTTGGAGATACCCTGGGACGGATTGCGCTGGAGAAAGCCGGCATCATTAAACCTGAGGTACCTGTGGTCATTGGCGAGACGCATCCTCAGACCTCCATGATCTTTGAAGGAAAGGTAACAGAAAACCATACTACGGCAGTTTTTGCAGACCAGTTGCTGCGGGCAGATTATTCGATGATTTCGCTGGATGGGAAACAGCTTTTTACAATCCGGAATTTGGAAGGGGTACTATTTGAAAATCTACGGCTTGATTTGCTGGGTGCCTATCAATCTAAAAATTTGTGCACTGTGCTGACTGCCCTGCAAGTACTTCAACAGTTGGGATGGAAACTCTCAGAATCGGACATTCGCAGTGGACTCGAAAATGTAACCGGTTTGACCGGATTGGCCGGAAGATGGCAAACCATTGGCTTTAATCCCAGGATTATTTGTGATACCGGACACAATGAAGCCGGCATCAGGGAGGTAGTCTCCCAATTTAAAACGATTCCCTTCAGGAAACTTCACATCGTACTGGGGATGGTCATTGACAAGGATATCGCCGGTATCCTTGCTTTGCTTCCCAAAGAAGCAGTCTACTATTTTACCAAAGCCTCTATCCCCAGGGCCATGTCTGAGCACCATCTGATGCAAATGGCTACCTATTTCGGATTAAATGGAGCCTCCTACGAGGATGTGCCTTCTGCATTGATGGAGGCAAGAATGTATGCCGACAAGGATGATTTGATCTTTGTCGGGGGAAGCACTTTTGTAGTAGCCGAAGTCCTTCCCTGACTTTTTTATGGATCAGCTTATAAAATGAAAATATTTTTATATTTTCACTCGTAGTATAATTTGTTTTTTAACCGGCAACTAAACTAATTTCAAAAAATGGAAGCATCCAAGAAACTCTCCAGGAGAGGCTTTATCGGTACATCCGCAGCAACTGCTGCAAGTTTAACCATTTTACCAAGTCAGGTAGTGGGTGGACTTGGCCATCAGCCACCAAGTGACAAACTACGCATCGCCGGTATTGGTGTTGGCGGGAAAGGGCAGGTTAACCTGCGCAACATGAATTCCGAAAACATTGTGGCTTTGTGCGATATTGATTGGAATTATGCTGCAAAGACTTTTAATCAATATCCGGCTGCCAAACGTTTCATGGATTACCGTGTCATGCTGGAGGAGATGCACAAGGATATTGATGCAGTGATGATCGCAACTCCCGATCATACCCATGCAGTTGCTGCGCTTGCTGCCATGCAACTTGGAAAGCATGTATATGTGCAAAAGCCGCTTACCCACACAGTTTATGAGTCCAGGGTGCTCCTGGAGGCATCCCGCAAGTACAAGGTTGTTACCCAGATGGGCAATGAGGGGCACAGCAATCCTGCAGTTGCCGATGTCTGCGAACTAATCTGGAGTGGTGCCATCGGTGAGGTAAATCAAGTCGAAGCATGGACCGATCGACCGATCTGGCCCCAGGGTTTGACCCGGCCAAATCAGGGAATGTGGTTACCAGAAAGTATCAACTGGGATCTCTTCATTGGCCCGGCTCCCATGCGACCCTACCACTCTGCTTATCATCCATGGAACTGGAGGGGATGGTGGGACTTTGGAACGGGTGCCCTGGGGGATATGGCTTGCCACGTTCTGGATGTCGTCTTTTCAGCATTGAAATTGGGCCACCCGGTTGCTGTTGAAGCCTCTTCATCTACCTTTAACAACGAAAGTGCTCCCAATACCTCATTGATCAGGTACAACTTTCCTGCCAGACAAAATGTAGGGAAATTCAAAATGCCTGCAGTGGATGTTACCTGGTACGATGGTGGCCTTTTGCCTGCCCGTCCGAACACCCTGCCAGACGGAATGGAACTTGGACAGGGTAAGAATGGTATCATCTTCCATGGTACCAAGGGGAAATTGGTATGCGGTAATTATGGAAGCAATTACAAATTGTTGCCTGAAGACAAATATGCCAAACTGGCCAAACCACCCAAAACGCTGCGCAGGGTAGAAGGCAGTCATGAAATGGATTGGGTAAGAGCCTGTAAAGAATCAGCAGAAAATAGAGTTCTGCCATTGTCAAACTTCGAATACGCCTGCCCGCTCAACGAGATGGTGGTCATGGGAAATCTTGCGGTTCGTATGCAGGGATTGAAAAAGAAGTTGAATTGGGATGGTGAGAATATGAACTTTACAAATTTGTCGGAGGATGATAAAATCTCGGTGGCTACAGGTATCCCCGGAGCAGAGCCAAAAAGGATGGAATTGAATGCCAGGCAGTTCGCTGCTGAATTGGTCCGCACCAGCTATCGCAAGGGTTGGGATCTCAAAATTTAGTAAGAATTTTTATTGGGAATTGGCAGCTGTCATTTTCACATTTTTCAATTTTCACATTTTCCAATTATCCTATGAATAACTCCCTTGAAGTACTTGACCATGTGCGGCTAAATTTTTCCCCTGCAGGACTGGTCTTTCTCAATGTTGCCCTGGCTTTTGTCATGTTTGGAGTGGCGCTTGATATTAAAGTCGAACACTTTACAGCCATTCTGAAAAAGCCAAAATCAGCCATTGTTGGATTTGTAAGTCAAAATTTCTTGCTACCAGCCTTTACTTTTCTTCTGGTTATGCTACTCAATCCAACGCCAACCATAGCATTGGGGATGATATTGGTGGCTGCATGCCCGGGTGGCAACATCTCAAATTTTATCAGTTCCATGGCCAAGGCGAATGTAGCATTGTCGGTTAGTTTGACGGCAATTTCCACAATGTCTGCCATTTTCTTTACCCCCTTTAATTTTGCCTTTTGGGGTAATTTGTACATCAAATACTACAATGCGCATGGTGCGGCTGGTCTGGTAAGAACCTTGGAAATCGATAATTTCCAGATGTTTCAAACAGTTTTCATTTTACTCGGAATTCCTGTTATTTTGGGCTTATCGATCGCCAAGAGATTCCCGGAGTTCACCAATAAAATTAGGAAACCCATCAACAAAGGATCATTGCTCTTCTTTGTTTTGATGGTGATTAGCCTGCTTGTCGCCAATTTTACCCAATTCATGTCCTACATGCACCTGGTCTTCATCTTTGTGTTGTTGCAGAATGGATTGGCCTTGGTAACGGGTTACCTCTTCAGCGCAGCCCTCAAGTGTTCGCAAAAAGACCGGCGGACCATTGCCATAGAAACCGGCATTCAAAACTCGGGATTGGCGTTGGCACTCATGTTTAATCCTAAGATTTTTCCTCCGGAACTGGAATTGGGAGGAATGGCCATCATTGCCGCATGGTGGGGGGTCTGGCACATCATCAGTGGTTTAATGTTGGCCTGGAATTGGTCTCGTCGTCCGGTCATCGCTTAACTTGTACCATTCAGTATGCGTACAAACGATAAGTCGGAACAGAGCCACCAGTATCAAATTTTTATTTTTGAAGGATGAATAAACAATCTAAAGGATACAATGCATTGAGAATTTATGTGCGTTTTGCCTTTTGGCTTACGCACAAAAAAATTGTGGTAGTTGGTCGCGAAAACATTCCCGACAACAAACCGGTAATTTTTGCTGCCAACCACCAGAACGCACTCATGGATCCCTTGGCATTGGTGCTTACCAATCCGCTGCAAACCCTCTGGTTAACCAGGGCCGATATCTTCAAGAGTAATTTTACCCGTCCGATTCTTAAATTCATGAAGATGATCCCTATCTACCGGATCAGGGATGGTAAAGACAGTCTTTCCAACAATGATGAGATCTTTAGGCAGGTTACGCGGGTTTTGGAGGGAAAGGGTTCCATTGCCCTGTTTCCTGAAGCTGCACACTCAGGCAAAAGACAGATGCTCTCCCACAAAAAGGCGATCCCCCGCATCGCACTGGAGGCTGAAGAGAAGAACGATTTTGAAATGGATTTGCAACTGGTTCCTACCGGGATTTTCTACGACCATTATTGGAAGTTTAACCGGACACTGCTCGTACAGTATGGGAAGCCAATTGACATTGACGGTTACAAAATCGCCTACAAGGAGAACACACTGAGCGCGATGCTTGCACTTCGGGAGGATATCCGCGAGTCTCTTGAGCCACTCACCATGCAAATCAACAGTGAGAAACATTACATCGATTACGAGAATTTCAGAGCCATTTCCGGAGAGGAGAATGCTAGAAAAGGCCAATTAAGTGAGAATAGAACTTTGCATCGCTTCAAGGCAGAGCAGGAAATGATCAGAAAAATCGAACATTTGGAGCTCTCAAATCCGACCCTATTTAAGGAACTTACCGACAGGACTCAGACCTATATGGTCCTCATCAGCCGTGCAGGCTATTCCAACCAGCAACTGGTCAAGGCACAAAATACAAATCTAATTAACCTCTTGGCTGGCATGACTTGGGCTCTTTTAACATTTTCTGTTGTGCTTGTGGGGGCCCTCTTTAGCATCATTCCATTCCTGATTCCCAGAGAATTTCTTACCAGGAAGATAAAGGATCCGGCGTTTCGGAGTTCAATTAATTTTGCAGTGGGATTGCTGCTTTTTCCGCTCTTCTACTTGATAGAGAGCAGCATAATCGGAATGGTCAGTGGATCTTTTGTGGCAGCAATAGTTACCCTTGTGGTGATCCCTTTTGTTGGCAAGTTTGCTTTCCAATTGCTGATGTTCGACATCGACCTGATCAAAGTTGTGAAACTGAGATCCATCAACCGCCAATTGTACAAAAAAGTCTCAGTGATGCGAGAAGGAATATTGGCAATTATCCGTGCAATCAAAAGCTAATTTTTTTCGGGGAAAAGAACTACTTGTCAATTTCAACCAGATCTACCATCTGAACCAAGACAATGGTGCTTCTGTTCTTTTTGACAATGGAGAATTCATAATTGTCTAGGGTGATTTTTTCCTTGACTGCAGGTATCTTGCCGAATTTTAGAATCAGATAACCCGCCAATGTCTCATATTGAACATCCTTTTCTATTGGATGAGGCAATAGTTCATTGATATCATCCAAGGTGGAAGAGGCCAATACGCTGTAGGTCCTGTCATTGACCTTCTCGACAAAAGGGATCTCATTGTCATATTCATCCTGAATCTCTCCCACCAACTCCTCCAATATATCTTCCATGGTGATGATACCTTCAGTGCCACCATATTCATCGACGACAAGGGCAATTTGCTGATGCTTGATCTGAAACTCATTCAAAAGCTGTCCGATGAGCTTTGTCTCCGGAACGACAAGGATGTTCCGCATGATGCTACGGATATTAACCGAATCCTTTTTCCGGAAAGCAAGCAAGATATCCTTCAAATAAACTACCCCAACAATATTGTCAAGATTGTCCTCAAAGCAGGGTATTCTTGAATAATTCTCCTCAATTACCTTGTCGAAGATGGTGTCATTAAAATCATTGAGATCAATGGCAAAAACCTGAGTTCTTGGAACCATGATCTGTTTGGCTGTTTGCTCAGAAAAATTGAAGGCATTTTTGATAATTTTGTATTCGGCTGCATCAATCTTTCCGCTTTCTTGCCCCTGCTGTACCAGATAGATCAACTCTTCACTGCTGTGCACATCGGCACCATGCACAGGCGAGATTCCGATCACTTTTAAAATGGAATTGGCAATGCTATTCAACAACCAAATTACAGGCTTAAATAGAATGAAGAAAAACTGAAGGGGATAGGCGATGGCCAACGTGGTTGATTCAGAACGTTGAATGGCCAATGATTTTGGCGCCAGCTCACCAAATACAATGTGCAGAATTGTGATCAAAGCAAAGGCAACGGGCAAAGCAATGGCATGTGTTAAGGCTGGATCTGCCTCCATTCCCATCAATTCCATGGTCCTTTTAATGATCTCTGCCACTACAGGTTCTCCAATCCATCCCAAACCCAAACTGGCAATGGTAATACCCAATTGGGTTGCCGCCAGATAGCCATCCAAATGTGAAACAATGTGTTTGGAGAGTATGGCAGTGCGATTACCATCTTTTACTTTAACTTCGAGTTGAGAGACTCTGACCTTCACTATGGCAAACTCAGCAGCAACAAAAAAACCATTTAGAAAGACCAGTGAGAAGGTGATAAAAATATCAAGAAGCATAGCAATTTGAACTGTAAATTATTGAACAAAGTTAGTTAATTATCAATCCAATTGACATTTAACATCTGAATTAGCATATGTGGATAATTAAAACAACGGAAAAAATGGATCTTTTATCCCACTCTTTTTTTATATCAGTATTACAAGGCTTTCTTTCACACTACTTTAACAGATCCGTCATGATCGGTTTCAGTCCGCTGAAGAAAAATTCAACTGCAATAACCATGACAATCAGTCCCATCAACCGCATCAACACGTTGTTTCCGGTCTCGCCCAGGAGTTTAATGATTCTGGAAGAACTGAGCAAAATCAGATAGGTTAAAAGTACCACCACAGAAATCGAGGCAACCAAAATAATCTTCATTTCCAGTGTAGTAGCTTTTTCCATTAGCACGATGGCATTGGTAATGGCTCCAGGACCGCATATCATGGGAATGGCCAATGGAGTTATGGAGATATCATTGACATAACTTTTAATCTCCGAATCCTTGATCTTCACCTGGCTCAAGCGCGCTTGCAACATATCCATTCCCATGATGAAGAAGATTACACCTCCCACGATTTTAAAACTATTTACAGAAATGCCGAAGAATTTAAAAAGAAGCTGACCTGAAAAAGCAAAGACAAGAATGGTGGCAAAAGCTACAATCGAAGCTTTTTTTGCGGTATGGTTCCGGTTGGCAACATCCAATTCGGAGGTCATGGTCATAAATATGGGCATCGTCCCGATCGGATTGATCAGGGTAAAGAAAGAGGTTAGACAGAGCAGGGTATAGGTGGTAAGTTCATTCATTTTTTATGCTTTTATGGCCCAGCGTAATTTTGCCGATCTGGCCCGCGGATTGGTGTTGCATTCCTGGGCGGATGGCCGTATTGGATCAGGTGCAACCTCCTTGTAGATCCCTTCACGGAAATAATACTGAAATGATTTTTTTACACGCCGGTCTTCACCCGAATGGAAAGAGAGTATCGCTACCCGTCCTCCGGCCACCAGAGCATCCGGTAATTTGTCAAGGAATTCATCCAAAACGCCAAATTCATTGTTCACCTCAATCCTCAATGCCTGAAAGCATCGCTGACAGGATTTTTTTACCTCCTCTTTACGAACCTCAATGGGTAGAAATTCCAGGGACTCCTGGATAATTTCACGCAATTGCGTGGTAGTTGAAATGGTAGTTCCATTTGAAATTTTAGTAATTATCGCCGTGGCAATCGGTTCTGAATAGGGTTCGTCCGCATTTTTGGTAAGCAATGCTTCCAAACGATCCTTGGAAAGAGTTTTTAGAAGTGTTGCTGCAGACTTCCCCGTTTTGGGATTTAATCTCAGGTCGAGGGGTCCTTCCAACTTGTAAGAGAAACCTCTTTCCGGATTGTCAATCTGCATGGAGGAGACACCCAGATCGGCCAGGATGAAATTCAGGGGGCCGGATTCTTCAACCATCAGATCAAGATCTGAGAAATTCAGCTTACGGATGATGATTGATTCTGGACCAAATCCATAGGATGCCAACCGTTCTCTGGTTCTTGGCAATTCAAAAGGATCCACATCTATTCCGTAGAGAAGCCCGCCGGGCAGCAAACGCTGAACCATTTCCAGACTATGTCCGCCGTAACCCAGCGTTGCATCCAATCCTTTCTGGCCGGGAGAAATAGCCAGAAATTCCATGATTTCCCGGACACAGATGGAACGATGCATACCAGCCGGGGTACGCCCTTGTAACAATACTTTGGCAATGTCCTCCTGGTACTGTTCAGGATTGAGCTCCTTGTATTTTTCCTGAAAGGTCTTGGGATGAGTCCCTTTGTATCTTATGCGTCTTACCCTCCCGGGTTCCTGTTCTTCCATGACTGTAAAACTAACAATTTGAGGCTTTACCACAATCAGAACACGCTTGCTATTTTTTAGGAACCCATTTCAACCAACCTAACCCTGAAAAATAACTGGTTAATTGACTGTCAATCGCTTTTACAGGCTGTAGTGAGTTTTGTGTTTCAAGGATGATCTTTCTTTCGCTAACTGATTTCTGTAACCGTTCAAGATAGAATTCCCGGAGCTCAGCAAGCATTTGTATCCCTGCAACCTGGTCCTTCAGGATGGAGGCATCCTCTCTGGCTGACTCATTCCAGCTTAGGAACTTGAGGGGCAAAACAAAACCTCCGAGTGTCTGGGATGGATTGTAAATAGCAACCAGATCTGTGGCGTCTGAGGGTATCGGACTGGCCCAATCCACGTAATTCTTGATGACAGATTTCATGATGTTGTTGGTCAGGCTAATCTGCTTGTTGAGCAACAGCTGATTGATCCTTTGTGAGTTCTCCTGGGAAATCGTATATTGGGTTTTCCAAAGTTCTGACATCTTTTGCAATTTGATGAAATGGTCCATGACCAGGTCTGTTGGGGAACCCATCAAAATAACATTGCATTCGAATGTACTTTTCTCGCGTTTCTGACGATCAATTTCACTCTTTAATGAACCGATGGAGGTTTTTAGATTGCTGATGTGCATCTGGACTCCACCCATATTCTTTGTACGCAGGGCTAACTCAATCTCCTTGTAAAAATTCTGAACCTGGTTAAGAATATTTCTGATACTGATGTTTTCTGTTCCGGTAACAACGATGTTCTCTGAGGAATACCAGGCATCGGATGCTCCTGCGAGCACAAGGTAAAAAGTGTCTTCACCCGTATTGGTCTCTTCAGTTTGGGTAGTACCTGCAGGCGTTGTTCTTTGGTACTTCCAGAGCGTGTTGACTTTTATCTTTAAAAAGGTTTGACCTATCCCTGTTTTCGGAAGCGTGACATATGCCTCATTTTGTTTTACTCCTTGTTGGGAAAGCGGTTCGATGACCACTTCTGGGGAGGAACTCATTGTGGCGGTTTCATTGGCAAGTGTCCATTCACCACGAAATTGATTGCCTCCCTGAATGGTGAAGGACATTCCGTCATCACCTTTGGAAACGATCTGGGTATTTGCCCCAACATTGGCATATTTTTCAGGCATAGTACAATAATCACGTTTGCCTCCCCTCAACAATGCCGTGACCTTAACCTTCGCTCCGGGCCGAACCTCCGCTTTTTCTCCAGGTAAGAGTATCTTTCCGTTGATGGTTACTTCAACAAATGGCTTTCTGACTGGTTCTGCAGCTGCAGCACTGAATAAGTTCAGCAGCATACCTGGGATTAGGGTGAATAATAGGGTTTTCATAAGTTATTGAATTCAGTTAGCCCTATAAAATTATATTTTTTTTGTATATTTAAATGCCTAAATTCGAAAGAATCATGAGAGCCAAAAGTTGTTAAACAGCACTATAGATATATTGTTATGATTAAAAAGAGAGTATCAGCAACTGGAGCTGAAAGCAAAGTGACGATTGTGAAAAAGAATACTCCCAAACCAAAAAAAATCCTCCCGGTCAAGTTTGACAAGGAAGGATTTTTCCTTGCCTGGGGTATAGGAATTGTTGTAATAGGAATAGGTGTATTGATTATCTGGGCTACCAATACAGCACCTGCAGGAGGCACCAATACCGGCGCTTACACAGTTGCACAGAGATTGGCAAAACTTATGCCCGAATCTACCAAAGAGATACTGGCCATGATCCTGGGCGGGCTTTTTATCTTGTTTGGCTTGTTTTGTCTGCTACTGGGATTAAGAATAGTTTTTAGATACCTGAAAGACAAGGCCAGATAATTTTTTTGTCCGATATCAGCCCTTTTCTACCATATTTTTTATTGCATCTATCCAGAGTGGTGAATCATTCAGGCTTTCAACATATTCAAGTTTCTCACCACCTGCTTCAAGGAACTGCTGTTTGAAATCTACTCCCAGCTCAACGGTCGTCTCCAGACAATCTGCTACAAATGCCGGCGCGACAATTAAAATGCTTTTTGTACCTTGCTTGGCCATATTTTCCAACTGCTTGTCAGTGAAAGGCTCTAACCAATTGTCGGAGAGTCTTGACTGAAAGCTTTGGGAGAATTTTCCTTCCGGCAAACCAAGTCTTGTAGCCAACAACCGCGTTGTCTCGTAGGTGGTAGCTTTGTAGCAAAACGCTCCATGAGGTGGGAGAGCCTTAGTACAGGAGCACTCTTTGCATGGAATTTCAGGGTGAATGCTGTTGATATGGCTTAGCGGAAGTCCGTGGTACGAGAACAGGACATGATCATACGCTTCAGGATGATATTTGCTGATTTGTTCGGCAAACGCATCCAAAAATTTGGGATCGTTGTAAAATTGGCCCACTATTTTTATTTCAGGAATGACCGTCCACTTCTTTACCTGGTGCAATACTGCTTCCAATGCGGTACCTGTACTGGAGGAGGCGTAATGTGGAAACATCGGAACAACGATTAGCTCGTTGAAACTGGAAAATCTTATTCGCTCAAGTACATCCCGAATATTTGGGTTGGCATAGCGCATGGCTACAAAAACGGCGTAATTTTCGCCAAGCTGCTCCTGAAGTCTATCCCGGACATTGTTGCTGTGGAGGGAAAGCGGTGATCCCTTGTCTGTCCAAAGCTGCTGATAAAGTTTGGCAGATTTGGGAGCACGAAAAGGCACAATAATTAAATTGACCAGAATTTTCCGGAGTAACCAAGGCAGGTCTATGACCCTCGGATCATTCAGGAATTCGAACAGGTAGCTTCTTACATCCCGCACAGAGGGAGAATCAGGGGTACCAACATTGATAAGCAATACAGCACTCTTTCCAGTGGTCATCATATTAATTTAATGGTTGATCCAATCAATACCTTTTTGCAATAACTTTTGTGTTTTCTCTTCTTCAGAGTCTTTCCGGATTGGGTGCTTGTATTCCCAGGCTGCTGTGGATGGTAGACTGATCAGAATCGACTCAGCATTGCCATTCGATTCAAAACCAAATTTGGTACCCCGGTCATAGGCAAGGTTAAACTCCACATACCTTCCCCTGCGCAATTCCTGCCACAATTTCTGTTTTTTCGAATAACTTTTATTTCTGCCGGATTGTAGCATCTCCCGGTATAATTCAGGATACATCAGGGCCAGATCCCTTGTGAAATCAAGCAACTGACCAAAATTAACGTTGGTGTCGGGAGTCAGACGGTCGAAAAAGATACCTCCAATTCCCCTGGTCTCACTACGGTGAGGCAGATAAAAGTAATCGTCTGCCAATTGTTTGAATTGAGGGTAAAAATCTGCACGATACTTGTCGCAGATATTTTTGAGAACCCTGTGAAAATGGCTTGCTTCCGTTGCATCAACATAATGAGGGGTGAGATCAATACCTCCTCCAAACCATTGGGTTCCAGTGTTGAGGGAGAAAAAGCGTACGTTCATGTGAATGATGGGAACAAAAGGGTTTGCGGGATGCATGATGGAGGAGATGCCTGTCGCAGCATAGCTGCTGGCTTTTACACCCAACAGCCGTTCCATCTGGGGGGTGACATCACCCTTGACAAAGGAGAAATTGACTCCCCCCTTTTCAATGGCAGCACCCTTCCGCAGGACACAGGTGACACCTGATCCAATTGCATTTTCCCACCTGTTCTCTTTAAATTTTGCCTGACCATCAGCCGCTTCCAGTGTTTGGCAAATGCTCCTCTGCAAAGTTGAATAGAGCTGAGCTATATCTTCCGTTTGAACTCCATGGTTCATTGCTTACATCCTTTTTTTTATCCTCTTAAGCAGAAAAAGACCATACCTTTCCTGACAGGTTTGTCAGGAAGGTACATTCTGTCCGATGTTCTACGTTTGTTTGGGGTAAAGGTTATAAGACTATTTCTTTAACTCCTCCAGGATGGGGGTACGGATGGCGCTCAGTGATTTCTTCCTTTCGACAGGTTTCTGTTCGAAAATTACCACCTGGTTGTTGCCTTTGTTCAACCAGCATCCCGGCAGGTACAAAGTTTGTTGCGGCCCGACACTCCAGTATCTTCCGAGATGGTGACCATTGACAAATACAATCCCTTTGCCCCAACTCCGGAAGTCCAGGAAAGTATCGCCGGTCTCCTTCAATTCGAAACTGCCGCTGTAAATGGTGGCCCTTCCCGGCAGATATTCATCTTTTAGTGATTTTAGATCTGGAACCTGGTCCATCGGCAGCCGGTACATCTCCCAGTTTCCGGTGATTTCTGTGGAGTCAATCATAACGGGGGAGATAATGCCCTTCAGATTGTGGATGATTTCGGCTCCGTAGTTGATCCGTCCCATATTCTCTACCAGCATTTCCAGGTTGGCATTGAAAGGAACTTCAATTGGGCAGCTGTAGTTCTTGTAATACCTGTTCAGCTCGCCTGTCTTCTCACCATTCACATAAATGGTGGCATAATCACGCAACCCTTTGATGTTTAGTATTCCTGATATGGGTTGGACAAAATGGCGTCGGTAGAGCAGATAACCGTGTCCCTGGTTCATTGCCTCAAAAGTTAGGGGTTGGTCGCTGGTGACCGGTTGGATATCCCTGAGCAATGCATCAATGACAACCGCCTTGTCCAATCGTATTTCAGGAATCTCAATGACAGTAATAGGAGCGGGGATCTCCGGAAGTTTCTTTTTTGTGTGTGCTGCAATTTTCTCACGGATCGCCATGTATTTCTCTGTTGCCCAACCTGCTTCACTGATGGGAGCATCATAATCATAGCTGGTCATATCGGGCTGTATATCATGGTTTTTGTCGTAATTGGCACCCGTGGTAAATCCGAAATTTGTTCCACCATGCACCATGTAGTAGTTAAAAGAGACTCCGTTGGCAAGATACTTTTCGGTCTGGTCAACCACCGATTTGGTGGATACCTTGGGAAAAGGTTCCGCCCAATGGTCCAGCCAGCCGGGATAGAACTCTGCGACCATGTAAGGGCCCTTTCCCCCATGGTACTGGTCGACAATTTTTTTCAATTTCTCTACATTGTCCTCCCCATTGGCAGTTGGCAGGACACCCGGAATCGCACCTCCTTCAAAGAGCCAGCTGCCATCAGAAGTAAACAGGGGAACCTCGATTCCTGCCTGCAACAGCTGATCCTTGATGGCTGCATTGTATTTTTTGTGGTCGGCTAACGGTATATCCTTGCGTTGTGCCACGTAGGAGCCAAACTCATTCTCTGCCTGAACCATGATCACTGGTCCGCCTTTGGTAATCTGCAGGTCACGGATCTGACCTGCCAACTGATTGATGTAGGTTTTGCAAGAATCGAGGAAGGGCTGGTTGTAGCTCCGGATTACCAGGGAAGGCTCCTTCTGAAGCCACCAGGGATATCCTCCGAATTCCCACTCCGCACAGGCATAGGGGCCTGGACGAACAATTACCATCAATCCCTCCCGCTGGGCCAGTTGAATGTACTCCCTTATATTTCTGCTTTCACTCTTGAAGTCCCACACTCCGGGTGCAGTTTCATGGTAATTCCAAAATACATAGGTTGCAACCGTATTCAATCCCATTGCCTTCATCATCCGTAGACGATGTTGCCAATACTCTTTTGGTATTCGGGCAAAATGCATCTCCCCACTGTGTATTTGAATGGGTTGTTGGTCGTAGACAAACTGACCATCTTTTATTTCAAAGGTATGTTTTGCCTGGGCCGAATTATTTTGAAATGGAAATAGTACCAGAATGAACAACAGAATTTTTGCCGGAATCTTCATCGCTTAACGTTTTGGTCGTATGGATGCAAATGTAAAAGATAAATGGATGCAGGAAAATGACTTATCCAAGGTTTTGATCAATCCGTGAAAAAATTGTCCCAGGACCAGTCTGTTCATGCTTGTTGAAGCTGCCAATAGGCCCAAATGTACCCGCCCACTGTATCTTGAGGTGCAAATAGTGCCAATTTGCTCCGCCGCCGACACCTAGAGGTATAAATAGCCCCGATTGCATCCGCCTTTTTCATCAGCAGGTACTTAAAATAGCTCTTCATTTTGCGTATTGACATTCAAGTGGTACATGCAGGTTCAACCGGAAGCATTTATTTGTATTTTTACCCTAACAACTACAGGAGAGTTCTTCTGATCTCCAGCTATTAACTTCTTACCATTGTCGCTATGACAACATCAAAAACAGCAAAGGACAAAAGGCTGAAAGATTCACTTGTGAAAGGTGCACTTGCAACCTTGGTATTGCTATCCTTTTTTCTGGCCTACACCATCGGGAAAAGCCCGGCGACAGAGCTGGTCATTGCCCTGCCTTTCTTTCTGGCCTATTATTTTCTTCAGTTTACGATCGGAGCGGAACCTGTTATCTCGGCATTTCAGGATTGGATCGGGAAAAACAGGTGGAACGTACTGCTCTTTCCTACAGCCATGCTGTCTTTGTATTTTGTTTACCTTCTCCTGAATGGCCAGTCTATTGTCAGGGGGAATCCCGCTTTGCTGGTCTATATACTTTATTTTCCTGTTGCTGTTTTTGCCTGGAGGAATGATCCGGTACGAAAAATCGGCTGGCTTGACTTTACGGTATTTACCCTTGCGCTATTGCCTTCGGCTTTGTTCAGCATCAAGCAAAACAGCAATGTCCCGATCAATGGTGGATTTGACTCGCTTTCACATTTGATGATCATTTTTACGGGAGTATATGCTTTTGCGGTAGTAAGGGGAATAAAAGAGGTTGGATTTGAACTGAATCTTGGCTGGAAATCGCTGAGAACTGCTCTTTTGGTCTGGATTGCCTTCTATTCCTTCGTTTTTATTTTCGGGAGATCCGTCAATTTCATCACCATCATTGGCTACTCAGAACCATTGGATGTATGGCTAAAATCGCTGCTGTTTACAATGATTGGGACTTTTTTGCATACAGCCCTATACGAGGAGCTGTTTTTCAGAGGCATTCTCCAGAACATGCTGGCCAAAAGAATCGGACAAGGGAAATCCTGGTTTATTTTCTGGGCCATTGGTTTCGGCATACTCCTCCTGGGAGCCTTGCTGGTGGGCTATACCTTGGAAGGACAAATGAAATGGTTCCCGGCCTTGGTCACAGTTGTTTTATTTGGTGCAGCCTATCTATTGGAGAAATCCGGTAAATATGGATTTGGAGTTTATACCGCACTGGCCATTACGGGAGTCACTTTTGGTCTGGTTCATTACCATGCAAAATCAATTGTTTACATAGGTTTGGCTTGCCTAGCCGGTTGGGCTTACGGATATACCTACCACAAAACAAAAAGTGTATTTTACAGTGCCCTGGTTCACACCCTTGTAAATACAGGTGTTCTTATTTTCGGATTGAAAATGATGAGATAACCAATTCATATTTGAAATGTTTGAAGGGTTTTTTGAGTTTGAAAAGTTCATGAACTACTGGTTTTTGAACACCGTAGATAGACCTCTCTAAATTTTTGTATACCCTTCAAACCCTTCAAACATTGTAAACCCTTCAAATTTTTCTACCAACTACGCATGTCACGAATCAATAAATCAAGCCGTTGGAAAAAAATCCTGTTGATCACGGCATCAATTTTACTGGTTATTTACTACTTCTTTTTTGCCTTTCCATTCAGGGGCACTTTCTTCAATGCACAACGTCACGGGAATCCACCGCTGACACCGGCTTGGGCACTCGAATGCTGGTTGTGGGAGGATGATGCCAATACTGCTGAACAAGTTGATACGTTGCTGAAGGGTTATGCGAAATATGATATACCGGTCCGGACAATTCTGATTGATAGTCCCTGGAGTCTGCGCTACAACGACTATGAGATAGATACAATCAGGTACCCAAGGCCAAAAGAGTGGTTTTTGGGATTACAGGAACGGGATTACCGGGTCGTTCTGTGGACCACAAACATGGTCAATAGCAAGAGCAGCGATACCAGGATCCGGGAATCAGATTCCTTTTTCAATGAAGCTTCTGAAAAGGGGTACCTGGCAGGAAGCGGGGAGAAGAACAAATGGTGGAAAGGGATGGGTGGTTTTATCGATTACACCAATCCTGAAGCGATGAAATGGTGGCGCGGACGCCAGCAAAATATTTTTGACCTGGGAGTCGATGGATGGAAACTGGATGGCACTGCAACATTGTTCAACACCATGCTGGGACCACTCCCTCTTTTTTACAAGACAACCAAATCGGGGGTGATTGCGACACGCACCTACATGGACCATTACTACCGTGATGAATACCGGCATGGTCTTTCACAGAACCCTGAATTTGTGACATTGGCAAGATCCATCGACAGGTGGTACCACCCCGAGGGTTTTGCTCCGTTGGATGCTGCCCCGGTTACATGGGTAGGCGACCAGGTACATGCCTGGGAATCAAAAGGGGTAAAGCGCTCAGAAGACGGGAAAGGCAAAGACATTGCCTACGATGGCATTGAAGGGATAGAAAGTGCCATCAAAAGCATTTTGGCAGCTGCCGATTTGCGCTACAACATCATTGGTTCTGATATTGCCGGCTTTTCCGGGAAATCAATTCCATCACGCCTTTACATTCGCTGGACACAGTTTTCTGCCTTCTGTGGTCTATTTCTCAACGGTGGCCATGGGGATCGTGCCTTGTGGCACCGCACCCCCCAAGAATTGGAGGTCATCCGCAGATTTTCCTGGTTGCACACCGAACTGATTCCTTACATCTACAGTTATGTGGTAACGGGTCACCGGGGTGGGAGAGTCCTTCAAAAACCAATCGATGGGAAATACCACTACCTTTTTGGAGAGGATTTTGTGGTGGTTCCAATTTACCAGGACGATCTGAAGGTAAAAGTGACACTCCCTCCTGGCAAATGGAGGTATTTCTTCCATGATACAAAGGTGTTGGAAAGCTCAAGTCCAATCACCTTTGAAAGGGAATATCCGCTAGATGAATTTCCGGTTTACATAAGAGAAGGTGCCATTGTTCCATTGAACATTGAGAGAAGTTATACAGGTTTAGGTACCGAAGCCAACAAGGGGACACTTACCTGGTTGATCTATCCGGGTGTTGATAACCAGTTTACCGTACATCATCCCGACAAAAGCGGTAGCTCCACCGTTTCAATGACCAACTTTCCCGATAGGATTGAACTCAAATTGCAAGAGATGAAAAAACCTTCCATCTTCAACATCCACATGGAGCAAATACCTGCAGGCCTAACCTTTAACGGAATCAGCCTCCATGATTCAACTGATTTTCATTACGATGCTGAGACATCACGGTTAACTGCCAAGCTTATAGAGATAAAAGATGGAGTTCTGGTGATTCGGAAATAGTTTAGGATTTCTGGTTCAACCTGCCAGGAAGACAATTTTGAATCTAAAACTTATAACTCATAACTCTTTTCATAACTTCAGAACATAGGCCAATGCATTTTGCTCGACAGGCAGGTCTGGTTCTATGCCAATGCCCTGAAAGCATTTCCCATTCTTGTCATAAAATTGTGCACATGGAATGGTGATGAAGTATTGTTTGTCCAATTCAAAAACATGATTTAAGACAGGAGATCCTGCGCTTTTTTGTCCAACAAGTGTAGCTAGTTTTTCATTCTTAAGGTAAATGGCTAGTGTTTCTGCCACGTTCGAACTCCATTTGTTTATTACCATATAGATCTTGCCTTTGAAAACGGCTGAGGATGGAACAGTTTTTAGATAGAACCCTTTCCCGGTCATGATATTTGTGGTGAATCCTGAAAGATCCAATGGATTTTTCAATATTTGCTCATAACTCGCTGGCATTGGAATTGATTCGCCAGTTTCTGCCCATTTTCTGGTGAGGAACGATCCCCAATTGCCTGGTTTTGTTGATACGTGGTTCGCAATCGATAAGGCGGAGCTGAGAGATAAATTTCGATTACCAGAAGCCTCAAGAATCAATACTTCAAGGTTCTTGTCTGCAATCTCTTTGAAAATTTGATGGATCTCTTCGGAGGTTTCAGGAAGATTAAAAAGGTTGAGAAGGCCCTTCTTTTCATTTATATAATGAACCTTATTGTTTTTAGATGGCTGTGTGCCAACTGAATTTTTTCTTATTTTCTTTATTTCGTGAGGTACCTGGTTCAGTTTTTTCCCAAGCCACATCATAGTCATTGCCAACTCGTAATCGTCAGCAATCTTTGATTTCAGCTCATTTAAATCTTGCTTATAGCTCTGCCATTCTGTCGCTTTCTTAAGATTTGAATCCCAGTAAAATTGCTCTACCAATGAAAATGTACTTGCAATAAGAGACGGATAATCCTTCAAAGGCTTGTCTGAGCCCAACTTTTTCCCTGTTAATACCGTTACTTTGTTTTTACTGTCAGTCAGCAGACCGTAGAAATTGTCTTTCCAGGTCTTGGCCTTTAGCGTAAAAATTTTATCGGGATAATCAATATTTCCTGTGTAAACTGTGGTATCTCCCTGAAAGGAGATCTTTCCTTCCCCATGCATAAGCTCCGGATATTTTATTTTTCCGGCAGTTTTGGCCAACATATACATCATTGAACCGGCCATTTCCCGCAATGCCTCTTTTCGGGTGTGTGTTTCGAAAGTTTGGTTCGCACCATTGATGTGTATGGTTAGCAAGAGCTCTTCACCTCTTTCGTTCTCTACCCGCCAGTAAGTTTGAGTAAAACCGCTGAATGATAATATATTAAAAATAAGTAGTAGATAATATCTGCACATATAAATTGAAAATCTGAATCTCTTAAAAATAGATTAATTATACTTTGGTTTACAGAAAGCACAACAAAAAAAGGGATGGCAATTCACCATCCCTTTTCGGATTTCTACCATCGACGTAGTCCTATTTGAGGTTTTGCGCATCTACCACTGCAAGCGCAATCATATTCACCACATCCCCAACGGAGCAGTACATCTGCATGACCTGCATCGATTTGCGGTTGCCGACCAGAATCGGACCCAATGTTTGGCATCCGGCAATGTGCTGAAGGCTATGCATGGAGATATTTGCAGAGCTGAGATTTGGGAATATCAGTACATTACAGTCCTTGTCAGCCAGTTTGTTGAAAGGATACATCTTCGTTCGGATCTTTGTCTCAACGGCAACACTCAATTGCATTTCCCCATCTACAATCATATCGGGGTAATCTCTGTGGAGAATTTTTACCGCCTCCCGCATTTTGGTAGGGGAAGCCTCTTTGTTGGATCCGAAGTTGGAGTAGGACAACATAGCCACATGTGGTTCGATGTCGAACTGTTTCACAACTTTGGAAGCCTGAACAGCCGTATCGACAAGATTGTCTACATCAGGTGCCGAGTCAATTGTTGTGTCTGCCAGGAAGTAGGTGCCTCTTGGGCTGATAATCAGGTGCATCCCGAATATTTTGGACACATCAGGTTTTTTCCCGATAACCTCAAGCGCCGGTTTAATTGCTTCTGCATAGCGGGTAGAATAACCGGATACGACAGCATCAACATCTCCGCACTCGAGCGCAACAGCTGCGAAATAGTTTTTATCAAACATCTTGTCAACTGCCTCCTCGAGGGTCATTCCTTTTCGCTCACGTTTCTCAAAGAGTATGTTGGCATATTTTCGACGAAGCTTGTCGTTGGGACGATTCCTGTTGTCGATGATTTGGACATCTCCAAAATCAAGTTCATTCTCTTCAATCAGTTTCCTAATTTTCTCTTCGTTGCCAATCAAAACCGGAGTTGCAATTTTTTCCTGGTAAGCTATGTTGGCAGCTTTCAGTACTTCGTAATCACTGGCATCGGGGAACGCCACCTTTTTGGGATCCTGTTTGGCTTTATCAATTACCATTGAGATCAATTTGTTTTCAGATCCCAATCTGTGTCCAAGTTCTGCCGTATAAGCAGCCCAGTCGGTAATGTCAATGCGCGCCACGCCTGAATCCATGGCGGCTCTGGCGACTGCAGGAGCAACCCGGGTAATCAACCGCGGATCCATCGGTTTTGGAATGAAGTACTCCCTTCCGTATACAATCTTGCGGGCATTGTATGCAGTCAGAACCGATTCCGGGACCTTCTCCTTGGCCAATGCAGAAAGAGCCCTGACGCAGGCAATCTTCATCTCTTCGTTGATGGCTCGGGCCCTTACATCAAGCGCACCTCTGAAAATAAATGGAAATCCCAATACATTGTTGATCTGGTTGGGATAATCTGACCGTCCGGTAGCAAAAATAAGGTCATCACGCGAAGCCTTGGCCTCAGCAAAAGGGATCTCAGGATCAGGGTTGGCCAGGGCAAATACGATTGGATTGGCAGCCATCGTCTGAACCATCTCTTTCGAAAGGACTCCGGCTACGGATAATCCGATAAATACATCGGCTCCTGAAACTGCGTCCTGCAAGGTGCGACAAGGTGTGTTCCGAACAAATTCCATTTTTGAACTATTCAGGTCTGGGCGCTCATGGTGCAGTACTCCTTTGCTATCACACATGATCACATTTTCCTTTTTGGCCCCCAGGGAGATGTATAGCCTGGTACAGGAAACAGCAGCGGCTCCCGCGCCATTGACAACGATCCTGACATCTTCAATTTTCTTGCCTGCAAGTTCAACTGCATTCAGCAAGCCTGCGGAGGAGATAATTGCAGTACCATGCTGGTCGTCGTGCATGATCGGAATATCCAGCTCTTTTTTAAGTCGTTCCTCAATTTCAAAGCATTCAGGAGCTTTTATATCTTCCAGGTTGATCCCTCCAAAAGTTGGAGCAAGTGCTTTTACCGTCTGAATAAAAAGTTCAGGATCCAGCGCATCCAATTCAATGTCAAATACATCTATGTCAGCATATATTTTGAAAAGAAGACCTTTACCTTCCATCACCGGTTTGCCGGCTGCCGGACCGATGTTGCCCAAACCGAGGACTGCAGTACCGTTCGAAATAACCGCTACCAGGTTTCCCTTGGCAGTATATTTGTAGACATCATCAGGATTTTCCTTGATGGCAAGACAGGGACTCGCAACACCCGGTGTGTAAGCCAAACCCAAATCTCTTTGGGTCGCATGAGGTTTTGTTGGAGTTACCGAAATTTTGCCTGGTCTTCCATTGCTGTGGTAATCCAGCGCATCTTGGTTCAATTTAGCCATGATAAAAAAATATTTTTGTAATAGTGCTATTTTATAAGTAGAGCAAATTTATCAATTATTTAAATATATCCATTAATAATTCTAATTTCAGCTTAAGAATTAAGAATTAGGACACATTGTGGTGACTTGGTTTGTTAGAATTCAATATTTTGCTGTAAATCAATTGTTTTGGTGGAGAAGTAGTACTCAATTATTCCTTTAACTTCTCCTTTACACCTACCACAACCGGAGGAGGCCAGGGTGAAATTCTTCACATCTTCCAGATCTTTGGCCCCACGCTTGAGAATTTGCAAAATCTCCTTTTCGGTAACACCATTGCAGAGGCAGATCAGTCTGTTTTTTCGGAGAGTCATATTAATCTTTGGCGAGGGTTAATTCTACCAGATAGTCAAAATGCAGCCCCATCATTTTATCGGTTACCACGAATCCACACTTTTCTGCATTTTCGATAAAGGTATCAGGATCAACAAAAAGCCAGGGAAATTTCTTTCCTTTGGTACTTTTGTAGCTCAATTGGTACGTCATCTCACCATAGTAGGTGTTGGATGCAATGTCGATCCAACTCTCTCCATTTTCATCGGTAAACAGGTAGAGAAGATCGGATGAGTCTGCCAAAATTCTTCCACCGGGATTCAACAACCTTTTGAGATGGAACAGCAATACAGGTAGTCCGGGAAGTGTTTGTGCAACTCCAGCTCCATTCATCAGAAGCAGGATGGTATCAAATTTCTGTTCTGTGAGTGTATAGATATCACAGCAAATTACCGAATCTAACCCGCGCAGACGCATCGTTTCACAAGAGAGCGGTGATATATCTATAGATACAACTTCAAGGCCCATGCCTTTTAGCCATACGGAGTGAGCTCCAGCACCTGCACCAATATCCAGAATTTTTCCCTTGCAACGTTTAAGCGCCTCCTGCTCCTGTAGAGGCATCTGGTCGAAGGTTCTGAAAAAATAGGATGGTGCCAGTTCTTCATCTTCAGCAATATCGGTCCTTACCAGGATGGTTTCACCGGTAATTCCATGGAAGAATTCATGGACTGCTCTCCCGATAGGATCATGTTGTTTTTTTAAGACCGCCATTTTTACTCTTTTTTTCCCAAAGCGTCACGGATCTTTTTCCAGATGGAAGGCTTTTCCTCTTCCCTTTTTGGGGCGACTGCCTTCTTCTCCTGCTTACTCTCTTTGGCTTGTTCGATACTCTTTTCTTTGGTCTCCTCCTCTTTTCTTTTCTCACTTTTGAATAGATCCCAGAATCCTTTCTTGGTTTCATTGATCTCCGCTGCAAAGTGGGGAGTTTCCAAAAGGGTAATATTTTCTTCCGATGGAGCGGTAAAACCCATCTGTGAATTGGATGCAAAAGCCGGATCGTTGTAATAACTCCTGAAAAATCCACCAGCGATGGGAAGAGCCATGTAAGCTCCTTGTCCGTGGACCAGCGACTTGAAGTGAACGGAAGGATCTTCACCTCCAACCCAGCATCCTGTAACAAGGGTTGGTGTATATCCCATGAACCAACCATCGGCATAATTCTGGGTGGTGCCCGTTTTGCCGGCAAAGGCCCCCGGAATTTTGTAGCGACTCCTGATGGCCGCACCCGTACCTTCGTTGATCACGGCCTGCAGGTAATGATTCATGATTCGTGCATTTTCGGGTACCAGGACTTGTTGTGGCTGAAAGTCTGATTCAAATTTTTTGAGGAGTGTTCCTTTGCTATCCTCAATACGCACAAGATAGGTTGGCTCTACCGTGAGGCCATCATTGGCCAGACAACAATAAGCTTTCACCATCTGTACAAGGGGAACTTCAGCGGCTCCAAGGGCAATGGAGGGGTAATTAGGAATATCAGCTTCGATTCCCATTTTGTGGGCCAGTTGAACCGTTTCAGTTATTCCTGATTCCATCAGCACCTGTACAGAAACAGTATTGACTGATTTGCAAAGAGCACCCTCCAGGGAGTAATAACCTCCATATTCGTTGTCTGCATTGCCTGGTGACCAATCCTGGTAGTCACTGTAGGTAATTTGCTGATTGGCGTAATATTTATCAGGTGGAAGTCCGTTTTCAAGTGCTGCTGTGTAAATGAAAGGCTTGAATGCTGATCCAACCTGTCTGGAAGAAAGTACATGATCGTACTGAAAATAACGGAAATCATTGCCGCCAATCCAGACTTTGACCTTCCCATTTCTGGGATCCATCGCTACAAAACCGCAGTGAAGTAACTTCAAAGAGGCCTTTACGGAGTCCATCGGACTGATTTTTACAGTTTGATCTCCATCCCAGGAAAAGAGTTTGATGTTGGTGGGGGTTTTGAAGATTAATGCAATCTCCTTGTCCGTCTTGCCCGACTCGATGAGTCGCTTGTAACGCGGCGATTGTTTCATCCCGCGCAATACGATGTCATTCTTTTTACCCCATGGTGCCTCGCCTTTCCACTCTTTGTCGAAGGTGGCCTGGAGTTCTTTCATTTGGGTACGCATTGCATTTTCAGCATACTTCTGCATCCGGGAATCAATGGTTGTGTGGATCTTCAGACCATCAGTGTAGAGATTATAAGGGGTACCATCCTCTTTGTTGTTCTCGGAACACCATTTTTCAAGTTGGGGGCGGAGCAATTCCCGGAAATACGGAGCCAGGCCGGTATTGTATACCAGGTAGTTGTATTTCAGCCCTAAGGGTTGCTGGCAATAGCGATTGGCATCAGTCTCGGAAAGGTGGTTGTATTTTTGCATCTGTCGGATCACCGTATTTCTCCGTTGGAGTGATCTTTCGGGATGGAGTCGGGGATTGTATGCGTTGTTGGCTTTCAGCAAACCGACAAGTGTTGCTGCTTGAGGAACCGTGAGTTTGGCGGGAGTTGTACTGAAATAGCGTTCGGCAGCTGTTCCAATACCAAAAGTATTCTCTCCAAATGGGACAGTATTCAGGTAGAGGGTAAGAATCTCATTTTTGGCATAGAGTTTTTCCAGACGATAAGCAATGATCGCCTCCCTGATTTTACTGACAGGTAAGGTAAGGGGGCCCCAGTTTTCACGACCGAAGATATTTTTTGCGATCTGTTGGGAGAGTGTAGATCCACCACCTGATCGTTGATTGGCCATGAAGATGGTCTTCACAAATACCCTGGCAACGGCCCATTCATCTATCCCCCTGTGTTCATAAAACCGTGCATCTTCCGTCGATACAAGGGCATTGACCACATTGGGTGATATGTTCTTAAAGGTTACACTACTTCTGTTTTCAACATAGTAACGTCCCAATACTTTTCCATCCTGGGAAAAAACTTCTGTTGCAACCGGCTCTTTTATTTTGATGAGTGTCTCAGCATTTGGGAGTTCTCCGAATGTGCCAATGTAAACCAAAATGAATAGAACCGACATTAAAAAGACGCCAAATAAGGCGAGTTTTAGGAACCAAATCAACATAAATTTCCAAATCGATTGATCTCCTTTGCGTTTTAAGAAATCGAAAGGAGATTTTTTCCTCTTTACGGTTGAAATTTTATTTGGTTTTGCTGCAGTCATCCTTTAAAAAACGATATATTAACATCCTAATCAAAAAACGATTTACCATGAAAATCGCTGTTACTGGCGGTACCGGATTTCTTGGCCGGCATTTGTTTGCTTATCTGGTGTCTTTGGGATACGAAACAACCATTATCCAAAGATCGGATCTCAAAGGAGGAACAGATAGAGTTTCAAAATTAATCAAATCTTCGGATGTAATCATCAATCTGGCCGGTTCACCGGTGATAAAAAGATGGACCAAGGCAAACAAAGAAACTATTCTGTCCAGCAGGCTCGATACTACCAGACTCCTGGTCGCATCCATTCTTGGACTCAACCCTGCTGATAGGCCTTCACTTGTTGTTTCTGCTTCGGCCATTGGGATCTATGATTCAATGAACAAGCACGATGAAAGTTCCGAGATGTTTGACAATAATTTTCTTACCGATGTCTGCAGGCAATGGGAAGACTGTCTCATTCCACTCCACCAGACTGAGACCCGACTCTGTATTGTGCGCATTGGAATTGTTTTGGGGCGGGAAGGGGGTATGTTGAAACAATTGATGCCACTCTTCAAGGCTGGATTGGGAGGAAAGATTGGATCCGGGAAGCAACCATTCTCATTTATACATTACCTTGATTTTTGCAGGGCCGTTACCTATCTTTTAGAGCATCCGGAGTGCTCGGGAATCTTCAATATGACTGCCCCTGTGATCTCCTCCAATGCTGAATTTACCAGAATTCTCTCCACTTCTCTCCGGAGACCTGCGTTTTTTACGGTTCCGGCTTTTGCCTTGGAACTATTGTATGGCAAAGCAGCAGTTGCATTGATTGAAGGACAGGCAGTCTATCCGAAGCATCTGCTGGATTGTGGATTCAGGTTCCTGTATCCCGATTTAAATTTGGCGCTACAAAATATTTTAGAAAGTTAGAAGCTGTTTATAATTATAACACAGAGTATTTATGACTCTTGATGAAACTGATCATTTCATTGAAATTGTCGCTTTGTGCAAAATATACAAGAGAAAAAATGAGGTAAACAAAGAGAAAATCGCTTGCGATTTTCCTACTCTGTGAAACTCCGGGGTTTCTCTATTGAGATTTCAAAATAGCAGAAATTGCTATTTGCTCTCTGGTTTCGATAAATAGTTAGATATTCTCTGTGTTATAAATTTAAACAGTCTTAGACGTTGAAGCGGAAATGCATGATGTCTCCATCCTGTACAACGTACTCTTTGCCTTCAACGGCAATCTTACCTACCTCACGGCATGCGGATTCAGATCCCAATGTAACATAATCCTCGTATTTGATCACTTCAGCGCGGATAAATCCTTTCTCAAAATCGCTATGGATAATTCCCGCAGCTTTGGGAGCCTTGATCCCTTTTACAAAAGTCCATGCGCGGCTCTCATCTGCTCCAGTTGTAAAGTAGGTCTGCAGGTTCAGTAGTTTGTAGGCTGCATGAATCAGCTTGTTAACTCCAGGTTCATCCAATCCGAGATCCTCCAAAAACAGCTGTTTCTCTTCATAACTCTCCAACTCTGCAATGTCTGCTTCAGTCGCAGCGGCAATTACCAGTATCTCAGCCTGCTCATCTTCCACACTTTTCCGGAATGCTTCGGTCATGGCATTACCGGTAGAAGCAGAAGCTTCATCAACATTGCATACATAAACTACCGGCTTTCTGGTCAAAAGGAAAAAATCATGAATCAGATCCTCTTCATCTTCAGTAAGGGCCAATGTGCGGGCAGATTTGCCCGTAATCAAAACCTCTTTCAACCGTTCTGCGATGGTTACGGTTTTCAGGGCTACCCGGTCGCCTCCAACTTTTGCTTGTTTCTGCAACTTGGATATCCTATTTTCAACTGTTTCAAGATCTTTGAGTTGTAACTCGATATCTATGACCTCTTTGTCCCTAATTGGGTTGATAGATCCATCCACATGGATGATGTTGTCGTTTTCAAAACATCGTATAACATGGATGACGGCATCTACCTCCCTGATGTTGGCCAAAAACTGGTTTCCAAGACCTTCTCCTTTACTGGCTCCTTTAACCAGACCGGCTATGTCTACGATTTCGATGGTCGTAGGTACTATTTTTTTAGGATTATCGATTTCAGCCAGTCGGATCAGCCGCTTATCAGGTACGGTAATCACACCCAGGTTGGGTTCTATTGTACAGAATGGAAAATTTGCCGATTGTGCTTTTGCATTCGAAAGGCAATTGAAAAGGGTCGACTTACCCACATTGGGCAGACCGACGATACCACATCTTAAGGCCATTTATTTTTTTGATATTTTTTGCAAAGGTACGATTTTAAACCTTGAGAAGTTAACTTTGTCAAACCTGAATAGTTTGAATTGTTTGTCAGGTAAAAGAACTTTTCAATTGGGATGGTCTGTTGTTGATGGGAATGATAGATAAAGACAAAGAACTTATTGCAGATCTTAAAACGGAGGGCAAGCGAGAAATGGCTTTCCAGTCTTTGGTAAAATCTTACCAGGAGCGGCTCTATTGGCATATACGTAAGATGGTTGTTAGTCATGATGATGCGGATGATCTGATGCAGAATGTCTTTATCAAGGTTTGGAAAAATATTGACAATTTCAGGGAAGATTCATCCCTGTTTACCTGGTTGTTTCGAATAGCAACGAATGAATCGTTGAGCTTTCTGCAACAAAAGAAAAGAAGAAATCTTCTTTCAATTGATGGGACATCTGAGTATCTTGTCGAATCATTTGAATCTGATGCTCATTTCGAGGGTGACGAATTGCAAAAGAAACTTCAACTGGCAGTTTTGAAGCTTCCAGACAAGCAGCGAATCGTATTCAATATGAAGTACTACGATGAAATGAAATACGAAGAGATGGCCGAAATTCTTAATACCTCCGTTGGTGCACTCAAGGCCTCTTATCATCATGCCGTAAAAAAAATAGAGGCTCATTTTGAGGGGGAATATTAATTTTTGGATTTAAACCTTTTGACAATTGGAATGTCTATAGAATTAGATGGTTATGAAAGAGAACATGAAACATAGGATGAATAAGTCTGAGCTTCCAAAGCAAAGAGCCGGTTACACAGTTCCGGATGGATACTTTGACTCTTTTGCCGACCGGTTGGAAATTAGAATCAACAGGGAGAAAGCAACTCCTGCACCCCGTGAAGCAACCAAAGGCTGGATCTTTTATTTGAAACCTGCATTAAGTGTAGCTGCCGGTCTGGCACTGCTGTTGACACTCTCAGTGTTTTTTATGGAAAGTCAATCTCCAACGTTTCATGCTGGGAAAGAACCTGCCGTGATGGCTCCCAATGGTAATTCAGATGATCTTTTGCCACTTCCCAATGTATTTGCTTATACGGTAACAGATGGCCAATTTTTCTCGGCACTGACCGACATGGAGGAATACGATGAGTCAAAATTGTCAAAAGATGTACTAGCTGATTATTTGGCAACCAATTGTTCTGATTTTGAAATTCTTAACGCAAGTAAATAGCATGAGAACCATAATTTTTACAGGGATGATCCTGTTAATTTCCTTACAAATCTGTGCCCAAAGACATTTGGATCCGAAAACAATTGAATTGATTAAGACCAAGAAAGTTGCTTTTATAACGGAACAGGTGGGTCTGACATCTCAGGAGAGTCAAAAGTTCTGGCCGATCTACAATCAACTTGAAAAGGAACGGAATGATTTAATGGATAAAAAACGGGATCTGGAGGAGTCTACAGAAGATAAGAGTCCCAAATCCGAGGATTCTTACAAGAAATTAACCCAGGAAATAGTGGCAATGCACCTGAAGGAGGGAAAACTGACTGAAGAATACAATGCCAAATTTTTGTCTGTTTTACCAGCCGAGAAGGTGGTGAAATTGTATCGGTCGGAACGAAAATTCAGATCTTACCTTATGCAGGAAATGAGAAAAAAGGACGATGACAAGTCTGGAAAATAAAGGATAAAGGATAAAGGATAAAGGATAAAGGATTGGAATCCAATTGTTGAGGTCAGATAAAGTAATGCCTGATTGATTCATTCAGGTGTTTCATTTTGGTTCTGGGCACTGATATCCATTTAGCTTCCATGCCACTTTATCCTTTAACCTTTATCCTTTAACCTTTAACCTTTAACCTTTATCCTTTATCCTTTAACCTTTATCCTTTATCCTTTATCCTTTAACAAAGCACCTCTACCAACTGATCTGTACTGATCCGTATTTGCTCCCCGCTCATCATATTTTTGATGGTGACTTCACCATCGGCAATTTCAGTTTCACCTGCCAAAATAACATATTTAACACCTTTTCTGTTGGCATAATTCATCTGTTTTTTCATCTTGTCGGCGGAAGGGTATATTTCAGCAGCAATTCCAGCCTTCCTGATATCTTCCAGGAGAGGCAAACAATAAAGCTCTTCAGTCTTGCCAAAATTGACAAAGAGTACCTTTGTGGAAATGGTCTGATCAATAGGGAATAGTTCCAATTGATCCATTACATCATAGATCCGGTCTGCCCCAAAAGATATCCCCACACCCGAAATATCCGGCAAACCGAAAATGCCGGTAAGGTCATCGTATCTGCCACCTCCGGTGATGGATCCAATTTGAACATCATTGGCTTTGACTTCAAAAATTGCCCCGGTATAATAGTTCAGTCCGCGTGCAAGGGTTAGATCCAACTCGACTTCTGTTGAAAGTTTTCCTGATTTGAGATAATTAAAGATTGTTCTGAGTTCAGCTATGCCCTTTTTCCCGGTGGCAGATTCAGAAATAATCTGCTCGATCAGGTCTAGTTTCTCTATGTTGCTACCTGATAATTTCAGAATGGGCTGGAGTTTTTGTACAGCCTCCGGGGATACCCCTTTTTCCAGCAACTCCTCGTTTACTTTTTCCAAGCCAATCTTATCCAATTTGTCGATTGCGACAGTAATGTCAATCATTCTGTCTGATTCTCCAATGGTCTCTGCTATGCCGGAAAGTACTTTTCTGTTGTTAATCTTTACAGTTACGTTTATGCCCAGTTTGGCAAAAATTTTGTCAACAATCTGTATCAGTTCATACTCATTCAGCAGTGAATCTGAACCAATTATGTCAACATCACACTGGTAAAACTCGCGGTATCTTCCCTTTTGAGGACGATCAGCACGCCACACCGGTTGAATTTGGAAACGTCGGAATGGAAAATTTATATCGCCTTGGTATTGAACTACATACCTTGCAAACGGAACCGTTAGGTCGTAACGAAGCCCCTTCTCCGAAATTTGGAAAGTTGTTTTCTGACTATTCCTTGCCAAGAGATCAGTTTCAGTGGCTTTCAACAGGAAATCGCCGGAGTTTAATATTTTGAACAATAATTTATCCCCCTCTTCCCCGTATTTGCCGGTAAGTGTCGATAGATTCTCCATGGCAGGTGTCTCTATCTGTTGGAAACCATAGAGTTTGAAAACACCTTTTATCACATCAAAGATGTAGTTTCTTCTTGCCATTTCGAGTGGAGAAAAGTCTCGGGTGCCTTTTGGGATGGAGGGTTTTTGAGCCATGATACTTTCTTTGTTGAAACGACAAATTTAGTGATTATATCCAAAAAAAAAGAGGGTGCTTCGCAGGCACCCTCTCTAATTTATCAATTGAATTGTTAGTTAAATACATAACGGAGTCCCAACTGAATTCCGTAGGTTCCTGCAACTGTTGTAGGATCCTGAAAAGAAGTTTTGACATATTCACCACCAATTTTTTGCATGGAGACTTTCAACATACCTGTTGCAGCATCTTTGCTAACTGCAGTCAAAGGAGAGGAAGTTACAACATTCTGATTCAATCCCCAGCTTGAATTCAACAAGTTGGCAAAATTAATCACATCAACAGTAAATTGGAGTTTGTTTCCGGTTCCTTTGAATTTCATCTTGAAATCCTGGGTCAGTCTAATATCAATTCTTTTGTTCCATGGAGCATAGGCTCCAAAACGCTCAGCATATTCTCCGGCATGTTCGGAGAGATAGGGGTCCTGTTTTGCATAGGCAAAATAGGCATCTGCATCTGCCTGGGAAGCCCAAATGAATTCACTTTGATTCTTTGGAATATACATCAATTCATGGGTAGAAGTACCGTCTTTATTCATGTCACCAAAATACATGTAGGAATATGCATTACCCTTGTAAGCTGAGTAGAATACAGAGATTGTTGTGGCAAAATACTTTGCGTAATCGATGGTATAATCAAGTTCTGCAATAATACGGTGAGGCGTATTGTTGGAAGTTAATCCAGTTTCAGGATCATTGAGAGAATTCTTGATGATACGGTACTGCCATGCAGAAAATGGATCGGAACCCGTTTTACCCGTAACTTCATGGCCCATGCTGCGGGAATAGCCTACCATTCCGCCAAATCCATACATTTTTGGCAGATCAAGTTGGGCAGAAAAGGTGTAACCATCACCTTTTTTGGTGTTGCGCATAATGACGACATTCTGGAAAGTTTTGTTGTAAAACTTGTCGGCATTGGTGCTGTTAGACCAGTAAGGACGGGTATTGGTACCCTCTTTGATGGTGGAGGCAGCAGCATTCATGTTGATGTTTTCAAACCAGATGGAATTGATGTCTTTGTTGTAAATTCCATCGAGGGTCAACTTCATGTTGAGGGGTAATTTCAGATCAAAGCCTAAACTTGTACGCCAAACCTGTGGCAATTTGAAATCTTTGTCAATGGCGGCAATTCTTCCTCCAACAACATTTTTCTGTGGAAAAATATCGGCAATGGCAGCGTTATCCAGTAATTTCTTGGCATCAGCTTCAAAAGGAATTCTGGCCAACTGACCCTGTGCCGCAGTACCTCCATTGGAGTTAATTACCAATTGGTATTGCAACATACCGCTGTTGGTGGGCTGGTTGGTAAACCATACAAATGGAATGCGTCCGGTGAAAATACCAGTCCCACCCCTTACCTTGATTGATTTATCGCCCTTTACATCCCAGTTGAACCCAAGACGGGGTGACCACAATACTTTAACTGTTGGCCAGGTTGAAAGGTCCACTGTCTCATTTTGTTTGAATTTCTGACCATAAAGTCCAGGATTGTCTACGGCTCCACTCAGGTACATCGGAATATCGATACGTGCTCCCGCAGTAATTTTCAAATTTTCCAGGGCATTCCATTCATCCTGAACATAGGCTGAAAACTGACCGAAAGACAATTCTGCAACAGGATTTTCGTATCCGTTAATAGGATAAGTATAGGCAAAATTAATCGGGTCATAGTCGGTACTGAAAGGCTTGTTTGTTCCATCTGCATTCAAACCGGCTCCATTGATGTAGTTTTTGAACGAAGTAAGGTCCTTGAAACGATAATATCCGGAACCTTGACGCAAATAGCTGTTGGCAAAATATTGATTCTCATAGGACAAACCGAAAGTCATCGTGTGTTTGTCCATGTTGTAGGTCGCATTGTCGGTGATAATAAAGGTATTGTTGTCCACATTGTTCCCGTATGAGAACAACTCATATCCTGCAGACATGTATACGTTTCCTGTTGTTGCAACACCAGACATGATATCGATAAATGGGAATACACTGCTGTTCACAGAACGTGGCTGGTTGTATTTGGTGTAGGCAACCAGTAATTTGTTCTGAAACTGTCCCATACGGCTGTTTAATTCACCGGTAAAAGACTGCATGGTGCTGGTATTGAAATACTGGGAATTTTCAAAAGACATACCACCCAAACGAGCATGACGACCACCAGAGATACTTGGATTCGCATCTCCACTGCTACTTGGACGGGATTGGTTGGAACTCTTGGAATAGTTGTAACGAACGCTCAATTTATGGTTGTCGTTGATGTTCCAGTCAATTTTCGCCAAAATTTTGTTGTTCTCTTCAACATCACCGCCCCAATTTTCATAGGCGCCTGTTTCATAGTTCAATTTAGTTTTGAGGTAAGAAGAGAAATCTTTCAGGTCAGTAGAAGTTACCCTGGAGCTTACATTTGGATCAGCGGCATCACGACCAGCCTCAAGTGCGAGCAAGGTGTTTCCAGGAGTCAGTGCATTTTCGGTTTCGCCACTCAAAAAGAAGAAGAGTTTATTTTTGATAATTGGACCTCCAATGTTGAAACCAAATACCTTCTTCGAAGAATTGGTCACCGTTAAGTCTTTGTCCCGGATTTTATCTCCATTGAAGCTCTGATCACGGTAAAAGGTATAAGCAGATCCTTTGAAAGTATTGGTACCGCTCTTGGTAACGGCATTTACGCCGGCTCCTGTAAAGTTGGACTGACGAACATCAAAAGGTGCAACAGCAACCTGAATCTCCTCAATGGCATCCATTGAGATAGGCTCGCCGGAAACACCGGGCATGCTGCTTCCAGAAAGTCCGAAGTTGTTGTTGAAATTGGCACCATCAACCGTTACATTGGACATATATGATTCCCTGCCAACGAAGGAACTACCTCCAGTAGAAAAGGTTGAGAGCTTTGTGAAATCGCCCAAACTCCGGTTCATGGTAGGAATTAACTCCATGGTCCTTGAAGTGATATTGGTTGATGCACCAGTTTTTTCTGTCGCAAAAGCTGAAGGCTTCATTCCGACCACGGTTACTTCACCCACTTGCGTAGTGTTGTCTTTCAAATTGGTGTTTAAAACAAAGGTTTCACCAAGAGAAAGGTTAATTTCCGTCATGGTCGCCTTGTTGAAACCAACAAATGAGACTTCCACCTTGTAGGGTCCACCTGTACGCATGCCTTGCAGGTTGAATCGTCCATCGGCATTGGTAACCGTTCCGTACTGGGTTCCTGATGGAACGTGAACTGCTACAACTGCAGCGCCCGGAAGTGGTTCATCACTACCTGTAATCCTACCACTCATTCCTGAGGTGGTAACCTGAGCCGTAACAGATGCAAGATAACCTGCAAAAAGTACGAAGGTCAGGCAGAGCTTTAGAAAATTGTTTTTCATTAATGACAATTTTAGTTACACAATATTAAGTTAATCAATAAATACAACGATCTGAAAAAATATTTAACATATTTTAGCACATCCGGATTCGCAACCAAGCAAGTAATCAATACTTTGAAAAAGTGCTTCGTTACCATCAGTTTGCAGTCAAATATAACGATAACAGTCAATTAAATTCTATGAATTTTGTTGGCAAGGATTAATTATTTATTAACTTTTTGGGTGAATTTATTA
>CAMCBW010000026.1 GCA_945873105.1 Tangfeifania diversioriginum
GGTCAACATGCTCCGGATTTTTTTACCGCTTTTTGCAAGTTTAGGGGGTCAGCATCTGCCGGATTGTCATGCGAGACGCACAAAAAAATCCGGGAAAAACACTAATTTTATAACCGGTGGAGGGGGGTCAGCATGCTCCGGATTATCCAGTGCCGCTGGAAGTTACCAGTGCCGATGATATTTCCAATCTTGTGAACTATCTTGAAAAGAATTATGGCAAGCTTGATGTGTTGGTAAATAACGCTGGGATTGCTTTGGAATGGGACGGAAAACCAACCGATACGGATAAGATTCGACGTACACTCGAAGTCAACCTGATCGCCCCCTTTGCAATTACAGAAGCACTGGTGCCACTTCTTTCTGTGAGTGACGACGCCAGGGTGATTAACCATTCGTCCCAATTAGGTTCTATTGATACTGCTGAGAATTTGTGGCAATATGTTTCGGCATTTGTAACCATAGGATACTCCACATCCAAGGCGGGTCTCAATATGCTTACACAGATTCAATCCAAAACACTGACAGTTAAGGGAATTGCAGTTGCTGCAGCACATCCGGGTTGGGTAAAGACTGATCTTGGCACCGATGCTGCCCCCCTGGAAGTTGAAGAGGGAGCAAGTACTGTCGTTGGACTTGTGACAATTGCCCGGGACCAGTTTCCCCATGGACAGTTAGTAAACAAAGGTGTGCGCATACCTTGGTAGTACCCATTTTCTTTGGAAAGACATTTTGCTTCAAACATTTTCTTCCGAACAGAAATCCAATCCCCCGTTGGCGCGAAGTTGTGAAGGTCCAATGCCAAAGGGGTCATAGTCAAATAGTCTTAATGCTTCAATTTTGTAAGAAGCAGCACTCTTTCTTTCGCGGATCACCGGCTTTATTATTCGATTAGATATTTCGCTATTATTGTAAAAAGAATAAAGAAAAGTATATGGATCTTTCATATTTGGGTTTTGCAGAAATTTCCCTGGATCGGGAAAAGGCAGCGTATCAGAAATACTGTGAAGAGTATGATATTGTTACCAAAATGGCGCGGAGTGGTGAGATTACCCGTGAAGAATGGCTTGATCGGTGGATTTCTTTGGGTAAAAAATATGATTTTCCCATAAACCCAAAACTTTTAACTTTAGCATGGGTTCAAAAGCATTTAAATAAAAACGCTGAACAACTTTCAAAGTAACCTATGCTACTTTCGCTGGCGCAGATTTCCTAGTAGGGCTCTTCGGAAGAAATATAAGAACGTGCAAGTAGGAGTTGCTGATTTTGCCATTTTAGTGAGGAACTAAAATTGGATCCTCATACTTGCAGGATAGCCTGAGACCATGGTGGGCAATCGATTACAATTGAATCTGGGATTAAAACCCTGATAAACAGATCAATAACTAACCTTTAAAACCAATGATGAGAAGAATTGCAACTGCTGTGATTTTGTGTTTTGGTGGTGGTGGTAAGCACCCATGCTCAAACCAAACAAGCCTTGATCAAAGAATTATTCCAGGTCATGCAGAAGGATTCGATCCTTGACAGGGCCATGAAATCTGGGTTTCCCACCATGGTTAAAATGATTCCCATCAAGGATCCACAGAAAGTTGACAGTATAAAGGTGGATGTTCAGGAACGGCTTGAAAAATACAAAGAGGTAGTGAATAAGTTACAGGAAGAGGAGATGGCCTTGTACGATAAGAAATTTACCCAAAGTGAACTTGAGGATTTGCTTGCCTTTTACAAGTCACCTACCGGACAAAAATTCGTTAGATGCACCACAGAGATACAGCGTGAATTGCAATTAATCACTACCCAGAAATATATGCAAGAGCTTTTAAAGATCCGATTGAAATGAGGTTGTTTGGAAAGAGATAAAACCACCAGCGCCAGCAGAGGGTTGTACTTACCTATCTCTCTTTCCCGCCTGCTTCCCAATTGTATCGCAAATGACGCAAGGATCACAAAGAAAATAATTAGACCATTATATTTGTGCATTACTTGGAACGATTCATCCAATTGTTTCTATTTTTGGGAATTGATATCCAGTAAAATGAAGCGACTAAAAAGGTTGATCCTCTTCATTCTTTTCACCATTCTCCTTTCCGGTTGTGAACAGGAGTATTTTGACCTGAGCATCTATACCGATCCCAAAAGCCTGAAGCCTTTGGTTTATCTTCCTGTCTCCCTGGGAGATTATGTGGTGAATGAGTTTACCAACATCCCGGAGAGCGGAAATACCCCCGTGCTTACCCAGCAGATAAAGCTGGACTCCATCAAATATGAACTGTCTGGTTCAGACTTCAGTTCGGCCGCCATCGACAGCTTGTACATGGTGATAAAAACCACGAATGGTACCCCCATGCAGCTTGAGTATGAGCTTTTGTTTGAGGTACTTGATCCAGAATCCAGGAAAGTGGTGCTGCATTCCCAGCTTCTGCCGGGTGGCACGCTGGATGCAGCGGGTCATGTGACGGCTGCCGCCAAAGACAGTACCACCTTTGCGTTGAGTAACCCGGAGTACAAAATAGTCAGCGCCGCAAAGCGTTACACCCTCCTCCTCACGCTCACCCAGCCCCAGACAGGAACGGTCCTGGCCGATGAGCTGAAATCGGGCAAGGTATCGGTCAAAGTGGCCTACAGAGCACACGTCAACCTTTTAAAGCTCTGATTATGCCGGGAGTATACCGTATCCTATTCCTGTTTAGCCTGGTGCTCCTGGTCAATTTTGGGTTGAAGGGGCAACCCAACACCTTCTATTTTATGAAAGGGGTGGTACAGACCAGGGAGATGAATCCGGCTAAACATGGGTTGGAGAGTGGATACTATGTCGGTTTGCCCTTTCTTTCCAGCGTGGATCTGTCGGCCAATACCAACAATTGGAATTTCAATGATCTTGTTCACAGGGGAGCTGGACTCCAGAAAGATTCAATGATTTGGGATTTTGAGAATCTGCTGAAAACCTTCGATCAGAAGAACTACCTCAGGGAGTCGGCTTCCCTGACTTTTGCAGAATATGGGTGGAAGAAAAAGCAAAATTTCTTCGCGGTATCCATCAGCGAGCATGAGACGGCCGAGCCTTTCTTCGAAAAGCCGTTGGCGGAGTTTTTGTATTACGGCAACGAACCCCTGATCGGCACCACTTTCAAAAGCGGGGATTTTGGTCTGATGGCCCAGCATTACCGGCAGTTTGCATTTACCTACTCCCGACAAAACAGCAGGAAACTAAGCACCGGTATCACCGGGAAGCTGTTGTTTGGCATGGCGGGAATAGCCACAAAGGGGATTGGATTTGAGACAGAGATGCCCGCATCCGGTGACCAGATCAATTTCAAGGGGAGCGGAGAAATGTATCTTTCGGGACCAGTGGAGATCTTGCAGAGCCAACCCAATGGCTATGATTTGCAGTTTTCCAACAGCTTCAAAGCAGGAAAATACCTGCTTAATTTTGGGAACCCGGGTTTGGCAGTGGATCTTGGATTAACCTACAAAGTGTTGAAAAATCTCGAACTCTCGGTAAGTTTGATCGATCTCGGCTTCATCAACTGGCGGAACAATTTGTCAAGCCTTACGGAGGATGGGAATTTCTCCTACGAAGGAATCCAGTTGAATGCACCGGGGAAGGTTCCTCCTACCGCAAGTTCGTTCCAGCCATTGCTGGACAACCTCAAAGACAGTATTGTAAAAGCATTCCCCCTGGAATTGACCTCCCAAAGATTTTCAACCCTTCTGCCGGCAAAGCTTTATTTGGGAGGGGAATATACGGTGATCAAAAATGTCTCAATTGCGGCCCTTGCCAGTATCAGAATGTTCAAAAAGCAACTGTTCGGTTCCTACACCGCCTCCGTAAATGCTGTTTTGGGAAAGAGTCTGACGCTGACGGCCGCCTATACCTATTTTGAGTCGACCCCGAACAACCTGGGGATGGGTCTCTCCTACAAATTTCGCGGCTTGCAACTCTATGCAGCCACCGACAATGTCGTCTCTCCATTTTATCCCAACCAAGCCAGCAACTTGAGCATCAGGGTTGGAATAAATTTACTTTTCCCGGAACCAGACAGAAGGGAGCAAAGACGCAGGGCGTTCGTGCCAAAAGTAAGAAACAAATACCACCGTTTTTAAATATCCCTGAAAGTTAATTTTCAGCAGGTTGTGAACTGCCGGCACCTTTGAATGGATTGAAAAATAAAAAAGGGAAGTTCTCACCTTTTATTACCAAATGTGATTATTTTTGTGGCGACAATTTTAAACAATCCTGAAATGGACGAAGGCCCCTGTTATAGACAAAGCTATTTATTTATTCATCTGTAAAAGGAGCTGACTGTCTCCTTACAGACTCAACTGAAAAGGAGACCCCAAAATGATTAAAATCTTCAAAACATTTGGCGGATACATCGAGATTCCCCAAATCGAAAAAGGATGTTGGATCAATGTCAATCAGCCGACACCGGAAGAGATTCAGCGAATTCAAAAAGAATTTCATTTGCCCCCGGATATGGTTCAGGACATCCTTGACCCTGACGAACGATCCCGTGTGGAATTTGAGGATGACTGGTCTTTGGTGTTGATGAGAATTCCCGTTGAAACCGGGAACAACGGTGTTCCTTTCCAGACCATTCCTTTGGGTATATTTTTCACCCAGGACTTTACCCTTACCCTTTGTCTGCAGGACAATGAAATACTACCGATTGAACAGCCTTCCCCGTTCAGGGAACAATACCGTGAGATAACGGATACGATCAATTTTATCTTGCGGCTCTTTCTTCGTTCCGGCAGTATTTACCTGAGATACCTGAAACAGATCAACCAGATGACGGCCCTGATTGAGCAGGATCTCGAGAAATCTGTCAAGAACAAGGAGCTGAACAAGTTGCTGAAGATGGAGAAATGCCTGGTCTATTTTATCACCTCCATCAAAGCCAATGAAATCGTATTGGCGAAACTTCGAAATTCCAAAAAGATCACCACCGAAATCAACGAGGATCTGTTGGACGATGCCATCATCGAAAACAAGCAGGCTTTGGAGATGTCGCAGATTTACTCCGATATCCAGAGCGGCATGATGGATGCTTTCGCTTCGGTCATTTCGAACAACCTGAACGTTGTCATGAAGCAGTTGACCATCATTTCAATCATCCTGATGATTCCAACCTTGATATCTAGTATGTTTGGAATGAATGTACCCAACTCGATGGAAAATTCACAATGGGCCTTTCCATCCATTGTCATTGCCTCCGTCCTGATGTCGGTGATTGGCGTAATCTTCCTGACGAAAAAGCGCATTCACTGAAAAGCAGGTTGGGTTTTGCACTCCTCCCTTCCAAAAAGGTTAATAAAAGTTAAAACATTTTGGGAAAAGCTGAGCCAATATCTTTTTAATGTGGTTGGTTAGTGTTATATTTACGGGTACAAACTACCAACGCCAGATTCAAAATGAAAAAATTTGTAACACTCTTAATTTTTTCTGTAATTCTATTGGCTTGTGGACCAAAACAGCAAAAGCAAGCTCCTGCAGATCCAATAAAAAAAGACAGTGTTAAGATCGCTCCGTCCAACGAATACGGGATGTGGAAACTTGCCTATTATGCCAGCAACCTGGGTGATAGCAGAGACAAAGCGTACATTACCAATTCGTATGCTATCTGGGGAACCTTTAGCAACAAGGCCAATGACAAAGCCGAATTGAAGGCCAAGTTTATGGTGGACAAAGAGACTTTCTGCATCAAGTTACTGGAGTACGGAACCAAGGCCGTCAAAAAAGGGAACGAAAATCTCTACAAGATCAAGGTTAAAACAAGCTCCAATGAGGGGTTTGATTTCACTGCCAAGAATGTTTCAGACCGGTTGTTTATCAAGGGATCAGACTCGCAGCGGATCATCGAACTCTTCAACAAGGGAGGGTTGATCTCCTTTTACATGGTTACAGATTCCAAAACAGACCCGGCGACCTATTCGTTTACCATTGACAATCCCGATGGGTTTGAAAAAGCCTTGTTGAAAATTTCCAAATAATATTGTTTCACGCCTGGGCTGAATCAATCCTGGTAAGTAACGGATCCTGGTTCATGGGCCTTCTGTGATTATTCCGGTTGAGCCTACTTTAGTACCCACTTTTTTACTTACTTTGCATACACTACCAAACAACAAGCGCAACATGGATATGGATGACATTTTCCAAAAAATCGGAACTTCCCAAACCCTAAGTCAGAAGATAGAACGAAACATTGAACGTGCCATCCGGGAGAAAAAATTGCCCATTGGGGCAAAATTGCCTCCGGAGAGAGAGTTGTGCGAAATGTTTGCGGTTAGCCGGACAGCCTTGCGTGAAGCCCTCAGGAGGCTAAGCGCCAGGGGTTTGATAGAGATACGGAAGGGGAGTGGAATGGTTGTCACGAAGATCGACATCAAGGATGCCATCAGTTCGCTGAACCTCTACTACGATTTGAAATTTGATGATCAGTTGATTCGTCAGATTATTGAGCTCCGTCTGGCCTTCGAGCCGGAAATTGCCAAAATGGCTGCCATCAACAGGACCGATGAGGATCTTAAAAACATGGAGTCCAATTTGATCGAATTCAGCAAGTGCAATCCCGACAATACCCAACTTGAATCGGATATCGACAACAAATTCCACCTATGCATGGCCCGTGCTACTGCCAACCCATTTGTCATTGTGACCATGGAGCCCGTTTACAATCTGCTGCCCAGGATGAGGAATTTTATCTATGCCAACATTGAGGGGGAGAAAGAGATTACCCTGGGTTACCACAAGGAGATTGTCAATGCCATCCGGGAGAAGGATGCAGATCGTTCCTATGAGAAGATGCAGGCACACCTGGATCGCAACATGCAGGTCTACAATAAATTCCTGAAGCAGTTCTAACCTTCCTGGTGAGTGTTGACGAAACTGCCATTGTCAATTGTGGGGCAATGGCTGACCGGTTAGTTGATGCAGTATTTGAGCACAACGATGTAATGGCACACACTGCCTATCAATACGAACAGGTGAAAGATCGCATGGTTGAAATGGATGCGTTCCAGCTGGTAGATGACGGCTCCTACCGTATAGGCCAATCCACCGGCTATCAGCCATAGCAAACCCGGCAGCGCCATGCTATCGACCAATGGTTTGAATGCTACCACGATGACCCATCCCATCAGCACATACATGGCGGTCGAAAGTTTGCTGAATCTTCCCGTGAAAAAAAATTTGAGTACTATTCCGGAAATGGCAATGGCCCATACCAGGATAAAAACAGGGACTCCCCACTTTGCAGGCATGGTAAGCAGGGTTATTGGGGTATAACTTCCGGCGATGGTCAGATAGATTGCAATGTGGTCAAATATTTTGAGCCTTCTCCGTCTGGCAGGATCCACCGCCGAATGGTAGAGGGTCGAGGCCAGGTACATGGTGGTAACACCAATTCCATAGACCAGAAATGCAAAGAATATTTTGGCAGAACCCAGTTGAACGGATTGGTAAAGCAAGACCGCTACTCCCAGCATGGAGATTACCAGACCGGACCCATGGGTCAGGATGTTCCACCTCTCCTCTTCGGCCGTATACTCTTTTTCTACTTTTTGAATCATTTTGCCTTTGTTGCTTGTACGCTTCATTGATGCAGGCATCGAATGGGGGAATAGCCTGAATTGCCCTCAAATGCTGCGCTGGTTGTTACCGTTTTCACGAATGTTTTAAAAATCCGGGTATTTCGCTGAAACTATTGACAATCAAATCAGCAGCCGATTGATCCTGGTGTTCTGACCCAGGACCCTTGAAGGCGATGCACGAGATGCCTGCTGCCTTTGCCGCCTTGATGCCATTGACGGAATCCTCGATAATGATACACACCTCCTTGGGGAGACCCAGTTTTTTTTGTGCCAGCAGAAAAATTGCCGGATCTGGCTTGCCGGTTCCTGCTTCGGTGCAATCGACCACCACTTCAAAGTATGGAGCAAGGCCAGACTTATCCAGCACCATGGAGATGACATCGATGGAAGAGGAGGAGGCCAAAGCCAGTTTTATCCCCTTCGACTGCAGCCATTGAAGCAAATCCAGGATGCCCGGCATTGGCTCTAACCTCCGGAAAGCAGCGAAAAATTGGATTACCTTGAGCTCCGTTCTTGCCACCAAGTCCTCCAGCGATTGCTTCAGTCCGTGTTTCTCCTTGATCAGGCTCCACATCACAGGATTGGAACTCCCCTGATAGGAGCGGTGCTCCTCCAGTTCAATGACAACGCCAATTTCATCAAACAGCTCACCTTCAAGTACCTTGTAGTGAGTTTCACTGTCAATGAGAACGCCATCCATGTCAAAAATAATAGCCTTGCAATCTTTTGGTAGCATCGGGATGAGTTTGAAACATTACGCTACAAAAGTAAGGATAAAGGATAAAGGATAAAGGTTAAAGTGGAAAGGTTAAAGGTTAAAGGTTAAAGGTTGAAGGATAAAGGTTAAAGTAATGAACGGTTCCATTTACATGGGTTTAAGGTCTTGTTTTCAGCATGCCCCAACTTAAACCTTTATCCTTCAACCTTTAGCTTTTCTTTAGCCTTTAACCTTTTTACTTTAACCTTTAGCCTTTCTTTATCCTTTAACCTTTATCCTTTAACCTTTAAAACGACAAGTATGCCACTTTACCATCCAGGGTACTTACCAGGATCTTTCTTTTCCCGACGGGAAGGATGGCATTGATCAGGGCATTGCACACCTTGTATTTCCATGCTACCAGGTGGGTTTTTCTGTCGATGGCCACCACTACCCCTGCCGTGGTTGGGACAAAAATCAGGTTTCCAGATTCGACAATGGGGGAGGGTGCTATTTCGTATCCAAGATCTGCCTTGCATTCCCAGGCAAGCTCCTGTTCGTTGGCATTGGTGTAAAAGGCATCCACGTTTCCTTCGTTCATGTTCTTGATGTAAACGAGTTTGCTGTCAGCTGAGATACCAATGGATTCGCGGCAGGAATATTTGCCGGAATCCCATATTTCCGCTCCGCTTTTCTCATCCAGCGCTGTCATGTGACGATCGGGTGCCACCAAAAAGATTTTGCCATTGGCAGCAACCGGCCATACGGCTGCCGGAGATAACATCCTGTTGTTGTACTTCTCCCTCACCCATAGAAGGTTTCCGGTTTTTTTATCGAGTGAATTGAAGGCATTGCCCCAGGATCCAAAACAGATACTGTTTTTCAGCACCAGCGGTTTGCACTCCACAAAGTTATTTACCTCCTCAAACTGCCATACCAAACTCCCGTCTGAAAGCTTGAGGCACCTGAAAGAGCCATCCGAAGCCCCAATGTAGACCAGACCCTCTTCGATGGCAGGGGAGGCAACAATTGGCTTAATGGTGGGGTGCATCCAGATTTTTTTTCCGGTCCCGATGTTGAGGCAGTAGATGTTGTGATCGGTAGAGGCACAAACCACACTATTCCCACTGATGGCAGGGGTGGAATAGATCTTGCCCGCTGTACGAAAACGCCAGAGTACCTTTCCGGTAGGGAGGTCCAAAGCCACAATTTCACCGGAGGTATTGGCGAAGATGACAAGGTTTTTGCTTCGGCTCAGGCCTGTGCCAATGTCACTGTTCTCCTGCAATTGCCAGATCGTTTTTATTTCCGGGAATTTTTGGTTGATGGAGTAATCCGGGCGGGAGACCGTTGGCCCAATGGACTTATTTTCAGTGGTGGCGGAGGAGTTGGTGCCAACCGGCACTTTACACCAAACCGGCAGCGTTTCTCCTTTTGACAGGCGTTCCCTGTAATACATGGTATCCTTTTCGATGGTCACGAGGTTGTAACCTGCCTCCTTCTGGTTGGTCGAGAGATTGGATCTTCCCATAACGCCTGGAATGCCTTCGAAATTGTAGAGATGGTTCCGGTGTCCATGACCGAGCAGGGTAGCTTTAACGTTGGTCGTTTTGAGCCTGTCAACCAGGTCGTACCAATTGGAGATCGACTCGTTCAGCGGATAATGGTTGACAAAGATCAGGGGTTGAAGGGGGTTGCTGCGATGGCTGAGAATGGAATCCAGGAACACGATCTGTTCGCGGGGAACCAATCCGGGTGCCATTCGCATATTTGGCCCTGAAGCTGTTCCCATAAAAAAAAATCCACCCTTTTCGAATACAAACTCTTCTGCACCAAAGATGCTCACAAAGCTGTTGTTGCCACTCTCAGACCATTTGGAATCGTGGTTTCCCGGCAGGGCATACCATGGTTTGTTGAGCTTATCCATGATGCGTCGAGCCTGCCGAAGTTCCTCATCCGATCCAAACTCAGTGATGTCGCCAGTAATTAATACAAAATCAATACTATCCTGACGGTTGATGTCTTCAATGCTCTTTTCCAGGTCAGCGGCCCCTGCCTGACTCCCAACGTGCGTATCTGTCACATGGACAAAATTTATTTTCTGGGCCAATGAACCATATCCGGTCAGGAGTAATACTATAATTAGGAGGATATTTCTCATTATCAGCATACAATTAAAATTTAAATGCAAAGAAGCAGGGTAAAACGGAGTTTAAAGATATAAATTGTTAGTAACTTGGGGGAGAATCCTCTGACTATTCGATGACCCATGCAATTGGCATTGAAGTTCAATCATTTCAAAACAGAAGAAAATGAAATGAAAAGATGACTTTTGACATCATTCACACAATCTGGCAGGTCAAAAATCGATGAATCAAAAAAAATATGGATAATTTTGAAAAGATGTAATACAACATACAAATTAAATGTTTAATTTTAGTAAAATTTTGTAATGCTTTGTTAATACTAATTCTATTTCAAAATGTTATTTTAACCTGTGTGTTATGAAACCTTCCCAGACCATTATTTCCCGAAAAGTTTGATCGTTGCGGCAGGTTCCATGTTACCTTTCAAAAACTAATTTTTTACACATGAAAAAAGCGGTAGCATTAATCTTCATCTTGTGCATGATTGTCCAGCTGACGATGGCACAAAAAAGACTGATATCCGGAGTCATTCGGGATAAAGCAGTCAATGAGACACTTCCGGGTGTTTCAGTTCTTGAAAAAGGAACCAAGAACGGAGTTACCACCGATATGGATGGCAAGTTCCAGCTTTCTGTCTCTGCAGGTGCCACCCTGGTGGTCAGTTACATTGGCATGAAGCAGCAGGAGGTGAAAGTGGGCACTTCCTCCACAGTGAACATTGTCCTTGAATCCTCCACCGAAGAGATTGACGAAGTTGTTGTCGTTGGTTTTGGACAACAAAAGAAAGCGAATCTTACCGGTGCTGTAGCATCGGTCGACACAAAAGTACTGGAAGCAAGGCCTATCGCAGACGTTGGACGCGGATTGCAGGGCACAACTCCCGGTTTGAGTGTGGTGATTCCCAGTGGTGAGGTTGGATCTGATCCGATCATGAAGATTCGTGGTCAGCTAGGATCTCTTCAGGGTGGATCATCCCCGCTGATTCTTATGGACAACGTTGAGATTCCATCGATACAAATGGTTAACCCGGATGACATTGAGTCAATATCAGTATTGAAAGATGCGGCATCAGCCTCTATCTATGGAGCAAAGGCAGCATTTGGTGTTATTTTGATTACTACCAAAAAAGGTGCCAAAACGGAGAGTGTGAATGTCACCTATTCCGGCAACATTGCGTTTCAAAACATCTCCAAGAAGATGGAGATGGGACAATTGGATGCTTTGGAATACTCGGTTAGTGCCTTCGAGCGTGTAGGAGGTACCGTTGCAGGTGCTTTCTGGCAAATTACCCGGGAAGGTTTTGACAAGGCGAAAGTATGGAAGGATACCTATGGCAGTGTAGTGAAGCCCAACGATCCGATGCTGTACGGACGTGACTGGTATGTAGATGCCAATGGACGTAAGATCGGATTGAGAACCTATGATCCTTATGACTATATGGTGGAAGAGTGGACTCCTACCCAAACCCACAATTTGTCTGTCAATGGCAAGAGTGGCAAGACTGACTACAACATCAGCCTTGGCTATCTGGGACAATCAGGGATGGTTAAACCGGCCAAGAAGGATGATTTTACCCGTTACAACGGAGCCGTTCGAATTGGAACGGATATCAACGACTGGTTAAGGGTAAATGCCGGTATGATGTATTCCAAACGTTTGAAAGAGTATTCTTATGCTACCAACTCAACCACCGCAGATCCATGGTTGTACATGTACCGTTGGGGTCCCACCTATCCTTTCACGACAGAAGACGGAGATCCGCTCAGGAGTCCGGCATCTGAAATTGCACAGGCCAACACGGGAAACCAGGAGACCAACTATACCAGCATGAACGGAGGATTCACCATCACTCCGATGAAAGATTTGAAGATCAATTTCGATTATACGCATGCCAATCAGGAGTACATCACTGAACGGCCCGGAACCCGTTACACCGCCAGGGATACCTGGTCGGCAGCGGTGGCAAAGAACGATGCCAGCGGTAACAGGATCTACATGAACAATGCAGGAGAGGTGGTACCATCCACGGCTACCGGAGCCCTTCCTGCCTACCAGCTAGTCCTCAATCAATACACGGCTGTTGGAGCAAACCCCGACCATGTGTACCGTTATTCCAAGAATGATCAGCGGAATACCCTCAACATCAATGCCACCTATGACATGAAAGTTGGAGATGACCACACCTTCCATTACATGCTTGGATTGAACAGGGTTGGTTACAAATATGCCTACAACTGGTCTCAGACCACCATGTTGGTCGACTATGCCAATCCACAATTTGATTTGGCTTCGGGTGTACAAACAGCCAGTGGAGGTGAGTATTGGGAATCCCAACTGGGTTATTTTGGGCGTATCAACTACAATTACAAGGAAAAATATTTGCTGGAGGCCAACCTGAGGTACGATGGAACCTCTAAATTTCCTACAGATCTGAAATGGCGTTATTTCCCATCCTTCTCTGTGGGATGGCGTGTCAATGAGGAGAACTGGATGGAGTGGTCGAAAACCTATCTCAATGCACTGAAGCTTCGTGGTTCATGGGGTACCATTGGTGACCAGACCGTTGCCAATTCACTCTATGTTCCTACCATGGGGGGTGCTTTGAACAACTTCCTGATTGCCAATGCAAAACTCTATCAGTTTGGAACTCCCGGTGCTGTATCCTCTACCGTAACATGGCAGGATATCACTACTCTTGACTTGGGAGTTGATGCCAGATTCCTGAAAAATGAGATTGGTATTGGATTTGACTGGTACCAGCGCGATACAGAGAATATGATTGTCCCATTGGAAGGTATCCCGGTTACTTTTGGTACCGGAGCTCCCCAAGGTAACTATGGTTCTTTGAGAACCAACGGTATAGAGTTGCAGATTGATTACAACCACCGTTTCAAAAATGGATTGGGAATCAATTTGGTGGCTACCCTGGCGGATGCCAAGACAACCATTCAAAAATATGGTTCCACCAACAGCATCGACTCCTGGTACGTTGGCAAAACCTATGGTGAGATCTGGGGTTATGAAACCGACCGGTTGTACCAGAAAGAAGATTTTGAATACGATGGCACCGGCAAATTTGTGCCTTTCACCACCAAAGACAACTTCTCTGTAAACAAGCTTTCGGATCCCAATGCCCCAACCCAGGGCCGGTTCCAGGCTGGAAACTTTAAGTTCGGTCCAGGTGATGTTAAATTCAAGGACTTGAATGGAGACGGAATCATTACACCGGGCAACAGATTGATCAAGAATGCCGCAGGTGATCCTGACTATGGTGATTTAAAGAAGATTGGAAATTCGACTCCACGTTACCAGTACAGTTTCAGGGCTGGAGCAGATTACAAGGGATTTGATGCCTCCGTATTTATCCAGGGTGTAGGTCAGCGTGATGTTTGGGGAGACGGATTCCTTGCCATCCCAGGTTACAACTCATCGGATGGTGCCATTCCGCAAGCGTTCGCCGGCGATTTTTGGCGAGCAGACAGAACCGATGCATTCTATCCTGCTCCTTACAACCAGGCAGGAAGCAGCACTACCCTCAACATGCAGGTACAATCAAGGTATTTGCTGGATATGTCTTATCTGAGGATCAAAAACATCACGGTAGGTTATACCCTGCCATCCAGTCTGATGAAGAAAGTCAACATCGACAAATTAAGGATTTATGTTGCACTGGAAAACTTCTTCACCTTCGACAATTTGGGTACTTTACCAATAGATCCTGAGGAGATTGAAGGCTATTCCATGTGGAATACCTCCAACTACAACCTGGGCCGTTCAGGTGTAAGTGTTCCTACTTACAAGTCTTCTTCAGTGGGTATACAGTTGAACTTCTAAAATACAAGAATGATGAAAAAATATATACTAATATTGGTTTCAGTTGTTACGCTTGGCATTGCCGGGTGTAGCGATTTCCTGGACAGACCTTCGTTGACCACCATGAACGATGGCAATTACTGGACCTCAGAGAACAGCCTCCGGTTGTTTGCGAACGGTTACTATACAAACTACTTTGTGGGATATAATTCAAGTTTCACAGTTGATTATGCTTGTCTTAGGGGATACAATTTTTCTGATGACCTTGTGTCTGCCGGAAAGCAGGGTGGATTTGAGACTCAGGCTCCTTCCTCCAGGGCTTCTACCAGTGAAGCTGCTGCCTGGTTGGCATCCTATGCTGGCCCGACCTGGAATTTTGCCTGGGTTCGCAAATCCAATCTTTACCTCGAAAGAATTGAAGAGATGAAAAGCGGGGCTGTTATCAACACCACTGCCTACCAGCACTGGAGTGCTGTAGCCCGTTTCTTCAGGGGTTTTGAGTACAGCCGTTTGGTAAGTGTTTTCGGGAATGTCCCCTACTACGACAAGTTGGTTCCCGAGACTGACCTGGATCAGTTGTACAAGGACAGGGACGACAGGGGTCTGGTCATGGACAAGGTCTACGATGATTTTGTCTATGTATTGGACAACATGCGTTTGGTAGATGGGGATGCCCAATACCTCAACCGGTACATTGCTGCAGGATTTATTTCCCGCTTGATGTTATTTGAAGGCACCTGGCAAAAATATCATTTGAACAATTCAGCCAGGGCCAAGAAATACCTTGATCTGGCTGTAAGGGCCGGTGATTTGGTGATCGCCTCCAAGCGATATACCTTCACCAGTGATTTTCGTGCCTTATTCGGATCTGAGAGCCTGACCAGCAACAAGGAGGTGATCATGTACCGGACCTATGATGCGGCCATCGGTGTAACTCACTCTGTTGCTTCCTATTCCAATTTGTATGAATCTCAAAGTGGCGGACCAAATCTCAAATTGGCCAAGTCATTTATTTGCAACGATGGGAAACCCTATAAATTATCGACTGTTGCCAATGCCGATAAATTGGATATCAAGAACATGGTAGCCACACGTGACCCGCGTTTTGAGGCAACCTTCTGGGACGCTCCAAAGAAAGAGTCCGGCTCATTGCTGTACGCCTGTAAATTTATTGACCGCGTGGGAGTAACTTACTATCCAGGTCCTTATCCTGCCATTTATGGTTCGAGTACCAATACCAATGATGCTCCAATCATGCGATTAGCCGAAGTGGTACTAAACTGGATCGAGGCGAAGGCCGAATTAGCTACGATGGGTGGAGCAGCCGTTACACAGGCAGATATTGATGCATCCATCAATGGAATCAGAAGCAGGCCGTTGGATTCGAAAGCTGTTTCAAAAGGGATCAAGAAAACTGCAGCATTGTCATTGGCTGCTATTCCTGACGATCCTGAGCGTGACAGCGATGTTTCACCACTACTATGGGAAATCCGCCGCGAGCGACGGATGGAGTTCGTTTTTGAACACACTCGATTGTTGGACATCAAACGTTGGAAAAAAATCAACTACATGGCCAATACCGATCCTGACAACATGTTGGGACTGTGGACCGACTTTAAGGCGGAATATGCTGAATGGTTGGTTCCTGCAAAGGTTGGCAAATTAAAGGTGAAGAAGGCGGATGGTACCATTGTTACCTATACCGGCACAAATGCTACCGACATGGTAGGTTTTTATGTGCCTGAAAATATCTCCAACAGGGATGCTTTCACTGACAGAGTGTACCTTGCTCCAATTGGGAATACTCAGATCAGTGAATATTTGGGCAAAGGTTACAAACTTACCCAAACTGCCGGATGGTAATGGATTCTATCTGAGAAAAAAAGAGGCTGTTTTGCGATGAAACAGCCTCTTTTTTTTTGGTGCAATGATGCAGTAGTCTCCATATAGTTTGCAATCCGGTAGTAAGGAAGTCGATAAGTCCTGAAACCACCTTTGGCACTGTAGAATGACATTAAATGTTCCCGAAATCACCTTTTTCACTTTTGTATGCTTTCGGAGATTCCCGAAAGTTATTTCGGAACTGTTTTGTGCTTGCGGATGTTCCCAAAAGTAATTTCGGAACTGTTTTGTGCTTGCGGAGGCTCCCGAAAACGATTTGCAGCACTGTTTTGTGCTTTCGGGTGTTGTAGATGCCTGCTTCATTCGCATTTTGTACTGTCGGACTTTATTGCGATCTGTTTTCACCAAAGTTAGGGACAATCAGGAAAGAGAGATCCCATGGTACAGGACTATTGTGACTGTCTGAGGTATTGGGAAACGGGTAAAGCTATAATTTTCGACATCCGATCCCGGGAAGATCACTCAAGGTAACCTTACCTTCCACCACCTTCATTCCTTCAAAAATATCGTTGGAGATCAGGAGGTTCCCATCCAGATCGGCCCAGTCGACGATGGGTGCCAATTGGGAGGCTGCACTGATTCCGCAGGAGGTCTCCGTCATGCAACCCATCAGGGTCTTCATTTTGAGGCTGCGCGCCATCTCTATGATGCGGTGGCCTTCCCGCATACCGGTGCATTTCATGAGTTTACAGTTTATACCTGAATAGACTCCATGCAATTTAACGAGGTCGCTAACCCTTTGCATGGCTTCATCCCCAATGGTAGGCAGTGGACTGTGCTGTGTGAGCCAGGCATTGTCGTCGAAATTGGTCTTGTCCATGGGTTGTTCCACGAATACCACCCCCTGCTCTTTCAGCCAGTGAATCTTATCGAGTGCCTGCTGACGATCTTTCCATCCCTGGTTGACATCCACACAGAGCGGGACATTGGTCACTGACCGGACACTCTTGATCATCTCTTCGTCATTGCCTCCGCCTATTTTCACTTTCAATATTTTAAAGGCTGATGCTTCTTTTGTCTTTGCAATTACAACTTCAGCACTTTTGTCAATCCCTATCGTGAAGGTGGTCAGCGGGGTCTTCTCGGCTGAGTAACCCCAGATTCGGTGCCATGGTTGGTTGAGTAACTTCCCGACAAGGTCGTGAAGGGCAATATCGACAGCCGCCTTGGCTGCGCAATTTCCCGGCATAATTTGGTCTACATAATCCAGAATCTCCTCCATCCGGAAAGGGTCCTTGAATTGTGACAGGTTCAAGGCGGCCAGAAACTTTGTAGCAGTTTGGTGCGATTCGCCCAAATAGGGAGGCATGGAGGCCTCTCCATAACCGGTTACCCCCTCCCATTCCAGTTCTGTCAGCATTACCGCGGTAGTTGTCCGGGAGTTGGAGGCGATGGTGAAGGTGTGCTTTAGTTGAAGTTCATAGGGTTTGAATGTCAATTTCAGACCTTTCCCGGTAGGTTGGTAACGGGGAAGGGATTTGCCATCCCTGGTAAAGGAGGACAAAAAACCAACTCCTGCTGCCATGGTGGATGCTTCTATGAATGTTCTGCGGTTTGTTCTCATTTGATATGATCAATAATTTTTGCTTCTTTCAATATTTTGTTCCTTCCGTCCGATCCCCGAATTCAGGTTTTGTTAAATATTTCCTCGCGGACGGTGATCATGCTACATTCCCGACCCCCGGTTAAAACCGGGGGCTATTGATATTTAACCCCTTCGGGGTAAATTCCCGGAAAATATTTCGTCCAAGTCGCCCCCTCGTTTTACCTTCCTTCCAACCATTCCGTCCGAATGGAGCGGTATTTCTTTTTTCATAATACTACCGCGGACGGTGATCGTTTTGCATTCCATTCCCTGGGGTGTCGCTCCTTCGTCGCTTACCCCGGTCTATTAGCTTCGCCGATCTTCGATTCATATTTAACCCTTTCAGGGTTAAACACCAGATATCTCCAGAACGGGCACAAAGGTCGCCCCTGCTATCCCCCCGTCATCTCCGTCCCTCCGTCATTTTTCCGTCCTGCCCTCGTCTCCGTTTCCCCGTTTCAATATTTTCCCACTAACCTGAAGGACGACCACCAAGGTTCGCCCCTGCTATCCCTCCGTCATCTCCGTCCCTCCGTCATTTTTCCGTCCTCCCCTCGTCTCCGTTTCCCCGTTTCCCCGTTTCAATATTTTCCCACTAACCTGAAGGACGACCACCAAGGATCGCCCCTGCTATCTCTCCGTCATTAAAGTCCCTCCGTCATTTATCCGTCTCCTTCCCTCGCCCCTTCGTCCGCTCGTTCTTTAGTACCATGGATGATCCTTCACCCTTACGATCCCGGGGGTTCCTTCTGAACCCAGGATGGTGCGGCCTCCCAACCAGTGATCCAACCTGTATTTGGAAAAATCCTTCTGTTCAGGATCGAAGCTGTTGACCCTGACGTATCCTGATGAGTTGATGTAGTTGCCGTCTCCGAGGTACATTCCAACATGGGTAGCCTTTGCTGGCTTGACTCCATCGGCCTTTCGGCCAAAGAATACAAGATCCCCGGCTTTGAGTTGGTTGTATCCTTTTTGTGGATCCGTAAAGGCGCCATGCCTGAATTGGAGGGAGGCATCCCTTGCCAGGATGATGCCATTCAGAAAAAAGACGGTCTTGACAAACCCGCTGCAGTCGACACCCTTGGAGGAGGTTCCTCCCCAAAGGTAGGGTCTTCCCATCAGTGATTTTGAGCAACTGATCAAGGATTCTGCAGTAGGCTCATACTTCTCCTGCCAACTGTCAAAGTCAGCAAAATCGGAGGTCTGCAGCCCAATTTTGCGGCCATCCGGTAACTCGGCAATGGCTCCGGCTTTGAATATTTCATTCATTTTGAGGATACTTCCGGCTACCAGGTCAGTGACTGCCTCTTTGGCCTCAGGATCGAATCCAGTACCTGACAATGGGAGATATATCACCCTTGGGCTTCCTTTCCATTCGCTCATATCTGCATCATCCATTTGAAAAATTGCATCATCGTCCACCCAACCAATGTAACGGTCGGGCAGTTGCACCATAAGCCAGCCATCCTTTGATTTGAGTAGCTTTAACGGCGTACCGAGGATGGCCTGGGTAGACATCTCTGCACTGTGCCCCGGATTGGATCGAATATTGCAAACGCTTACATTCACCAATCCCCATGTTTTGGCCATGAGTACCGTATCCGGCAACAGTAGAATACTGTCAATCAAGTTTTCGTTTAATTTGGCTAATTCTGAAAGCAGTGCTTTTTTCCCTTCTGCAGAGGTGGTTTCACCGGAGACCTGAAGGGTCTCACCTTTTTTTAGTAAACGGATTTCAAAAAGATCTTCGCGGCTGTCAGGGGTAATTCTGGCAGAAACCCTGTGAAAAACCTTTTCAGCCTCCTTGATCTCAGCATCACCCGAAGAACATGCCATCCAAATTGATGCACTGAACAGACAAATGAGTAGACGGTTCATGGCCATTGTTTTTGTGGAATAGGAATTGAATCAATAGAAAGTAAGTCAATGACGTAAAAGTAACAAATATTTACATTTTTAGGGAGTTGTAGTTGTCATACCAATTTGATTTTCCATCAAATGGCTGTAAATCTTGCGCAGAATTTCTGTTCTTATATTCAGGGTAGTGATCTTGTTGTTCTCCCTGGTTGGAAATACCCTGTTGGAGAGGAAAATATATACCAATCCATATTTGGGATCTATCCAAACGAAGGTTCCGGTATAGCCGGAATGACCAAAACTTTCGGGGGAGGCCGCCTTGATCGGGTAGGCATCCTTATCCGATAATTCTGCATTGTTCAGCAATGGTTTATCAAATCCCAACCCACGGCGGTTCTTGTTCTGTGGAAACTGAACCCGCGAAAACTCCTGTAGCGTGGATGATTTCAGGTATTGCCTCCCCCCGTAATTTCCCATTTGAAGATACATTTGCAACAGCTTGGCCAGGTCGTTGGCCGAGGCAAACAAACCGGCATTCCCGGAGATGCCACCCAGGACAGCAGCTGACTCGTCGTGAACGGTTCCCAAAAGCTGCTGTTTACGGTAGTAATTGTCCAGTTCCGTGGGAACGATTTCGTTGTCAGAAAATTTCAACAAAGGATTGTAGGTAATTCTGTAAGCCCCAAGTGGTTTGTAAAAGTGGTTGTCCAAATCCTCCACGAAAGATTTGCCGGAGATCCGGGAAGTAATTGCTGGAGTCATCACAAATGGAAGATCACTGTAAACGTAGGTTCCTCTGGATTTGAGCTTCGATTTTCGAATAGCATTGTAGACTTCTCCAGGGAAGCTATTGTCAAGGTAGAGTCCCCGGGCGACCTGCAATGGATGGGAAGGGTCAGGTTCAAAAGCGTACCACTTCTGAGAAATTTTGCCATGCGCCAGACTCTTTTTCCAGAATGGAGAGAAGGGGGTTAGCCCGGATTGATGTGCCAGCAGCTCCCTGACGGTAATATCAGATTTATTGCCCCGAAAGAAAAGCCTTCTTTTCCATTCAGGATAATAGGTGGAAACAAATTCATCCGGATCGATCCTTCCTTCATCGTAGAGCTTCATCCAGGCCGGAAGACCACCGGTAATTTTGGTAACGGAAGCAAGGTCGTACAAATCATTCTCCCTCTCCGGAATAATCTGATCATAACCATGGTAACCATATGCTTTGTGAAAAATTACCTTTCCACTTTTGGCAACCAGTACATTGCATCCGGGGAAAGCCTTCTGGTCAAGAGCCAGTTTGACGATGGAATCAAGCTGGAAGTTGAACTTGCCTGACTGGATTCCAACCTCTTCGGGAAGGGTATATTTCAACCGGATTGAATTTCGTATGACTTGACCATCTCCGTATTGGTACTTTCCGGCGACGGAAACAGGGAGCTTTCCTTTGGCTCCAAGGCCTCCAAAAATAAGTTGCGCAGATAGTTCCTGAGCCAGGGAGTCGTTTTGGTAAGCTACCAGCAAACCATCTGTTTGAAGCGGGGTTTTCAACTCTCCCAAACCATAGGGGTTGGCAAAAAGCACCATGATGGTTTGCCTCTTTCCCGATAGAAAATTCACCAATGAATCCAACCCAGCCGTTGTGCCATAAGGCCTGACAGCCTTCTCCCGCTGAAGGATACCAACCTGTAGCGAGTGGCGGAGTTTGCTTTCATACATGGAATGAATTCCTGCAATCACCAGGTCATAATCCTTAAGCTTTGCCTGAATGTCCAACCTTTCGCTCTCCGAAAAGTTCTGCCTCAGCTGGAAGAAATCAACCTTCGAATATTTTGCAAGCATCCGCTGAAATGGGGTTATCTCCTCACTCCCGATGGACAATGCAGCGATGTTCCGCTTTTCCAGTTGTTGAACCGGAATCACCTCTTCCCTGTTGGCCAGAAGGGTCAGTGAAGATTCAATGATTTTGCGTTTGATCAATTCGGCATGAGGGGTATTGAGTTCTTTCACAAGATTTTCGGTTGCTATTTGTCTCCGTTCATTTAAACCACACCACAATTTGGCGGCCAGTACTCTTCGGCATTTCAGCTCCAGCTCTTGCTGTGACAACTCCTTTTTATTTACGGCTTCTGCAATGGCCTGAATGGACAAGGCTGGATCTGCCGGAAACTCTACCACGTCGTTGCCTGCTTTCAAGGCCAGAACCTCCAGTCGGCCAGGATTCTCGTATCCTTTGGCCCCCTTCATGTTCATGGCATCCGTAATGACCAATCCCTTGAACTTCCAATCTTTGTGGATTATCTGATCCACTACCCTGGCTGAAAGGCTGGAGGGCAACTCTTTGGAGGGATCAATGGCAGGTACATGCAAATGGGCCGTCATAATGCATCCGATGCCAGCCCTGGATAGGATTTTGAATGGGAATAATTCCAGGGAATCCAGCCGCTCTAGCGGGTAGGGCAGTATCGGAAGTGCCAGGTGAGAATCCGTCTGGGTATCCCCATGCCCTGGATAATGTTTTGCCGTAGCCAGGATGCCGTTCTCCTGAAGACCCTGCATATAGGCCAGGCTCAAACCAGCGACCAGTTCGCGTGACTCGCCGAAGGAGCGCATGCCAATGATGGGATTCATTGGCTCTGTATTGATGTCACAGGTGGGTCCCAGTGCTATGTTGATCCCAATCCGCTTCATTTGTCGCGCCATCTCCCTGGCTGCCTCCCTTACCAGGAAGGTATCACGGGTTGCACCCATCGCCATGTTGTAGGGGAAAGGCATGATGCCAGGCAGCCGCATGCCAATGCCCCATTCGGCATCCATGACCGTCAGCAACGGTGTTCGGGAGATAGATTGGTAGAAATTGGTCAGGTTGGCCTGATTGACAGGATCTCCTTCAAAAAAGATGATCCCCCCAAAACCATACTTTTTGATCAATTCTGCATCCTTCAGCTGCCTTGCCAGGTTGTTCTTCGCGGTTACATCGATCCACACCAGTTGACCAATCCGCTGTTCGGTGGTCAGGGAATTGAAGACCGAATCCACCCAGGGATGATGAAGCAATTTCTCTAAATCAACCTGCGCTCTGGCTGATAGAACCAAAACCACAAAAAACAGCAATATCAGTATTTTTCTCATCTTCTCATTTTCACATCTTCACATTTCCACATTTTCACATTGTCTTTTTCTCCTCTTTCACCTTTTTCCCGAATTCCGGTTTTACGTTGAGGAAGAAGACCGGAATCATGCCGGGGATCATGCAAAGCATTACCCAAATGAAGAAATTTTTGTATCCGATGATATCCTGCAGCCAGCCGGAAAACATGCCCGGCAACATCATGCCAAGTGCCATGAATCCGGTGGCAATGGCAAAATGGGCGGTTTTGTTCTCTCCTTCGGCTATGTAGATCATGTACAACATGTAGGCAGTGAATCCGAAACCATAACTAAACTGCTCGATGGCAGCACAAAGACTGATCACAAGGTAGTTGGTTGGTTGGGCATAAGCCAGGTAAACGTAGGCCAAGTGTGGAATATTGATGGCCAGCACCATCCACCAGAGCCAGTAGCGGAAACCCTTCCGGGAAGCTGCAAGTCCGCCGAGTATCCCACCTGCCGTCAATGCCAGAATGCCAAATGTACCGTAAATTAAACCGACCTCGCCGGTCGTGAGGCCCAAGCCTCCTGCTTGTCTGGGATCGAGCATGAATGGGGAGGCCATTTTGATCAGTTGAGCCTCTCCCAACCGGTAAAACATCAAAAAGGAGAGAATCACCCAGATCTCCTTGCGTTTAAAGAATGAGGCGAAAGTTCGAAAGAAGGCCCCGAAGATGCTCTCTTCACTTTTGAGCACCTTTTTGTCTGAATCGGGGTAGGGCAATACCCACCGGTGGTAAAAGGAAAAGATAATAAATAGAAAGGCCAGTATTACAAAGGTGATGCTCCAGGCGAGATGGATGTTCCCGGAGGTTCCCTTGAAACTTGCATCCGTGGCAGAAGTAAGCTTGGGGTCGGCCTGAAATAGCAGATAGGCCGGTTGTTCCCAGTTTTCCAGGTTAAAGGCCAGTCGTTCCCCCTCCAAAAGCTTTAGGCTGTTGTCACCATTCTTAAACTTGAAATTGAGGATCATCTCTTTGCCTGCCTCTGGCTTGCCATTCAGTTTGATGGCCACCACCGTAAGGTTACCACAAAGCTGCTCACCGGATGTCTTTACCTCCTCTTTCTGAAAATGCCTTTCCAGAAATCCTTTCAGGGGATTGGAGATGTAGTTCGACCAAAGTGAGACATCACCCGCCTTCCCGGCAACTGCCTGTTGCCGGCCATTGCCAACAAATCCCATTGTAAGGTTATGCGTGGATACAATCTTCCGGATAGAGTCCATTTGTCTGGCCGGAATATTTTGGGTGGAGATTACGGCCTCTTGCGGAAATGCTGTAAAAAAGGCATTCCCGGTAGGATTTAAAGCATCCTGACCCGGTTGTGGCAGTGAAATATTTTGGGAGTAGCCGGGTGTGGCCTTCAGGTTGATTTCGATGGGAGGCAATCCTGTGGTGGTTTCAAGGTAACCGGCCAGGATGATCAATAAACCTTGTCCGGTGATCATGGCAATCCGGTAGAAAGTACTGCGAATCCCTACGAAGTAGGCCTGCTGGTGTTCATTCAGCCCCAGCATGTAGAAACCGTCGGCAGAGATATCGTGGGTAGCTGAGCTGAAAGCCAGCAACCAGAGAAAGATCAGGGTAATCTTGAAGAATCCGGGCATCGGTATGGCCAGGGCCACTCCACCCAAACCCGCGCCAATCAGTAATTGCATCACAACGATCCACCAGCGCTTGGTTTTGAAGAGATCGACTACCGGACTCCACAGTGGCTTGATGACCCAGGGCAGATACAACCAGCTGGTATATAGTGCAATATCGGTATTGGAGATCCCCAGTCTTTTGAACATGATTACGGCAACCGTCATGGCCACCACATAAGGAATCCCTTCGGCAAAATAGAGTGTCGGGATCCAGGCCCAGGGGCTGCGGGAAGTTGATTTCATAAATTTGGTCTTTTTGTTTGGTTATGAGTGATAAGTTATGAGTTATGGAGTAGGGCGATATTGGTGGGTGTTATTCAATTTTACCCGTAGTCAAAAGATTAATTATCAATAAATCACTATTATTCACAAAGAGCTCTATAACCCATAACTCATAACTCATCACTTTTTTAGTATGCTTTTATCAGTTCTGCTCCCACAAAGTAGTGTTTCAGAATTGCTTCATGCGGATAACCTTCCGCACCCATCATGGCCGCTCCGATCTGGCAAAGGCCTACTCCATGTCCCCAACCGGCGCCAGTCAGTACAAATTTGCCGGGGATTTTATCTTTTAATTCAAAAGTATCGACGACGAAGGCAGAACTGTAGAGGTGGGTATTGGACAAGATCTTCCGTATCTCCAACTCCTTCCCGTACAACCTCCTCCTCAAAGTGCCGACAATCTCCAGCTGGATGATCCTTCCGGAATGGCCTCTTTCGAGGGGGATTAGATCGATGATCTCCCCAAAATTGATACCTGTTTTCCGGGCAATCAATTCGGCCAGTTCCTCCTGGCTATAGTTCACTTTCCACCTGTAAAAGTCGGTAGTCTCCTGGTCGTAATCGTTCAGAACCTGTGACAGGACCTTGTGGTCGGTGGTATTGCAGAAGGCATCCGGAGAAGAACGGATCCACCTTTGCGCCTTCTCTTCCTGTATAAGCCCATGATCCAACCCGCTGCCTCCACTTCTGGCATCACAAATGGCCTGCAGGTAGGGATGTACCACCGGTTCCCATACCTTCTCAAAAGTCTCGGATACACCGCCGCAGCTCTTGGAAAAGCGCGCATCACACACCTGACCATTGACCATCAAAACCACTCCTGAAGTTTCATTGACTGCTTTCTCGACCAGGGGACTGGTTTGACGGGTGATCCCCTGGTACCGCTGGCAATGGTCGTCGGCACAAACATCAAACAGGGTGTGGTCTTCCCGGTCCCACCAGCGAATGTAGGCTTCATCGGTTTCAAAAATGGTCTGGTAATTTTCACGGGATTGCCGGATTTCTTTCCCTTTTACCACTTGTGCGATAAGCCAGGAGCGGGAGGTGATCGCATGTGCTTTCAATAGTTCCATGCTGCTGGTGGCACTCATCTCAGAGGAGATCACGCTGATCAGGTAATCTTCCAGGGAGAGGACATTGATGGCATGAAGCCTCCCTTCTTCCATCCGGAATTTCAGTGCTCCCTTGAAAAGCTGATGCTCTTTTCGTTCCCAGTGAAAGTGTATCCCAATGGTGACATCATAGAGCATGAAGGCATCGGTTTCAGCCTCCGAAGGCTCGAAAGAGAGCTCATTGCCTGCCATGGGATTCCCATTGAGCAATATTTTCCCTTCAGTAACCTGAATCGTCTGGCGACCCGTGTAAATACATCCATCTTTGTCCAATGCAAAGTTGCCATTGAGACTGAAGTGGATCTCCGTCTCCTCCATGATTCCAATCATCAGCTTTGGATGTTCCATAGTCTAAGCTATTAAATATTGCCAATCGTTCCTTTCAATATTCGGAAGTTCTCTTCATCCAGGCTTACCTGGCTGAATATATCCCTGATATCTTCCATCCTGATTTTGTCAAAATCCTCGCGGCGCGGCGTGATGAAAACTCCGCCGAAATCAACCGATGCCGGACTTATGAGCAACTGCTTCTCTCCGTCCGCAAAAAACTGTGAAGGTCGGTGAAGTTTCCGCGGAAAGAGATGTACCACCCATGTCCCCTTGTTGAAATAACACAACAGGTTGATCATGGGTTCCTCTTTTTGAGGCTGCATTCGGCTGAATCGAAAGTAAACCTGTGTTATCGCTTCCAGCACCTGCTCAAGGACACTTGACTCAAATGAGATCATCTTGCGGAGATAGTGGTCAAAAGCCCAAATCTTTAACCGATCAGACTGAAGCAACAAGGAGCCGTGCTCTTCTTTCATGGTTTCAAATTCGGATTCAACAGGCAAAAAACCGGTCTCACCAGCCTGGAAATGGAGGTGATCGGGGGCTGAAGCCCCACATTCGGGTCCATTGTAAAAGAGCAGAAAACCCTCCATCTGTTTGGTAATGGTCAACATTGCCTTCAGGTTGTGGAGTAGCCGCTGCGGTACATGGTGCACGGAAGGGATGGTGAAATGGGTCTTAAAAATAGGGAATGGATTTACCAGCAGTATAAAATCGTTACCAAGTTCCAACTTCATTTGCACCACCGGTCGGTTCTCTTCGCAGAGGAAGCACTTTCTTGCCGCAATGGATTGCGAGTCGACTTTGGCGGCAGAAGAGCGCATCCGTTCCGGATTGTACTGAACCTTGACGCAGAAACCATCATAATTAAATGAGCGCTCTTCCACGTGATTTAAACCCCGGTAATTGTCGGCCGACAGTTTCCAGGTATGGTTTTGTCCGGTTAGAAAATTTTTAAAACGTTCGCTCATCACATCAATCCCTCCGTCATTTTCACATTTCCCAATTTTCACATTTTCAAATTCATCGCCTTCCTGGCCAAAAACTCAATGGTCCTGATCCGGTCTTTGTAAAGGTTGTGTCCATTCATTACCTCCACACTCAGTGATGCATCCGAGTTGTCGTCCCACCTGCGGCAAAGGTAGATCGGATTGTAGATCCTGCCGATCTGGTAATGACGGGAGATGGCCAATCCCAGTGCATAATCCTCCCCGTAATTGACATTTGGTACTTTGATGCTACGAAGCACCGGAGTATAAAATGCTCTCGGGGCACCTAATCCATTTATTCTAAGTGCGTTGTTTCTTCCATTGTCGGGTGTCCACTCCTTGTGGTCGATCACTCCCGGCGGAATCTCCTGCAGGTCGAAGTTCACCATCCGGTAAGAACCCACCACCATGGCGCATTTTTCACGGTAGAAGGTATCTACCACTTGCTGCAGGGTGGTATCATCCAGGTAGAGATCGTCGCTGTCGAGCTGGATGGCAAATTTACCACAGGAGGGATGAGCAGCGGCCGCATTCCAGCAACCACCGATGCCAAGATCTTTCCTCTCGGGGATCAGGTGTATGATCCTGGAGTCCTTTTCCGCATATTTTTCGATAATCTCGGTGGTTCCATCGGTAGAGTAGTTGTCGGCGATAATCAGGTTGAAAGGGAAGCTGGTTTTTTGTGACAATACCGATTTAATGGCATCCTCAATGGTCCTTACCCTGTTCCTGACGGGAATAATGACGGATGCTTCGACGGGGAATTTTTCAAGATCAAAATTGACTGGCTCAAAATCTGGTTTTAGAAATGCCCCGGCTTCTTTTAGAAATTTGGTACAAACATTTTCCATTTCAATCTGAACGCCCCTGTTTTTTGGATCAACGTAATCAAAGATCTTCTCTCCCGACAATCGGAGGTCAGACTCCTCTTCGGTATAAAGAAATTCAGGTATTCGAAAGATGGGTGCCAGCAATGAAATGTTGAGACGGAGGGCATAGAGTGCTGAATGAAGCAGTGTCACATTTATGGCGGTTGCAGCTTCTTTCAGTTTCTCTTTTTTGAAGAAGAGCAAGGATCCAAAGTTGAAATCGTCGCGAAGACTTCCCTCCTGGTAATCGATCACCGGATGGGAGGTTAAGGCACCAGCTTTAACGGCCAGGTAGTTGGAATAGACCATCCCGCTGCCAGTATCTTCGGCGACCCTGATGAACCGCTCCAATGCATACTGGCCGAGCTTCAGCGGACTGTGTCTGGTGTAGATCAGGGTGTACTCGGTCTGACTCAGGAGAGCGATCGTTTGGATGGTGGTCCCGGCTGTCAGGCTGCCGCTGGTGAGCCATTCTGCTTCCTCCAAAGGGAAAAGTGTTTGGTCAGATCCGGTCACAAATATTTTGGCTACCAATTCTGAAGTTCTAAGCTCCTGAACCGTTGCTTTTGTCTCTTTTTCACTCCCAAATGGGATAAAACAAGTAATCTTCATATCATCTTTCATTGTTACCACAATTTACCCACATGGAAACCCGAATTGTTACAAAGGTAGAATTTGCAACTTCGTGTCATCCTTTGTGCACTTTTGTGGTTGGATTTATAATCATTTGCTATTTATTTTACCCCCATCAATTGAAGAAGTTGTTTCATCAAGGAGGCTCTTTCGTTATCATTTACAATCGTTTCTATGGGAATACTTAATACAACAGACTGGTACTTGCCATTGTACCAAATCCCTGCGCTTTTGTTGTCTCCGAAAAAGCGGAACAGGACCGATGCATCTTTCCCCACCGGTTCAATGGCATCAGGTGATTCTACTTTGTAAATTTCAGGATTCCAATCGTTTGTATAGTGGTACTGTTCCGAATAATTTTTTCTGTGCGAGTTTACTGTATAGATTAAGCCTGACTTGCTGGCATGGTTGGTCCTGTGTGCATAGTGGAGTACCTGTGCAGCAAATTTTTTCGTCAGGGTATCGCCGCACAAATCCAGGTCTGAGCCGACATAAGCTCCTGAAATTAATATTTTAGTACCCTCCACGGTGGATATTTGTGTGATTTTTTCTTTCATTCCCGGAGTAAATATGGTAAAATCAGTGCCGGGATTTCCGATCAACCGTTTGGTGGTTTTCTCTTCTCCAAAAATCAGGTCAAAAAGTGAGAAGGAGGAGGATGTGAATTCTTCCTTTTCGAAAGCTTCATCACTGGTGGAGATAAAACCCAGTCCATTTTTCCTGAGGGATTTGCCGTGCTCAAAAGTATAATCGAAACTGTTTCCAGGAACAATCCTGGATTCCTGATCGGCATGGCTGGAGCCAAACCCTGAAGCGTCGTCGTCAATCCAGGGTGACTTTCTGTCAAAATCATATTGTTCGCCGATGTAGCCTATATTTTCAAGGTAGGCTACTCCTTCATCTTCGGACATCAGGAAGCCAGCTTCCTTTCCATTGTCAAAGGCAGCAGGGGCGCAGATCCGGTCAAAACCATTGACCAGCAATGCCGGCTTTGTATGGTCGATGGGCAGCGAGCAGGCAAGAATCTCTGAAGGAAAACTTTCCCCTCCTTCGTTGAGGGCAGTTACTTTGAAACTGTAAATGGTTCCCGGTTTCAGGTCATCCAGGGTGATGGTCTGTTCTTTTACCAGCGTTCCTTCATCAAAGCCTCCAGCTTCCACCCTTCGGTATACCCTGTAGGCGGTTGGAAACGCAGTGGGCTCCAGTGGATCATTGACAGGTTTCCAATCGAGATGAAGTGCTTTGCCCTCAAGTTTCATGGAAAAATGGTTGACTGGCAAAGGCTGAACCTGGTATTCAAATCCATTTTGAAAGGCCAGGAATTTTAAGATTCCTTTGTAATAGGCCCGGCAAACATCGAACTTGAAACGGGGATCATGGGCAAGATACATGTCGGCAAAGTTCTGGTGGGAAAGCAGTTCCGACAGAAGTGCCGGTACCTTGGGTCTGGCGGCTTCAAAGTATTTTTTGTTCCACATCCCCCTTCTGGTCCAGTCTGCTTTGTAACGTGCACGAAGATCGTTCACCACTTGTGTTTGAACCATGTCAGTGAGATCACGGCTTGCCCATTTGGACTGCCCGTTCGGGAAGGTATCTTTGTCAAAGGTGGTGTCGTAAATCATCAATGTGCCAATGATGGAGCTGTCGGGCGTCGTACCTGCATCGGTGTGAAAGGCCATTGAAAGATCTATGGGCACACCAAATCCCTTGGCTTGAGGAGCTTTGGTCGGACCATTGGGTGCCCCCATCAGGTAGTTGACAAACTCTCCCCGGCACATATAATCGTCCTTGTAATCTTCCATGCCTGCCTCCCGTTTGGCAAAACTGGCGGCATCCTTGCCCCGGTTCGAATAATCCACTTTTGTGCTGTTGAGGCTATAGACAAGTGAATCGGGGAAACCTGCGTATTGCAGATAATAGCGTGCAGCCTCCTGGTACCTTGGCCGCTGGCTGGTATAGGGCACCCAATTTGCAGAATCAAGCTTCCAACCCTCTTTTTCACGGAGGTCATACAATATTTTCAATTGGTCGTCCTTCCCTCTGACGACATTACCCATCCCACCGCCAAAACGAACTGCATCGGCAGATACTATTTTGCCTGGTTCGGAGGAGCCATTGTTTAGCTCCACCATCCCTTTGTCGGGATTTTTCCCTTTCTCAAAATTAAAGGTTCCCAGGTAGATCCAGGTTCCTCCACCCTGTTTTTGATTGACCTTGAACCGTGTTTGACCACCGGTATGATGGACCGTATAATTTGCATCAGATACATTGTTATCGTTGGAAACGTAGGAAACATAAACGGCATAATTGTCACGCTTGGGCAGATCCGGCAGATAACGAACAACTGCATCTGCATTTGATTTGGCGGGGATCATCCTTCCATGGCCAAATTGGAAAGGGTTTTCACCATCGAGCAAAAAAGGATATTTCAATGCAAATCCCGGTTCTGAAGATGGCAGCAAAACCCCACCCGTCTCTGTGTATTCGGATCCACCGGAAGATTTCTCCGCATCAATGATGATCTCCATTGTACCAAGATCCCGTTCCCGTGGAAGCCAGGCGGTAGCACCGGCATTTTCAACCATAGGGGTTAGGTAGGGAACCACAAAACTGAGGGTCCAGATATCCTCTACCGTCAAAAAATCACGGGCTCTCTGCCACTCCCAGCGGTCGAGGGTGTTTTCGTAATACCAGCCATGACTTTGCCAAAGTGCAATGTTACGGTTGTCCAATCCCTTGGGAAATCGCTGATTCCGGGTTTGGTTCCAGACAATTGGTGCCCCCCGCTCTTTTGGTAGAGATAGCCGGGTGGAATCAATCCTAAATTTGCTATCCCGGTAGGGGTTGGGTATCAGCTCACTGATCTCCTTGCCCATGGAGGAGATGGAGAGTTCACTTTTCCTGAACTTTCTGCCGAGTAGTTGTTTGTAATCTGAATAATACCGGGTGATATCTTCTGCCCGAAATGGAATTTCTGCAAAAGTGGCATTCATGGAGAGTTGGAGCTTTTCTCCTTTGGGATCCATGATCAGGGTATCCAACCTAAACTTGTAAGCCCTTCCGGCTGATGAATTTCTTGCAAATTGAATGGAGGCCTCCTTGGCTCTTTTGTAGCGTCTGTCCGCTTTATCCGCCTTTGAAACCTGGGCAGTTGTAAGAATCAGGGTTACCAGGATCAAATATTTCATTCTCAATGCAGTTTAAATTCAGTAATTATATAATCCTCAAGAAGCACAATCATACTTTGATGAAGATCTTCTTTTTGTACAAAACATAGCCAAGTAACCAAAATAGAATGACATGGGAAATGGCATACAGCAGAGAACCATTCAAATTTCCTCCGATTGGAACAAAAACTTCATGGTAAAGCCAATAAGATCCACTGACAATCTTACCGTCTTCGTTCGTCACCTGTATCATCCGCCCCATGATCCGGCCCCATAGGCCAGAGGCAGCAAATATGAAGAGTGGATTTACCCCAAATACCACAAAAAATGAGGTCCATCCGGTAAATCCCCTTACATCGATCAACCAAATCAGAAAGGCCATATACAAGGATGCCTGCCCAGCCGTGTACAAGACATAGGAGCTGGACCAAATTGGCTTGCTAATGGGGAAAAACTGATTCCAGAACATACCAATGGCGATGGCTGCGATCCCAAAGATGATGAGCAACAGTGGAACTTCTTTTTTTGGCATGCCTTTGATTATTGCCCCAATGAGATATCCAGCGAGCACGGTTACGATGGAAGGAAGGGTACTGAAGAGTCCCTCCGGATCGAAGGGTATTCCATATCCCTTGTAGAGATGGTTCTCTCCGAGAAGTCTTGTGTCAAAAAGTGTTGCAGGATTTCCTGCCAGTGAGTAGGGGTCTGTTCCCCCAAGATAGTAGACCAATGCCCAGTAAGCCAAAAGGATACCGGCTCCGATGTAGGGTAAATATTTCCGCTGAACAGCCAAGACCAACAAGGCAGAAAAGCCATAAGCCAGTGCAATGCGTTGAAGTACCCCCATGATCCGTAGTTTGGAGAAATCGGTTGTCCATTGTGGAAAAGAGTTCAAAAAGAGGCCGATGGCGAAAATAAGCAGGGTTCGTTTCCCAATTTTTAATAGAGATTCGCGGTTAAGTTGGTTGCCATATTTTGAAAAGGAGAAGTACATGGAGGTTCCGACCACAAAAAGAAAGAAGGGAAAAACAAGGTCAGTGGGGGTACATCCCTGCCATTCGGCATGTTTCAATGGGGCATAGATATGGCTCCAACTGCCGGGATTGTTCACCAGAATCATCAAGGCGACCGTCATGCCCCTAAGGACATCCAAAGCAAGGTACCTTTGGTTGCCAGCAGCGACTTCCTTCATTGGTTAGTTTTTCTTGAATTTTAGCGGTGCACTCTCTGTATGACTTGGGCTCAGGGCTGTAACCACGTAGCGATAGCGCGAAGGTTTGTAGCCTTTGACTGCATTCAACAGAAGTTTTGTGTAGGAGGTTACTGTCAGGATCCTGTCGGGGCGGTCTGTTTTTGTCCTTTGAAGTATCTTGAAACGATAAACCACAAACAGGGTATTTTTTTCGGCTTTTTTCCAGGTAAGCACAACATCTTTACCGTCCCTGGATACAATGGCTTCTGTTGGAGTCTCAGGTTGGACCTTTGATACAAATGGATTTTCAGGAGTAAGTGCCGGATATTTGTAATGCTCTTTCAATAGATTTTCCTGCAATCCAAGCGGATTCTTTTTGAGGAATTTGGCACTGAAGTACATACTGCCCTTGATCTCCGGGTAGTCACGGTTGACTGACAACTGTTTGGTTATCTCTTCTGAAGTTCTCCACGACTGATCTTTCGATGCAGGATCTATCAGGTAGAGCGCCTGTCCGCTGTAGATGTTGCAGCCATAGCTGTGTTCGGCCCACCATTTGGCAAGGATCGCATAATCTGCCACCTCTTTACCGATGTACCAGTAAAGCTGCGGGGTAACGTAATCGATCCATTTCTCATTTTGCCACTTCAGGATATCTGCGTACAGATCGTCATAATTGGCTACTCCGGCTCTCGTATCAGATCCATTGGGGTCATTTTTCTTGTTTCGCCAGACACCAAACGGAGAGATCCCGAACTCCACCGTTGGCCTGATGGACTTAATGGTATCATGAAGTTGCTTGATGATCAAATCCACATTGTTTCTGCGCCAATCATCCTTTTGTTGCCGGCTAAAATTCCCATCATATTTAAAAAATGATTGGTCATCCGGAAAATCAATGCCAGTAATTTTATAGGGATAGAAATAGTCGTCGAAGTGGATGGCATCGATGTCGTATCTTCTGACAATATCGCTGACTACATTGGCGACATGGTTTCGAACCGCAGGAATGCCTGGATCGAAATATTTTTTGTTGCCGTAGGTCAGCATCCATTCAGGGTGGGTATTGGATACATGGTTAGGAGCCGCTTTGGTCTTGTCAATGTTCTGGATCGCACGGTAAGGATTTAGCCATACATGGATGTCCAACCCTCGTTTCCGGCACTCGTCAATGGTGAACTGTAGCGGATCATAATACGGATCTGGTGCTTTGCCCTGTTTTCCGGTAAGCCACTCCGACCATGGTTCAAGATTGGAGGCATACAAGGCATCGGCATCGGGTCTGATCTGAAAAATAACTGTATTCATGTTGTATGCTGAAGCTGCATCCAGTAGTTCAACCATCTCTTTTTTCTGTTCATCGGTTGTAAGATTGGGGGAGGATGGCCAGTCAATATTTTCGACTGTTGCAATCCAAATGGCCCTCATTTCACGTTTGGGATATTCTTTGGAACTAAGCTGAAGCGTCCATCCCATCAATAGAATTGTAATGAAAATATACTTAGTCTTTTTCACGAGGTAATATACGTTAATTGTTTGATATATAATATTATTTACTTTTACTTATTGTCTTGTTCGTCTGCCTTCAGAGACCTTACTTCCAATCCCCAAGTGCACTAGTCCCTCACTCCTTTCCGTTATTCATAGATTACCTCCATGTGCCAATCCCACTTATCGAAATAGAGGTTTCCCCCTTTCCATTCCACTTCGCCCCGCTGGAAATCATAGGGTTCGCTGCGCAAAAATTTTTTGGAAGGTGATAGGGGTCGGCTGAAGTCATCGTTCACAATCAATCGGTATGCGTCGATACCGGTTATGTAGAAATCACGGATATTTTTATCAGGACTGTTTTGAAGTCCAAAAGATTGATCGAGTGGAACCCATCCGACACCTTCGTAGTAGACTTCACACCAATCATGGAGATTGACTTCACCCGGATGCAACATCCATCCGCTCTGCCATTTGACAGGTATGCCAATGGATCTGGCCAGCGTCATGAAGAGCAATGTCTGCATTCCGCAATCACCATGTCGCTTGTTCATGACGAACCCCGGAATATCCGGTATAATAGAATACTCCAGTGCACTGGCCCAGGTTACTGAATCATCTATCCATTTGTAGATTTTTCCAACTTGAAGCAATGGATTGGTTTCACCTGCTAAAATATTTTTAACCAATGTTTTGATTTGATTGGAAAAAACTATTTGAGGGGGTCTTTCCGCGGTAAATTCCTTGTAAAACGGGGTCTCTTTTTGATAGGGCTTTGCCATTTCCGGGGTCAATTGGAAAGATTGAGCGGAAGATGCGACTTCGATTTCAGTCTGAAAGATGGTAGGTTTTTTTGCAACAGCGACTTTCTCCAGGTAAATGGCCCTTTGAAGATCTGTCTCAGGAGCCACTTGGCAGATTGCAGGATCAGAAGATATTAATTTTACCTCCTTCTGTCGTTCATTGCTTTCACGGGGGTAGGGCATCCAGCAACGGATCGTCTCTCCCTCAGGAACTGCATCTGCATCAATTTGAATGGTATAAATCAGCTTCATCCGGACAGGATTCACAGTTTTTGTAGGGGTGGGAGATAAGTCAAGTATTTTAGCTGTATGTGCCAATCTGAAAATGGAGAGGGAATCGGTGATGGGTCCCTCCTTTAGAATTTTTAGTTTTGCATAAATGGAGTCCAGTCTGATAACGTTTCCAACACAATTCTTGAAATAACTTTTTTCCCCATCAATGATCAGGAAGTCCAGTTTGTGTTCTTTCTCCAATCTGAAGAGGTCATCACGATTGGCCATTGGTTGATAATATGCCAACTTTCTCAAAACAGTTGTATCTGAAAGTGAAAAATCTATGCGTATTCTATGAGCGATTTCCAACAATGAGTCAATTTTGTACCTGGTTTTCTCGTCTAACTTTCCCAATTGGAGAATTTTACCCGCCAATTGTTCAACTTTTCTCAATTCCCCTTTTTCAAGCAATTCATTGGCATGTACAATTGCATCTTTTTCGGTGCGCATGGTACACCCGATCAGGAAAACTGAAAGGAGTAATACTGTAATAATGGACTTATGAAAATTGCTCATATGCTAAAAATAGTCATTATTCGTTTGAATCTTTACGATTTCCATTAGTTCCCAGGTACTATTTTGCAGAACTCATAACCTTTGCCCTTTAATGATTCAAGCAAATAGTCCAATTGATTGTAAAGTTTATCGGTTCTTGAGGGAGATGTTCCCAAATGGATGAGAATTATTGCCCCATTCAGTCCGTTGGGATCCTTCCTTTCAAAGGTATTTAGGTCGGTCAGAATTTCTTCGGTACTTCTGTAATTTGGCATTTCCGGAGTGGTGTAATCGGCATTGGTTCTGGTTCCTGGGGTAAAATTGACAGTGGTTAATCCCATGTGGCTTGCCCAGTCCACTGTCTCTTTGTTGTACCATTCGTAAGGAGGCAGAAAAAATGTAGACTCGCTGGGATCAATACCAAAATTCATCATTGCTCGGTAGTTGTCAGTTAGATCCTTGTCAAAATCTTTTTGGCTGATGAGCAGTGAATCTCTTTTGCTCCAATCAGCATATAGCAGGTGTTTATCGGAATGTGCACCAAGGTAGTGTCCATCAGTTTTCAATTGTTTGATTAATTTGTGGTATTGCTTGTCCCTGTAGAAATCACCTGTGAAGAAAAAGGAGGCCTTTGCATTCAATTTATGCAACGTGCTTGCAATTTTGGTGCCGCCTTCACCAAATTCATGGGCTGAGAATACCAGATAAATTTTTTTCTTGCTGGAATCCATTCTGACAATGGCACCCTGGTTATCCCGATGATTGGAGGTTGAGGCTTTTTTGTCACCTGTTGCTTCCAGCGAAGAGAGTAGGAAGCTTAAACTTGCTGTCCCATCCATGGTTGGCTCGTTGGTCGAATAGTCTCCTCCATCGTCATGGTAAACGGCACTACCTCCCTGAAATTCTGAATAAGCATCTGGCCTGTGAAGGGTAATGCCAATGAGTGACTTGTATATCTGCTGGTAAACCGGACCATCTACCAGTCCTCCATAGGTTGGCTCTTTCATCCAGTAGGTAATGGCAGAGTGAGGATCGATGGGATAATCGCCCGAAGCAGGAAGACCGCAGATCATGGATGTCCCCCAGGGATTGCATCCAAAGAGCCAGTCTGTAAGGGCAGCCTCCAGTAGTTCAAACTGACGGTCGGCGGTAATCTGCCTGTAGAGTATCGCCTGTGTTGCTGCTGCCACGACAAGGTTGTTGGAGCACCAGATAAAGGGTATTCCTATCGGGAAAGGATCATTTGCCGAAAATTTCTGAAGGATGGTTAACCCCTGCTTCATGTAGGAGATAAATTTTTTTGAAACTGTGGTATCTGCGGATTGTGCGAGCAATGCATGACCGAGGTTTACAAATGGATAGTATTGATAATGAAGTGCGCGGTGTTGCTCCATCCATGGAGTTACCTGTTCAATCTCTCCCCATTTGGCTGCGGCTTTTAGGTCCTCTGCTGCAAGGGAAAGCTGGAAAAGAGTTGCACCAGCCAGTTCGAGATCATCTGTATAATTCTCCTCTTCATAGAAATAGGGGGAAACAACACAGGCAGTCTGGCATACGCCCGGGTCAGAAAGCGCAAATTCCCAGGCTTCCCTCGCTTTTGCACTTAATACTGTAGCGAGTGCTGGATCATAGTTGGCAAAAATTTGGCTTCCCAGGGCAAAGGATGAACTGAATTTTGCTGCTATGGATGCTACTCCAGTAGTACGGTTGCGGTTTTTGCCACTGCCCTGTGGTTGTCCGGTCACGTAGTAGACTGGCCTGAATTTTTTCCCTAATCCGTAGGAGACAGTATCCAGGTTTGGAAGCCGGTAACCCCGGTGGTCTCTGTCGTCGGCAATTTGGTAGTACATTTCATTGCGCGATGGATTCATCTTGATCAACCAATCCAACCCCCACCGGGCTTCATCCAGGATGTCAGGAATTCCATTTGAGCCCCTTAATCCATTGGCTCCAAACAGATCTTTGTAGACGCCTGGATTGGCACGGTAGGCAAAAAGCATCTGGTAGACAGCATTGGCAGAAGTTAGGGTATACTGGAGGTAATCCGAGGCATCGTGCCATCCCCCTGTTACATCCGTCCATTGGCCTGATTTCCCGGGATGATCAACAATGATTCCGTCTGCGGTATGACAAGAATCCATCAGGAAGGGATTGAATCCACATCTTTGTTGCCGCATGTACTTAAGAATATAATCTGCAGTACCTTTGTAGGCGCCGGAGGAGATGGTAAAAGTCGGTGAAATTGCTCCAGCTGCCTCCAGATGGTATTTCCCCGGTTGTACGACAGAAGAGAAATCAAGTCTGTAGGCACTTTTTTGTCCCCAGAGGGATCCATCTGAGAGTTGGGGTATGGCTTCCAGAACACTCCTTCCGGAAAGTTCTTCTACCACGTTGAATTTCTTCATGCTAACAGCCTTGTCACTGAGGAAAACGGCTGTTTTAAGACCTTCCGGAAGGAATCCCATCTGGTTGACCCTGATAACATCATTCCCTGAAAGTGTGAATCCAAAGCAGATCAACAACATCCATGCACCAAAGTATCTAAGCATAGCGTAGAATTTTATTAAGGAGTTCCTGCTTTTGCAAAGATCAAAAGTAGCTTTAATTATTAAATTATCAATATTGGTAATACATGTTATATAATACCTGTAATATGTCGATATTTTATATATCTTTACATTAAGAAACGGTATGATTGGGCGTTTTTTTGCAATAGTCCAGCCATTTTGGTTGTATTTGTTGGAAGATTTCCTTCTTCAAAAGTTGGGATATGATCAACAAGTCTACAATTCAAAAAACAGTTCTCAAACAATTAACTTTTCTGAAAAATATAGAAATTTGAAATATGATCTTACTCGCAGACAGCGGATCGACGAAATGTGCCTGGAAGGCTATTGGCAGTAATGTAGAATTACCGACATTGTACACTACTGGTATTAATCCATTCTTTCGAACGACTGATTCAATTTATGAGGAGCTGCTGATGGATCTTTACCCCGCTACCGGGGTCCAGATTGAGAAGATCTATTTTTATGGGTCGGGTATAGTGAATGAGGAGAAGGCCAATATTATCAGGTTGGCCTTGCAAAGGCTTTATCCAATGGCTACGATAGAACTTTACAGTGATGTCGTGGCTGCTTCCCGCTCTCTTTTTGGTTCCGGGGAGGGAATTGCCTGTATTGTCGGAACCGGGTCCAATGCCTGCCTTTACGATGGTCAAAAGGTGGTATTGGGGATCTCTCCACTTGGTTTTATATTGGGAGATGAAGGCAGTGGTGCTGTGATGGGACGCAAATTGCTTGGCGATTATTTTAAAAAAGTGATGCCAGAGCCTTTGCGCCTAAAATTTGAGGATAAGTACCATCTAACCTGGGAAGAGGCCCTTCAAAGAGTTTACAAAACTGAAAAACCGAACCAATTTCTTGCCTCCTTTGTTCCTTTTCTGTCGGATGAGATCTCTACAACATATGCCAAACAATTGGTGCAAAATAGTATGATCGAATTTTTTGAAAGAAATGTGGTTAAAATTCCAGACTACAAATCCTTTTCTATTGGATTTGTCGGATCAGTCGCTTTTCATTTCAAATTGATTCTGCAGGAGGTTTGTGAAAAATATCAGCTTAACTGCTTGGCAGTTCTTCAGGAACCAATGGATGGACTTGTCAAATATCACCTGAACAATAACTTTTAATCGGGAAAAAATGACCAACATTAGCATAACGGAACAGGATTCCTTGTACCATGATCTTGAAAAGATGTCTGCAAAGGAGTTGCTTTTAAACATTCATGAAGAGGATAAAAAGGTGTTGCCTGCTGTTTTTGAGGTGATTCCAAAGATAGAAGAACTTGTGGAGCAACTTTTTCTTCGGATGAAAAAAGGCGGGCGACTTTTTTACATGGGTGCTGGAACAAGCGGGCGTTTGGGAATACTGGATGCCTCAGAGATTCCGCCTACTTTTGGGGTTGGATATGGACTTGTTATCGGATTGATTGCTGGAGGGGATCGTGCCATCAGAAAGGCAGTGGAAGCCGCTGAGGACGATGAAGAGATGGGATGGAAAGAGCTTGAGAAGTTTGAGATCAACGAATTGGATACGGTAGTTGGTATTGCGGCCTCCGGGCGTACCCCCTATGTTGTTGGTGCTGTCAGGAAAGCCAGAGCAAACAATATTCTTACAGGATGCATTGTCAATAATCCAGGGAGTATCCTGGCAGAAAGCGTAGACATCGCGATTGAGGCAATTGTTGGTCCGGAATTTGTTACCGGAAGCACCCGAATGAAATCCGGAACTTCTCAAAAACTGATTCTAAACATGATTACGACCTCCGTTATGATCAAGTTGGGACGAGTCAAGGGAAACAAAATGGTGAACATGCAATTGACCAATCAAAAATTGGTACATCGTGGAACCCGAATGATTGTTAGTGAGTTGGGCTACAGTGAAGACAAGGCGAAAAGGCTTTTGTTATTGCATGGTTCCGTCAATGAAGTACTCAAAGCTGCCAGAAATGAAAAATAACAAAAAAGGGAGATGCAATTCTCCCTTTTTTGTTATTTCAACACCTGCTTGATAAGATCCGGAATTTCGCTAGGGATTTTGGCAACCTTTACTCCCACATTTTCAAAGGCTTTTATTTTCTCTTCAGCAGTACCACTGCCACTTGAAATAATTGCCCCTGCGTGTCCCATTCTTTTCCCCGGAGGGGCAGACTGACCTGCAATGAAGGCGACAACCGGTTTGGTTACATGGTCCTGAATGTATTGGGCAGCACGTTCCTCAGCATCTCCGCCAATTTCACCAATAAGGACAATCGCCTTAGTATCAGGGTCATCCTGAAACATCTGCAGCAATTCTAGATAATATAGACCCGCAACAGGGTCGCCACCGATCCCCACACATGTGCTTTGGCCTATTCCATTGCTGGTTAGCTGGTAGACCATTTCATAGGTTAGTGTACCGCTGCGACTCATTAATCCAACATTTCCTTTCAGAAAGATATTTCCCGGCAGGATTCCAACCAGTGCTTCACCGGGAGAGATAAGTCCTGGACAATTGGGACCGATGAGCTTGGTACCTTTTTTGGCAAGGTAGGGCATAACCTTTACCATGTCAAGGGTAGGTACTCCTTCTGAAATGGCTATTACCAGTTCAATCCCGGCTTCAGAGGCCTCCAGTACTGCATCGGCTGCCAGAGGGGCAGGCACGAATATGATGGATGCATTGGCTCCTGTAGCCTTTACGGCATCTTCCACCGTATTGAATACCGGAATGCCATCAACCTCCATTCCACCCTTTCCCGGAGAGACCCCGGCAACAACATTGGTTCCATAAGCTTTCATTTTGCCGGCATGGAAACTACCATCCCTGCCCGTCACACCTTGTACCAGTAATTTTGTATTTTGATTGACTAAAATGCTCATATCTTCTTAATATAAAATGGTTCTTAATTTTTGGCACACAATTCAATGGCTTTTTGGGCGGCTTCACTCATGGTCTCAACAATGGGCAGATTTGCCATTTTAAGAATCTCCAATCCTTCCTTTGAGTTGGTTCCGGATAATCTAACTACGATAGGGACTTCTACTTTGATTTTTTCAAGCGCAATGATCAATCCTCTTGCTACATCATCACAACGGGTAATTCCACCAAATATATTGATCATGACCACTTTGACATTTTTATCAGAAAGGATAAGGTTCATGGCATCAATTACTTTCTGGGGATTGGAACTGCCTCCGATATCCAGAAAATTGGCAGGTTCTCCGCCAAAATACTTAATCAGATCGAGGGTTGCCATCGCAAGTCCTGCACCGTTAACCATACAACCGATGGAACCATCCAGCCTGATGTAGGTCAATCCCTTCTCTTTGGCATCCAGTTCTTTCAACTCATCTTCCGTTGGTTCGTTCAATGCCTCAATGGCACTTTGACGGTACAGTGCATTGTCGTCAAAATTCATTTTACCATCCAGGGCCAAGAGCTTCCCATCTGCTGTAATTACCAATGGATTGATCTCGACAAGTGAGGAGTCAGTATCCATGAATATCCGGTATAGTTTTTGGAAAAGATCTGCTCCCTGTTTTACCAGGTTAAAATCGGTGAAAAGCGAAAAGGCAATCTTCCGGGCCAGGAAGGGAGTCATTCCAAGATCCGGATCAATTACGAATTTGTGAATGGCATCGGGGTTCTCCTTGGCAACCTCTTCGATCTCAACACCCCCTTCAATACTTGCCATAAAAATGACTGACTTGGAGTTGCGGTCGATGGTGAGTCCTACGTAAAATTCCGAGGAAAATTTCACCCCTTGAGCGATAAGAATTTTTTCGACGGTATATCCCTTGATGTCCATCCCAAGGATCTTCCCAGCCATTTCGGGAACATCTTCTTTGGTTCGTGCAAGTTTAACACCCCCGGCTTTACCTCTTCCACCTACCAGTACCTGAGCCTTTACAACCACAGGAAGACCTAATTTGGCTGCTGCCTCAACTGCTTCATCGATGGTATAGCAGACAGTTTCGCTGGTAACAGGAATTTTGTAGCGTGAAAAAATCTCTTTCGCCTGATATTCGTGTATTTTCATATCTATCTAATTTGATTAAATTTATTTGGTAGTTGGAAAAATTGATTTTTTGTCGATTCGAATTAGTTGCGGAAAAAGTTTAGTTTGTTAATTCGATGTGAAATTAAATAAATTTTTAAAAAAGATTTAATTTAGCACCCTTTATTATACCCTATGAGCAAGAAAATATTTTCAAAAATCCAAATGTATTCCTTCATGATCATTGGGTTGGCCATGTATGCTTTTGGGGTGACTGCCTTTTTGATTCCTTTGAAGATTACGGCAGGAGGTGTTACAGGAATCTCCATGTTGATTTTCTATGCGACTGGTATTCCTACTGGTTATCCCTATTTTATCATCAACAGCTTTTTGGTAATACTTGCAATTCGAATCCTAGGGACAAGTTTTGGACTGAAAACACTTTTTAGTATGGTTGTTATCTCTATACTGCTCAATGTGATGCAGATATATATTAAAGAACCACTTGTTCAAGATATTTTTCTTTCCTCCGTATTGGGAGGCATCCTTGGTGGGGTTGGTCTGGGTATTACCTTCAACCAGGGAGGAAGTACGGGGGGAACAGATATCATTGCAATGATCATCAATAAATACCGGAATATCAGTCCAGGCAAAATTATTTTGTATTGTGATGTAATTATTATCACCTCCTCGTTCTTTGTGATTTCCTCTGTCGAAAAGTTGGTCTATGGATATGTTACGATGTGGATTGTAGCCTATTCAATCGATGCATTCCTCACAGGTGCGCAGCAATCCGTTCAGCTTTTTATCTTCTCAGAAAAATATGAGCAGATTGCCGATTTTATCAACACTGAATCCAGAAGAGGTTTGACGGTCATTGAGGGTACAGGATGGTACACCAAGAAGCCGGTAAAAATGATCATGACGGTTGTAAAAAAACGGGAATCACCCATGATATTTCAAAAAATTAAAGCGATAGACCCTGAGGCCTTTATTTCGCAAGGATCTGTGATGGGAGTATATGGAAAGGGGTTTGATGAAATCAAACATTAAGGACAAAATATTGGTGCAGATTCAGAAGGCTGGAAAAAAATCTGCCGCTGGGAAGCACTTGCCGGAGTGGATTTTGGGAATTGCCGTACTGCTGATGCTGGTGTTTTCCTTTTCCCGCATCATGTGGTACAACTACATGATCCCGTCGGTTGATCAGAAGGAGGACATTTTGCTCGTTGAGCCTAAGCTTCTGTATGGCTTACCGGTAGACTCGTTTCATGTTGAAGAGAATACCGTCAGAGGCGGCGAAAGTTTATCCGATATCCTCACAGACAGGGGTGTTTCTTCCCAGGTCATTGACCGAATAGCCCACTTGCCAGCAACAGTATTTGACTTGCGGAAAATGAAGGTTGGGAACAATTACACGGTTTTCTACTCCCGTGACTCCATTAGATCTCCGCTTTATTTTGTTTATGCCGAAAATCTGGTCAATTATTATCAATATAGCCTAATCTTCGACTCTTGCAAAGTTGTCCCAGGGAAGAATGAAGTCACAACCGAGCGAAAAACAGCTACAGGATCGATTAACTCTTCCCTTTGGAATGCCATGAAGGAGAACAATCTTGATCCGATGCTAGCCATTCGGTTATCGGATTTGTTTGCCTGGTCGATCGATTTCTTTGCCATACAAAAAGGAGATCATTTTGTTGTAATGTATGATGAAGAATCGGTTAAAGGTGAGAAGATTGGTATTGGAATGATCCACGCAGCCGTTTTTAACTCCTCCGGGCAAGATTTTTTTGCCATTCATTTTGAACAGGAAGATGGACAGAATTATTTTGATGAACAAGGTAGAAGCATCAGGAAGGAGTTTTTGAAGGCTCCGATGAAGCTATTCCGGATAAGTTCCCGATTTTCGGGAGCAAGAATGCATCCAATCCTTCGGATTGTGAGGCCTCATCATGGGGTGGACTATGCTGCACCGACAGGGACTCCCGTTTACACCATTGGTGATGGAGTCATAATTACCAAGGCATATCAGGCTGGTGGTGGAGGCAATTTCCTCAAAATCAAGCACAATTCCGTTTATACGACGACCTATATGCACCTCTCAAAATTTGCTCCCGGTATTCAGACCGGATCAAGGGTAAAACAGGGGGATCTGATCGGTTATGTTGGATCTACAGGCCTTGCATCGGGTCCACATCTTGATTTTAGGGTATTTATGAATGGATTTCCTACCGATCCATTAAAATTAAAGTCCCCTCCAGCCAATCCAGTAACAGACCAAAACATGTCAAATTTCAAATTGGAGAGAGACAAACTGATCAAGGAGTTGAAAAGTGCAGTTCCAAAGGTTCAGTCAAAGTAGCCTACTGCCAATTGGATCAAATTTTTGTCTCTTTCGAAAGCATTACATCGGCCACATATTGTCTAATCTGCTGCTCTTCCTCCTTTTTACAAATGAGCAGGATGTTCTGCGATTCTACTACGATGTAATCCTTCAGGCCTTGAATTACGGCAATCTTTTCCTGTGGGAGGTTGATAATACATCCTTCTGTGTCATATAGAAAGACCCTTGAGCCATATACAGCATTGCCCATGGTGTCCAGCGGATGGTTTTCGTAAAGTGAACCCCATGTCCCCAGATCTGACCAACCAAAATCTGCTGTTAACACGTAAACATTTTCAGCCTTTTCCATAATCCCGTAATCGATGGAAATATTGGGACACTCGGAGTAGGTTTTGTTGATATAAAAGCGTTCATCCGGCGTGTTAAGCAATTTTTTCCCATGGTCAAACAGCATATTTAGATCAGGGAGGTATTTCTCAAAGGCTTTTTGAATAGAGGGTACAGACCAGACAAAAATACCTGAGTTCCAATAGAATTCACCAGTGTCAACAAATACCTGAGCCATGGCACGATCGGGTTTTTCGGTGAAAGTCTTTACTTTGTAAAGATTGTTATAGTGATCATAGTCAATTTTTTCACTCACCTGAATATAACCATAACCAGTTTCAGGCCTGGATGGTTGGATTCCAAGGGTGACCAATACCTCCTTCTCCCCAGCAAACTGCAAACCCTTCTCAATTTCATTTAGAAAAAGATCCTCTTTTAGGATCAGGTGATCTGAAGGCGATACCACAATCTTGGCAGTCGGGCAGATGCTCAGAATCTTGTAGGTAGCATAGGCGATACAGGGGGCAGTGTTTCTCCTAAGTGGTTCCAGTAAAATTTGGGATGCATCCAGTTCTGGCAATTGTTCCATTACCAGATCCTTGTATTTTTCACTGGTTACAACATAGAAATTTTCTGAAGGCATGATCCGGTTAAACCTTTCAAAAGTTAGTTGTAACAGTGTTTTTCCAATACCTAAAATATCGATAAACTGTTTTGGTCTGTCGGATGTACTCAAGGGCCAGAAACGGCTTCCTATTCCGCCGGCCATGATCACGCAATAGTTTTTGCAATTTTTCATGTTTAGGCTATTTTGATCAAAATTAGCTTATTTTTTTAAAAGCAACCTTTTTTATCAGTAAAAGAGCGGTTCAAAACGAATCCCCCCCTTATTTAAATATTTTGTATTTTTAGAAAAAAATTTCATGAGGGTTTTCAGTGAAATCGGGAGCTACTTTCTACTGATGTACCGGGTCTTCAGCAGACCTGAAAAGACCCGTATTTACTGGAGGCAATTGGTGCTGGAAATTGAAAAGCTGGGTATTCATTCCCTTGGAATCGTAGCCATTATCTCGGTATTTATGGGTGGAATTATCACTTTGCAACTTACCTATAATACATCCAGTCCTTTGATGCCTACCTACTTGATTGGTCTCGGTAACAGGGATACACTCATATTGGAATTCTCTTGTACCGTGCTTAGTCTTATGATGGCAGGAAAAGTAGGGTCCAATATTGCCTCTGAGATAGGCAGTATGCGGGTGACAGAGCAAATAGACTCATTGGAGCTAATGGGGGTCAATTCAGCCTCCTTCCTTATCCTTCCAAAAATAATAGCAGTGGTTTTTATTAGTCCGATTCTTTTTATTCTCAGTGTTTTCTGTGGAATTATCGGAGGATTAATTGCAGGCCCCTTGTCAGGTGTTGTTACCGTAGCAGAATATATGGGAGGAATCAAGACCGCTTTTGTCCCCTTCTTTGTGACATTCTCCATCATCAAGACATTGGTCTTCGGATTTTTAATAGCGACTGTACCTGCCTATTTGGGCTACAATGTGCAGGGTGGTGCTTTGGAAGTAGGACGAGCCAGCACTCGTTCCGTGGTAAGTACAAGTATTCTAATTCTTTTTTTCGACCTGATTCTGACTCAATTGCTCTTTAAATGATTGAAATTAAAAACATAAAAAAGTCATTTGAAAACAGACCGATTCTAAAGGATGTAACCACTCTTTTTGAAAAGGGTAAGACAAATTTGATCATTGGTCAGAGCGGTTCCGGGAAAACGGTTCTTTTGAAATCAATTGTGCGGCTTATTGAGGTTGATGAAGGAGAGATACTATTTGACGGAAGAGATATACGCAAGATGAATTTCAATGACCTGAAAAAATTGCGGCAGGAGATGGGGATGGTTTTTCAGGGTGGTGCGCTGTTTGATTCTCTTACAGTCGCAGAGAACGTTAGATTTCCAATGGATATGTTTACCAGTATGTCTGCAGGGGAGAAGAACAAGCATGTTGACTTCTGTCTGGATCGGGTGAACATCAAAGGGGCACATCATTTGAACCCTTCGGAAATTTCAGGGGGAATGCGAAAAAGGGTCGCAATTGCACGGGCAATTGCGCTGAATCCGAAGTACCTCTTTTGTGATGAGCCAAATTCAGGTCTTGATCCCGTAACCTCTATTCTAATTGACAATCTTATCAAAGAGATCACTGTGGAATTTGACATAACGACTTTGATCAATACGCATGACATGAATTCCGTCATGGAGATTGGGGACAACATTCTTTTTATTTCAAATGGGGAGAACGGTTGGGAAGGAAATAATACCCAGGTTCTTTTTACCAGGAACAAGAAACTAAACGAATTTATCTTTGCATCCCCCTTGTCCAAAAGGATACGTGATCTTAGGCAAAGGGAGGATGACGAATGAAACTTGCAAGTGGCTTACCCTCAAGTGGCGATGTCAATTCAATTGCAAGTTCCATGTAATACGTTCTCATAATAAAGCATTTAAAGCATGAGATACCAATATTTTTTAAGTACCGCTTTTCTGTTGATCATCTTTGCATGCGGTGATTTCAATTTGCCGGATGGGATCTTATCCAAAAAGAAGATGGTTCCGATCATCGTGGATATCCATCTAGCCGAGGCCATCAACAACCAGAAGTTTAATATTTCACTGGTCAGGGATAGCCTTCCGGAGGAGTTGTATCTTTCCATCTGCAAGAAACATCATACAGACAGGACTATTGTTGAAAAGTCCTTGCTATACTACGGGAAGCATACGGAAGCTTATACTGAGATTTACAATGAAGTACTGGATGTACTAAGTGAAATGGAGGTAAAAGCAAAAAACGATTCGTTGAAGCCCGCTCATGTCGGGAGCTTTAACCTTGACGATTCCCCAAAATCCAGCTCCTCTGCTGATACTATTCCGAAAGGAGTTCAGGTTCAATGACGTTTTTTGATAAAACCAGTATGCGCAAAATATCGGCTCACTTTATCCTGGACGGTCTTGGGAATTGTTACAACAAAGGCATACTTACAGTTGATGCGCAAGGAACAATTCTGAACATTGAAGAAACAGATGGACTTCTGAAGGAACAAGCTGGAGTCGAGTTTTTCAGTGGGGTGATTGTTCCTGGTTTCGTTAATGCACATTGTCATTTGGAATTATCTCATCTTCACGGATTTTTTAAAGAGGGAGAGGGGTTTGTCCCCTTCCTTAAAAAGGTTGTTGAAAATCGGTTGATTGAAGCAGGCAGCATCGTCAAGGCCGCAGAAAGGGCAGATCTGATCATGCATAAAAACGGAATTGTAGCAGTCGGCGATATCTCCAATGGACAAGTGTCATTTCAGGTAAAGTATCCATCCAAGATCAACTATTTTACCTTTGTTGAAGCCTTGGGATTTTCTCCGGAACGTGCAGAAAAAGCTTTTAGTTGGGCAAAACAGTGTGTACAAGGAGCAAATGATATGGGATTGCAGGCATCCATAGTGCCGCATTCCCCCTATTCAGTATCTGATGAACTTTTCCGCCTGGTGGCGGAAGAGGCCATCATTAGCCGATTGCCAATTTCAATACACAACCAGGAGTCGAGAGAGGAGGATGAACTCTACCGGCTGGGTACCGGAGAAATGCGCCAACATCTGGAGGAAAACCTCTTACTGGACACCTCTTTTTTTCATCCCACCGGGCTCGGTGCCATGCAGAGTACCCTGAAGTATCTACCTGTAGAAAACAATTTATTGCTCGTGCACAATATACATACAAATCAACTAGATATAGATTTTATTGAAGGTATTCGTTCACTTGAAAATACCTGGTTTGTACTGTGTCCAGCTTCCAATTTGTACATCCAAAATCGCTTGCCTGACATCGGTCTTTTCCGTACGAGAAACCTTCAAATTTGCCTTGGAACAGATAGTCTGGCTTCCAACCACCAACTCTCTATTTTGGAGGAGATGAAGGTGATTCAGGCATTGTTTCCAAACATTTCTCTTCAGGAGTTGATCGGATGGGCTTGTATAAACGGTGCAAAAGCACTGGAAATGGGCAAATGGTTAGGATCAATTGAGGTTGGGAAAAGGCCGGGTCTCAATTTGCTTTCAGGAATGGATCTTGGCAGGTTGAAACTGCTGCCAAAAACCACGGTAAAAAAATTATGCTGAAACAGTATTACAAATTCATTTCAACTCATGTCAACCTTTCTTTTTGACAAAACAATCTTTGGGCCGATCATTAGCAGAAGATTGGGAATTTCGTTGGGGGTTAACCTTCTTCCAAACGATTCCAAGCTTTGTTCCTTTGATTGCATCTATTGTGAATGTGGATGGAATCCTGAGAGAAGATCGAGTCCGGTTTTGCTGCCGAAGCGACAGGAGGTACAATCCCAATTGAGGCAGAAGCTGCTGGAGATGAAGAATATTGGGCAGTTGCCGGATGTGATCACCTTTGCCGGGAATGGTGAGCCTACCATGCATCCAGATTTTGAGGAAATCGTTGAAGATACAATCCAATTGCGCAATGAGCTCTCCCAAAAATCGAGAATAGCCGTTCTTTCCAACGCGACCATGTTGCACAAGGAGGGCGTTGTAAAAGCCTTGAAGCGGGTGGAGGACAATATACTTAAGCTGGATTCAGCCATTTTGGAAACCATTCGGGTAATCAATAAACCGACAGGGAAGTTTACCATTGCCACCCTGGTAGGGAATTTGAAGAAATTTGAAGGAAATTTAATTGTTCAAACCATGTTTTTAAAGGGAACTATTGATGGCATACCCTTCAACAATGCAACGGACGCGGAGGTGGAGAGATGGATCAGCTTATTGAAGGAAATACAACCAAAATCTGTGATGATTTATTCCCTGGACAGGGATACTCCTGCTGAAAATCTCTTGGCTATTAAACTGGAACAGCTACAGGAGATTGGAAGAAGAGTAGAAAAAGAGACGAATATTGCTGTCCAGGTTAGTGGTTAGTTAACAAAATTAAGGTGATGCATATAGAAATTCTTCAATTAACGGAAGGGGCAAGGAGAGCCATTGGCACAACGGTGGTGATTGATGTTTTCAGGGCTTTCTCCACGGCCTGTTATCTATTCAATGCCGGCGCAGGCAGGGTTATTCCGGTTGAGCAGGTCGATGATGCCTTCAAATTGAAAGAGCGATTTCCTGATAGCATTCTTCTTGGAGAGCGCTATGAGAAAAAGGTCGATGGCTTTGATTTTGGGAATTCTCCTACCCATATATCCAAGTGCGATTTTGGAGGAAGAACCATTGTAATGACCACCAGTTCCGGAACAAAAGGGTTGATGAATGCGACAGGAGCTGAGGAGATCCTCACGGGAAGTTTTGTCAATGCCGGTGCCATTGTCAAATATATTGCAAAACGGCAACCTGCCAAAGTCAGTTTGGTTTGTATGGGTTATGAGGGGAGAAGAATCACACAGGAAGATACATTTCTGGCAGAATTTATCAAGGATAAATTGTTGAATCTTCAGACGGATTTCCAAAAAATGAAAGATTTGCTGCGCGTCGGGGATGGAGCCAGACTACTTGATCCTGCCAACCACGAATGGTCTCCGGCCAGTGATTTCGACTTATGCCTGGCTTTGGACCGATTTGATTTCGTATTGAAGCTCGAGGATGAGGAGGGATTAAAGGTTCTCAAAGTGACCGCAGCAGATTAAGTTGACCAGTCTGCCAGAGGCTTAAGAATGTTTTGTCCCTACCCATTGTATTCCGATTAATCTTTAACCATTTTAATGCATTTATATCTTTCCTACCATGAAAAAACAGGATTTTGACGAAATAATCCCCAGAAAGGGGACCAACTGCGAAAAATATGATTTGCTGGAAAGTTACTTTGGGAATGGGAATGCCATTCCATTGTGGGTGGCAGATGGTGATTTTAGGGTACCCGAATTCATAACATCAGCAATCCGCTACCGAGCGGATCATGAAATTTATGCATATTCTTATCGGCCAGCCGGCTATTACAATGCGATCATCAATTGGCAAAAAGTGAGGCATGACTGGACCATCGACCAGGAGATGATACTGCCCACGCAAGGAGTCGTCTCAACTTTATCCTCCATCATTATGGCCTTTACCAGTGCCGGAGATAAGGTGATTGTACAACCCCCGGTTTACACACCTTTCTTTTCCTGTGTCAGGGATTGTGGTCGGATCGTAGTGGAGAATCCGCTCAAGTTCTCAAATGGATCCTATTCATTTGATTTGGAGGATCTTTCCCGCAAAATAGACCAAGGGACAAAGTTGCTGATACTGTGTAATCCGCATAATCCTGTGGGGAGGGTATGGACTAAACAAGAGCTTTTGGATCTGGGAGATATTTGTTTAAAAAACAATGTTTTGATAATATCAGATGAAATTCATTCTGATCTGATATTCTCCGGAAATAACCATCTTCCCTTGCCAAAAGTCTCGGAACAGCTTGCCAGTAATTGCATTGTTTGCATGGCTCCCAGCAAGACCTTCAACATTGCTGGACTTGCTACCTCTTTTGTCATCATTCCTGACAAAGGGATCAGGCAGCAGTTCGACCATTTTCTGCGAATGCTTCATTTGAAGAATGGCAATCTGTTTGGAAATATTGCTCTGGAGGCGGCCTATCATTTTGGTATGGAGTGGGTAGATCAGCAGAATAAATATTTGGAGGCCAATCGTGATTTGATGTATGCATTTTTCAGGGATAAGATGACCCGGATAAAAATGACTCCGATGGAGGCTACCTACTTAGCCTGGCTCGACTTTAGGGAGTACGATATACCCGAAGCTGAAATGAACAGGTTGTTGATTGACAAAGTTGAAATAGTTTTGAACAAAGGATCCATTTACGGTAAAGAGGGAGAGGGCTTTTTTAGGTTGAATTTTGCCTGTCCCCGTCAGGTATTGGAAGAGGCACTTTCCAGGATGGAGGCTGTGTTGGGAGGATAATTACTATTATTTAACCCTTGACATGACTTCAGCAGCGAATTTTTCGAGTTCGGTTTTGGCGGAGGTTTCCACTTCAATTTGTTGCAAAGCCTCCATTGCCTGAGTATAGTATTGGTTCATTAGGTCTCTTGTGGAAGCATCGGCACCGGATTGGGTATAGATCTTTCTGACCGCTTCAATCTTCTCCTGCCGGTCGAAGGCAGGGCGGGCCATCCATTTTTGTAGCTCCATGCGGTCATTTATGTTGCTCAATGCAAGGGCAGTAATCAGCAGGCAACTTTTCTTGTTTTCGCAGATATCTCCGCCGATCTGTTTGCCAAAGGTGCGCTCATCCCCGTAGACATCGAGCCAATCGTCCTGAAGTTGGAAGGCAATTCCGATCAAAATCCCAAATTCGTAAAGCAATTGACTGTTTCGTGCATTGGCACCTGCCAGAAGAGCGCCCATTTTCAGGCTGCAAGCTATTAGAACAGCAGTCTTTAATCTAATCATTTCCAGGTATTCATCGATAGTTACCTGATCTCTTTTTTCAAATTCCATGTCATATTGCTGACCCTCGCAAACTTCTAGTGCCGTGGTTGAAAAAAGGGAGAGTATGGGTGTTAAATTAGGGGTATAGCATTGGGCCAAATACCGGAAGGCCATAATGGACATGGCATCACCGCTTAAAATGGCACTATTTTCGCCATTCCTGACATGTACCGTTGGATTCCCTCTGCGTATAACCGCATGGTCCATGATATCATCGTGGAGTAGGGTAAAATTGTGAAATAGTTCTATGGCAAAGGCAGCTGGGTAGGCGAAAGAGGGATTTTCAGAAAAAAGAGATGCCGCATGCAGCAAAAGTACCGGTCTGATTCTTTTACCGCCGCCTACCAGTGAGTAGGCAACCGGTTCATACAATGGAATGGGTGAAGTTGTTTGAATGGATTGAATTTCTTTCTGAAACTCTTTTTCAAATGATTGTCGCAGCAGTTGAAAACTGATCATGGCTTCATCGTTTGGGTCAAATGAGCAATTGGGAATGGAGGAGCATGCCAGGCAATCAATTCAATGGTTACACCACGCTATTTTACCAGAGAAATAGCAGTTGCAGGACACCCAGAGAGGTATTTGAGGAACTATTTCTCCTCCGGAATAACTTCCGGAACGTTTTTTTCATCACTGATCATTTTACAATGACCCACAAAGCGGGCGCCAGGTTCGACCGACAGTTTTCCCATGGTAAGATTTCCTGTAATGGAGGCACTTCCCTTGAGCGAGAGTAAATCTTTCACAACAATTTCACCATTAATGTATCCCATAATCTCGGCGCTGGTACAACGGATGGTGCCTTTGATCTTTGAATCCGGACCAACCACAACCCTTCCCTTGCAATCCAGGTCACCCACCAGGGCTCCATCGATTCGGATATCTCCGTCGGATTCAATGTTTCCTGTTATTTTAGTGTCCTGAGCTATGGTATTCAGGGCTTTAACTTCATTGATGACTGGTTTTGACATGATAAATTTTATTGTTCAGTTAAAAACGACGATGAAGATAATAATTCGCATGGATTTTCAGCGAATATCAGCAACAAAAAAATCCCTTTCGGGATTTTTTAGACGATTGCCTGACACTTTAAAAGTATAAACTATCAGAACGAATATTAAACTGCTGCGCTTTTCTCGATAGCCAGTTTACCTCTGTAATATCCGCATTCAGCGCATACGGTATGGTATTTAACAGCGGCGCCGCAATTGGAGCAAGATGAAATTTGGGCAGGGACGGCTTTGTCGTGCGTTCTGCGTTTATCTCTTCTGGTACTGGAGTGTTTGTGCTTAGGATGTGCCATTTTAACTATTCTTTACTTAATTACCAATAAATTTTCTTAACTCATTCCATCTCGGGTCATCCGGTTCATCTAAGTTATTGCCATGGTGCCTGAGCTCTTCCAGTTTTTTGATCATTACCGGATCACATAAACTCTTTCCATCTTTCCCGTTGGGATGTATTCTACGGATGGGCAAACTTAGAATCACGAATTCGTAAATGTACTGTGCAATTTCTACCTGAAAGGAGCTTGGATGAAGATAGATCATTTCTGCTTCATCTTCGACCGGTTTTTCACTGAATTTGACCAGTAGTTTCCTTTTGCTCTCGATCGGGTAGATAAAATTTTCCAGACAACGGTCACAGACCAATTCAACTGATCCAATGATTGTGAACGTCAAACCAAGATAAGTAGAACGCTTTTCGAGTTCTATCCCAATCTTTAAATCCCCTTTCTCAACTTCTGAAGTTTCAAATTCAGCAAAGAAACGATCGTCGACAGTAAAATCAAACAGATGCTTTCCCTCACTCAATCCTGAATATGGAATGGTGTATTGCGAAAGGTAATTCATAATCATCCCCATTAAAAAGCTTGGCAAAGGTATAAATAAAAATAATACAAAAATGGGTAAGAATTAATTTGCAAATGTGAAAATGTGAAAATGTGCAAATTAGGGAGTTAATCCTGGGTTGACAGTATTTTTCTGATGGTGTTGCAAATCCCTTCCGGATCGAATCCACACTCATGGTAAAGTTCCTGTTGGGATCCCTGTTCGATGAAGCGATCCGGGATACCTAACCTTTCAATCTGCATCGTCAATCCTGAATTTGCGTAGTATTCCAGTACCGCACTACCCAATCCACCATTGATTATTCCATCTTCCACGGTAATAATTTTGTGGAAGCGGGATGCAATCTCCTCCAGCATTTCTGTATCGATGGGTTTGACAAAACGCATATCGTAGTGGGCAATTGATAGATGTTCTCCTTCAAGCATGGCCAAGGCTTCGGTGACAAAGTTTCCGGGATGACCTATGGATAGGATTGCCAGGTCATTGCCATCCAGTATTTTACGGCCTTTCCCTACAGGTATTTCTGAAAACTCCTGTTCCCAATTCCTGATCACACCGCTTCCTCGGGGGTAACGAATGGCAAATGGACCTTTGTTGGGTAATTGAGCGGTATACATTAAGTTTCTCAGTTCAAGTTCATCCATAGGTGCAGATACGATCATATTGGGAATACCCCGCATGAATGACAGATCAAACACTCCATGGTGGGTAGCACCGTCTGCCCCAACCAACCCACCGCGGTCCATGCAGAACACAACATTCAATTTTTGCAAAGCTACATCGTGGATGATCTGATCATAGGATCTTTGCATGAAGGAGGAATAGATATTTACGAAAGGAATTTTGCCGGAAATGGCCAATCCTGCGGCAAATGTAACAGCATGAGGTTCAGCAATTCCAACATCGAAAGCCCTGTCTGGCATCTCTTCCATCATGATGTTCAGTGAACATCCGGAAGGCATGGCAGGGGTAATTCCCAGGATATTTTTGTTCTTTCTTGCCAGTTCCAGCAGGGTTTGGCCAAAAACGAACTGGTATTTCGACCCTTTTGGTGTGGAATCGGGTTCGTTGAATATTTCCCCGGTAACCATATCAAATTTTCCCGGGGCATGCCATTTTGTAGCATCCTTCTCTGCAGGGGTAAAGCCTTTGCCTTTTTTCGTGAGCACATGCAGAAGCTTGGGTCCGGGGATCTCCTTCAGGTCATTAAAAATTCGGGTAAGTGCAATTACGTCGTGGCCATCCACCGGTCCAAAATAGCGAAATCCAAGTGCCTCAAAGAGATTACTGTCATCGAACACCAGTGATTTTACGGCATGTTGGTGTCTTCTTAGCAGTGATTGCATTTTTTTGCCAACTCTTCTAAAGTGTTTAAGAAGTTGCCAGACACTGGATCGAATTTGATTGTAGGCCCTTGAAGTCTGCATTCGAACAAGGTATCTGCTGAGTCCTCCCACATTTGGATCAATCGACATGTTGTTGTCGTTGAGGATCACCAAAAGGTCTGCATTGGCTGCTCCGGCATTGTTGAGTCCTTCGAATGCCAATCCACCTGTCATGGATCCATCCCCGATCACGGCAATGACTTTTCGGTTTATGTCCCCATTCAGCTCAGCGGCAATAGAGATGCCCAGTGCGGCTGAAATCGAAGTGGAGGAGTGCCCCACCCCGAATGCATCGTATTCACTCTCTGTATTGTTGGGAAATCCGCTAATCCCTTTGTATCTTCTGTTGGTGTGAAATTGTCGTCTTCTGCCGGTTAGAATTTTGTGGCCATACGCTTGATGGCCTACATCCCAGATAAGCTTGTCGTATGGGGTATTGTAGACATAATGGAGGGCAACCGTCAATTCAACAACGCCCATGCTGGCTCCAAAGTGACCAGGATTGCAAGAGGCTTCCTGTATGATCAGCTCCCTCAAATTGGCACAAACTTCTGGCAAATCCTTTTCATTTAATTTTCTAAGATCTGACGGATAGTCAATATTTTCGAGCAAATTTGCCATTTAAACTGAGCTTTGGATCAAACAGATTTGGACTACAAAGATAGGCTTAATTACTTTATTTGTTTGCCCAGACCGATTTGAGGTTGTAGGCTTCCAGGGACTCAAGGTAAAGTTCGCCACCCTGGGTGTAGAGCAGAAGCTCCTCCTCCCCCTGAACTGGAGCGAAACAGGTACTTAATCCAGCTTCCCCATGGTTGGCAAATATTTCAATAGAGGCTCTGTCTAGCAGTATTTCCAGCTCTATTTTCCCATCCAAAGGTTCGACAATCATCTTAATGCCATTGACTTCCAGCGTTTTCTTGGCAGTATCGTAGTGGATATCCGTTCCTTCTGATTTTTTACCTGAACGAACGATGAATCCAAAACTATCTGATGTCCCGGGTTTAAAGGTAGCCCGGATGAATATGGCATCTCCTTTTATCCCACCAACGAGACTGCCTTTTAATCCGGGGATAAAGTTTTTATCTTTCTTTTTTATTTCATCTTTGTAGATGGAAGAGATGGTCTCTATGGGTTTTCTGCACAATACCAATCCTTTGGCGGTAGTGCGAAGTGATAATTCGGTTGGAAAACTCATTTGTCCATTGAAGGGCATATCGGTGTACTCACCTCCCCGCATCCAGGCAATCAGAACAGATTTATTTTGTGGAGCGTTGTACAAGGATTGCGCCGCAAAGAAATTTTTACCGAGATCCAATTTCTGTAGTCCTGTTTCAGGGTTGAAAGTGAGACCATCAAAGTTGCCTATTTTGTATTCACCCTCTCCACTAATAGCCACCCATTTCTTTGCTGAGCCGGGTACTTCCGAAGCAATTTCAAACAGATCAGGTGACTCTCCAATCCCCTCCAGGTGGCTGCTGAATTTCCACTGCAACATATCTTCAGAGTTGTAAAAGGAGATTCCTGCCTTGTCAGCTCCCTCTCCCTGATTGCGATAGAGGGCCATAATCCATTTGCCGGAGGGGGTGTGGTAGAATACTTTAGGATCATGTGATTCTCCGCCACTATTTTTGAGAATCGGATTGTTGGGATACCTCTTCCAGGTAGCACCTTTGTCGACACTGTAGGCAAGATTTTGATCTCCTTTACTGTCGGAGTAGAAAATCAGCATCGTTTTTTTCCCATTTTGCTGAAATCCGGCAACATTCATTGAATCAATGACAGCACTGCCGGAGGTTGGTTGTGCCGCATCGGGATCGGCAGCACGATCCTCCAGGGTTAAGGCAAATGGCTGGTGTACCCAGTGCAGCAGATCCTTGCTGACAGCATGCCCGAGTTCATCCTTGAATCGTTTGTTGCCAATTGAAATGTTGTGATAGAATAGATGGTACTCCCCCTCAGAATACAAAAAGCCATTGGATTGAAACATCCAATTCTTTTCGGGTGAGAAATGGTATTGTGGCCGGTAAGATTCGTCGTATTGTTTTTTGTCTGATTTGGCTGAAAGAAGCAGAAGCAAAGAGAGCATGGTAACTATTAAATACTTCATAAATCAGGGAGTTAAGATTCGTCCATTTTGAATATGGTAGTTTCCAAATATACTCTTTATCCGAAAACATTATCCTGGGGATGTTATAAATCTCACAACGGATAATATCTTACTTTTGCAAAGTGCCTAATTTTTTAATAGCAAGTATGACCAACAATATAGAAATAATGGCTCCGGTGGGTTCCTATGAATCCTTGATGGCAGCTATTCAGGCAGGTGCAGGATCTGTCTATTTTGGGGTTGAACACCTAAATATGCGGGCCAGATCGGCCAACAATTTCACGCTCGACGATCTGAGGGAGATTACCCGCAGGGCGGGAAAAGCTGGTGTGAAGACCTACCTGACCGTCAATACCGTAGTTTTCGATGAAGAGGCAGATACCTTAAAACGGATCGTTGCTGCAGCAAAAGAGGCAGGGGTTTCTGCAGTAATCGCCTCGGATCTTGCAGTGATACAGGCCTGCAGGGCCATTGGCATGGAGGTCCATATCTCGACACAATTGAACATTACCAATTACGAAACGGTAAAGTTTTATGCTCAATTTGCGGATGTAATGGTGTTGGCCAGGGAGATGAATATTGGCAGAGTTTGGGAAATATCGAATAAGATCAAGGCTGACAATTTGTGTGGACCGGGAGGTGGGTTGATACGCCTCGAAATGTTTGTTCACGGGGCCCTCTGTATGGCGACATCTGGAAAGTGTTACCTCTCTCTGCATGAGATGAATTCTTCTGCCAACCGGGGTTCCTGCCTGCAGAGTTGCCGGCGGGCCTATACTGTCACTGACAAGGAAACCGGAGCTGAACTGATAGTAGACAATGAATACATCATGTCGCCCAAAGATTTGAAAACCATTCATTTTCTTAATAAAATTCTGGATTCAGGTGTTACAGTTTTAAAAATTGAAGGTCGGGCAAGAAGTGCGGATTATGTGAAATCTGTGGTTGAATGCTACCGGGAAGCTGCCGATGCTTATTTGGAGAAGAGTTTCACTGCGGAGAAAATTTCGAATTGGAATGAAAGGCTGGCCTCTGTTTTCAACCGGGGCTTCTGGGATGGCTACTATTTGGGTCAACGGCTTGGAGAGTGGAGTGGAAATTATGGATCACTTGCAACCAAAAGGAGGGTTTACCTTGGGAAAGTGACCAACTATTTTACCAACAAAGGAATTGGAGAGTTTAAACTTGAGACCGGTCCGCTGAAGCCGGGCGATGAGATTTTGATTACCGGTCCCAGCAGCGGAGTGATCCAAACCGTAGTTTCAGAGGTAAGAGTCGAATTAATACCGGTGGAAGAGGCCCCCAAAGGATCCTACTGTTCGGTATCCGTACCTTCCAAAGTAAGAAGGTCAGATAAGATCTATCGAATTGTGGATGCTTCGGAAATTAAACAACAATAGTTTTGCCTGAAGACATTGTTGGGTTATTTTTCCTCAACCCGACTATTCTTTCTTAAAATGCTATTTTTACGGGAGAATAGTAAAAGAAGCCATGGCGAAAAAAATATTTTTTATCGTTACACTCTTGCTGGTTGCTGGGGTCTTTGCCGGATGGTATTTTTTTGCCAAAGAGTCGCGGTATTTGGGTACTTCTCCGCTTAAAGCCATTCCAGCGACTGCAACTACGTGTATTAAAATACGTAACCTTGGTGCATTTGTCACTAAAACTGCAGGGAATAGAGGTTGGAAATCATTGGCTGGATTGGAAGGCATCGGATCAATTCACCGTGAGATTCTTTATCTAGACTCCTTGATGGGGAGGAATAAACATGAAGCCGAGTTTCTCTACGAAAAAGAGTGCTATTTTGTCCGTATTGAAAAGACGAGTCTTTATTTGTTGGAAATAGGGAGTATTGCTGAGAAAAACGGTATAAATGTTCTGGCTCGGAACTATTTTTTGTCCAAAAAAGCCAAACAATCTGCAGAGAAATACAAAGGCGCAACACTCCAGAAATTTGAATGGGTTGAGGCAAACAGTGTTCTAACTATGTATCTAACGCTTTACAGAGGCGTATTTATTGCAGGAAGGGATGTGGCAAACCTGAGGATGGCTGTAGATCAGATGGACCAACCCTCCTTGCTGGAAGATTCCGATTTCCTCAAGGTGAACAAGAATACAGCTGAGAATACGGATCTCAATATTTTTGTCAGTCACCCATCCATCAAATCCTTTTTTAAAGACCTTCTTCCGGTTCAGCAAGATGCGTCAGATCTACTATCCGGTTTTTCCGGATGGACTGAAATTGATGTGTTGCAGAAGGACAATGGTCTTATATTGAATGGTTTTACTGTAAATGATACTGCTACACTCAACTACCAGGACATTTTCAGGAGGCAAAAACCAATGGCCGGAACATTGACCAGATGGATGCCCTCCACTACAACCTTCTTTGCTTCACAATGTGCCTCCGACCCCGAAGCCTATGTTGAAGATTATTTCAATTATCAAAGGTTAAAAAGTCAGACGGACAGCACTTCTATGCATGTTAACCAACTATCTGCACTCCTTAATCTTGATATTAAGCGCTATCTTGCCACTAGTTGGACCGGTGAGGCTGCCACTGTTTTCACCAATCAAAATATGCAGGATGGTGCTGACAATCAATTTTTATTGATGAAAATTAGGCCAGGATCAGGTGATGCCTTGTATACAGCCATCCGGAAATGGGCTTCCATTCAGCCAAATCAAAAAAGGGCTGAATGGGTAACTGCTGCAAAAAATAACATTTGGAGGGTTCCCTCTGAGCATTTTGGGAAACTGGCTGGTGACCTTTGTTTTGGTGCTGTAAAAACAGGTTGGATCACGGCAGGGGATGGTTTTCTGCTGATGGGTTCAACGCCCGGCTCCTTGAAGCGGTATTTGGATCTGCTTCAAAGAGATGAGGTATTGGTCAAAAGCCCTGCATTTGCAAATTTCGCCTCTGGACTGGTAAATAGTTACAATTTCTATCTGTGGTGCGCTCCCGGACAGGTCCTTCCCTTTTTTGAACCACATTTGAATCCCGACATTTACCACAAACTTGAAAAATCGATTCGGAGTTTGGAGATGATCAACAACTTCTCGTGGCAGTGGGTCTATGAAAATGGAAAAGTTTACAACTCTGCAGCGCTTTCAGTTGAGCCGGAAATTATTCGAAAGAAGTTGCCTTTTTGGAGTTATACTGTTGAGGGTCGAATAGTTGGGAAGCCTGTTTTTATCTCTTTTGAGAAGTCAGGTAGTTCGCAATGTTTAATTTTTCAACGTGAAGACAATACCCTTATCTCCTTGGGGAAAGATGGGTTGGAACGTTGGCGGATGGCATTGCAAAGTGCCATCGTCGGAGAGATTGGTGTTGTTAGACTTTCCGGCAATGGTGAATCACAATTGCTTTTTAATACAAGTGAAGCCATTCATCTGCTCAGCCAGGATGGTGCAGAGTTGAAGAATTTTCCGATACGATTAAAATCGCGTGCGACCAATGGAGTCGCGATGTTCGACTATGAAGACCGTGGAGAATACAGGTTCATGGTTGCTTGCAGTGATCACAAAATCTATAATTTCGATAGGAATGGCAAGTTGACAACCGGCTGGAAACCAAAAGCTACGGTCGGTCTAATCGAATTTCCAGTGCATCATTTTAAAGATGGATCGAAGGATTACATCGTCTGTTTTGACAAATTCCGCACCTATATTATGGACAGGCAAGGCAATACCCGGGTGAAGCCAGATGAAGAATTTGAACATTCCGCGAATGATATTTTCATGGTAAAGGTCAAAGGGTCAGGAAATATTATGGTTACGACCGATAAACAGGGAAACATCAGAATGATTAAATTTGATGGTTCATCGAAGAAAATTGTGCCAGGCAAATTCTCGAAAGGTCATTTTTTTTCTACATTGCCTGTGGATCAATCTGGCAATGTGGATTTTCTGGTCTGCGACACGAGGCAGTTGAGTCGATTTGATTCTTCGGGGAGATTGGTATTTGCCATTGAGGTTCCATTTGTTGTTGACCAACCTCCATCTTTTTACCATATTGGGCAGATGGTTTTGATTGGCCTGACTTCAAATGCTGAAAACAGAAGTATCCTTTTAAGTTCAGATGGTACAGTCTTCGACAAAAATCTATCCGGGAACCGGCTTATGGCGGTAGGTGCTTTTGATGGGCAGGATCAGGTTGTGAACCTGGTCGAATGGAAACCAGAAGGATTTCTTTCTAATTATCAAATGAGAATTCAATGAAAAGAGAATCTGTATATTGCTGTATTGTTGCAATGTTAATGTTGCTGTCAGCTTGTGATTTGTCTGAATTTCAGATGGATAGACTTGTTAAGACAAATGAGCTAAGTCCGGCATTCTACCGACCTGTTTCTGTAGGAACCTATTTGGTAAAGGATTATGCTACAGTACCCGGAAGCGGGAATACACTCATTACAGCAGATTCCTTGATGTTCAGATTGATAGAATACCCATTGGACAGTTTGAAATTGAATACAACCGGAACCGATTCGATGATAGTTGTGATTAAAACCATCAACGAAACACCGATGAAGTTAAGGTACAGTCTCTCTTTCAATGGGACAATCCTGGATTCAGGATACGAGCCATTGAGTGCGGCAACCATCAATACCCAAGGGGATGTACTTGTAGCTTCCAGGGATTCGTTGGAATACAGACTTTCGTCTTTGGACGTTGTAAATCTTGGTACAGCGACTCAGATGGATTTGGCCATCAAGTTGTTCCAGCCTGAGGAGGGGCCAGTATTGGCGAATGTTTTAAAAAATTCGCCCATCACCTTTTACATTGGTTTCAGGGCCCGAATCAACCTTTTTAAGGTTAAATTATGAGAAAGTCAGGCATCCTCCCGTTTTTTGTTCTTCTGTTCCTGCTTTGGGTGGAAGGGTTGAGTGCGCAGCCAAATACGCTCTATTTTATGAAAGGGATCGCTCAGACCAAGGATCTTAACCCTTCCAGACCAGGAATTGAGCGGGGGTTTTACATCGGGTTGCCTCTCTTTTCGAAGTTTGATTTTTCGGTCAATACCAACAATTGGAGATACAATGATTTGATTCATAGGGGTAGTGGAGCGCTTTCTGATTCCCTGGTATGGGATTTCAATAAATTTTTATCCTCGTTGGACAAGAACAACTTTGCCATGGAATCGGCTGCTGTGGCGCTGGTAGATATTGGTTGGAAGAAGGGGAGGCAATTTTACGGCTTTTCCTGGAGTGAGCGTGAATTCTCTGAGCCTGTTTTTACCAAAAGTCTTGTCAATCTTATGTATTACGGCAATGCACCATTTATTGGAAGTACTTACCATTCCGGGTATTTTGGGGTTAGAGGCGCACATTACCGCGAATTCGCCTTTACTTTTGCCAATGAAATAAGTAAAAAACTGAGTGTCGGAATTACGGGAAAATTGTTGTTTGGAATGGCAGGAATCAAAACTGCTGGATTAAATTTTGTAGCAGGAATGCCAAAAAGTGGGGATGAGATTGATCTAGCGGCCGGGGGTAAAGCCTTTATTTCAGCACCTGTTGATATAAGGATCGTCAATGATCGTGGGTATAAATTGTATGCCAAGGACTATTTCGATTTGTCAACCTATTTGACAAATTTTGGCAATCCCGGACTGGCTGTTGATGTAGGTCTTTCCAACAAGGTAAGCGAGCAGTTCGAGTTCTCGGTGAGTCTGATTGACCTGGGGTTCATCTCCTGGAAGCAAAATGTTACGGTGCTTACAGAACGGGCGCATTTTTTGTTTGAAGGAATCCACCTGAATGCCACAACACCCACCAATCATCCGCCCTCCTCGACCGATGTCAAAGGATTGTTTCTGGCACTCAGAGATACTCTTCGAACCACTTTCCTCCCAATTGAGAGCAATGACGATTTTAAAACCCTGCTTCCTGTTAAATTGTATGCAGCCGGTGAATACCAATTTAATGAAGATTTTAGTTTGGGTGGATTGCTGAGGGTCAGGATGTTAAATAATCTGATTCACACCTCCTTTACGGCCTCTGCCAATGTACGATTGACAGAAAAAGTAGCTTTTTCAGCCAGTTACGCTGTGATAGAGTCTACTTTTGGCAATCTTGGCTTGGGGGCGAATTTCAGGATAGGCAAGGTACAACTCTATGCTGTAACTGACAATATTGTCTCATTTTTCAGACCTTCCCAGGCATGTAATGCAAACCTGAGGTTGGGCATCAACCTGATTTTCCAGGAAGAGGACAGAAGGAGAAAGGGTGTCTATGGCCGATAGCATCGCACAATTACACCCCTTGAAGGCAAAGGGAACTTACCTCACGAAAAAAAATACTATTTTTGCGGGATGTTGCAATTTTGTTAAGGTATGACACTTTTTATCATTCTAAGCATTGTCACTTTTTTCGATACAGTCTTCCTGTTAATACTGCTCTATTTCGGCTTTAAGCTTTTCTTCCGATATTTCGGACCTAAGGTTGTAGAAAAGGCGGCAGATAAAATATACCGTGATTTGAAAGCGCAGGAGGAGTCCAGAAGAAGGCCCGACTCTACTTCACAAGGAAACGTTACTGTGGAGAAGAAGGAGCGGAATGACAAAGTTTATCGACGCAAAGATGGCGAATATGTCGATTTTGAAGAGGTTAAGTAGTTATTTTTCCCAATGCAGGCAATTTTGCAAACCTGAATACAATACAATTTTCTCGATATGAACCAGGAAGATCTTTTTAAAAAGCTGATTGCTCACAGCAAGGAATATGGGTTTATTTTCCCCTCCAGTGAAATCTATGATGGGCTGGGAGCTGTATACGATTACGGACAGAATGGGGTGGAGCTGAAGAATAACATCAAAAAATATTGGTGGGATTCAATGATATTGCTCCATGAGAATGTGGTCGGTATTGATTCTGCGATTTTTATGCATCCCACCATCTGGAAGGCTTCTGGCCATGTGGATGCATTCAATGATCCATTGATTGATAACAAGGACTCTAAAAAAAGATACCGTGCTGATGTACTGATCGAGGAAGAGCTGGCCAAGATTGAGGGAAAGATTGAGAAAGAGGTTGAGAAAGCCCGGAGTCGGTTTGGGGAGGCATTTGATGAGAAAGTATTCAGGGAGACCAATGCCCGGGTGTTGGAGAATCAGCAAAAATGGGATGCATTGCACAACCGCTTTGCTGTAGCCCTTAACAACGTAGATTTGGCGGAGTTGAAGCAAATCATTGAGGACAATGAGATTGTTTGTCCTATTTCGGGAACCCGCAATTGGACTGAAGTTCGCCAGTTCAACCTGATGTTTTCCACAGAGATGGGTTCAACGGCTGACAGTTCACTCAAAATATATCTTCGTCCGGAGACTGCACAGGGTATTTTCGTCAATTACCTGAATGTCCAAAAGACTGGCAGGATGAAGATTCCGTTCGGTATTGCACAAATAGGGAAGGCTTTCCGCAACGAGATCGTTGCTCGTCAGTTTATTTTTAGAATGCGGGAGTTTGAGCAAATGGAGATGCAGTTCTTTGTACGGCCTGGTACCGAACTTACCTGGTTTGAGCAATGGAAGGAGACCCGTATGAAATGGCACAAGGCCCTTGGATTCGGCGAGTCAAACTACCGGTTTCACGTGCACGAAAAGTTGGCCCACTATGCCAATGCGGCTGTCGACATCGAATTCAAATTTCCTTTTGGATTCAAGGAGGTGGAGGGGATTCATTCACGTACCGATTTTGATTTGTCGCAGCACCAGAAATTCTCCGGTAAAAAGATCCAGTACTTTGATCCGGAACTCAATGAGTCCTATGTACCCTTTGTTGTGGAGACATCCATTGGTGTCGACAGGATGTTTTTGCAAGTTCTTTCAGCTTCCTATTTTGAGGAGGAGATGGATGGTGGTGACGGGAAGAAGGATACCCGTGTTGTGTTAAGGCTACCGGCTCCGCTTGCCCCTGTAAAACTGGCAGTGATGCCGCTGATCAAGAAGGAGGGACTACCCGAAAAGGCAAGGGAGATCATTGATGAGCTGAAGTTCGAATTCAATTGCCAATACGATGAAAAGGACTCCATTGGCAAACGTTACAGGCGCCAGGATGCCATTGGGACTCCTTTCTGCGTAACGGTAGATCATCAAACCATGGAGGACAATACTGTAACCATTCGATACCGTGATTCCATGGAGCAGGAACGTGTCGACATTGGTCAGGTGAAAACAATTATTTCAGGAAAGGTCAATCTGAGAAGGCTGTTTGAGAAGTTATAATTCAAAAAAAAAGCGGTCATCGGCCGCTTTTTTTTTGAATTTCAATTTTTCTTCTTCAAGTAATTGCTGATAATAAAAAGGGCCCCAACCATCACGAAGGGAATGTTAATCACCAGTACAATCCCAAGGGCAACCCAGATGGATCCGGTTCGGTGCCAGTTCATGCTAAAAACGAGTGGACTTAATCCCAATCCTATGGTCATCAGGATTATTCCACCAATTCTCTCCCAATTCCAGGCAACGAATAGTGCGGCAAGCAAAATGAAGGTAGGAATTAAATGGATCAGGAATCCACCAATTTGCTCCCAAATGGTAAGACCCGGGGCAAAGGAATCCAAAGCAAACATACTTACAAAAAGTATTGCCATGATACAGAGCACTCTGGGAATCCAATGAAATCCCACCACTGCCTTCTTCATCTTTTATGGGTTTGAACAAATTTAAATCAAGCCGTTATACTTGGGAGGGTCATTTTTTGATCTCTTCTTCCAGTATCGCCAAAACTTCCGGTATAGCTTGCTGGCTCTCTTCGGCAGTTTTAATTTTTTTCAGGTATTTAATTGCCTTGTCCTTGCCTACAATGATCACTACTCCCATTTCATCGCATTCTACCAGTCCCAAAGCTGTAGGTACTGTATGTTTTTCATCCAGCATAATCACTGACCCGGCATACTGTTTTTCCTTTTGACGTGCTTTCATTCTGATGCCTGCATTGGGAATCCAGGTATCCTTGCAGTTGGCAATTCCTATCCCCTTGTATAGTTTTTCATCAAATTTCTTTGCTTTGACGGCATCCGAAAGTTTATCATTGATGTCTTTTACATCAGGGTCAGTGTATTGAATCAGTAGGACTTTTTCACCCACAAATGGAATTGCTTTGGGATCGTTGTTGGCATCGGTGATCATCAGGGAGGTCATTGTCAACGGTGCTCCGGCAACTGCAACTTGCTGTGCATGAAGGGTCAATGGTGCCAGGGCGCAGAGGAATAGCATTCCAAAAACAAAAGAAGGGTATAATTTTTTCATTTTCTGAAGGTTTTGTTGTTGAATGTGTTCAAATAGAGATGAGATATAAAATCGGATAATCAACCATTGATCATCTTGTCGAAGATTGCTTTTTGCTCGATCAGGGCTTTGACTTTGTCGGCAGGGTCCGTTCTGCACTCCAGGAGTACCCAACCTGCATATTTATTCTTTACGAATAGATTCATCAGATCCTGGTAAGGATAGGAGGTATCGTTCAGTTCCCTGACATGGCAAATATCCCCAAAACGTGATTTTACCATGTTGAAGTTGGCTTCCAACCCCTCCCCAATCAAATCCTGGGCATTGCAGTTCCAGCAAACAGTGGCATTGGGATGGTCGGCAACATCCATGATTGCCTTGATGTTGGGGAGTTCCTGAGTCTCGTTGCCATGAACCTCCAGCCTTAGCTGTTGCCCCATTTCTGCTCCATATTTGGCCAGTTCGTTTAAGGCAAGGCCAATTTGTTCAATCGTTTTCTTGTGTTCAACACCGGCCCTGAATTGGTTGGGTTTCACCTTAACTCCTTTACCTCCAATGTCGTGACTCAATTGAAAAAATGCTTTTGTTTGTTCAATTGATTCGCGCAACTTGGCAGGTTCAACATAGTCGTATTGTTGGTTGGTACCCATGCCTACGATTTGAACTGGACTATCGGCAAATTTTTTCTTTACCAGCAATCGTTCTTCTTTTGAAAGGGCCGGAGATACCTTGTGGGCATGTTCTACCCGGAGTTCAACACCCAAAACGCCGGAGGCAGCAAGATTTTTGATCAATGTATCCTGGTCCCAATCCTTTCCCCAGAGGTAGGTGACGAAACCAAGTTTCATTGTCTGTTTGTTTCGTTTCCCAAAAGCCAACTGTCCAGTTGGCAGTACCATGGCTCCTGTAACAAGACCCAAATTTTTCAGGAATATTCTTCTGCCTTCTCCTTGATTTTTTTCCATTGTGTTTCAGTTAAATGTATGTTGTTATGTTCTTAATTGGAAACATCTGCTGATTTAGTTCCTACAAATTTAGCGAATTATTGTTCATACAAATGCAAATTGTTTTTAAAGGTTGTATGGGAAGGGAGATCGAGGTATGCAACAACCAAAGGGGAATTTCATTGGACCAACCACCTGCCTGCAATTTTCTGGTTCAAAGTCTAGATTTTTAGATCGGAAAAATTCTTGCAAGATGCTGATTTAAGTCATGTTATGGTTAAAATCTTGTTAAAAATTAGTTAAAAAATGGAGTACTAAGAAGTGTTTGGTTTTAGTAAATAAGTACATAATTCCAGTTAGCATGTTTTATAAGGATCATAAAATCAGTTTAATATGATTCTTCTCTGGTATAAAGTGAGAAACATAATGGCTAGATGTCAATGTTTAGCTGCGTCATAAATGGTGGAATGGAATTTGTTTTGTTGTAACAAAAATTGAAGGCAGGCGTCTTATAGTTGACTTGCAAGTTAAACGGAAATTTAGTTTTTTAAAATCATTAGTCTTAAATTTTTTAGTCATGAAAAAAATCGTTTTAGCCACTGCATTGATATTGATAATCAGCATGGTAGCCGTCGCAAATCAAGTTTTGTTTCTGGGAAATTCCAACTCTCAATTCGGTGCATATATCATCGTTGCTCTTGATAACCAAATGCCATTTAAAGACAAGGAACTGGCCCAGTATCAAATTACCTATGAAAACGGTCAGACTGTAGTTGTTGCCGTTGAAAATCTGGAAAAGTGCAAAAAGTACTACGTATTGTCTGATAAGTTACCGATGCAATACGAATGTAACGGAGTATATTTTGGGGTAAAATTACTTGATAACAATCTCTTGTACAATGGATTTCCTATCACGTTGGATAGTGTGAACAAGACAGAGTATTACAGCCAAAGGGTATTGGCCAGAGGTGTAAATGGCACGCTTGATCACTTAAACCTGATTGCTGCCTATTATCCGGGTTTGTACAAGGCATAGTATTGCACTAAGGTTGCCTGTTTCAGCACACGGACTATCGGAATCTGGTTTCCGGTAAAAAGAGAGACATCAGCGGGTGTCTTTCTTTTTTTTGATATAGGCAGTTGCGATGGTGAGGTCTTCGATGTGGGTGATTTTCAGGTTTTCCCTGTTCCCTGCAACCATGGTAACTTGATGACCACTCTTTTCAACCACGGATGCATCGTCTGTAAAAGATGGATCCCAAACCTGCAGGTAGGATTTCTTTAGGAGTGGGTATTTGAAAACCTGGGGAGTTTGAACCACAAAATAGAGGTTTCTGTCTACCGTTAAGGATTGTTCAAGGGTTCCTCTCCTAAGGGTTTCGTTTACCGGCAGAGCTGGTATTGCTGCCCCTGATGCTGCTGCTTGTCTGAAGCAATTCTCAATGGTCTGCCTGGAGACCAAGGGGCGAACCCCATCGTGAATGGCAACCAAATCTGTTACTGTCAAAGATTCAATGCCGTTTCTGACAGAATGGAAGCGGGTTTCTCCTCCTTTGGCCACCTGGTGTTGGTAGGAGAAGTTGAATTTCTGGCACAACTCCTTCCAGTATTTCATTTGTGATTCGGGAAGTACAACTACCACCGAGATTTCAGGATCGTATTCAAGAAAACACAAAATGGTCCACATCAGCACTGGGTACTCTTCCAACTGAAGGAATTGCTTGGGAAGATCCGTTCCCATTCTGGTACCGTTCCCTCCTGCGACCAGGATAACGCTCTTTCGCATGGATGATAACATCATTTAGATTTAAATGGATCATTCGAAAATACCAATTTAAAAGTACTATTAAATTGGTATTCCTTCAATTCACAAAAATAGCTTTCCACATCCACATTGTTTTGCTGTTTTGTTTATTTTTGATAGCAATAAAAAAGGGAGCTATGAACGATATACTTCAATTTCTCAAAGAGCTTGACCTGCACAATCAACGGGAGTGGTTTGAAGCCAACAGGGCCAGGTATGATCAAACGCGCAAGGAATTTCTGGATCTGACTGCTTGGTTGATTGATGAGATCAGAAAATTTGATCCGGAGGTGCCCATGCTCCAGCCGAAGGATTGCATGTTCCGAATTTTCAGGGATGTTAGATTTTCAAATGACAAGCGACCGTTCAAAACCAATTATGGAAGTTACATTGCCAGGGGAGGCCGGAAATCAGGTTTTGCAGGATATTACATTCACATTCAGCCCGGCGAGTATTTTCTGTCGGGCGGTGTATATATGCCATCTGCTGAAAATCTATTGGCCATCCGGCAGGAAATATACTATCATCCGGAGGAGTATCTTCATATTACAGGGGACAACTCTTTTAAGGCTGTTTTTGACCAGCATTATTTCGATCCGCTTAAGACGGCACCAAAAGGCTTTCCAAAGGATTGGGAGCATATTGACCTGATCCGAAACCGTTCCTACGGATATGGATGCAGTCTGACAGAAGGAGAGTTGTTGTCTGGAAGTTTCAAGGAGAAGTGTTTGCAAACCTACCGAATGCTGTTGCCGTTGAATCACTTTTTCAACAGGGCAATTCATGAAAGCGGCACAGAATGATCTTCAGAAATAGATCACTTCTTTGATGGGAGAGAATATATAAAAGTTCGCAATGTACATATAATCAGTTCCATAGTAAAAATGTAAATTGACAATTAATTTATATTTTTGTTTTATTCTTAATTTTTAACTTAAAAAAAATCCGCATGAAAAAAGTTCTTCTGCTGTTAATGGTTTTTGTTTCCGCGATGGTGCTTCAGGCACAAAACATTCAGACACATTATGATTTTGGGAAAGATCGGGGTTACTTGACTACGACTATTGAAATGTTCAAACCCGATAAGACCGGTAATACCTTTTTCTTTGTTGATTTTGATTATGGTGTAGGGGGAGTGAAAAACAGTCCTGCCCTGGCTTATTTCGAAATTGCACGTTGCTTCAAACTTGGGAAGTCACCTTTCAGTTGGCATGGTGAATACAACGGTGGTTTTGGACAGTGGAAAGCGGGAACTGCCAGTGGAGCATATTCCATCAGCAATGCTTGGCTTACAGGGATTGATTATTCCTGGAATGCAAGTGATTTTTCTCGTGGAATCTCACTGAAGGCTCTTTATAAGAACATTGCCAATACGATGGACGGTAAGCCAAATAACTTTCAGCTGACTGCCGTTTGGTATTTAAATTTCGCCAAGGGCAAAATGTCCTTTACCGGTTTTGCTGATTTGTGGAGGGAAAAAACCGCTTTTGGCAGCATGATTTTCCTGTCTGAGCCTCAGTTATGGTTCAATGCAACAAAGAAATTCTCCATTGGAAGTGAAGTTGAACTAAGCAGCAATTTCGGCGGTATGGATGGCTTTAAGGTAATGCCAACATTGGGTGCGAAATATACATTTTAACCTACATACTTTGAAAAATGATTGAAAAACTATTCAAATTAACTGAGAATAAGACGAATGTTAAGACCGAGATCATTGCAGGGATCACCACCTTCATGACCATGGCTTACATTCTATTCCTCAATCCCAACATTCTTGCCTCGACAGGAATGGACAAGAATGCCGTATTTTTTGCGACAGCTATCTCTGCTGGTTTTGTTACCATCGCGATGGGTTTGGTCGCCAATTTCCCCATTGCACTGGCTCCTGGAATGGGATTGAATGCGCTGTTTGCAACCGTTGCCCTTGCAGGCATCGGAATGCCTTGGAGAGTGGCGCTTGGGGCCGTTTTCATCTCCGGTATTATTTTTGTCATTCTTACGGTAACAAAGATTCGCCAGATCCTTGTAGTGGCGGTTCCCAATTCATTGAAGAGGGCCATCACGGTAGGTATCGGACTCTTTATAACGATCATCGGATTGAAGCTCTCCGAAATTATGATTGTCGGAACGAGTTTGATTCCTCCAACCGTTGAGGCCATCGGCAAGTCAGGGGGGATGGCTACCCTTAAATTCTTTGAGTGGAACATCGGATTGGGTAGTTTCCACAACCCTTCCATGCTTTTGTGCCTGATCGGGCTAACCATTACTGCCGTATTGATGGCCAGAAATATCAAGGGTTCGTTGTTGATAGGGATCGTTGCGGCCACACTGATTGGAATACCGATGGGGGTAACTACCGTGCCGAAGGATTTTGCCTTTATATCCCTCCCTGATTTTAGCAACCTTGCGGTATTCGAACTCGATATCAAGGGTGCCTTAAGCATGGGTATCTGGACGGTTGTCTTCACCTTTACTTTTGTGGAGTTGTTTGATACTTTCGGGACACTGGTTGGGACTGCCAACAAGGCTGGTCTGATTGACAAGGATGGCAACTCACCCAAGATTGGGAAGGCTATGCTCGTGGATGCTGTGGGTGTCTCGTTCGGTGCGTTGATGGGTACTTCTACTGTTACTGCCTATGTAGAAAGTGCAGCAGGTATCGGTGAAGGTGGGCGTACTGGTCTTACCGCAATTACGACTGGTGTACTGTTCCTGCTTGCGCTGCTCATTGCTCCGCTTGCGCTGATGATTCCAAGTGCAGCCACTGCTCCGGCTTTGATCATCGTGGGCGTATTGATGGCATCTTCTGTTTTGGACATCGATTTCCACGATTTTACCGAGGGATTCCCTGCCTTTATGACATTTGTGCTGATGCCGTTTACCTACAGTATCGCCAATGGTATTGCCGGGGGAATTTTCTTTTACACTGTCCTCAAGGTTGCTTCAGGCAAGGCCAAACAGGTACACTGGATGATGTACATTCTTTTTGCGCTGGTTGTGATCCGTTACATCTTCCTGAATGAATAGGGCAATTTTATAAAAAAATCCCCATGGATTGCATCCGGGGGATTTTTTTTCATAAAAAAGTGTATTTTTGCCACACGATCCCGGGTTGTTAGCTCAGTTGGTTTAGAGCATTACCTTGACAGGGTAGGGGTCACTGGTTCGACTCCAGTACAACCCACATTGAAAATCAAGACTTTACAGCGATGTGAAGTCTTTTTTGTTTTCTGGAGTGTCGTGCTGGAGTGTCTTTTTCGTTTTTTATAAAAAATCCTGAACCCGTTCTTTAACGTTTTTTGGTATCTTAATGCCTGTCAATATAATGTTTAGCAGTATTGTTGTCGACCATCCGTTTTCCTTCAGATGGATTGCTAAAATAGTTAGTGATAGCATTTCTAATGAATCCGGTTGTAATGCGTCAAATAAAAACTTTTTCAATGGCTTATCTATTAAGCTTATATTATGAAATAAGATTATACCAAACTTCTGGTTATTTCACCCTGAAAAATCAGGGTGTCTTTCCCCTTTTTTTTATGGGTGCTAAAACAAATGGGATGGTATTACTTTGTATTTACAGTGGATGCACATGTTAAAAATATTTATAAAAAAAATAAATGTAAATTAAAAAAAAAGGTTTCCAGAAAAACTAATATGATTAATAAAACAATAAGAAACTTTGAGATTGCTTTGTATAATAATCAAATAAAAAAACTTCAGGTAGAAGTTGATTATCTGAGGAATATAAAAACCAAAGACGCTAATGACAGGCTTTGTGACATTTTGAGAAAATATTCGAAGTATTCAAAATTTAAATCAATTAACCTGCTTGACCTTCGAAATTGTCAGCTTGAAAACTCGAATCTTGAAAAATTATCTTTAAGGAGAGTTTGTTTTTGGAATTCAAGTTTAAAAAATTCGTTATTTAAAGGTGCAAGTTTAATAGAAGTAGATTTCTGGAATGCTGATTTAAGCAATTCGGATATATCTGATGCTGATCTAACCAGTTCTGTTCTTACCTATGTTAATCTTGAAAATTCTGATTTATCAAGGAGTAACTTAAAGAATGTCAGTTTAAGTGAAGCAAATCTGTTAAATGCGGATTTGTCGGGATCAAATTTGAAATGGGCAAAACTGGATTTATTCCAGTTGAAAAAGGTCAGAAGTCTTGAAAATGCTGTTATGCCAGATGGAACAATTTATTCAAGGGAATGGGAAAATATTATCCGTAACGAAAATATTCCGGACAAGTTCAATGAATGATGGAAATGAATCCAAATTAAGCCAGTCACAATAAAATTTCCGACTAATTTTCAAGGATAACATAAATTAGTAATTTTGTCAATAAAAGTGGTATTACTGAAAACGGCCAAACTGACAATCAATATCTAAAGGAGAAGGTTACCCGTAAATGCCTAATTATATTACTTTTACATTGCGTATAACCTGTTTAAATTATTCTAATGTATGCCAGTTAAATTACTTAACACATTATTTAATCCCTTTTCACTCGATATTAAAATCCTTTCTTTGAAATTTAAAGAAAAGGAGATTGAAACCGAATTTACAGAGGATTACAAAACTAAAAATGATGCATTTACTTTAATTTTTACATTATTAAGCACCTGTTTGTTTGTAATTTTCTATTTAATATACGACTTGGAACATCCAATATGGTTTATAATTATGTTTTTTCTATCACTTGCTTTTGGGGTCGGTCTTTTTTTTAAGATTTTCAGGAAATTTTATTATCTGGCTATTTTTGTTTTTTCTGCCATTATTGTAATAAGTTATTTACAACGCATGCATTTGTATGATAACCATGACAGAATTGGACTTTCGGAGTATTTAATGGGTTTAATTCTGATTATTTTTGTAACAAATTCATTTTTGCATTTGCTGTTCAGGCATGCTGTAATTTCCAATTTGCTGTTTTTTGCAGTTTTAATTTACATCAGTTATTTCAAGCTTGAACTTTACGATGCTAATCCCGGGTTCTTTATTTATTCAACAATAGTGATTCTAACAGTTCTGATTGTTATATCTTTCTTGATTTTCAATTTTGAATATATTTATAGAGATTCATTTTTAAAAGAAAAAAAGGTTCAACAACAAGCTGAGGAATTAAAATTAGCAAAGGAAAATATTGAACAGAAAGTAATTGAACGTACAAGGGAATTGGATCAGGAAAAGATTAAGAAACAGAAAGCTATGATTGTTGGCCAGCAAATGGAAAGGGAAAGAATTGCCAAAGATTTGCATGACAGTATGACAATCAATCTAATTGTCATTAAACGAAAAATGGAGCTAATGCCTGACAATTCAGAAATTATTGCCGGTATAGATAAATCTATTGATCAGCTTAGAAATATTTCACACAACTTATTACCTTATTCATTAATACATTATGGGTTATTAAAAGCAACCGAAGAATTATGTTTAAATGTTAAGACCGATTCTATGCTTAATGTATCAATGTCTAAAACAGGTATAAGTGAGAATATGAGATGGGAAAGCTCGATAGAGATTGAATTATTTAAGGTTTTACAGGAGTTAATGGCAAATTGTATTAAACATTCAAAAGCAAAGAATATACTCATTGACATGATTGCAGATGAAGAAACAATAAATATAAGCGTTGAGGATGACGGCATCGGATTTAATATAAATGAAAACCCATTATCACGTTTTGGATTGAATAATATGGAGGCACGGATATGTCTTTTAGGTGGAACCATAAGTTTTGACTCCAGACCAGGAAAAGGAACAATTGTAATGATAAACTTACCAATTTAAACTGAAAATGATTAAAATTATAATTTTAGACGATCATCAACTTTTTATTGATGGGTTGATAAATTCTTTTCGTAATGACGAACAAATTGAGATTATTGATTTTGCATTGAACGGAATAACAGGTCTTGAAAAGATTAAGAAAAATAAGCCCGATGTGATTTTGTTGGATATTGAATTCAGTAAAACAAAGGAGAATGGGGTGGATATTTTAAAATCTTTGAAAAAGTTACAGCTTCCGGTAAAAACACTTGTTTTGACTAACTATTGCGATAAACCACTAATTGAACAGTTAAGAAAAGAAGGTGCAGAGGGATACCGGATAAAAAATATTGGTATTGACCAACTCAGAAAATCTATTATTGATATCTATGACGGAGAAATTACATTTAAATATGATTCAGACTTAATTGATCAAATTATTCCTTTTATACCATCCAGAATATCAGAACGAGCAGTGGAAATAATTAAACTACTTTCTGAAGGGTTGATTGTTAAAGAAATTGCAACAAAACTTGGAATAGCAGAAACAACTGTTAATGATCATATTGAGAGGACAAGAAAAAAACTTGCAGCAAAAAACAACAGTGAACTTGTATATATGGCTGTTAAAAACAGACTGATTTAAATCAAATAGAAAATTTTAATAAGAAATCATAACCGTTCCGTTTTTCACCTCTCCATTGCCCAATTGCAGAACATAAACATAGTTACCTACCTTTAATTTAGGTTCGCCATTAATGGTTTGTTTTCCAATGTCGTACCTGCTAAGAACTGATGTTCCCCACCACCATGCATTATACTGATCTCCCCATACATTGTAGTTGCCATAGTTTTGTTTTTGCCAAAGTAAATCGCCGTTCCGGTTGAATATCATGAGTTTGGCATTTGGATAATTATGAATACACATAATACGGAAGAAATCGTGGATTCCATCTTCATTTGGAGAGAAACCTTCAGGAATAAAAAGTTCACAATCCTGTAAATTCTGACTTTCTTCGGAACAGTCAACATTAATGTAAACCCAGGCAGAATCATAAAGCACTGGTATTCCTGCGTCATAGATTTCATATTGGAAACTATCTATTCCCACAAAGCCGTCATTCGGGAAATAGGCTATGGTTCCGTCGGGATCGATAGTTAATGTACCATGATTTGTCGAAACCAGCGGGTTGGTATTAATCTGAAAGTTGTCAGAATCCGGATCTCTGTCATTGTCAAGAACGTTTCCTGCCACAGAGAAACAACCGGCTTCATAATAATCGTCAACAGCAATCGGTGCAACATTAAGGGCGCGAACAACAACATATACAAAAGCTTTTCCGCACTCTGGATCACACGGAATTCCATCGTCGCAAATCCTGTATTCAAAAACATCGACCCCCGTGAAATTCCAGTTCGGTTTATATGTAATATCACCATTTAAAGGATTTATTGAAATACTACCATTCTGTGGTTTTAAGTCGACAGCAAGTGAGGAAATATTGATTGAGGTTTTTTCATCGAAGTCATTGTTGATAACATCAATCGCAACCGGTAAATTCTGCGTAGTAGTTGCACTGTCATCAATAACATTGGGTGGCCGGTTTCCATAAACCATTACCTCTGTTTGGCAATACGAACTGTTTCCATTCACATCTGTTACCATCAGCGTAATTATGGTCAGCCCAATATGTTCGCAATCCAGTTCGTGCGGATAAACATACATTGTATCCATCTTTTTGCAATTATCATCAGCAAACTCTAACACCTCGGCAACGGTTAATTTATATTCGGCATTTTCATCGAGCTGAATCTCAAACGGTCCACGGCAAATTACAACCGGGCTAATGGTATCGAGCACTGTAACTGTAGCCTCAGTTGTTCCAACCAATCCAACCACATCAATTGCTGTTAGGGTAACCGGAGTTTTGCCAACATCATCACAATCAAAATCATAACGCGACAGGTACAAGGTGTCGAGTTTGCAGTTATCATAGGAGCCATCGTTAATTTGGGGGGTAGTAATCGATGCTTTTCCATCCGAATCGAGGTAAACTGTGATATTGCGTGATAGGGCAACCGGAGGTATTATGTCCGAAATTTCAATATCAATAGTGGCTATAGTAGCACAAAGACCTGAATCGGGTGTGAAAGTGTAACTAAATATGCCCTGAACATTGGTGTTTATAACTGCCGGGTTCCAGGTTCCTTTAATTCCATTGGATGAAACCGCCGGAAGAAGAGGCGCTGCACTGAATGGACAAATCGGGTCAAATGCTTCAAATACAGGTATAATTTCTTCTGTAATAACAATATTCATGATTACAGGAACCGCACAATATACTGGTGCAGGTGTGAAAGTAAACGTAAATGTACCTTCATTTTTTATAGTAATAATTGCCGGACTCCATGTACCTGTAATTCCGTTCATTGAAACTGCCGGAAGTATTGGGGCATCGCCGTTTTGGCAAATCGGGCCCAATTGGGCAAATTCAGGAGTCATTTCAGGAGTAATTTCAATTATCATTGAAACCGGAACTGCACATTGTCCGGCTAAAGGAGTAAATGTGTATGTAAACAAACCTGCCACTTTTGTATCAATAATTACCGGGTTCCATGTTCCTGTTATGTTATTGGTTGAAACCAAAGGAAGCGCGGGTGGCAGAGTGTTTTGGCAAAGCGGATCAATAGAAGTAAATGTTGGTGTAACATCAGGTAAAATTTCAATTTCAATTTCTATTTTCTGGGAACACTGTCCTGAATCGGGTGTAAATTGATAGGTACTGATTGATACTATTTGTGTATTTATGGTTTTAGGGCTCCATGTTCCTCTTATGTTGTTAAGAGAAACTGTTGGTAAAGGATCGGCATTGGCATTTTGGCAATATGGGCCAGGTTGGTCAAATGTCGGTTTTATTTCAGAAATATGAGTAATATTCAGAATAACGGTTGAATCTGCTCCTGAAATGGAAACTAATGTGTCACGATATTGTCCTTCTGAATAATAAACCTTTCCGTTCCAGATTACCGGAAGATCCTGAACACAAACAGCAGTATCAATGGTTATTGTCAGCGGTGGAATAGGGATAAGTACTTTCAAATTCAGTGTAAGCAGCGAATCACAACCATTTGCATTTATAAGTGTGAAATTGTATGTTCCCTCAGCATTGTAACTGTTGCCATTCCAAACAAACGGAAGATCTTTCTGGTAAATGGTTGTATCTGTTATGCTGGAGGTTACCGGAACGACAGACAGGTTCAAAGTGGCGACAGAATCACACCCGGCAACACTGGTAAATACAGAAGTGTATATCCCTGAAACAGTATACTCCATTCCATTCCACACCACCGGAGTTTCATTTTCACAGACCACGGTATCGATGGAAGAAGTCAGCACGGGAACCACAGATAGGTTTAAAGTAGCCACAGAATCACACCCGGCAACACTGGTAAATACAGAAGTGTATATCCCTGAAACAGTGTATTCCACGCCATTCCAAACCACCGGAGTTTCATTTTCACAAACCACGGTATCGTTGGAAGAAGTCAGCACGGGTACGACAGACAGGTTTAAAGTGGCGATAGAATCACACCTTGCCACACTGGTAAATGCAGAAGTGTATATCCCTGAAACAGTGTACTCCACGCCATTCCA
>CAMCBW010000027.1 GCA_945873105.1 Tangfeifania diversioriginum
AGAATCTACGAAATTTTACAGATTCTAAGCATTTCACTACTGGACAAAACACCTATAAGAGAGATACTTACGAAGTGCGATTACAATAATTTCAAAGAACGAGAAGATAAACAATTAATAATCAGTGGGTTTTAAGTGCCCACTCATGACATAATAATCAAAACAAATCATCAAAAGGACTTTTTATGTTTTGCAGGCTTTTTGTCGAGACATGCGTGTATATCTCTGTTGTTTTGCTGCTTTTATGTCCCAAAAGCTCCTGAATGTAACGCAAATCAGTGCCGCTCTCCAATAGATGTGTGGCATAACTGTGCCGAAGCCAGTGCAAGGTAACAGGTTTAGTTATCCTGGCTTTAATGCAACTTATCTTTAGCACCTTGGCCAGACTTGCTTCCGAGTATTGTTCATGGTTGTTTTGACCTTCAAAGAGCCATTTGCTGGGTCTATAGCATTTGTAATATTCACGCAATATCCCGATGATTTTCTGCGATATTGGGGCAATTCTGTCTTTGTTCCCTTTTGATTGCCTAATAATTAGCAATCCTCTTTTGCTGTCAACATCCGGTAGTCTTAAATTCAATAATTCACTGCGCCTTAACCCACATGCATAAATCAGACTTAACATCGCCCGATGTTTGATATTAGCCGGAGATTGCAAAATGGCAGCTACCTCCTCCTTGCTCAAAACATTTGGTAAAGCATGAGAGCGTCTTGGGCGTTCCAATTGCTCCACTACCAATTGAACCCCCTCCATGCGGCTGTAAAACAATTTTAATGCATTCACGACCTGATTCTGTAAGGTTCCCGAATAACCATTGGCCAGAATGTAACGGTTGTTGAAGTCTATAAGATCAGAATTGGTAATCTCTTCAATTTTTTTTCCGCAAAAGAACCGGAAAAATAGGTTCAAACAGTCACAATAGACTTTCACAGTTCGATCACTGTAACGCTTGCTCACCATCCATTCCCGAAACTGCCGTATCCTCTCCTCCTTGTCCGGATCTTTTTTGGCAAAGGGACCGGTGGACCGAACCTTGCCATTGGCGGTACGCCTGCATTTTATACTTCCCAGAATTAAGGCAGCATGATCGCTTTTTGCATGCAGGTAATAAGCTTCGCCAAAGTCGTGCTTGAATTTTTCAGGATGAAACTCACTGCAAGGAATGTACCAGCCTTGGAGGGTATTACTCCATCTGGCTGTGGTATGCGATTTCAACCGGCGGATTAGTTCTGAATCGTAGGCAATGACCAGATATACAACTGGTTCGGTGTCACAAAGTGCGTATCTCAGTTCAATGGCTGCCCTGTTTTCCATCGGCTCAACTTTTAGTGTCTATTAAAGTTAAGCTATTTTGGGCTAAAACGGAAGACATTCAAAAATATTACACAGCGCATTTATGACTCCTAGATGAAACTGATAACAGCTTTGAAATTGTTGCATTATGTAAGATTTACAAGAGAAAAAAATGAGGTACACAACTTGTTTTTCCTCTAAAAATTCTGCCACGAGCGACAATTTCAATGCTGTTTCAAATTTCGTGGCGGAGCAATAAAATTCTCTGTGAAAGAACTTTTACGACTTCTGTCTTATATAACGAAGATAGGAAAAAATCACCAAACGACCAAATGATTTTCTACCGCAGATTCTTCGTTCTGCTGGCATCCAGCCGGATAAAGATAAAGAGTAGGACGGTAAATGACCATAGGGAGGATCCTCCGTAACTAAAGAAGGGGAGGGGAATCCCGATGACAGGCGCCAGTCCGATGGTCATAGAAATATTGATGGCAATGTGGAAAAAGAGGATACTGGCCACGCAATAGCCGTATATCCTGCTGAAGATCGACCGCTGTCGCTCTGCCAGGTAAATCAGCCGGATCAACAATGTCAGGAAGAGGAGTATAACCACTGTCGTGCCCAGGAATCCCCACTCTTCCCCAACTGTACAGAAGATGAAGTCAGTGCTCTGTTCCGGCACAAAGTTGTATTTTGTCTGGGTTCCCTTTAAAAATCCCTTGCCAATTATTCCTCCCGATCCAATGGCAATCTTTGACTGGTGTACATTGTAACCGGCACCCAACAAATCATTTTTGATCCCCAGTAAATTGTCCACCCTGTCGCGTTGGTGTGAGATCAATACATTGCGGTAAAAGTAGTTAACCGACAGGGTGATGGCGATGGAGAAGATGAAAAACAGCAGCACAAACCATGCCTGGCGGATGTGTGCCTTGAATCCATATCCAATAAAAACCAAAATGGTAATGGCAGAGGTTATCACAAGCAATTCAAAAGGGGATGCATCAAATCCTATGATATTTTTCAATCCAAAAGATAATCCATAAAGCAGCACGACCAGGACCAAACCGATGACTCCTTCTTTGATGCTCTGTCTCAGGATAGTAAACAGAATCAATGAAACAAAAAGCAACAATATCAATATTTGAAATTGTGTCCACAACAAGGCAAGGATAAAAAGGACGACTGCCGTAAAGCCGGCAACCAGGAAAATATCGGGAAGACCTTCACGGTAGAAGACAAGGATGAAGACCGCAAACACCAATGCCGAGCCTGTGTCGTTTTGAACCAGGATCAGGAGTGCCGGAACCGCAATCATGGCGCCAAGGACCAGGTAGGATTTGGTATTTGCCATTTTAAAGTTGAACTGGCTCATGTACTTGGCTATCGCCAGACTGGTTGCAAACTTTCCAAGCTCTGCAGGTTGTAGAAGAACCCCTCCAATATCGAACCAGGCTTTTGCCCCATTGATCTCCTTTCCAAAGAAAAGTACTGCCACCAGCAACAGTAAAATGAAGATATAAATATGATTGGCAAACGCAACGTAGAATTTACTGTCAACGATCAAAACGCTTATGGCCAAAAAGATGCCGGCAATGATCCATATCAGCTGTTTGCCGTATTGCTGGCCCAGGTCAAAAATACTGCTGTGCTCCTCACTGTACACGGCAGCATAGATATTGATCCATCCCAGAAATACCAATGAAAGGTATATGAGGATAGAGATCCAATCCAAATTCAGCAATAAGTTGTCGTTACTCTTCATTGATTCTTAAAAAAGCTGTTGGCTATTAGCTGTTAGCCATACTTGAATTTATACTTTTAATCCCGCCAGGGATTTTATGTGGGTAGAAAATCGACAAATAGTGATTATCTCGTCCCATATGGGACGAAATGGACTATTTATCATTTGCTTTCTACCCACATATTATACCTCCGGTATATTGATTTTCAAAATTTAAACTGTTGCTAAGACAAACCATCATTTGGTCACAAATGCTACTTTATCCTTTATCCTTTACCCTTTATCCTTTACCCTTTACCCTTTACCCTTTACCCTTTACCCTTTATCCTTTACCCTTTACCCTTTATCCTTTACCCTTTATCCTTTACCCTTTATCCTTTATCAATCCCCTCCCGTCAGATGCATAGCAGATATTAAATCTGTGCTCAGCATGTTCTCTTCCAGGTATTTTCTTTTGGGGGAAATGGAGTCGGTGAGGTATTTTTCGATGATCAGACTGGCGATAGGAGCGGCATATCGGGCACCCCAGACGCCATTCTCCACATAAACACAAATGGCAATCTTAGGATCATCCTTGGGGGCGAATGCCACAAAAGCAGAGTGTGCTTCCCCGTGGGGATTCTGGATGGTACCCGTTTTGCCACAAATGGCCAGTCCTTCGACCCTTGCAGCAGTGCGGGCAGTACCATTCTCCACTACCTGTGCCATCCCATCGGTGATGATGTTAAAAAGGTAAGGATCGGCGGAAGTAACATGTTTGTCAAACGTAAGTACCTTCTCTGTACGGTCGTAATCTACCACACTTCTGACCACATGGGGTGCGATGTAGTAGCCTTTGTTGGCGATGATGGAGACCATATTGGCCAACTGAAGCGGGGTCAGCAACAACTCTCCCTGTCCGATGGAGAGCGAACGGATGGTCATCACATTCCAGTGACTCTTGCCGAAAAATCGATCGTAATAGCTTGTTTTAGGGACATTACCGGCGGTTTCTGCCGTTAAATCACCTCCAATGCGCTTTCCCATACCCAGGTCGATCAAATGGTTCCTCCAGGCTTCAAATCCCTCTTCCGAAGTAGGATATTTGTTGATGGTTGCCCGGAAAGCCTGAAAAAAGTAGGAGTTACACGATTCACGGATGGCACTGCTCAAAGGTAATGGGGTTTCGTGGCTATGGGTACATTTGATGGGGAGCGATCTCACGCCGTTGCAGGAGTAACGGACTCCTTCGCTGAGGAGGCCCTCTTCCAGTCCGATGATGGCGTTGGCCAGTTTAAAGGTGGATCCGGGAGGGTATGAGGAGGTGATGGCCCTGTTAAGCATTGGTTTAAGCGGATCGTTCAGCAGTTTGATGCGGTTCTTGGTACTTTCACGTCCTACAAACATTCCGGGATCAAAAGTTGGCGAACTTGCCAGAATCATGATCTCGCCTGTGGCCGGTTCGATGGCCACAATACTTCCAACCTTTCCGGCCAGCAGTCGCTCACCGTAGGCCTGCAAATCCGCATGCAAGGTAGAAATCAAATTTTTACCGATCATGGCAGCTGTATCCATTTTTCCTTTTTCAAAGGAACCCTTGATGCGGTTGTGTACATCCACCATCATGTAGGAAATTCCCTTTACCCCTCTTAGTTCAGCTTCATAGGCCTGCTCTATGCCGGAAATGCCTATGTAGTCGCCACTCTCGTAGTACTTGTCTTCGTCTACTTTCTTCTGATCTACCTCATTTACATAGCCGAGAATATGGGAGGCAATGGTGGCAGGATATTGCCTGAGGGTACGGGCCTGGATGAAGAATCCAGGGTATTTGAAAAGCTGCTCCTGCAGAACCGCATAGCGGTGGGACGATAGCTGTTTAATGATCGGGGATGCCTTGTACATGGAGAAGCTTCTTGCCTTCTTGATCTCACTCACCAGATCGGCCTTTTCTACGCCAACGATCCTGCAGAAAGAGAGGGTATCAAATGCTTTCATCTCCCTGGGAGTTACCAATACGTCATAGGCCGCCTGGTTGTATACAATCAATTTGTTGTTACGGTCGTAGACCAATCCTCTGGCAGGGTAGTTGATCTGCCGGCGGAGGACATTGCTGGCTGCAGATATTTTGTAGGAGGAGTCGATAACCTGTATGTAAAATAGGCGGGCAATCATGACCAAAGCGGTCAGACTAAAAATGCCAATCAAAAGGTATTGTCTCTTGGTGTAGGTATCCACTTTTATACTTTATTCAATTTGTCTGAAACAGGTATTGATCTAATTTTATAAGGCCAAAGGCTAAAGTTTAAAGGCTAAAGTAAAAACGCCATTGCCAAACTCTATTCAACTCCGGGCTCCTAACGCGTAACTCTCAACTTTCAACGCTCAACTTCTTTCAGCGCCTACTTTCTGAAAAACAGAAACTGACTTATGACAATCAAGGCTACGGATAGGATTCCGCTCAAGACAGCCCTTGCCAGCGTAAAAAGGATGCCCTGAAAAGTAAAAGCCTCGAGCATAAACAAGAGGAGGTGATGTATGGTCACAAAAATAGCCGTGTAGCCGATAAACCAATTGACACTCATGGTGGAAATCCGTGGGGCTGAAACCGATTCCCGCGTTTCCCGTGTCGAAATTTTGTTGAGAATTCCCGGTCTGATAAAACCTATCAGGACGCAAACAGCCGTATGCACCCCGAGTGTGTTGGTAAAAGCATCGATCGACAGGCCAAGAACAAACCCCAGGGATATGAGCAAGGCTCGTGGCGTATCATAGGGCAGGAGAAGCAGGAAAATAAGGTAGAAGTAGGGGGAGATCATCCTGAAAATCAGGATACGATTGAGTACCAGTACCTGAAGCAAGACTGCAACTACAAAGATCAGCGAATATTTGAGCAGGTTATTTACCATCGTTGTTCAAGGATTCAAGTTTGTTGATCTCTTTTATCTGCCTGTTTTCTACCAGCGCCACCTGAACAATACTTCTGAAGTCTACCGCAAGCTGTACATCAATCTTGTAGAAATTGCTACCGGAGCCAATGGAATAGTCTGTTACAATACCAATTTCTAGTCCTTCAGGGAAACTGGATGAAAAGCCGGTTGTTACCACTGTATCTCCGTTCTCCACAGGCACATGGTAAGGTATTTCGTTCAATTGTACTTTCCGGTAATTTTGGCCGTTCCAGGACAAAGAACCAAAGAAATCATTCCGTTTGATTTTTGCACTCAATTTCCATCGCTCGTTCAAAATCGAGATGACGGAACAGTAGTTGTCACCAACATCCGTTACCAGACCGACGACCCTTCCTGCTGAAACGACACCCATATTGGTCTTAACTCCCTGGTAACGTCCCTTGTTCAGTGTGAGAAAATTGTGACGCTGGTTCACAGAGTTGTTGATTACCCTGGCAGTAGTAAAGAAATAGACAATTTTGTTGAGTGAATCCCTGGTCATGGTGATCAAAGGATTTCTCTCTGCCTGGATACTTTGCAGTGAATTGTTGCTGCTTCTGAGTTGGTAATGCTGCAAGGCTGTTCTTAACTGCGCATTCTCTTCAGCCAGCTCCGTATTTGCCTTCTTAAGGTCGAAAACCTGAAAGATACCTGCAAAATTCTCAAAGAAATAACCACTGATTCCATTGCTGGAGGTCAGGAATTTCGCCTGCTGGTAATTGTTGTAGGATACGACCAGGGAAAGCGAGAAAACTTCAAGAAAAACAAACAGAAAGATGTAATGATACCTTAGGATTAACCTAAAAAGATTCCTCATGTTTTATTTGGCTGTTATCGAAGCAGGAATGAGAATTTATCCACGTTCTTCAAAGCTACCCCAGTACCCCGGGCCACTGCCCGCAGCGGATCTTCCGCAATGCGGAACGGAATATTGAATTTTTCATACAATCTTTTGTCCAATCCGCGCAACAGTGCACCACCACCTGCCAGCCAGATTCCGCGTTTGTAGATATCAGCATACAACTCCGGCGGGGTGTGTTCCAGTGCATTGGTGATCGCAGTCTCAATCTTTGAGATCGACTTATCCAGGCAGTGTGCAATTTCAGTGTAGGTGACATGCACATCGATGGGCATCGCGGTCATTTGGTTCGGCCCTTTAACGATCATATCAGCCGGTGGATCGTCGAGTTCGGTCATGGCAGAGCCCACCACAATTTTGATCTCTTCGGCAGTCCTTTCGCCAATCTTCACATTGTGCTGGTGGCGCATGTGCTCCATGATATCGGCAGTCAAATCATCGCCGGCAATCCGTATGGATTTATTGGTAACAATACCTCCGAGGGAGATGACGGCAATTTCAGTGGTTCCGCCACCGATGTCCACCACCATGTTTCCTTCCGGTGCTTCTACATCCAATCCGATACCAATGGCAGCGGCCATAGGTTCATAAATCATGTAGACATCCCTGCCTCCGGCATGCTCGGCGGAGTCACGAACGGCACGTATTTCAACTTCTGTAGAACCTGATGGGATACAAATGACCATTTTCAGGGCTGGCGCAAAGAAACGTTTCTTTGGATTGATCATTTTGATCATTCCCCTGATCATTTGTTCAGCGGCATTGAAGTCTGCGATAACCCCATCGCGCAAAGGACGGATCGTTTTCAGGTTGGAGTGCGTTTTGCCCTGCATCTGACGGGCCTTTTCTCCGATGGCTACCAGCTTTTCCGTCTTGGTGTCGATGGTAACGACAGATGGTTCATCCACCACAACTTTCCCATTGTGGATGATGATGGTATTTGCTGTACCGAGGTCAATTGCAATTTCCTGTGTCAGAAATGAAAAGAAACTCATATTGTATATTTTTTTATTTAATGTTTAAAATGTCTGAACCCTGTTGTTACCATCGACATTTGATGGTTGTTGCAGAATTCGACAGACTCTTTGTCCCTGATGGATCCGCCGGGTTGAATGACAGACTTGATTCCTTCCTTGTGTGCGATTTCCACACAGTCGGGGAAAGGGAAGAATGCATCGGAGGCCATAACGGCTCCCTCCAGTTCAAAGCTGAAGGATTTGGCCTTTTCGATGGCCTGCCTCAAGGCGTCTACCCTGGATGTCTGTCCAACTCCACTGGCCAAAAGTTGTTTGCCTTTTGCCAGTACAATGGTATTGGATTTTGACTGTTTCACCAAACGATTGGCAAACAAAAGATCAGAAATTTCATCTTCGGTAGGTGAATTTATTGTAACCGGCTTTAGATCTTCAGCAGTTTCCTTTTTTGAGTCCCTGTCCTGAAGGATAACTCCATTTAATACCGTTCTATATTGCTGATCCTGAAGTTTATCTGACTTCCGAACAAGTACAATCAGATTTTTCTTACCTTTGAGTACTTCCAGTGCCTCGGGGGTATAGGATGGTGCAATCATCACTTCAAAGAATATTTTTGAGGCCTCTTCGGCGGTGATTCCATCAACTTCCCTGTTGGTGACGAAAATTCCGCCAAAAGCAGAGACTGGGTCACCGGCGAGCGCCGCACGAAATGCTTCTGTAACATTTTCACGGGAGGCACAACCACAGGCATTGTTGTGCTTGAGGATGGCAAATGTGGTTTCGGTAAATTCATCGATCAGGTTGACTGCGGCATCGATGTCCAGCAAATTGTTGTAGGAGATCTCCTTGCCCTGCAGTTGCTCAAACATCTCTTCAAAATCTCCGAAGAAGAGTCCCTTTTGGTGGGGATTTTCCCCATACCTGAGCGATTTAGCCTGGTTGTAGCTTTGACGGAAAACCTCGCTGGTATCACCGGCGAAATAGTTGTAGATGGCCGTGTCGTAGTGGGAGGAGGTTGCAAAAGCTTCGGCTGCAAACTGCCTGCGATCTTCCAGGGTAGTCGCGCAATTCTGGCTGTGGAGCAGCTGGAGCAATTTGCCATATTGTCCCTGGTGGGAGACAATCACCACATCCTTGTGGTTTTTTGCGGCAGCCCTGATCAGCGAGATGCCCCCAATGTCGATTTTCTCGATGATCTCGGCATCCGTAGCTCCTGATTTTACAGTTGCTTCAAAAGGGTAAAGGTCTACTACAACCAGATCAATCTCTGGTATCTCATATTCTGACAATTGAGATTTGTCACCATCATTTTCGCGACGTGCCAGGATTCCCCCGAAAACCTTGGGATGAAGTGTCTTGACCCTTCCTCCCAGGATGGAAGGATAACCTGTCAGCTCTTCTACGGCAACCACCGGAATTTTGAGCGATTCGATGAATTGTTTTGTTCCCCCGGTGGAGTACAGGATCACTCCTGATTCATGCAATTTCTGAATGATCTCCTCCAGTCCATCCTTGTAGTAAACGGAGACCAAAGCAGACTTTATATTTTTTAAATTACTCATTCTTAATTCCTTAAAAATTTTCCACAAAAGTAATAAAAATAGTTTTAACTTTCGGCTGAAATCGACCCATCCTATGTTATTTATAAGGCTGTTTTTGGAAAGTTTTCGTTTTGCCTACAACTCCCTTGTTGTAAATCAACTTCGTACTTTTCTGTCACTTTTGGGTATCACCATCGGCATTTTTTGCATCATTTCTGTCTTTACCATCATCGACTCCCTGGAGCGGACCATTCGCAACAGCATGGAGAAATTGGGAAGCAATGTGGTGTATGTGCAGAAATGGCCATGGGCACCCCCGCCGGGGGAGACGGATTATCCCTGGTGGAAATACCTTAACCGTCCCGTTCCCTTGCTCACTGAGGCAGAAGAGATCCGGCGCAGGTCCAACCTTGCCCAGTATGTTGTTTACAATTATGGCTTCAGCAGGACCGTACAGTTTGGCAACAACAAGGCCGAAAATGTTACGGTAATTGCCGGATCCGGTGGATTGATAGAAACCTGGGGATTGAAAGTCGGGGTAGGCAGGCCGCTGTCGGAGGATGAACTGGATGGTGCCAGCAATGTGGGGATGATGGGTTCGGAGTTGGCATCCCAACTCTTTCCGGGTAGTACCCCGATCGGTAAGAACATCAAAATACAGGGCTTTTCAATCTATGTTGTTGGTGTTTTTGAGAAGATGGGGGAGGATATGTTCGGCACCAGCATGGACAACCGTGTGTTGATTCCGGTGAAGTTCGCGGGCAGGATGGTTGATACCAAAATGGACAACGGACAAAGCATTATCATCAAGGGAAAGAACGATGTACCTGCCGGCCGTATCCTGGAGGAGATGGAGGGGATCATGCGCTCCATCCGCCGCATCAAACCGGCAGCCGAAAACAATTTTGCCCTGAATGAGGTGAGTCTGATCTCCGGACAGCTGGATGGAATCTTCAAAATATTGAACTTAGCCGGTTGGATCATTGGTGGGTTTTCCATCCTGGTGGGTGGTTTTGGCATTGCCAACATCATGTTCGTCTCTGTGAAGGAGCGCACCAAAATCATCGGCATTCAAAAGGCAATGGGGGCAAAAAACAGGTTTATCCTGCTTGAATTTCTTTTTGAGGCAACCGTATTGTCCTTGATCGGCGGACTGATCGGTCTGTTGCTTATCTACTTTGGGACCTACATAGCCAAAGCCAGCTTCGATTTTGAGTTCGTATTATCCGCGGGGAATATTGCTACGGGATTGATTATCAGTATATCCATTGGGTTGATTGCCGGCCTGATTCCTGCCAGATCTGCTGCAAGGCTGGATCCGGTGACGGCGATGAACAGCCTGTGAGAATGACGGAGGGACTTAGGGACTGGGAGACTTAGAGACTTAGGGACTGGGAGACTTAGGGACGCTGATGGTGGCTAACCCATAACCCATAACCCATAACTCATAACCCATAACTCATAACCCATAACCCATAACCCATAACCCATAACTCATAACCCATAACCCATAACCCATAACCTATAACCCATAACTCATAACCCATAACCCCTCAAAGCAGCTTCTCAATATCGTTGGTAAGTTTTATAAACTCTTCTACCGACAGCTGCTCGGGACGGCGTGTCAGGGTATGCGCATCCAGTTCGTCGTAGCGGGGTGTAAAGCTTTTGATGCTGTTGCGCAGCATCTTGCGGCGCTGATTGAAAGATTGCTTCACAACGGCCTTGAACAGTTTTTCACTGCAGCCCAGATCCGTTCGGCCGTTGGCAGTTAGCCGGATAACCGCGGATTTAACCTTGGGTGGCGGATCGAAGACATCCTCGTTGACGGTAAAGAGATATTCAGCCTTGTACCATGCCTGAAGCAGGACACTCAGGATTCCATAAGTTTTACTTCCCGGTCCGGTGCAGATCCTTTCGGCAACCTCCTTCTGAAGCATTCCTACAACCTCCGGAATCAACTCTTTGTAATCCAACACCTTGAATAGTATCTGCGAAGAGATATTGTAGGGAAAATTGCCGATTAGGGAGAATGGTTCGGTGGAAAACTTGCTTTTAAGCTCCATTTGCAAAAAATCACCTTCCAGGATACGGCCTTCCAATTCAGGTAGGTAGGCTTTCAGGTAGCTGACAGATTCCCGGTCAATCTCAACCACAGAGGTTTCGAAATTGGGTTTCTGCAGCAGGAATCTCGTCAATACCCCCATGCCGGGACCAACCTCCAAAACTTTTGTACGCGTACCCATTTTAAGCGCATCTACGATATCCGAGGCGATTTGATGGTCCCGAAGAAAATGTTGTCCAAGTCCTTTTTTTGGTCTTACCTGCATCTTGAAGAATTACGAATGACGAATTACAAATTACGAATAGGGTGATGGTCGGTCAAAGGTATTAAAAAGGAGACATCCGACACAGAATTTTTGGTTACTTTTACGGCAAACATCAAGATGTGTCCAGACTGAATTACGAACTTTTCATTGCACGGCGTATTTTTTCCGATCGGGAAAATAAAAAAAGATTTTCAAGATCCATCATCACTTTTGCCCTTTTTGGCATCGCTTTCGGAATGATGCTGATGATCTTGTCGGTGGCCATAGTAACAGGTTTCAAGAAAGAGATCCGTGACAAGGTGATTGGGTTCGGGTCTCACATTCAGTTGGTCAATTTTGATTCCAACTCCTCCTTCGAGACAGTACCGGTGAATAAAGACCAGGTTTTGCTCGATCGTTTGACCAACCTGGAGGGGGTAAAGCATGTGGAGGTCTTTGCCACCAAGCCTGGGATCATCAAGACGGATGATGAGATGATGGGAATGGTCCTAAAGGGGGTAGGTACCGATTTTGACTGGAGTTTTTTCCGGGATAACCTGGTGGAGGGGTCTCTTCCCGAAATTACGGAGCAGGGTATTTCAGACAAGGTGCTGATATCCAGACAAATTTCCTCATTGCTCAAGGTCAAGGTAGGGGATCCGCTCTATTGTTATTTCCTCAACTTCCAGGTTACGGAGCAGCGGATGCGCAAATTTACGGTAGCCGGGATCTACCAGTCAAGTCTTGAGGAGTTTGACCGCCTTTTTGTATTGGCAGATATCAAGCAGGTCAGGAAACTGAACAATTGGCAGGATGACCAGGTAAGTGGTTTCGAGGTATCCATCGATAATTTCGAACAGCTCGACGAGATAACCAGAGAGGTTAAAGGGCTGACGCTGCACTATTCGGAGGCCGATTCTGTTTTGATGAGGCCCATCAGCATTACCTCGAAGTATCCGCAGATATTCGACTGGCTGAATCTGCTGGATATGAATGTCTGGATCATTTTAACGTTGATCATTCTGGTAGCCGGTTTCAACATGGTTTCAGGACTACTGATACTCATCCTGGAACGTACGACCATGATTGGTACCCTGAAGGCTGTCGGGAGCAACAACCATAGTATCCAGAAAGTATTTTTGTACCTGGCCCTTTTCCTGATTGGTCGTGGGATGTTGTGGGGAAATATTGCCGGAATTGGTTTCTGTCTGTTGCAATCTTATTTTCATATTTTCACCCTGGACGCCACCAGTTATTATTTGGAGTATGTTCCCGTAAACCTTCAACTGATGCATCTCTTGATGCTCAATGCAGGAACCCTGGTCGTCACCCTGCTGATGCTGCTTGGACCCTCCTGGTACATTTCAAGAATTTCGCCTGACAGGGCCCTCCGATTTGATTAAGGAAAGTACAAAGACGCCCGATCGGGCATCTCTATACTGTATACTCCTGGATTAACCGGACCACCTCTGCCGGTTGCACGTCGTTGACCCCACGGATGACAATTTTGGATTGTTCGTAATAGGGGGCTCTTTTCTCAAGCGCTGACACAATAAATTCGATCAGCTCCTCCTTGCTCTTTCCTGCAATCAGTGGACGTATGGTTTTGGATTTCAACAATCTGAAGGCAAGTGTTTCATTGTCAGGAGCCAGGTAGATGGTGATGCCAGCCTCGTTCATCTTCGACATGTTGTCAAAATAGCAGGGGGCCCCACCACCAGTTCCGATTACAATATCTTCAAATTGAGACACTTCCTGGAGTGCCTGTCGTTCCTTTTCACGGAAGGAGGCTTCTCCCTCCTGGGCAAAGATATCGGGTACTGATTTAAAATACCGCTCTTCGATGTATTTGTCAAGGTCGATGAAGTGAATTCCCATCAATGCAGCAACTTTTCGTCCGATGGTAGATTTGCCACATCCCATGTATCCGGTCAGAAATATTCTCATTACTCGAAGATTAGGGTCATCTGATCAGGTTCCCCATCCTTACCGGGTCTGATAATCTCGAAGGGTATGTCGTCAATTAGTTCAATAACTTCGGGTTCAGGAGCCTGTTCCTCCATAGGTTCAACCACTTCGGTCTCCGGTGTTCCCTCCACCTCTTCCTCTTCCCTGACAAGGGGTTCAAGTTCAACTATCTGCTTAATTTCAAAGGTTGAGATTCTTTTGCCTTTTGCCTTGTAGGATTTGACAGCAATGAATTCTGCCACATCGATGATCTCTTTTTCCCGATCTTCGTGTGTACCCCCAAATACAACCTCAAACTGGGGATATTTCTCCCAGGTGATGCTGGTCAGTTTGTTGTCGGGGAATTCACCCACAAAGCGGCACTGTTTGCCTGCATTGGCTTCAATGTTGAAGCGCTTGAGGTAGTAGAAACTCTGCTCCGCATCAAAATAGATCACCGATGCAATTTGATCCGGATGGTATTTCGAGATGGAGAGCATATTTTTCTCAAAATGGTTCTCCAGGTCGTAGGTGAAGAGATGGAAATAACCATCCTTGTCGATCACCAGTATTTTATCGTCACCCGTAAATTCGCCAAGGTAAAGTCCCCTTCCATCTGCATTCAGCCGCAATACATCCTCGTCGAACCAGATCTTGCGCCCACCCAGGGTGGAGGTACCCTTCTCCTTGAGGGTGATTTTGTGAATCTCATTTTTGGAGACGAGGTTACCCATGGATGCCCGGCCCTTGATGGCCAGTTCCCCCATGTTGATCTCATCGACGAGCTTTTTCAGCTTGGGCTTTGGCTTGAAGAGGATCCGCAGCACTTCCGCTTCCCCGTTAGGATTGGCACTGAAATAGAGGATGCGCGATCCATCGGTTCCCAGGGTCATGTTGTACTCCTTGTCACGGGTAACACCGGTTACAGCAAACCGTTTCATGTAGTTGTTCCCTCCTTTGCCATCCCTGTAGACCAGGTTGTAGATGGTCCGGTCGTTGTTTTTCTCGAAGACTGCTACATGGAGTACATTTTTACCCACGAAAGCCTTGTCCGAAACCTTTGAGATGAAATAGGTTCCATCTTTCCGGAAGACGATGATGTCATCGATATCGGAGCAGTCACAGATGTACTCCGCCTTTTTGAGGGCGGTTCCCACAAATCCCTCCTCACGGTCGATGTAAAGCTTTTCATTGGCAACAACCACTTTGGTGGCTTCGATGTTTTCAAAGTTCCGGATTTCGCTCTTTCGTTCGCGTCCCTTGCCAAATTTTGTCTTCAGCCTTTCGTACCAGGCAATGGAGAAGGGGATGATGTTTTCGATGTTTCGCTGCGTCTCTGCAATTTCATTCTCGATGGCGAGAATCAATTCATCTGCTTTGAATGAGTTGAATTTCAGGATTCTGCCCATTCGTATCTCCATGAGTTTCAGGATATCCTCCCTTGTGATCAACCTTTTGAACCTGGGCTTCCAGGGATCCAAACGCTTGTCGATGTGGGCAACGGCCTCGTCCATGCTTCCCGAATCTTCGAAGGCCTTGTCCTTGTAGATACGCTCTTCGATAAAGATCTTTTCCAGGGAGGAGAAGTGCCACTGCTCTTCGAGTTCTCCCTTGTGGATCTCCAGCTCCAGTTTTAGCAGGTCAACGGTGTTGGCCACCGATCTGCGCAGGATCTCACTGATGGGCATGAAGTGGGGCTTGTCGTCCTCGATGATGCAGGAGTTGGGGGAGACCGATACTTCACAATCCGTGAAAGCGTAAAGCGCGTCGATGGTTTTGTCTGAGCTCGTACCCGGAAGCAGGTGGACAAGGATCTCCACATTGGCGGCGGTATTGTCGTCGATCTTTCGGATCTTGATTTTCCCCTTTTCAAAGGCCTTGATGATCGTTTCGATCACAGAAGAGGTGGTTTTGCCGAAAGGTATTTCTGTGATTACAAGGGTTTTGTTGTCCAGTTTTTCGATCTTCGCCCGAATCTTGATGGCACCGCCCCGCAATCCGTCGTTGTATTTTGCCACATCGAGGAATCCTCCGGTTGGAAAGTCGGGAAACAACTCAAAGGGCTCATTTTTTAGCTCGGCGATGGAGGCATCAATCAATTCGATAAAGTTGTGTGGCAAAATCTTGGAAGCAAGACCAACCGCGATTCCTTCGACACCCTGGGCCAGCAACAAGGGGAATTTGGCCGGCAGCGTTACCGGTTCCCTGTTTCTTCCGTCGTAGGATTGCTGCCATTTGGTGGTTTTGGGATTGAAAAGCACCTCAAGGGCAAATTTGGAGAGGCGTGCCTCGATGTAACGTGGCGCAGCAGCCCCGTCGCCGGTGTGGATGTTTCCCCAGTTCCCCTGGGTGTCGACCAGCAAGTCTTTTTGTCCCAACTGTACCAGGGCATCCCCGATGGAGGCATCCCCATGGGGGTGGTACATCATGGTTTGTCCGATGATGTTGGCCACTTTGGTATAACGGCCATCGTCCATCTGACGCATGGCATGGAGAATCCTGCGCTGAACCGGCTTCAATCCGTCGTTGACGTAGGGAACGGCCCGTTCGAGAATGACATAGGAGGCATAATCGAGAAACCAGTTCTGGTACATCGACGAAAGGTAGATAATGTGGTGCAACTCTTTCTTTTCCCCTGGTTCACCCATCTCAGGCAACAGTTCGTCGGGTAAAAGTTCTCCTTCGTTCGCCATTTAAAAAGTTTATGTTGTTTGCCCTACGGCTACGCTCAGGGACCGGGACTTGCTTTCATTGGTTTTAACCACAATGTCACCACCTTCAGCTACGCTCAGGGACCGATTATTGTTCAATCTATTTCTATCTAAAACTCATAACTCATAACTCGTCTTTCTCCACATGCAGATTCTCGATGATAAAATCCTGTCGATCGGGCGTATTCTTGCCCATGTAGAATTCGAGCATCTCCACAATTGATTCATTCTTGTTCAGGATGACCGGATCGAGCCGGATCTGTTCGCCAATGAAATTCTTGAATTCGTCGGGCGAGATCTCGCCCAATCCTTTGAAACGGGTGATCTCCACACCAGTGGCCAGCATTTTCACTGCTGCATCCCGCTCCTGTTCCGAATAGCAATATTCCGTCCGTTTCTTGTTCCGTACCCGGAAGAGTGGGGTCTGCAATATGTACAAATGGCCTCTTCTGATCAGTTCAGGGAAAAACTGCAGGAAAAAGGTGATCAGCAACAGACGGATGTGCATGCCATCCACGTCTGCATCGGTCGCGATAATCACCTTGTTGTAGCGCAATTCATCGATCCCTTCCTCTATATTCAGGGCCGCCTGCAAAAGGTTAAACTCCTCATTCTCATAGACGATCTTCTTGGTAAGGCCATACGAATTTAACGGCTTGCCCCGAAGGCTAAATACGGCTTGTGTATTGACATCCCTGGATTTGGTGATGGAACCGCTGGCCGAGTCTCCCTCGGTGATAAAGATGGAGCTGTTGTCCTTGTTCTCGTGGTTGGTGTTGTAGTGCAACCTGCAGTCTCTCAGTTTTTTGTTGTGAAGGCTTACCTTTTTGGCACGTTGCTTGGCCAGTTTTTGAATTCCTGAAATCGCCTTCCGCTCCCTTTCCGATTCCTGGATGCGCTTCAGCAAAGTATCAGCGGTCTGCGGATTTTTGTGCAGGTAATTGCCCAGCTCCTTCTGGATGAAGTTCATGACGAAGTTGCGTACCGACATGCCATCCGGTGAAATATCCCTCGATCCGAGCTTGGTTTTGGTTTGTGATTCAAAAACAGGCTCTTCTACCTTGATGCTGATGGCTGCGACAATGGAGGCCCGGATATCCGAAGCATCAAACTCCTTCTTGTAAAAGTCGCGGATGGTCTTGATCAGCGCCTCACGGAAGGCTGCAAGGTGGGTACCACCCTGCACTGTGTGCTGCCCGTTGACAAAGGAGTAGTAGTCCTCTCCATATTGGTTTCCGTGGGTAATGGCACTTTCGATATCCTCCCCCTTGAGGTGAATGATGGGGTAGAGGGGCTCCTGCCCGATATTTTCGTTCAGCAGATCGTAGAGACCATTTTTGGAGAGATATTTCTCTCCGTTGTAATTGATCACCAACCCGGCATTCAGGTAGGTGTAGTTCTTGAGCATGGCTACCACATACTCGTCGATGTAATGGTAGGTCCTGAATATCTCCTCATCGGGTGTGAAAACCACCGTGGTACCGTTGGGCTCCTCCGTAGGAAGCTCCTCGTTTTCTGTTACAACATCCCCCTTGGAAAATTCGATTACCTTGATCCTTCCGTCCCTGACGGATTTGATGGAGAAGGCTGTTGAAAGTGCATTGACGGCCTTGATGCCTACCCCGTTCAACCCAACCGATTTTTTGAATGCCTTTGAATCGTATTTGGCTCCGGTATTCATCCGCGCAGCCACATCCATCAGTTTGCCCAACGGTATTCCGCGGCCATAATCCCGTACGGATATCTTCAGATCAGATACATGTATGTCGATCTTCTTGCCATTGCCCATCATGAACTCATCGACAGAGTTGTCGATGACCTCTTTGAGCAGCACATAGATACCATCATCGGCAGCGGAACCATCCCCAAGCTTGCCTATGTACATGCCCGGACGTTTTCGGATGTGCTCCTTCCAGTCGAGCGTACGTATCGAATCTTCTGAATAACCTTGAACCATTCTGTTTTGGAGTTTGCACAAATATAAAAAAATAAGGGAGCGATTTGCTGAAATCGCCCCCCTAGTAATGAACAACCAACGGTTGATAAGTAATCTGAATTGGCCAGGTTTTGGTTTGGATATTGACAGAAAATGACACTAGTTCTACTGGTTAAAACCCCTTTGATTAAAAAGTAAAGTGATAATTACCAGCCGTCAACAAGAGTTTCAGGGAGTTGTTACCTGTGCCAAGAATTTTGATGTGTGGATGCTTGACAATCGGCTGGTCTCCCTCCTTTACCTTTTGGGATGGCAACAGCAGGGTGGCAGTGCTGTTGGCCGGAATTGTCACGGAATAGGTAACTTTATCCTTGTTCCTTTTCCAACTCGAAACAATTGCTCCATGGGGCCCCTGGTAGGAAGCTTCAAAATGTGACAACCCTGTTACAAAATGCGGCTCGAGCAAAATATTTTTGAATCCCGGTTGTGCCGGATCCGGCCGAATTCCCCCCAATGCCTTGTAAAACCACGCATTGATCTCTCCAAACATGATGTGATTCAGGGAGATATCTGATTTGGCATCGATGGGCCAGTTCTCATAGAGCGTGGTGGCCCCATTTACGATCCACCATCCCCAGGAGGGGAAGCTCTCCTGGGCAGCCAGCTTGTAGGCAATTTCGGCATGTCCGTTCTCGCTCAGTGCGTTTAGCAGTGCCTTGGTACCCAACAGTCCGACGTCGAGGTGATAAAGATCAGCCGCTACCCGTTTGGCCAGATTGTCTGCAACCAACTGCTTCATCTCTTCGGGAACCACTCCCCAAAACAGGGGTGCAGCCAGTTCGGTCTGTAGTCCGGTAGCATAGATGCCGGTCATGGGATCAAGGAATTTGCTGTTGATGGCACTTCTTATTTTTTCAGCCAGGGTCGAATACTTTTCAAAATCATCGCTCTTTCCAAACATCCTGGCTGCCCGGGAAAGAATCAAAGCATCGGTGTAATAGTAGCACGAAGAGGTAAGCTCTTTGCTGGCCTTCGATTTGACAGGGATCCAGTCGCCCAGTCCCCAGCTGGTGGTGTTATTTGGACTGATGCGTTCCAGGTAATCCACGTACCTTTTGATGTTGTCGTAAGTCTGTCTCAACAGTCGGTCATCTCCGTAAAACTGGTAGACATTCCAGGGGATGATCACCAGGGAGCTTGTCCAATCGGGTCCGTTGGCCCAGTCGTAACCCCAGCCTGAGGTTGGCAGGATGTTGGGAAGTACCCCGTTGGGCTGCTGTTCGTCGCGGTGATCGGCCAGCCATTTCTCGTAAATGGTGATGCCGTCGAAGTTGAACAGGCCGGTCTCTACCGCTATCTGGCCATCTCCGGTCCATCCGTTTTTCTCCCTTTGCGGACAGTCGGTCGGGTAGCCGTAAAGATTGGAGAGGTAGGAGTTGTTGGCCGCCTCCCAGATCTTGTTGAGGGTCGGATTGGAACTACTGATTTTCCCTGCCGGAGGCACGTCGCTGTGCATGAACAGACCGACAAGGCTCTGCTGGTTCAATTCGACCGGCTTGGTGGAGGTGACTTCGATGTACTGGAATCCCTTGTAGTTGAAGTGGGGTGAAAAGGTCTCTTCGACTCCACCTTTCAGGGTGTAAATGTCGGTGCCGAAAGGATCCTTGTCGTCGGTTGGACGGTAGTGTGCGGCGATGTTGGACTGGTCCACCAATCCGTTTTGCAACAGCCTTTCACCATGTTTGAGGTACATTTTCGTACCCGGAAGGCCCTTGACCTTGATTTTGCTCACCCCTGCGATGTTTCGGCCAAGGTCGAAGACATAGAGGGTATCGTTGAACTTTTTAAAGGATTTAACAGCAATCTCTTTTTCGGCCCTGATCGGCTGGAGCTGCTGGGATACCACTTGCTGGGAGGGGGCAGCGGTCAGTTTGGCATCGACCCATTTGGCATCATCGAAGCCATTTTTGCTCCAACCCTCCATCTCCAGGTTGGCATCCTGGTGTTCGCCGGTGTAGATGCTGTTAAAGATTACAGGACCCAAAGCGGTTTTCCAGCTGGTGGCCGATGAAAATGTCTGTACGGAACCATCCTGGTAAGTAACCCTGAGGTCGAGACAGAATTTGGGACGTGCACGCCACGGGGCCTTGTCAAAGTACCACACAGCAGTTGATTGGTGGTTGTACCAGCCATTTCCCAGCAAAATTCCCAGGGTGTTTTTGCCCTCCATCAGTGAGGAGGTAACATCGTGGGTAACGTAGAGGGTACGCCGGTCGTAACGGGTGTACATCGGATCGAGCCGGTGGTCCCCGATCTTTTTACCGTTGATGTAGCATTCAAACAATCCACCGACTGCGATATATACCCTGGCTGAAACTATATTTTTCTTCAAATCGATCTCTTGCCTGAAGTAGGGGGCCGGCTTCAGGGCAATGTCCCTGGAGTCGGTAATCCAGGCGCCATGCCAGTTTTCGATCCCCATCATGCCGGTTTCGAAGGAGGCAACCTTGCTTTCCAGCCCCATTTTCCCATCCAGGTCCCAGCCGGTGACCTGCCAGAAATACCTGGTATATGGCTCAGGTTTCATTCCCTTGTAAACGACCAGGGAACTGTCAGACTCCACTTTCCGGCTGTCCCAGATATTTCCCTTGCCTTTTGACACGGCCACAGAGTCGGTCCCAACTACAATCTGATAGGCTGTTTGTTTGGCTCCCATCCGGGAATCGTCCAGTTGCCAGGATAGTCTGGGGTTTACAACATCAATGCCCAAAGGATTAACCAGGTGTTCGCATTTAAGGTTTACGGGTTTGATTTGTGCATTTAGTTGGAATGCGATGAAAAGGAGCGGAAGCAGCATTTGTTTCATTGGAAAGTGCTAATTACAATTTGTATATGTGTTCATTTACAATAATATAAACCAAATATTTCTCTTATGTAACAACAATATTTCACGCAAAGGACGCCGAGTAAAACCGCAAAGTAACGCAAAGTTTACATCGGAATTCTTTGCGTCTTTCTTTGCGTGTTTTGCGTGAATCTTTTTTGTTATTCATCAACGGACTTTCTTCTTGTTCACCTCCAGGATTAGCGACTCCAACGGTTCCAGCGTTAGCTTCACTTTGCCTACATGCTTGGATATGTGCAACTGGAATTTGTTCTCACTTTTAAGTTGATCGGTCAGATCATAGTTTCCATCCTTCAGGTTCCATGCTTTAACAAGCGTTGAAGGGATCAGAAGGTCGAAGGTATGTTGCCTGGCATCATCAAAGCTTGCTGTGATCAACAGTTTTTGCTGGTCGCTCCAGCGGGCAAAGGAGAATATCCTATCTGAGTAATTAGCTGAATTTGAACGATTGTAAGAATGTATCTCTTCATACTTTCCCATCAAAGCAGGGGAGGAGATGGTAAAATTGAGCAGTCGCTGGTAGAAATTGCGCATTCCTTTCTCTTCTGCCGAAAGTTTTCCCCCGTCGAATGCCCCACCGTTCATCCAGCGCTGGTGGGCAGGAACACCAACGTAGTCGAAGATGGAGGTTCTGGTAGCTTTGCCGAAGCCGGCATTTTCAGCGCCGGGTTCCCCAACTTCCTGTCCAAAGTAGACCAGGGTGGGAGATGTGCTGATGGTGGCCGAAACCACCATGGCCGGTTTGCCTTTTTGTGCATTTCCGGCAAATCCGGGGCTCGCAAGGCGTTGTTCGTCGTGATTCTCCAAAAAGTGAATCATGTGGTGTTCAATGTCGGCAGATTCAGCCTGGATCTTCACGAGCCTGTCGGCGGGCGCCTTGCCTTGCATCACCCTTTTCAACGTGTCATAGAAATCTACTTTGTCGTAGAGGTAATCCATCTTGCCAGATTTCAGGTAGGATCTGAAAAATGTAGGATTGTATACTTCTGCAACAAGGATGGTCTGCGGGTAGGCCAACTTAATGGTACTGTTGAGATAGCTCCAGAACTCAACGGGTACCATCTCCGCCATGTCAAACCGGAAACCGTCTACTCCGAATTCAAGCCAGAAGAGACAGATGTCGCGGAACTTGAGCCAGGTGTCGGGCAGCGATTGTTGCTGCCAATAGCTTTGGTGATCCTTGTAGGATTTCTGGTCATATCCTTCCGGCAACAGGACGAAATCCCTGAGGCCATTGGTGTAAATTCCATAATTGATCTTCACGGTTTCATACCAGTCGTCCGCTTTGGGTTGCGCCAGCCTGGAACCATTTCCGGTTACTTTGGCAGGAACCTCCTCAAATTTGCCGTCTGCCAGCGGATGGGATGAACCACCCAGTGGCTTTTCGGCCAACAGCGGGACTTTAAACTCAGTTCCCGGCAGGTAGTAAAAATTGTTGTCACGGGCATAAATCACCTTTTTGTTGTCATTTTCGCCAAAATCCTTCACTCCGGAGGGTTTACCCGTGGAGTGGTAATTGCGTGCCACATGGTTGGGCACAATATCAATGAATACTTTCAGTCCCTCCTGGTGGGAACGCTGGACCAGCGCCTTGAATTCCTCCATCCGTTTGGCCGGATCGACGGCCAGGTCTGGGTCGACGCTGTAATAATCCTTGATGGCGTAGGGAGAGCCGGCACGTCCTTTGACGACATCCGGATCGTCGTTGGAGATGCCATAAGCCGTATAATCCCTGATCACATCGTGGTGAAGCACCCCTGTGTACCAGATGTGTGTCACGCCTAGTTTCCTGATCTCGCGTAAGGCATTTGGGGTGAAATCTTTGAACTTCCCAACCCCGTTCTCTTCGATGGTGCCCCAGGGCTTGTTGGTGGTATTGGTATTTCCAAAGAGCCGGGTAAATACCTGGTAGATAACGATCTTGTGTTGGGATTTGTCCTTATCTGTTTGAGTTTTCTGGAGAACCGTCACATTGCAGAAAACTAAACTACTAAATGCGAGCAGGGCGACACAGGCAAACATGAGGTATTTCATTGGCATCTGATTTTATAAGCTATGCTATACGGTGTTTAACATTGACTTACAAATGTAAGATTTAAGCCTAAGTTTTCAGCCTGAATAAGCTGGGTTTTGGCTTTTTTAACCCGGCAACTCCTCCAAAGATGTATATTCTTGGCATGATTGTTTACCTATGGTTGAAACCGTAGCTTTTTCAAGGGTTACTCCTTCGGAGTTTGAAGGATTGTGTACAGCTTAAATTTCTATCTTTGCAATATGGGCAAGAAAACCACAGGCTTTTTGGACAATATCGACCGGAAAGATTACCGGCCAAAATTTGGCGGACTGGAGATCCTGAAATATCTCGGTCCGGGATTGCTCGTTACCGTTGGATTCATCGATCCGGGCAACTGGGCCTCCAACCTGGCTGCCGGCGCCAATTTTGGATATTTGTTGCTTTGGATGGTCACCTTTTCAACCATTATGCTGATCATGCTACAACACAATGTGGCGCACCTGGGTATTGCCACAGGACTCTGTCTGTCCGAAGCAGCGACAAAATTTGTCAAGCCGTTTTGGTCAAGGCCTATCCTGGCATCTGCGGTGTTTGCCTCCATTTCGACCTCTTTGGCCGAGATACTTGGCGGTGCCATTGCCTTGAACATGTTGTTCAATATCCCTATTCGGGCCGGGGCTGTGTTGGTGGTTATTTTTGTGTTGGTGATGCTCTTTACCAATGGGTACCGGATGATTGAGAAATGGATCATCGCGTTTGTATCAGTGATTGGTCTTTCGTTCATCTACGAGCTCTCTTTGGTTCAGATAGACTGGAACAGCGCCATCCATTCGTGGGTAACACCCTCCTTCCCCAAAGGTTCAATGGTGATCATCATGAGCGTATTAGGGGCAGTGGTTATGCCACACAACCTTTTCCTCCACAGCGAAATCATCCAAAGCCGGCAATGGAACCTTACGAATGAGCAAACCATTAAGAAACAACTCAAATATGAATTTCTGGATACCCTGATCTCTATGTTGGTGGGCTGGGCCATCAACAGTGCCATGATTCTGCTGGCAGCGGCAACCTTCTTCAAGGTCGGAACGGCTGTTACCGAGCTGCAGCAGGCGCAAAGTCTGTTAACACCCTTGCTTGGTATTCATGCCGGAATAGTCTTCGCGGTTGCATTGCTTTTTGCCGGGGTTGCCTCCACCATTACCTCGGGGATGGCGGCGGGATCCATTTTTTCAGGCATTTTTCAGGAACCCTATGATATACAGGACAATCACTCCCGGCTGGGGGTTGCCATCTCATTTCTGGCTGCATTGCTTTTGATACTGGTTATTTCGAATCCTTTTAAAGGATTGATCTATTCGCAGATGATACTCAGCATACAGTTGCCCATCACCATTTTTCTGCAAGTCTATCTCACCTCCTCAGAGAAAGTGATGGGGAAATACAAGAACAGCAAATTCAACGCCACGTTGCTCTATACAATAGGAGCAGTGGTGACAGCGCTGAATATTGCGCTGTTGATCAGCTTCTTCTGATTTTGGTGACGAAGTTGTTTCCTAGACAACGATAGCAAACAATTGATTGAATAATTCCAGACAAGGTATAATATGTTTGTCAACCAAATGGTCTAATATGCTTGTCAATCTGATTGAGGAATGTCCATAGACCAACTTTATGATCCCGTTAGGGATCTGATATTTATAGAAAACATTGCAATGATTTGAGCCGGAGTCCCGTAGGGACGATATATTTACTCTACATCAATTAATAAATATTTCTCGCTATAATCGATGTGGAATCTATCCAATAATTCCACATACTCCTCCCTGAACGTTCTCTTCTTGTGGTGTTCTTCCTGACTCATAATGTATTTTACTACACTGTCGATATGGGAGTGAGAATAGGAGAAGGCTCCATACCCCTCCTGCCAGCTAAACTTTCCTTTCACAAGATCTTTGCTGTTTATCCACTGGGAAGAAGAACCCTTAATGTCCTGGAGTAAACCTGGTATCAATTGATGGGGCTTGTACCCTACAAAAACATGCAAATGGTTTGGCATTCCATTGATCGCGATAAGTTTGTGCTTGTTGTTTTGAACAATGCCGGTGATATATTTGTATAGTTCATCTTTCCATTCCGGTTGGATCAGGGAAATTCTGTTCTGTACAGCAAAAACAAAATGAAGATACATTTGTGTGTAGGTATTTGCCATATTGTTTGAATGAACAGGTTGTAATATATCGTCCCTACGGGACTTGCAATCCACATTCAGGCATCTTTTCTATAAATATATCGTCCCTACGGGACTCTTAATCAGCGTTTAGGCAAAGTTTCTATAAATATGTCGTCCCTACGGGACGCTTAATAAGTGTTGAGGCATCGATTTTATAAGTAATAATTCCTTACCCGACTATAATCAGTTTCCTGGCATTTTGTCCTTTGAGTAGCTTCTTTTAATTCTGGGTGACAGTTATTACCGGCATTACCATTGCCCAGCCAGTGGGATTGACGGCATCCATATCCTGGGGTCCAAATACACCATCTCCGCTTTTGTCTTCAAACTGCCAACAGCCATTTACATTCAAATCAACAATTATTTGGGTGCCTTTTCCCTCCACCACAGCGAAGTCAGCTTTTGTTTTGTAGATTGGATGTGGTGCATTTTTAAAAAAATCAACATTCCCGAAAGGGCCATAATCCTTGCCCGATTTACCGGCAAAATTGAACCAGTTTGCCCCATTCCCGTCATGGGAATATACGGCAATCCTTGGAGCCCCGGGATCCATATTGGGCAGTATGGTTCCTCCCATCAGCCAACCTATCTCCACTGAATTGTTGATTTGAGTCATATCCCCGGGTTGGTGCAATCCTCCTTCCGTTTCGGCATCATCCGACAAGTAGATCCTAAAGTTTCTCCGCTCTTTTCCGCGTGTCGTGGTGGCTATGGCAATGTTCATCTGTAGGTAGTATACTTCAATTTCAATGGCTGAATAGCTGCCTTTCGGGATGGTGGTCCCATTGAGCAGGGAGTGGACAGTGTTACTGTTGGTAAAATCAAATACCATCGATGAACTTAAGTTCTGTTTGTTAAAAAGTTCTGCATTCGGGGTGCCATTTTTGCCAATTAGTTTAACGCTTTTAAGTGCAACATAGTAGTTGGTTGGCGTCTCTTTGGTCAAGACTGTTGCTGCTTTCAGTCCAATTGCTGATTTATTGGTCTGAAAACTAACCTTTAATCCAACATCCTTGATCTCAACTCCTCCCGCGTTTGTCTCCTCTTTTTTACAACCAAATATTACCAGCAGTGCAACAACCAATAAAAATGACAAGGAATAATTTTTCATGGCAGTTAAATTTAATAATTGATGAAGTTAGTTATAAGATGCATATAATCAATAAATCAGATCCTATAGGCAGTGGTAATTTCAATTCTGTTGTACTCAGGATCATGGGTTACAAATTCATAATAGCCATCCCCTGTAACCCTGGGACCATCCAGTATCCTGAAACCATTGGCAGCAAATAACCTGGCCTTTTCATTCACCTCCTCTTTGGTAACAGTTTCAAATGCCAGGTGAATGATCCCCTTGTGTTGTGTTGTAAGGGCATCATTCATATTATCAGGAATGTTTGGTTTGGACATTAACTCCAGCCTCGCACCCGCTTCAAACGAAATAAAATAGCTCTCGTAGCTTTTGGCTTCATTGACATATTTTTCATTGGAAATACCATCCAGGAATTGGACATAGAAATCCTTCATGGTTTCCAGGTCGCTACACCAGATGGCAGTGTGTTCCAGTATCATGTTGTTAAATTAAGTTGGAATCAACTCCTCTTGGGTTTGAAGGAAGCCAATCCATCTGTTATACCATCGGTGATGGCCGTAATTGTTTCAAATCTTTCCGGCAAAATATGTTTAAGTGACTCTAATTCAGTCAAAAGCAGATTTATGTTGTGGGTGAGCAACTCTTCCCTTGCCGTAAACCCACCGTGCGATACCAAATCGTGGGCGGGTATCAATGTTTCTATCATGACACCCCCGTCCAGGAACTTATCCTGGTCGATCAATCCAATGCTTTCGAAATAATCCAAAACCGAACCCACCGTTTCAAGGTTGAATCCGAATATTTTTTTTGCATCTTCAGAATCAAATCCGAAGGTCATTTCAGGGCTTTCGCTGACTATCTTGTTAAGAATTTTGTCCTTCGTCTTGTAACTGATCATCGGTTGGGTATTAGATATTTCTACATGAAGCAACGGTAAAGCTACATCATTTTGGCGCATTGCGTACACACCTGAAACCGACGGCAAAATCTACCCAGGAGGGAGGCAGTCCATTCCGGTAGTATGTTTGGAGGCACATGGCACCTGAATGCCAGCTTCCGCCCCTGATTACTTTAAACCTGCCTCTTTCCGGCCCTCTGGGCTGGATGGCAGGGGAAGATTTGTAATAATCTCCCTGGTAGTTGTCGGAAGTCCATTCCCAGACATTCCCTGCCATATCGCAAAGGCCAAAACCATTGGGTGGAAAGGAGCCAACTTTCAGGATGCTCTTGTATTTTTGACCATAATTGGCCAAAGAGGAGTCCATTTGCATTCCATTCGGGAAGTTCATATCAGCCAGACTACCCCTGGCAGCATATTCCCATTCAGCCTCAGTGGGTAACCGCTTGTTGACAAATTTGGCATACTGTTCGGCCTCAAAGAGGGAGACTCCGACGACCGGATGATCGGGGAAATCCAAACCGCATTGAAATTCTTTCATCCCCCAGAACATCGGCAGCGGGTGGTTGGTTGCCTTGCAGAAGTCAAAGTACTGCTGGTTGGTTACTTCGCAGCGATCCATGTAAAAGGCATCCAGGGATACCCTGTGTTCCGGTTGCCAGTCGGTGGGGCTTGCAGAATTCTTTCCCATGTTGAATTCCCCTTTGGGAATGTATACCATTTCCGCTGCACTACCTGGTTGACCAAAAATAGGTGTGGTTGCTAAACACAACACCACAACAATCAAATTCCTCATAATTTTAGCGATTCTGGAGAGGATGCATTATTTAAATAAGTGTCCTGGTGAATCAGCATTGGCCAATGGAGACACTGCCATATTTGCCAGTTAAGTATCGCCACAAGCTATTCCAGTAAAGGTGATGATAGGTCAAAGTACATGATGAGCCAGCACTTTCTGGACTTCATACACATTGACAGATTTGTTGAACTGTTTGGTAATGCTCGGCTGGGTTTCACTGGAGATCCAGATCTTCAGCTCGGCATCCAGTTCGAATGTTCCGGCTGTCTCCACACTGAACCTCGAAATGCTCTTGTAGGAGATGGATTTGTACTCTGTCTTGCTGCCGGTAAGTCCTTGCCGGTCGATCAGGATCAGTCGTTTGGAGGTGAAAATAAAGGTGTCGCGAATGAGTTTAAAACCCAGTTCAATCTCTTCCCCGTCAAGTAGCAGCTGACCGTATTGTTTCACTAATTCCTCCTGGCTAACCGTGCTGGCATTGCCAAGAATGGCTGAAAAAAGTCCCATAGTCATTGTTATTGTCCTACTCTTCTGGCTTTTCGGTTTCGCCCCGGGTTTTGATGGTTCCCGGAATCCATGCTTTAAACATTGATGCAGCATCAGCGTGGATGTATGGATCCTTTGCGGTGCTGCCTATTTTATAAAATTACACAAAAAGTGATTGCCAAACAATGAAGTAGAAAGAAAACAGGTAAGCACGGAGAAAATGTGCAATTTGAATTACATCAATTTTTTGTAACTTAACATCCGCTAATTTAATCTGCTCACCATGAATAAAAAGTTTGGAGTTCTCTACCAGGATTACCTGAATGGTAAAACTGAACGGCGCGATTTTGTCAAAAGGGTCGCGGTACTATTGGGTGGAACTGTAGCTGTATCCAGCTTTCTTCCAATGTTTGAATCCAATTACCTGCAGGCAGCACAAATGGCAGTCAATGAGGATGAATTGTTTACAGAGGATGTTGTCTATCCCGGCGTATCCGGAGAGGTTAAAGCCTTCCTGGCCAGACCAAAGAAGAAGAAAAAATATCCGGCTGTCATTGTGATCCACGAGAACAAGGGGTTGCAACCTCATATCAGGGATGTTAATCGGCGAATGGCTGCCGAAGGTTTTCTCTCCCTCGCTCCGGATGCTTTGTCTCCTTTGGGGGGTACTCCATCCGATAGTGTAGAAGAGGCTACCAAAAGACTGGGCCAGCTCGACAGGGAGCAGACGATCAAGAACATGGTGGCTGCTGTTAAATACCTGAAAACCCATCCGCAAAGCAATGGTAAGGTGGGTTGTACCGGTTTTTGCTGGGGTGGTGCCATGACCAACAATGTAGCAGTCAACTCCCCCGACCTGGATGCTGCGGTTCCCTATTACGGCAGTTGTCCAAAGAGTGAGGATGTACCCAGGATCAAAGCTCCGATTCTGGCCCATTATGCCGGTGATGATGCACGGATCAACCAGGGGATTGATGCTTTTGAGAAAGCACTGAAAGAGGCGGGGAAAGAGTACCAGCTGTTTGTCTATCCTGATACCAAACATGCCTTCAACAACGACTCCAATCCTGAAAGGTACAACGAAGCTGCAGCCAAGTTGGCCTGGAAGCGAACCGTAGATTTCTTTAAGGAGAAATTGAAAGGCTAGAACTTTCTTAGTGAAACCTTGGTGTCCTGGTGTCTTCGTGGCAGGAAAAAATTAGCCACTAAGTCACCAAGGATCATAAAATGTAAAAGTATAGGAGGCAGCTTTACCATCCTACTTACTCTTTGGTACCCGCTAAATCCGCAAGTGCATTCACAAAGGGAGTGCAATGGTTGAAGAATTTCCGGTAACCCTCGCATAGGTAATTAAGGCCATTTTCGCCATCCGGAGTTTGGATAAACCTGTTTTTAGGGCACTCACCGTGGCAACTCTCCAGAACCTCACAATGCAGGCAATATTGGGGCAGTTTGGTCCATTTTGCCGCTCCGAAGGCAATCTGCACCGGATCATTGAGTAGCTCCGTCAGAGGGGTCTCCTGGATATTGCCAATCCGGTGCTCACGATCGACAAAATGGTCGCAGGAGTAGAAATCTCCTTTCTTTTCCAATACAGGGACACCCCCACAGACTTCTTTGAAGATACAGAGGGTATGTTCCTGCCTGAATGCCGTACGAAAAGCCTCTTCGAAAAATTGAACCTGAATGATACCGATATCATTTTCCTTCCAGGCTTCAAAAATGGTTACCAAAAAATCACCAAAAGCCTTTGCCGGAACTGAATCTGCAGTGACTCCCGATTGGCTGTTCCTATCCCTGTTTACAAGTGGCAGAAAGCTGATGTATTTTGTTCCCAGGGTTTTAAAAAAATTGTAGACTTCAAGGGGGTGATTCACATTGAAAGCGTTGACGACGCAAAGGATTTCGGTATTGATCCGGAACTTTTGCAACAGGTAATAACTTTTCAGAACCCTTTCAAAAGTAGCTTCTCCAGTTTTGGAAACCCGGTATTTGTTGTGCAGCTCCCCGGGACCGTCCATGCTAATTCCTACCAGGAAGTTTTCATCCGCCAGGAACCGGCACCATTCATCGTTGAGAAGGATTCCGTTGGTTTGTATACCGTTGATAATGGATTTGTTCTGCGTGTTGTGCCGTTTTTGGAGTTCAACAGCTTTCCTGTAAAAATCAACACCGGCCAGGGTGGGTTCGCCTCCATGCCAGGAAAAGAGTACAGGATCCTCGGTGGTCGCCTCCAACAGTTGAACAATGTACCGTTCCAGCAGCTCCTCCTGCATGGGGGAGGGGTTGCCTTGGTTCAATGCCAGTTTGTCCAGGTAATAGCAATAGCCGCAACCAAGGTTGCATAGTGCGCCAACTGGTTTAACAAAGAGCTGGAAGGGGCGGGAGGTAGGCGGCATATCTATTTTATCCACTAAGATTCTTTTTATGAATTTGATTTACGTAGGGCGTTAAGATGCTTTTGCCAATGGCAGCCTCATGCTGCCGAAACCAAGTTCAGGGTCTTCGATCTCTTCCAGCCGTTCACGGGTGACTACGGCCAGCCACATTTTGAATGGCTCAGCCTTAGGCCATGGAATTGATTGGATCAACCGAAAAAGCTGCTCTACATCTGCCACATCGGTTAACCGCATTTTACCGTCAGGAGCTTCCATTTTTAAACCGTTACATTTTGTAACGGTTTGGTTCCCCTGTGCCATCAATCTCTTTCTCATACCCATAGAGGTCTTAACCAGCATGCGAATTCAGCTTGACTATTTTTCTTTTTTGCCATAATTGATAACTACAAGTTAGCGATGTTTCACGTTGTGTTCATATCTGATGCCAACATTGTCTATCCGAAACTAACCTGCGACCATGCACCGAAATTCCAGCTAAATTAGGCAGGTTAGTTTCGCATTAGATGAATCTAAACTTACCCAATATTGTTTAATCTACAAGTGTTTTGGGCAGGTGATTTTTTGTCTTAACCCTGTCAGGTTTCCAAAAACCTGACAGGGTTAAGGAGACCTACTGTCCTGTCTTCGATACGGATTAACAAAAATAGGCCAGAATTGGGTTACAGGCTATGGTCACAAACCTTTCCAACCTGCTTTACCACCTATCCGGCTATCGTCATTGGTCTTCCGGCGAACGTCACCAATCGTCCGGCTTATGTAAGGGATCATCCGGCGAACGTCACCAATCGTCCGGCTTATGTCAGGGATCATCCGGCGAACGTCACTAATCGTCCGACTTATGTCAGGGATCATCCTGTTAATGTCACTAAACATCCGGCTTACGTCACTGACCTTCCGGTTTGTGTAAATGTTCATCCGCATGCTCTACAACACTATCTGCCACAAAAAAGGGCCGCCCAACCGGACAGCCCTTCCTAAATCTTTGTGCTCCATTATTCGCCCAATGCGCTAATTTCCACATTTCCACATTTTCACATTTCCCAATTATTTCAAAAACTTCTCCCTCCGCTGCAGATTGGTCAATCCGCCCAGCAGGAAGACGATGCTTCCAATGCTCAGGAAGATCCGGTTCTTCTGGGAGATCTGCGCCCAAACCATCTCATTCATACGGTTGGGGATGTCGTAAGGGTTGTGGAAGATGTTCCACTGGGTTCGGTCCAAAACTTCACCCATGAAGAGCAAGGCAACGCCGATGATGATCATCACCACAGCCGTTCCGTTGCCGTTCTTTACCATGGTCGAGACCAGGAAGGAGAGACAGCCCAGGAAGAAGACCGGAAACATCAGTTGAAACGACATGTCAAAAACAGGGTAGGGGATGAGGGCAAAATAACCTATCCAGCAAAAGACATAGAGGATTGCCCAGGTGAGCAGGAAAATCATAAACAACCTGATCAGCCAGATCTTGTAACGGTAATCCGGTATCCCAAAGAGTATCTCAAGGATCCTGGAGTCTGCATCGTTCTGAATTCCGAACACGGTGGGGTAGAAGATCAGCAATATACCCGGAACAAATAGGATATAATAGACGTGTGATGAGTTGAAGGCAGGTGTATTGAAGACAAGGTTAATTGACAACAATAGGTAGAAAACCAGAGAGGCGAGTACAAACCATACAAACCGACCAGCAAAGATGATCTTGAGGTTGTATTTTGCCATCTTCAGCACCAAATCTGTTCTATTCTTTAATTTACTCTTCCAAATTGCGTTATCCATTTCGCTTTTATATCAAATATTGTTCATTTAATCAATAAGTTAGGAGTAGATAGTTATGAGTGATGAGTTATGAGTTATAACGCTCTTATCAAGATCGCAGCTATAATCCATAACTCATAACTCCTAACTCATAACTTCTTTTTAAATCCTTTGAGTATGCACAAATAGGCCTCCTCCAGAACTGGTTTTACGATCTCCGCATCTTCCGCAGGTTTTTCGGCCGACAGGAAGCGTACCTTGATCATCTCTCCGTCGCGCATGTGGTGAATCACCCTTTCCTTCATCGGGAAGGCATCAAATTCCCTTGCGGGGATACTGAATTGCCATACAAATCCCTCTGCCAGCTTCACCATGTCGTTCGGATGACCGGTATAGCACAACTCACCACGGTTAACTACTGCTACCTGGTTACAGGAGCTCGAAATATCCTCGATGATGTGGGTGGAGAAGATTACGATTCGCTCACGGCTTAGCTCCACCAAAAGGTTCCTGAAGCGGATTCTTTCGCGGGGATCCAATCCTGCAGTTGGTTCGTCAACCACGAGAATCCGGGGCAAATGGAGCAGAATCTGGGCGATACCCATCCGCTGTTTCATACCTCCTGAAAATCCGCCGATCTTTTCATCCTTTCGGTCCCAAAGATGCACGGAACTAAGCACATATTCAATCCGCTTGTCGCGTGTAGGTCCATCGGTCAATCCCTTGAGGATGGCCTGGTAATCCAGGAACTCATAGGCCGACATGTTTTCGTAGGTACCGAACTCCTGGGGCAAGTAGCCAATGAGTCCCTGCAGCTCTTCGCGTTTCTCCTGGGTATCGATGCCATTGATCCAGACTTTTCCATAACTCTGCTCATAAATACCGCAGATTACACGCATCATGGTCGATTTTCCTGCCCCATTGGGCCCCAGCAATCCAATCATTCCGGTATTGATCTCCAGTGAAACACCCTTGAGTGCCTTGAATGGATCCCTTTTGCGTCCAAGTACAGGCATCTGTTCCACCAATTTGTAGAACACTCTCCTCAATCCGGCAAAACGGCCTTTCAACCTTTCAATGTTGACTTTTTCCTCGTAAAGCCTGTCTGCTGTTGTTTTAACGGCGAGTGCAAAATACCAGAGTGCACCAACTACGGCTACTGAAAGCACTTTTTCCCATTTGAAATAAAAGAAAACTAGCACCAACAGGGGCATGGCCCAATACAAGACCTGATAACCCACCCCAGACAACTTACTCATCCATTTTTTGTTCTCCTTCTCAGCCCGGTGATCGAGATATTCTGAAACGGGTCCCCACATGGCCAGTACCATCAGGTACGTTAGTAGAGCAAATATCAGGGCATACAAGCTATTGACAAGGTAGAAAAAGGTGAAGTAGACCATAAACCCAAGCAATGGTAATTGCCAGATATACAGGTCGAAGTCACGGATGGTGCGGTAATATTTTAGTTGGCCTGCGCGTTCGCGGATGTTGCGGTTCCCCTTCCATTCACGGGCAAAACGACTTCCCCAATCGTAGATCTTTACCAGATTTTCAATCTTGATGGTGATCTGTTTCTCCGGATCGATCACCGTTTCGGTGGCTTTGCGCAAACTGTTCATGATAAACCAGGTGGTACCCGGGATAACAATGATCAGCGCAACCATGTCGAGCATTTGCCAAAGCAAGGTATCTACACGCGTATAAATAAACACGATGCCAGCTATAAACAGCGCAAATTGGCCAATTTTCAATTTCCAGTTCAGATCTCTCATCCATTGGATGGAAGTTTCAAGTCCAGAATAGAAAGTTGGTATAAACACCAGTGTCAGAAGCGTACTCAAGCTCAATCCGCCAATTACGGTAATGGCAAACGGAGCTCCGATGGCACCCACATATTCGTTGTCACCCATGGCCAATGGCAGCATGGCTGCGATGGTGGCTATGGCAGTGATCAGGATGGGCCGGAGTCTTGACATCCCTGCCATGACCAGTGCACGATTTTTTCGGTAACCACGCTTCCTCAGAATCTGGGTATAATCAATCAGGATGATTCCGTTGTTCACCACCACACCGATCAGGATTAAAAATCCGATCATGGTATTGGCATTCAACAATGAATTGTTGCTGAAGATCAGGGCAAGGAAGGAACCAATGGCAGCCAGCGGTATGCTGAACATCAGCACGAATGGGGTTGAAATTGATTCAAATACAGACGCCATGATCATGAAGATCAGGATGAAAGCCGCCAGGATCAGGAATTTGAAATCTGCCAGGGTATCCTCTTCGTGGATCACCTCAATGGCAATCCCAGAAGGCATGTTGTAACTCCCAACGATATTGTCGACCTCCGCACGGTAGGATTCGAGCAGCTCTTTGGAATCCTGGGCCGCATCTACGAAACGGAAAGTAACCTCAATCTGCTTCTCCTGGTTTACCCTGGTGATACTGGCGTAACCCGACGAGAGCACCACATCGCTAATGGTTTGCAACTCATGCAATCCACCTTTGGTATCGGCAATTGGGAGTGTTTTCAGGTCGAAACTGGTTCTGCTCTTTTTGGATTCCTCCTCTGTCTCTCCCTTCTTGGGCATCTCTTTAATGGTAATATCGTATTGCTCGTTGCCCTGTTTGAAAGGTATATTGGTATTGATCTCCTTGCTGAAGGAGTTCAGTTCGCTGGAAACACTGGCAAGGGATACATCATAGGCATTCATCGTCAATGGATGAAACCGCAGGTGTACCTCGGGCCGGTTGTTGGTAAAGCTCACCCGTACATTGTTCATGGATTCGAGGTTCTCCAAAAAGAATTGCAAGTCAGAGGCGACATTCTTCATCACCTCGAAATCCTCGCCTTTGATCAGGATGCGCTCCTGGTTGGATCCGACCCCCATCATCGACATGAAATTTCCTGCACCCGAGCCACCAACGCCCATGCTTGCACTGCTTGAACCGGTCGTAGAGGAGGCATCATTGATATCGATGGTCCCACCCGGTACATCCCTCATCTTGTTGGTAACGTCTTCGCGAATCTGGGCGATGGAACGCTTTTTGATCTCCTGGTAGTCCTCCTTCAGTTCGATCATCACACTTGCGTTTTCCACCTGGATGTTACAGGTGACATCCTTGATCTCTTCGATGCCCTTGATCCTGTTCTCTATCTCACTGACCACCTTGTCACTTGACTCAATGGTGGATCCCGAAGGCATGGTGACATTGATCCGGAAGGCATTCGTGGTTACATCCCGTTTGGCATTGACCGAATTGGCCAGACTAAGAAAGATGGTGATGAAAAATACGATGATGGCTCCCACAATGGTTTGGGCCGGTTTGCGCAGCGAATACTTCAAGAGCATTACATAGGCCTGTACCAGTTTGTTCCTGGAGGAGACCTGGGTAAATTCCATGTTGCCGCCTGCTTTCTTCTTCAGGAAAGCATAGGCCATCATCGGTACCAAAAGCATGGCCACCGCCAGGGAGACCATCAAGGTGGAGACAATGGAGACTCCAATGTTTTTACCAAGCAGTTTGATCAGGAAATTGTCCGAAAAGACGAATGGAAGAAATACCGTTGTAGTTGTCAATGTCGCGGCAAGCACTGAGCGCCATACTTCAATGGTACCCTGAATGACAGCATCACGTGGTGACTTACCTGTGGCCCTTAGCCTGTAAATATTCTCCAGTACCACCACACTGTTGTCGAGCAGGATCCCAACTGCAAGTGCCATTCCCACAAGGGTTAGACTATTAATGGATATATCCGAGTAATAGAAGAAGTTGAAGGCAGTCAGGATGGAAATCGGAATTGCCAGCGCTATGATGGAGACCAACTGAATGTTTTTGAGGAATATCCAAAGTACGAAAATGGCAAGTAGACCACCTACCAGAGCCAGTTCCCCGATCTCGTTCAGGTTTTTCTCCATGGTCTCTGCCGCATTGTTCTGGACAGTAATTTCTATTTCCTTGGGAGCCAGATCTTTGTTGAGTTTCTCAATGACAGCGAGTGTCTTGTTGGAAAGCTCAATCAGGTTGGACTGAGCATCGTTGACCAACGTGATGGAAACGGCATCTTTCCCATTGACCCTCGAGTAGGAGGTCTCCTCCTTGGTGCCGAAATAGACTTTTGCCACATCTTTCAGCAGGATGGGACCATTGGCGATTACCAGGTTTTCAATCTGGGTCAGGTCGTCAAATTCAGAAGTGACCTGAACCGTATATTTCAGGTTCGAACCATACACATCGCCGGCATAGGCACGGGTACGGTAATTTTGGGTCAGTCGGCTGCGGATGGTATTGGCGGTAATCCCGTACGCTTCGCAGACATCCATATCCAGCTGAATTTCAATGGTCTTTTCACGTCCGCCAAATATGTTGATACCGGCGATTCCATCTACATTCTGTAGTTCAGGGGTAATCTTCTGGTCGGTGATGTTTCTGACCAGATCAACTCCTCCTGTTCCGCGAACCTGCAGCTGCATGAATTGCTTGTTGAGCTGCTGCAGATCTACCTTGATCACTGTAACGGTGAACTGTTCAGGAATGGTGGTCTTGATCTCGTTGATCTTTTCCTGAAGTTTGAGGTAGATGTATTTGAAGTTGACCTTTTTGTTGAATTCAATGGTGATCGTCCCTCTTCTGGACTGACAGGTCGACTGCATATTTTCAATCCCCTGCAGGGTGCCAATGGCACCTTCCAATGGTATTATCGCCTGACTTTCCATAAACTTAGGGTCAACCTCCTGCTGGCTGGAGACCTGCACATACAACATCGGTAGCTCCGCATTGGGGATCAGCTCCATGGCAAGATTCCTCCAGGAGACATATCCCAACATGCTAAGCCCGATGAAGAGCATGCTGATCAATACTTTTCTTTTTATAATAAAGTCCATCAGTTGAAAATTGTTGGTTTAATTGTCCTGTTCGATGGGTTTGTTACTTGTCAGCAGATCGTACACGCAGGGGATCACCACGAGTGTAAGAATCGTGCTGGTAACCATACCACCGATAACCGCGAGTGCCATAGGTGCCCGCAAAGCGACACTGTCTCCGAATCCAAGTGTCAGCGGAACCAATGCAATGACCGTTATAATACTTGTCATCAGGATCGGACGTAACCGTTGCTGACCCGCCTGAGCGATGGCCAATTTTTTCTCTACCCCCAACTCCCTGAGCTGATTGATCCGGTCGACGAAGATAATGGAGTCGTTGACAGCGATACCACCCAGCATGATGATGCCAATCAAAGCCATCATGTTAAAGGATTGACCAATGACAAAGAAGAGGATAACTGTACCTACAATGGCAAAGGGAATGGATAGAAGAATGACAAAAGGATGTACCAGTGATTCAAACTTGGCAGCCAAAACCATGTAAACCAATACAATGGATAGGAGCAGGGCAAAGCCCAAACTTGCCCACGATTCCTGCCTTTTTTGCTCTTCGCCGGCGATTTTGAAGCGGTAATCTGACGGAAGGCTGATGGTGGAGATATTCGTCTGGATCTCCTTGGAGATTTTATCCAGCGAAGCATCTTTTTTAATCTCGGCCATAACCTTGCCAACCCTGATCTGGTTGCTGTGGTAGATCTCCTTTGGCGCGATGGCCTCTTTTAGTGTTGCTACTTCACCCAACCTTACAATTTGTGCACCGTTGCGGATAATTACATCACCCAGCTCTGAAAGACCCAGTTTGGGAAGATGGATGGTAATGTCACGCAGTTCGCCGTTCTTGTCAAATTGACCGACATTCTGACCTTCAAGTTTTGAAGTAACCTGGGATACGATATCGCTAACCGCCAGTCCGTAAGTTCCTGCCCTGAATCGATCTACCATCACATTCACTTCGGGGTACCCCTGGTCCATGTTGGTGGTGAAATTGTACAAGCCGGGGATGTCCTGGACTTTGGTTTTTACACTGTGGGTCAATGAATCCAGAACGACCAGGTCATCGCCCCTTACTTCTATCACTACCGGAGCCTCGCTGCTACCCAGAATGCTTTGCAGCGCTGTCTCTTCCTGGGCGAAACTGACCTCCAGTTCAGGATTTCCTGCATACCAACCTGCGATGGCAGCAATCACCTGTGAGGAGTTAACTTTGTTGTCGGGCTTTAAGATTACCTTGATTTCGGCAGTGTTGTCACCTTCAAAAATGGACTGATCATTGGTAGACATGCCGCTGGAGGGGCCTACCCTCGTGAAGAGTGCTTCCAGGTTCTCACCCAGCAGCTCCCTGACCATTCCTTCGATGGAAGCGGCAGCTTCAGAGGTTCTTGCCAGGATGGTTCCCTCTTTCATTTTCAGGTCGATGGTGAACTCCTTGCTTTCACTTTTTGGCATGAATTCGCTCCCGATCATTGGTACCAGGAAGAGCGATAAAACCAAAAGTACCAAAGAGGAAAGAATGATGGTCCATCGCTGCGGCAGAAGCCTGAGGATGAAATCGCTGTATCCTGTCTTTTTCTGAATGCTGATGTCGGCAGTTTTCTTGTTCTTGAAAAGCCAGTGGTACAACATCGGAATCACGAAAATGGCCACTACAAGCGATGACAGCAGCGAAAAGGCCACCGTCCATGCCTGGTCTTTGAAGAGCGCGCCGGAGGCACCGTGCATAAAAATGATGGGTAAAAATACCACAATGTGGGTGAGGGTAGAGGCCGTGATGGCTCCGCCTACCTCTGCCGTTCCAACGATGGCCGCCTCTTTGGCCGACATCCCGTTTTCGTGGTTCCGGAAGATATTTTCCATCACCACAATGGCATTGTCTACAAGCATCCCTGCTCCCAGGGCAAGACCACCCAAGGTCATGATATTGAGCGATAGATCGTTGAAATACATTAAATTAAATGTAGCAACAATCGAAATCGGGATGGATAAGCTGACAATAATTGTCGCACCAATCTTTCTCAGGAAGAGGAACAGAATGAAAATGGCCAGAATAATCCCAAAATACATGGTATTCTTGACCTCGTCTACGGCACTCTTGATAAAGGTTCCCTGGTTGGATACCACCGTGAATTTGTATCCGGGAAGGGCCTTTTCAATGGTCACCAGTGTCTTGTTGATCTCTTCCACCGCCTTGACCGTATTGTATTTGGTCTCCTTGTAGATGGAGAGTGCGATGCAACGCTCACCATTGATCCGGACGATGTTTTCGGGTTCCTTGTTCTCGAAACTGACCCTTGCCACATCTTTCAGGAAGGTTGGTGCTTTTTCCCCGGCAGCATTTCCGGGTACGGTAGATTTGTAACCTACAATCAGGTTCTCAAAGTCTTCCTTGTCCTGCAAAAGACTGACCCCTTTTACCACATATTGCAGCCCGGTTTCCGTGATGGAACCCCCGGAGATACTTCTGTTGTAGGATTGTATTTTCGAAGATAGCTGATCGACTGTCAAGTTGAATGATTCAAGTGCATAGGGATCTGTATCGATCCGTACCTCATTTTGTTCAATACCACTCAATTCGACCTGGGCTACACCTTCAATACGGACCAATTCATTGCGCATATAATTCTCGGCAACCTTCCGCAATTCATTCATGTCCTTGATGGTGGTGTGGGCCATACCTACCACCATGGCAGGCTTGGTATTCGGATCGTGCTGGCTGATGGTCAACTCCGTGATCTGGCTATTCTGGGAATAGCTGGTCAAAGCCTTCTGGATATCCAGAAATGCCTCATCCATGTCCTTGTTCCAGGCATATTCGACCGTTATCTGGGCCGAACCTGTTTTAGAGATTGAGGAGACATCAAGCACCCCGCTTTGACGGGTAGCGATGGCTTCGATGTTGGAAACATAAAGCTTCTCCATCTCCTCCGGTGGCCGCTCACCTGCCTTGATCTCTATGAAGATTCGGGGCGAATTCAGGTCAGGGAAAAGATCGATCCCCAGTTTTTGATAGGAGATGACGCCAAGTAGCAGTACTCCCAGCACTACCATCAAGATAGTAACCGGATAATTGACTGCAAAATTTGTCAATTTCTTCATTCGGAAATTAATTTTATAATTTTTCCTGGAATATCAGGTTAGCTATTTGATAATCTTAACTTTAGAGTCATCCCTAAGGGTTTCATAACCTTTGACAACCAATCGTTGGTTGGCTTTCAGGCCCTCGATGACTTCAACCGATTTTTCATTCTCCAAACCGGTAGTAATGGTTCTGCGCCTTGCTGCTCCACCTTCAACTACATATACAGTCTTGCCTCTTGCGCCTGCAACGATGATCTCCTTTGGAATCACAACGGCTGTATCTTTTCTGGCAATTTCAATGTCTGCTTTGACAAACATACCCGGACGAAGCAATAGTTCAGCATTGTTGATGGTCATTTTGCCCTTGAAGGTACGTGTTTCCGTACTAATCACCGGAGAAAGCTCGCTGATTTGGGCCTTCAGGGTATCGTTGGGAAGGGTATAGTTGGTAATATTGACCTCTTGGCCCAATTTAATGGTGGTCAGGTACTTTTCAGGCAGGTTGACATCCATCACCAATTTGCTGTAATCCATCAGGGTGACCACGTTGGTGCCAGAATTGATTCTGGTACCATTGGTGATCATGGGAATGTCCACGATGATGGCGCGAAACGGTGCTTTTACCTCGGTTTTCTGTTGCTGAATCTTTGCATCTTCAAAATTGGTCTTGGCATTGGCCAGGGCAACTTCCGCATTTTTCAATTCCCGGTAGGTGACGCCTCCCTTTTCATAGAGCGATTTTTGCTTCTCATCCTCCAGACCGGCAATCTCGAAATTCAATTTCTTGGTCTCAAAGGAGATATTGTTCACATATTCAGGATTTTCCATTTTAACAATGACTTGTCCTTTCTCTACCTGATCTCCAAGTTTGAACTCCCGTCCGGTTTTTGGATTGATAGCGAGGTTGTAGCTGCCGGGCATTTCAGTGGTTAATACTGCCTGACTGGCTGCATTAGCTGTTCCGGTGCTGTTGATGTATTGCACGATGGGGCCTTTTTTCACATCGATAACAGATACGGGCACTTCGATGCTGTTTTGATTCTGACTTTGTTGGTTGTTGCAAGCAGCCAAAACTGGAACGATAAGGAGAGCTCTCCACAATTTATTGATTTTCATAAACTTGATATTTTTCTATTGATTATTTATTGTTTTCAGAAGATTTCAGATAGGTTTCCGGGATGACCGGTTGATTGGTGGTAAAATCGTAAAGGGACTGAATTTTGAGGTTGAGCAATTCCAATTTGTAATTGATCAGCGCTTGTGCATACGACATTTTTTTGTCGGAAAGCTGTACCTGGAAAAGGTTTAGGTCCATACTGGTCAAGTCTCCGTTTTTGAAACGCTCCAGGTTGATGTCGTAGGTCAACTGGGAGTTGGTTTGGTTTTTCATGGCGATGGATATCTGTGCCTGAAGATTGCTCAAGCTTCTGATCACCTGCCTGATATCGAGTTTGATCTGTGTATTCTGGTTGCTGTAGCTTAACTTCTGTGAGTTGATTACAGCCTGCTGCGACCTGATTTGCGCAGCACGCTGACCCCAGTCAAAGATGGGGATGTTGAAAGCAAGACTGACCTTCGGACTCTTGGTGGGTTTGTCATAGATTTGACTCAGGGTCGGATCATCCCCGGATACCCCGACTGAGAGGGCCATGTCACCCCTGAATTCATTCATGGATTTCACCTGGATCAGGGTGAGCTGGGCATCTTCGATGTTGATCTCGCGCTGACGAAGCTCCATTCTGCTGGCAAGTCCGTGCTCGATCGCTTTTTTACTGTCTACTACCACCGGGGTTACCTGTACATCAGTCATAACAGCAATCTCTTCGAAAATATCCATACCGATGTATTGCTTGAATTGGTCTTTGGCATTTTCGAGGGAAACCCTGGCAGAAGCCATGCTGGATTTGGCAGTTTCAAGGTTCACCTCAGCCTGGAAGAGCTGCTCTTTGGCGGCAAGACCTGCATCCACCTTATTTTTGATGATCTCGTAACTCTTTTGGGTATTCAAATTCTCTTCTTCACTGATTGTAAGCCTCATCTGGGCGATGTAGACATTGTAAAAGAACTGGGAAACATTCTTTTCAAGCGCCAGACGCTGGATGGCATAACTCAACATCGCATTTTCGTTGTCTAGCTCCAACCCTTTGATGGTCTGTTTGGTCCGGTTGTAGGTAAACAAGGGTTGTGTCAGACTCAGGTAGAGGTTGTTGTAAAATGCCTTGTTGGAGTTGGTAACATTGCTCACCTCTGAAGTGTTCGACTGCCACCCGAAGGTGTTGATCAGTGAAATCTTTCCGTCAGTTGGCAGGAATGGCTGGTCTACCCGGAAGGTTCCGGAAGAGTTGATGACCTCATTGGTAAACCATTGAGAAGTACGGCTGTCAAATTTCCGGCTGTTGCTGTAGTCGATCGGATTGACATTCAAGGCAAACTTCGATTTCAAGGCTGCACGCTGGGCATTGAGCGATTCAGTGGTACGCTCGAGGTTGAGTATTGAACTTTGAATACTCGGGCTGTTAACCACTGCAATCTCCATCGCCTTTTCCAGCGTCAGAATGGTCTGTGCTTCCGATCCCAATTGCATAAACAGGAGTAAGCCTGTCAAAGAGAGAATAGTTGTTATTTTTTTCATTTTTATTAATAATGGAATTATTTTTCTTTGATTAATTTGATGGCATCCGCATAAATTGACCTTGCTTTTGTATTGTTTGTCAATTCGATTCTGGCTGAATCACCAGAGAAGTGGTAACTTCCCATCTCAACCCAGGTACTCTGTCTGTTGTCCGGTTGTAACACAGGATGATCTGTTCCATCATCATGGATAACGTTGTAGTTGTAGTTCTCTTCAGGTTGATTGTTGTTGTCTCGGCCCCACCCAGACTGAATTTTTGGAATGTAGGCATACACCTTGTAGTAGCCACCCTCTTTAAGTGGAACGCTCCAGATTGCCTTTCTTTCTCCGGTACCCCCTTTACAATAATAGGCAGAGCGTATCTGTTTTCCATAGAACTGCTCATTGGTAATAAGGGTCCACTCAACGGATGGATTCCACATGTTCATCCCTTTGTATTTGAAATCATCTTCCTGCACCTCCTTGGTGAAAATCTTCTTGATAAAGCTTTTTGATACAGGTTGCTCCATTCTGAAACCCTTGTCTTCTGTATCCATGATGATCTCATTTAACTCTGCCCCTTCGGTATAGGGAATTATTTCTTCCATGTCAGATCCTTCGCCCTTTGGATCAATATCTATCTTTTCAAAACGCTGAGACATGGTGGAGGGAAGATTGTGCGAAGCATAGGTATTAATGGTCATCGACCGTGGATCCCTGTTCAACAGGAAGGTCAGCCGTTTGGATTGTTTGGCATCAATGACCACTGTTTTCTCAATGTTGTCATCCGAACTGCTTCCGCCCATCATCATCCTTCGTCCGCCACCACCACCTCCAAAGCCGCCAATCCTGAAGGTGACCGTGATGGCACCTGATATCTCCTCCGTATTGGTGAGAACAAAGGAGACAACAGTCTTGACCTGGTCGTCTTTCTGTATTTTGAAGGCTTTTGTATCCACAACGATGTAACCAGGAAGTGCCTGTGAAGTATACCATTTGGGCAAATACTGATCCAAATCCAACTGGAATTTGTCCCTCATCTCGGTATTCAGCTCATCGACCTGAATGGTTCTGAATTTGCGCTCTTCCAGGAAGCCTCTGATAAAGTCATCAAATTTGTCGGGTCCAACAGCCCCTTTCATCAAGGCAAACAGGAATCCGCTTTTGGTCTGGATCACATTGTTGAGTACATCCGCATCCTCCTGTTTCTCGAGGATGTCGGCAAATGATTTGCTCTGCAAGGCAATGTTTCCCTTTTCGTCTCCGGAGAGCCCCATCATGTTGCGCATGAAATTGTTGCCGCTTTCGGTGGCACTTCTGGAAAGGTAGGACTCGACCACCCTGTTGGTGATGGGATAGGCGGGTGAGGAGATGTAGTTGATGTAATTGTAATAGTTGGGAAAGATGAAATAAGGATTCAGTACGTCCGCAGCAAAATTCATGTTCGGTCCGCCTCCGCCTATTCTGATCCCGCTGAAATTCATTTGGTTAACCTTGCTGTTGAGAAAGGTCTCATTGACAAAACGCTTCAGGTAATTTGCCTCTGTTTCGCGGGGAGAGACAGTCTCGTTGCGTTCGTTGGCATTACGTGTCGCAAACCTTTTGGTGGCTGCAAAATTTGCCCCAGAAAGTTTAAAGCCTCCTTCCGGAAGGTAAACTGTCTCTGGCTGAACCTGTTCACCAGCACTGCTCCAGGCATGGTTGAAGGAGCAAAACTGTGCAGGAATCTCGACCAATTGCAACCTGGCATAGGGATATTGGCGGCGGATTTTGATCTCCCAGGTTTTCTTCAGGTCCCTGACAACCGGCACGATCGAATCACCCAAAGTTTTAAAATATTGGTCAAATGTGTTGTGGTTTTTAAAGAAACTCAGTGAGTATTCCACATTGTCTACATTAACGGAACGGGTTTGGTAGTTTCCAACCACCAGGGAGATTTGTGTCAACGGGAGTTCCGGCACAAAGAGGGTAGTACCGGTCTCTTCAGTCTTTTTGCCTTGTGAAAAAGCTTTGAGACTTTTGTCAGCTTTGACACTCAGTCGGTAGTTCGAAAATTGCGTTGCAAGCCAGTTCAGACCTTTGGAGGAATAACTCACCCCAGCAACCGGATACCATTTCGTCTCTGGCGTTAGCAACAAATAGTCAGGAGTAAGGAAGGCATGCTTCTTATCGGTCAAACCGGCACCACTGTTTTTCCATTTCTCAAGTTGAAGAGCTGTCTGATCCAGGTAACAAAATGACTCATCAATGGTTCCCTTGTACTGAACGCTGATTTTCATTGAATCGCCGGGCTGCATCGGTTGACCTGGCTTGATCTTTATCAATTGAAGCTCCCTGGTGAAATTTGCCCCGGAGATCTTTTCTACATCAAGTCCCGGATTCAAGGTAAGCACAAACTCACTGAGAGGCTCCTTGTTCGTGTTTTTTAGCGTTAAAGTGGCAGTTGCTGCTATCTGCTTACCCAGGTGTTCGAGGTCAATTTCATAGGATTGCACCTGGACAACTTTTAATCCGGCATACTTGTCATTGAGTGCTACCATCTCCGTACGATGGCTCTCTTCAGAAGTGATGCCCTTGATGTATATGAACCCCAGGACAAAACCGGTGCTCAGAAAGAGGACCGCAAATACGATGACAACCTCCCTGACAAACTTGGATTGAGACAATCTTTTTAGCAGGAGAATGGTCAGACAGATGAATCCGAGTCCGAGGAAGAAATAGATTCCACGGTGGATTAGGATGTCCCTGAGTGAGCCAAAACCAACCATTTCCGACCAGCTCATCGGCAGCTTGAAAGACATGTAGTCGAAAATATTGTGAAATTTGTTCTGCAGGTAGAAGATGGTGGCAGCAATGTATCCCAACAAAACCAGAAATGTAACAGCTTGGTTCTTAATGACCGACATCAGGAAGAACGAAAAGCCCATGATGAAGATCAGGGTCGGAATGCTTATTAGCAGGAAATAGTAGATATAGGGTAAAAAGACAAACCGGGTAAAAGGAGAGGTGAAATTGAAAATCGCCACCATACCGAGGGCGATGGCGTTCAGGATTACAAAAACCCAGATATTTCCGAGTGTCTTGCCAATGACATAGTCGGCATTGGTGATGGAGCGCATGTAGACCACCTCGGTGGTATCCAGCTTCTTGTCCTGTTTTAAAAATTCGGAGGCCAGGAAAACCGCGATGACCGCCTGGGCCAGGTTGATGATGTAAAGGTTGGTAAAAGGGATCATAGAGGGAAGTGCGATCATATCCCCATTGGGAAAACCAACACCGGTCTGGGTGGCAAAATTGTAAAAGAAGACGAAGACCAGGGATAATATGGAGAAAATACGAAAGAACCAGCTTCTGAGCAGGGTTTTCGATTCGTATTTGGCTACGGCTATAATGTTGTGAATTGCTCTCATTGTCGTGCGTTATTAAGGTTTCAGATCAAATCTCAATCCACTTCTGGTTGAGTTCATTTTCCATGTAGTTGACGTAGGCATGTTCGAGGTTGGGTTCGATCCTTTCGCCAAGGTAGCCGTTGATCTCCTTTGAAACCACCTGTACTTCCCAGCCTTCGTTGGAGGGGATGGAGGAGATGATGGGGTATTTTTCCTGGATTTCGAAATATTCGGTTTCGGTGGCACTGATTTTCCAGACGTTGTCCCTGGCCATTTCGATCAGCTTTTCCGGTGCACCTTTGTACGACAACACCCCTTTGTTCATCAGGGCCATATCGGTACAGGTACTGGAGATGTCGCCAACGATGTGGGTGGAGAGGATGATGATCACATCCTTGTCGCTCACCCGGGTAAGTAGGTTTCTGAAGCGGATCCGCTCTTCCGGATCTAGTCCGGTGGTAGGTTCATCCACAATGATCAGTTTCGGTTCGCCAATCAATGCCTGTGCAATTCCCAACCGGCGTTTCATACCCCCGGAAAGGTTGTTGGCAAAGCGGTTGCGTGCCTCATAGAGGCCAACCTCCTCGAGCATCTTCTCGACGGTGTTGTTTCTCACCTTGGTGTTGGTCAGACCTGCCAGGCGTGCTGCATAGTCCAGAAATTCATAGGTCTTCAGCTTGGTGAAGAAGCGAAAATCCTGGGGTAGGTAACCGAGGATGGACCGGATTTGCTTGCGGTCCTTCATCAGATCCATCCCGTCGACGAGTACTTGTCCGGAGGAAGGTTTCATCAGGGTGACCAAAATTCTCATCAGGGTGGACTTCCCGGCACCGTTGGGTCCCAACAATCCAAACATTCCACTCCCAATGGTCATGTTCACATCCTTAATTGCGTGATTGCCATTGGCATAGACTTTGTTGAGTCCATTGATCTCAATTTTCATGCGTGATTTATCTTAGGTGTATCCTTGTTAGTAACGGGTAATTGCCCGAAATTACAGTACTTTGACAAAGATTTAGGTAAAAGGTTTAAAGGGAAATTCAATTTTAGATTTTGGATTTTAGATTTTGGATTTCGGGGGATCATCATTGTCCTATAACGATGAAATTTGGAGCATTAATAAAAAATATGATCCTTTAGTCAATGATAAGCGAAACCATCAGATTGAATGGATTTGCACTTTTTTTATTTTCGTTCCCTGAAGGCCGCCATTTGTACGTTGGGTCACGCAATGTTCTAAAGTATGTCAAGTGCTGTTTCTCTTCAAACGTGAAACCAAATCCGATGCACTCATCTTTGCTTGGATTGGACACCACATTTAATTGGATGTTTTCAACTCCAACAAAAAGTACACGGTCATTCAAAATCATGTTGAAGCGGGACAAATCAATTTGATCGTTTGATTCTTTTTCCTTGTTGATAATTACATCTTCGGGAAGCAGCTCTTCCCCAGGCATGCCAGCATTGTTTTGCTTATAAATATGTAACCGAACAAGCGAAATGCCGTTTCGATGCAATGAGTTAAACCTTACTCCTTTTATCCGGTAGTAAGTAAAAGAACCCGAAATTTTTATCATTATTGCATGCTCTATGTGGATGTTTCCACGAAATTGGTATATTCCAGATCTCTTGGAATCAGCCAACCCAATGGCATATTCTTTCGATTTTTTACTCCTCACCTTTACTTCGCCCAAGTTAACCACAACCGGATCAAGGAAAATCGTATCACGCTGCGGGACAACGATTTTCGATTGATATCCGACGCAGGTTACAAGCAATGAATCGTTTGCATCTGTTATTATTTCAAACCGGCCCAAACTATCGGCATAGGTTCCATCCGGCTTATTCAAAACTTTGATGGTAGCATAGGGTATTCCCCTGTGGGAAACTGCATCGGAAATTACCGGATGATGGATCGTTTGGCTAAATCCGGATAGTGGTTGGAAAGCAAAGAAAATAAGGAGTGAGATGGACTGCCTCATTGCGTAATTGGTTTAGGTACAGATGATTCAATCTTTTTACCCCCTTCGACAAACATGGAGCAAATTTTCAGGGAGCGCAATCGAAAATCGAAATTCCAAAATCAAAAATAAAAAAAAAGGCCGTCCTTTTGGGACAGCCTTTTACTATTTATTTCGCCTTTTTATATTTACTTCACTTTTTGGACAATGGCGCTGAATGCAGCGGGATTGTTCATCGCTAAGTCGGCAAGGACTTTGCGGTTGATTTCGATGTTGGCACCCTTCAACTTGCCCATGAACTGGGAGTAGGAGAGACCTTCATTACGAACTGCAGCATTGATACGCTGAATCCATAAAGCACGGAATAACCTTTTTTTACTTTTTCTGTCACGGTACGCATACTGGAGACCTTTCTCCCATGTGTTTTTGGCAACCGTCCAGACAGTACCTCTTGATCCAAAGTATCCTCTGGTCAGTGAGAGTACCTTCTTGCGACGGGCTCTCGAGGCGACGTGATTGACTGATCTTGGCATTTTTACAAATTTTAGGAAAATGGCGATCCCGATATTTCAGGATACTTGTGGGCTCATTCTCCGGTTAAAAAATAAGAATTGTTTAAAAGGAGACTACTTCAACGCGAGCAGCCTTTTTACATGGGCTACGTCTACATCGGCTACCATTCCCCAGTGGGTCAGGTTGCGTTTGCGTTTGGTGCTTTTCTTGGTCAGAATGTGACTTTTGTAAGCGTGTTTCCTTTTGATGCTTCCACTTCCGGTCAGCTTGAAGCGTTTTTTTGCGCCGGAATTCGTTTTCATTTTAGGCATCTCTGTCTAACTGTTTTAAATTTACTTTTTCTTTTTGGGCGAAATAAATATGGTCATTCTCTTTCCTTCTAATTTTGGAAGTTGTTCAACTTTTCCAAAATCTTCAAGAGCGTTGGCAAAGCGAAGCAATAAGATCTCGCCTTGCTCATTATAAAGTATCGAACGTCCCTTGAAAAATACATAGGCCTTCACCTTTGCACCATCCTGAAGGAACTTTTCGGCATGTTTTAATTTAAAATTGTAGTCGTGTTCGTCGGTATTCGGACCGAATCGGATCTCCTTCACAATGATCTTCACAGCCTTTGCTTTCAGCTCTTTCTGCTTCTTCTTCTGGGCATAGATGAACTTCTGGTAATCAACGATTCTGCAAACTGGTGGCTCGGCATTTGACGAAATCTCCACCAAATCAAGCTCCATTTCATCGGCCTTCCGAAGAGCATCCTGGATTCTGTAAACACCCTGTGGCTCAACGTTATCGCCAACCAGCCTTACTTCCGGTACGCGGATCTGGTGATTGATCCGAAACAATGATTTCTCTTCTTCTTTTGGAGCTCTTGGCCCCTTGGTCCTGATAACTGCTATGGCTTTATCCTCCTATGTTTAGTTAATACCGACTAATTGTACAATTCTGCAAGAATGGACCTGACCTCTTTCTGGATCATATCCCTGAACTCAATGGTAGATACCGTTCCCTGGTCGCCTTCACCTTGCCGGCGTACAGCAACAGTTTCGGTTTCGTTCTCTTTTTCGCCGACGATGAGCAGATAGGGGATACGTTTCATTTCGTTGTCACGGATTTTCCTGCCTATCTTTTCGTTACGGTCGTCAACGACGGTGCGAATATCGGAATTATTTAGATATTCTGAAACTTTTTGTGCATAATCGTTGTACTTTTCGCTGATCGGCAACACAACAACCTGTTCGGGTGTGAGCCAAATCGGGAATTTGCCGGCAGTGTGCTCAATCAGTACGGCACAGAATCGTTCCATGGATCCGAAAGGCGCACGGTGAATCATCACCGGACGATGGCGTTTGTCATCCGCGCCGATGTACTCCAGATCGAACCGCTCCGGAAGGTTGTAATCCACCTGGATGGTTCCCAGCTGCCAGCTTCTGCCGATGGCATCCTTCACCATGAAGTCCAGTTTCGGCCCGTAAAAGGCAGCCTCTCCCAACTCCGTGACGGTATTCAATCCTTTTTCTGCACAGGCTTCGATGATGGCCCGCTCCGCTTTTTCCCAGTTTTCATCCGATCCAATGTATTTTTCGGTGTTGGAAGGATCGCGCAGGGAGATCTGAGCTGTATAGTTTTCGAAATTCAATGCCTTGAAGATGATGAAGATAATGTCGATCACCTTCAGGAACTCCTCCTTCAGCTGATCGGGCCTGCAGAAGATGTGGGCATCGTCCTGGGTAAATCCGCGAACGCGGGTCAAACCATGCAATTCGCCACTCTGTTCGTAGCGGTAGACGGTACCAAATTCTGCCAGCCTGATCGGAAGATCCTTGTAGGAGCGGGGCTTGAACTTGAATATCTCACAGTGGTGGGGGCAATTCATCGGTTTCAGCAGGTACTCTTCCCCTTCTGTTGGTGTCTTGATAACCTGGAAGGAGTCCTTGCCATATTTTTCGTAGTGGCCCGATTTCTTGTATAGTTTCACATCGCCGATGTGCGGGGTGATCACCTGGTCGTATCCGAATTTCTTCTGAACCGTCTTCAGGAACTTCTCCAGCTGTTCGCGAAGCATCGCTCCTTTTGGCAGCCACATGGGAAGTCCCTGGCCAACCTCCTGCGAGATCATGAAGAGTTCCATCTCCTTGCCGATTTTGCGGTGGTCGCGTTTTTTTGCCTCTTCCATGAGCACAATGTACTCCTCCAACAGTTTTTGTTTGGGGAAGGTGATGCCATAGACACGGGTCAGCATCTTGTTCTTCTCACTGCCACGCCAGTATGCCCCAGCAATGTTGGTCAATTTCAGTGCTTTGATGTAACCTGTGTTGGGAAGGTGAGGCCCGCGGCACAAATCCGTAAAATTGCCCTGCTGGTACAGGGTGATGGTGCCATCTGCCAGTTCAGAGATCAGCTCTACCTTGTAGGGATCACCCTTGGCGGTAAAAAGATTCAGTGCATCCTCTTTGGAGATCTCGGACCTGACAATATCTGCCTTTGTCCGGGCAAGATCCATCATCTTCTTTTCTATCTCTGCAAGGTCCTTTTCCGTCAGGGTCTGGCCTTCCGGAAGATCGATATCGTAGTAAAAACCATTGTCGATGGAGGGGCCAATGCCGAATTTCGTACCCGGAAGGTAGGCCTCAATGGCTTCTGCCATGATATGGGCCGAGGAGTGCCAGAAGGTATCCCGTCCCTCCTTGTCGTCCCAGGTGTGCAATTTGATGGATGCATCCGTGTTGATCGGGCGCATCAGGTCGCGAACTTCACCATTGACGGTGATGGAAAGAACCTCTTTGGCAAGGTTCCTGCTAATTGCCTCAGCAATCCCCATTCCAGTGACTCCTGCATCAAACTCTCTGACAGAGCTATCGGGTAGCGTTATCTTAATCATCTTGATTTTTTTATGAAGGTGCAAAATTAGCGAACTTCCACCGTTCTGTCAAATCTATTTTGATCTTTGTGGCCGAAAGATTCCAGCAGGACCATTTTTTTTGATCCTTACCAGGAAATCGCTCCGATCAGCAGGGATAATTTTCTATTTTTGGAAGCAATTTAAGATGGAATGACTTGGAGCGATCTTTGTGACTTCGTGACTTTGTGGCCTCGTTTTCCTGCCACAAAGTCACGAAGTCACAAAGGAAATTGATCACAATTTATCCGGTAAATGATTGTATATCTGATGATAATTTTAAAATTCTTATATTCCTTGTCATGTTAAAAAGATATTGCTTATTCTTCCTTGTAATGGCTGCAACACTTGGATTGCAGGCACAGCAACTGACGCTCGACGATGTCGTCATCAAAAGATCCTACAGCCAGAAGGCAGTGTACGGATTGACTTCGCTGAACGATGGTCTCAACTACACCACCCTCGAAAACATGGGAAGGGAGATTGTAAAATACAGTTACAAGACCGGTGAAAAGGTGGCAACGCTGCTCGACCTCACCACCCTGAAAAATGACTCCCTGAAATCCATCAGCGACTACCAGTTCAGCAGCGATGAAACCAAATTATTGCTGATGACCGACCGAAAACCCATCTACCGCAGGTCTTTTACTGCCAATTATTTTGTCTACAATTTCGTAACCAAAACACTTTCAAGGCTTTCCAATGGCGGTGAACAGCAGATGGCAACCTTTTCACCAGATGGCGAAAGGGTGGCATTTGTCAGAAAAAACAACCTGTTTGTGAAGAGTTTGAGGTTTGGAACCGAACGCCAGGTGACGATCGACGGGGCGTTCAACAAAATCATCAATGGAATTCCAGACTGGGTATACGAGGAGGAGTTTGAATTCAACAAGGGGTATGAGTGGTCACCCGACAGCAAGCAATTGGCATACATGAAGTTCAACGAGGAACAGGTACCGGTTTACAGCATGCCGATGTACAAGGGATTGGCACCCGAACTGAAGGAGAATGCCGTTTACCCCGGCGAATACAGCTTCAAATACCCCAAAGCAGGGGAGAAGAACTCCCTGGTGCAGATCTGGACCTATGACATCAAAAGTGGCCACAACATGCTAATGGATACCGGCAAAGAGACCGATATCTACCTGCCAAAGATCGCCTGGACCAACAGCGGTACAGATTTGGGTATTTTTCGGATGAACAGGCTTCAAAACAGGTTGGAGTTGCTGCTGGCCAATCCCTATACCGGCGACACCCGTCTGATCTATACTGAAAAGAATAGCCGTTACATCGAAACCGACTTCCTGGATAACTTTCAATTCCTGCCCGATAACAAGACTTTTGTGGTACACAGTGAGCAAAATGGTTACAAACACCTCTACCTTTACGATTTGAGCGGTGTCAAGATCAAGCAACTGACTGAGGGAAATTTCGATGTGATAAAATTCTATGGCTACGACCAGGAGAAAAAGTTCTTCTATTACCAGGCAGCAGCCAATGTGCCCATGCAAAGGGAGATTTATGGTATATCCATTGATAAAAAGAAAAAGATCCAGTTTTCCACACAGCAAGGAACCAACAATGCGGATTTCAGCAAGGGATTCAAATATTATGTCAACACCTTCAACAATGTTCAGACGCCAAATCTTGTCACCTTGCACGAAATTTCCGGCAAACAGATCAGGGTACTGGAGGACAATTCGGTTTTGAAAGGCAAGCTGGCCAATATGAAGCTTCCCCGGAAGGAGTTCTTCCAGTTCACCACTTCGGAAGGCATCACGCTGAATGGATGGATGTTGAAACCTTTGAATTTTGGCGCATCCACCAAGTATCCCGTCCTGATGACACAGTACAGCGGACCGAATTCACAGCAGGTACTGGATGTTTTCTCTGTTGACTGGAACAGCTACCTGGCGCAACAGGGTTACCTGGTGGCCTGTGTGGATCCGCGCGGTACCGGTGCGAGGGGAGAGGAGTTCCGCAAGTGCACCTATGGCCAATTGGGTAATCTTGAATCGAACGATCAGGTAGAAGCCGCCCGTTATCTTTCCAAACTACCTTATGTGGATGCCGGAAAGATTGCCATCTGGGGCTGGAGCTATGGAGGATTCATCTCCTCGATGACCCTCTGCAAGGGGGGCGACCTGATCAGGGCAGCCATCGCGGTAGCACCGGTGATCAGCCATTATTTTTACGATACGGTCTACACGGAACGCTACATGGGGATGCCCAGTCAAAATCCGGAAGGATACAAACAAAACTCACCCATCACGCTGGCCCCTGGAATCAAGGGGAACCTGTTGCTGGTAGCAGGCACCGCCGATGACAATGTACACTACCAGAATACCATCGAATTTGCCGAAGCCATGGTACAGGCAGGAATCCAGTTCAGGATGATGTCTTACAACAACCGCAACCATGGGATCAGGGGCGGTAATACGACGAAGCACTTGTATACAATGTTTGACGAGTTTTTGAAGGAGAACCTCAAATGAACCTGCTATGAGTTAGGAGTTATGAGTTATTGGATTCGTAATAAATTGAGATAGTGCGCCATAACTTATAACTCATAACTTATAACTTTTTTTTCTGGTTGTGTTTTTGGTTTTGATTGAAAAGTATATATTTGCACCACCTTATCACGCCCAGATGGTGAAATTGGTAGACACGCTAGTTTCAGGGACTAGTGAGCGCAAGCTTGTGCAAGTTCGAGTCTTGTTCTGGGCACCACCTTAAAATCCCCGCTGATTGTCAGTGGGGATTTTTCTTTTTCCTACATTTACACCACAATTGTTTCATTCACTACCACTACCATGCAACCATTCCGACTTTTTATGATCTGTCTGATCTTGGCCAATGCCTCTTTCCCAAGGCAATCAATTGCTCAAATCAATGCGCGAAATTCGGCAGATACAGTGCCCATGGCCCGTTATGATCCAGAGCTTATGACGATGAAGGCATTTAACCTGGTGTTGCCGGATGTCCTTACCGCCAGCAATGGCAAAACCATTGAAAAACGCAAGGATTGGGAAAAAATAGGTCGGCCGGAGCTGCTGGAACTTTTTACGACCCAGGTTTATGGCCGTGTACCAGAAACTCCTTACCAGAAAAGCATAAAGGTGGTGAAGGTGGATCCCAATGCCATGGAAGGGAAAGCTACCTTGAAACTGGTAGATATCACCATTACAGCCAATGGCAAGACGCTGACCATCCACCTCGGACTATTTGTACCAAACCATCCACCCAAACCGGTTCCTGCATTTCTGCTTATTTGCAACCGGGCTAAGAGCAACATCGATTTTACCAGGGAGCAAAAGAGCGATTTCTGGCCAGCAGAGCAAATGGTGGCGCGGGGTTTTGCAGCGGCTACGTTTTGGAACGAGGAGGTGGATCCTGACAAACACGACAATTTTAAGAATGGTATTCATGGATTATTGGACACCCAGCGCAATCCGGAGTCTTGGGGAACCCTTGCCGCCTGGGCCTGGGGTGCCAGTCGCTGCATGGATTATCTCGTCACAGACAAAATGATCAACCCCAAAAGAATCGCATTGGTGGGTCATTCCCGTGGTGCAAAAACAGCCTTGTGGGCCGGTGCCAACGATGAGCGGTTCGCCATGATCGTAAGCAACGAAGCCGGTTGCGGCGGTACCTCTCTGAACAGGCGGAAATACGGCGAAACCATTGCCCTGATCAACAAGGGATTTCCACACTGGTTTTGCGAAAATTTCAAATCATACAACCAGAAGGAAGAGCTACTGCCTGTCGATCAACACATGTTACTGGCCTTGATAGCCCCCCGGCCACTCTATGTCGCTAGTGCAGAGAAAGACTACTGGGGCGATCCTTTGGGACAGTACCTTGCACTCTACTTTGCCCAGCCGGTTTTCAAATTGTTCGATCCCTCCTCGAATCTTCCGAAGCTCCTGCCAATGGTGAATACACCTGTAATAAGCAGGAATTTTGCCTATCATGTCAGGGACGGAGTACACAACCTTACCCTGAAAGATTGGAACTGGTTTATGGATTTTGCGGATGTTGTATGGAAATAGGCATCTCAAAAGGACAAAAAAAGGCTGTCTCAAAAGTCACGATGAAATTCCCTGATCTTACAATTTGAAAGTCTTTCTCTTTTTTCACCCCTAAATCCCCTAAAGGGGACTTGGAAATGCGTGAAATGGTCAGAATTTAAGCCCCTTCAGGGGTTTGGGGTCTGATCAAATCGGAAATTACTATCAAATTGTAAGCTAAAGAAATTTATATTTGACTTTTGAGACAGCCTCTTCTATTCCTCTTTGAAGTAAAATTATTCTATTTCTTCAACTGAAAATCGGGATGTCCGCACTGCCACATCACAAAACTGAACTGATCGGCAAAATTGGCAAAAGTGACCTCCCTGTCTTCCGTAAAATGGCCGTTGTCGTAATTCACCTTCATCAAGACGGGTTTGCCTGAGGTAGAAGCATTTTGCACTGCAGCAGCAAATTTTCCAGGTTGCCAGGCAACCACGCGGGGGTCAGTCCATCCGGCAACACACATCACCGCAGGATATTTGACCCCTTTTTTCACGTGCTGCATTCCATCCATCTCATACAATGCCTTGCATTCAATGCTATCTTTCACCGTGCCGAATTCCGGAATATTGACAGGTCCGTTGGAAGAAAACTCCAATCTCAGTGCATTGGCGCAACCCACGTTGCAAATGGCTGCAGCGAACAAATCTGGACGCTCGGTGATGGCCCGTGAAATGAGTATTCCACCTGCACTTGTGCCGGTTCCGCCTAATTTTGAGGCAGTTGTATAACCTTGGGATATAAGATATTCCGCACAACTAATGAAGTCTTTCCAGGTATTCGGTTTGGTGGTTTTAAATCCTCCCTTGTACCACTCTTCTCCCTTTTCGCTGCCTCCACGAACATGCGGAACTGCTATGACAACCCCTTTGACGGCCAGTGAATTCAATCTTGTGCTGAAGTAGGGGGACATGCTCGATCCATAGGCTCCGTAGCTATCCATGAAACATACATTTGAGCCGTCTTTTTTCGTGCCTTTTTTATAAATGATCGACAGTGGTACCATCACACCATCATGCCCTTTTACCTCCACCTCCTCTACCAAAAGGTCTTTGTATTCATCCGGATAAACAAGGGGTTGGTTATAGGGGCTGGGTGAAAAGAGATCATTCTCAATGTTGTATAAAAGTTCCGTAAATGGTTTGTTCCAGGAAGTTATGCTTACCAGGAATTCATTGGTTTTGGTATCTATGCAATTGGCTGAGGCAGAACCAGTAAATGGCAATTTAACCTCGGAAGTAATTCCTGTCGTCAAATGGTACTTGAAGAAATGGTTGTTGATACCGTCGCTGTAACTCAACAACAAATAGTCCTTGCTCCTGGAGAATGATTCGAGTGTCATCGATTTTTCCGGGGCAATCACCTTGGCATTTGTCCAATTTAGGTTTTTCAGATTGGTCGAGATGAGTTTGTAATTTTTGGCTCCATTGTAGGTAATGGCAAATACTTGGTCCCCTGTAATGTCAAAGCTCCTGACCAATTTGTCAGCTGGTGTGCACAATGGTTTCCAGGCAATTTTTCCTGAATAGAATTGTTCAATGGGCGCGTAAAAGGCTTTGATTTCATTCTGTACCGATCCTTCTGCAGCAAAAACATAATTTTTGGAGTCTTTGGTTAAGAAGGCCGAGGGATATGATTTGGATTCAATTTTCAGGGAAGGATAGCTTTCATTGCTAAAAAAATCTACATCAGCCTTTGTATCTGTTCCGAGTGTATGCAGTTTGGTTTTTGGATTTAACCGGGCGGTCGGATCTGTATTGTCAGCAGACTTGATCCACATGTACATAAAGGCTTTGTTGTCGAATGTCCAACCACTTAGACCTGCAGTGGAGTGGATGATATCCGGTAAAAATTGCCTGGTATCTACATTCATCACCTGGATTGTCTGTACTTCTGCCCCCTTCTCCGCATACCCTATGAGTAGTTTCTTTCCATCGTAACTTGGCGAGAAGCCTTGTACCGATAGTGTTTTCCCGGCTACAAAGGTCAAAGGGTCAAAAAGTAGCTGTTCAGCTGCTGAGATGTTTTCACGGAAGTATAGTTTGCTTACTTTTTCACCAGGCATTCTTTTCTGGTAAAAGATCCTTCCTCCCTCTTTGACAGGGGCATAAATTTGTGGTGGTTGCTGTTTGTCCAGTTTTTTCCATTCGGCAATCAATTCATCTCTGCCGGAAACAGCACTCATTGTCTTGTTGGTAAGATCAGCCTGGGCTTTAAACCAGGATACGGCATTGGGCTCTTTTAGATCTTCCAGCCAGCGGTAGGGATCATTGTAGGTAACGCCAAAATAGGTATCCCGGGCATCGACTGTTTTTGTAACAGGATATTTGTATTGCGCAAAACCAGCGCCTGCGCAAAATAGTGCAATTGTGAAGATAATTGGTTTTCTCATATAAGGAAGGATTTGTAATTCCTGCTTATACGAACAACCAAAGAAAGGGATTCAAGAGACCTTCTTCACAAGGCCCACCAACAGGGTAGCTACCACCAGAAATATCCCAGCCACCAGGTAGCCATAGCTGTATGCCCCTGTTTTATCCGCCACCATTCCTCCCAATATGGGGCCTATGACGCCAGCCACGCCCCAACCTGTAAAAATCAACCCATAGTTGACACCCAGGTTTTTCATGCCGAAGAATTCTGCGGTGGTAGTAGGGAACAAGGAGAAAACTGCCCCATAAGCCAGGCCCGCAATGGCAGAACCGATGACAAGAGTTGGGATGGAGGTGTAAAATGCAAACAGAAACATGTTGATTGCCTGAAGCATGAATACCAGCATCATGGCCCGGGTTCTTCCCACCCGATCCGATAAAACACCGGCCCCGAGACGTCCAAGTGCATTAAAAATAGACAATATCACCACCAGCATGAAGCCTGCGGTTTTCCAGTTGGCTTGTGCAACAGCGATGCTTGGCAGGTGGGCAATAAGCATCAATCCGGCAGTTGCAGCAAGTAAATACATGATCCAGAGCAAATAAAACTGCGGAGTTCTTGCCATTTCCATCCAGGTATAATTATTACCCTTGGGTACTGATACTTGTTGACTATCTGAAGTTTTAGGGACCTCTATTTCCGGAGGGTTTTTGAGGAACAGTGCAGAAGTTACCACACTAACAATGGCAAAAACCCCCAAGATGATGAAAGTATTACTTATTCCATAAGTTTTTAAAAGAGAGGCTGTAATGGGTGTAATGTAAACCGGTGATAGGCCGACACCTGCTACTACGATCCCGGCAATCATTCCTTTTTTGGACGAATCAAACCATTTCATGGCACAAGGTGTGGCGGCCGAATACCCTAGTCCAATGCCTATTGCCCCCAATACACCAAAGGTCAGCACCATCATCGATAGGTTTGTTGCGAAGCCCGAGGCAATCAATCCACCGCCTAGCATCAATCCGCTAAAAATCGTTACCAACCGGGGCCCGAATTTGTCCTGTGCCCGACCTGCGAAAATCATTGTCAAGGCGAAAACAGCGGCCGAAACGGTGAAAGGAAGAGCTGCATCGGTATTGCTCCAGCCCCAATCACTCACCAGTGCCTTTTTGATGACTCCCCAGGAATAAAGCACGCCCATAACCAGGTTGACACCTAATGCGGCCATGGTGATGGTCCAACCCTTTTGATTTTTTGATCTGTCCATTGTTGTTTTAATTAATTGGTAAACTCTGATCTGTTTATTCTTAGGTGAAGTTATTTCAAGCAACTATTTTCCCTTGAGTGAGGCAACCTCCTTGATCATCTCCACATCGACAGAGCGCAAATGCAAATCATGCTGTGGAAAAGGTATTTCTATATTGTTCACTTTTAGAATATCAAAAATAAGGAAGAGGACTTCACTTTTGATGCGAACACCATCAATAAAATCAGCTATCCAGAAACAAATTCTAAAATCAAGGGCACTCTCTCCCATGCCGGTAAAAACGATGAAAGGATCAGGGGTTTTAAGTATTTCCGGATGATCTTCCAGTATTTTCATGAAAAGGTCATAGACCTGCCGTGGGTCTGATTTGTAGGCAACTCCGATCAGGATCTCGATACGCCTTTTTTTATCGGAATGGGTCCAGTTGGTGATTCTGTTGGAAATTATTTCGCCATTGGGTACAATAATTTCAGCCCCGTCAAAGGATTGAATGTTGCTGGCGCGGATGCCAATCTCCCTTACCCAGCCGGAATTGGTTCCGACATCGATCATGTCACCAACGGAAATGGGCTTTTCAATGGCAATGATCAATCCGGATACCATGTTGTTGAATATGTTTTGAAGTCCAAATCCAATACCCACACCAACAGCCCCCATCAATACCGTCAATTGATTGACCGGAATTCCGGAGGCAATAAAAGCCAGGATGAATCCAATGGAGATGATGGAAAACCGCAAAAGCAGCATAAAACTTCCCAATGATGTTCTGCGCTTGTAGTGCTTTTTGTTGTCATTGGTATCAATCAATTTGTTGAAGAAATCGGCCAGAATAACTGCCCCAGCAGAATAGGCTACAAAAAGAAAGATACTGTTGTAGGAAAAAATGTTCCCTCCGAATATCCGGGGTTCATTGATCCAGTTGATGACGGAGGAGGCCAGGAAGTCATAAATATTGATGTATTTCAATACGGAAATTATAAAATAGTAAATGGCAAGACCTTTGATGAAATTTCCGAGATACTTGTCCACAATCTCCTTGTTAAGGTAAAACGCTTTGAGTCGTTTGTTGATGACGCCAATTAAAATACGGAGATAGTCAATAATTGTATAGACAGATACATACAAGGCAACAGCCATCACCAAAGTGTCGAATGCACTGATAAAATAGGCCCTGCCCAACATAAAGTAACCGATGAGTGCCAAAAACCATCCCAAAACAATTTGGGTCAATAGCACGCTGAAAAAAATTGTCACCATTTTCAGCTTTTCCTGAAAATTCGTTTTGATGAGCCTAAAAATATGGAACATCGGCAGGACCAGTAGAATGGAAAATGCGGCAACGATACGGCCGGTGAAGGTTGGAATCACGAGAATATTGAAAAATTTCAAAAGAATATAATAGGTAAGAATGACATAGAAGGATGAATTGGACAAGAATTGATACTTTTTAAGGTAGAGCGAACTTACAACGATGGTCAGTGCGATAAATACCAGCTCCAGAAGAAGGAAGGGTGAATGATTAACAAAAAATGGCACACATACCAATCCCAGAACAATGGAGGATTTGATCGGATATCTTTGAAGAAACAGAACGGTTTTGGTATTGATGAAATCCTTCCGGTTCCGGATGAAAAGAATATAGAGTGTTATTATACAAAGTCCTAGCAGCAGTAATCTGGACAACACCTGGCCCGCCTTTCCATGTGCAACAAAGAAGGTCATCGATTCCAGTGATTTTTTGGAAGTCTGTTCCAATGATTTTATCAAGGAGAGTTTATAATCTCCGGGAGAAGTTTTCCAGATTGGCGGATAATTGGGATGGGTAAGCGAATTCTCTTTCTCTTTGATGAGATTTTGGGCAAATTTGCTGTTTTCCTCCAATTGGGAGGCAACAGCATTGATCGACTCATCCATTCTTACCAGCAACATCAGGCGGTTGTTTAGAAAAGAATCCGTCGCTTTAAGTTTGGCTTTCAGTAAATTGATCTCATTTTGGTAGATGGTCTTGATCTCTGCAGTGGTATGCTGCATGAAATGGTCTACCTCATCGGTTATCTGTGTAACAATCAGTGATTGATTGTTGAGTATGTCGCTCTGCTTCTGAATGTTGTTCTGCATAGCCGTCAATGCTTCGATATCCGTCTTCAGTTCATCGTAAAATTCAACGATGTATCTTAATCTCAACGAGCTTGAGTTTTGAAGCATATTTTCCCGGATGATGTCAGCTGAGGCGGAAATTGCTTCCAGCTTGTTTTGAATTGCGAAGGTGTCTATCCTTGATTTTAATGGCAAGGTCAAAGAGTTCAGCTGGTTGATGCTGCCTTGTACCCAGCTGGATGGATTTTTAAGAAAGATTTTGGCCTCCCTGCTTTTTACGAGGCTGTCTGGAGACTGGCTTACTTTATCATTTTTGTTTTGGGCAATGACTGAAATTGAGCAGATTAGCAAGATGGAACAAAACAACATTGCCAATTTGAACTGAATATTTTTGGTCATATTTTGGATCTAATTCATGGATATGTCGAATTGTAACTAATTATCAAGTAGGATTATAGCACAAATCTAAATCTTTTCATGCAACTTGCAAGGCTATTTAATCAAATTCCGGAATTTGGAAGGTACGGCTTGCTTGACAGCATCCGTCTCACGTTTGACCAATTTGGGAGCCACGAAACGATAACCTACAAACACCTGGAAATAGACCCTTTTGGCCTCAAGCTTTACTGAGGTCTGGTTCATGTTCCGGATGGAATGCGCAATTGAGAACTCGGCGCCAGCCAGGAACTTCCTGGAGTTATAACCCAATCCGATCTTTTCTTGTGACCTTACCACCAAATCCTTGTAGGAGGTGTGTTGATTCCCATCCGGTAGCCTCGTTGTCAGATAGGTACAATCAATACCTAATCCGGGAATAATCCCTCCAGAGATATACATTTTAGAATTCAATACCAGCGTATAATAATAACCAACGTTCACCAATCCCTGGAAATTGTTGGACTTTTGACTCGATTGCTGATTGTATGCCTTGGATTTGTTGTCAATTTCATAATAGTTGTAGGAGAGGGAAGGTATAAAACTGCCACAACTTTTTAACTGGATCTCTGACTGGGAACTGATCGCTTTGAGCGAAAAATTTGGATTGAACTTATAGGAGGTCGCACCTTTCAGGCTGAACATGACCATTTCAGGCAACTGCAGATAGGGATCCACCCCCTCTTGCCATCCCGGAGTAAAGTCACCTGAATTGTGCAAATAAAATCCCCTTATCTTAGCTGCCTGGATCTCCTGGATGAGGTGTGAAGTCTGAATGGCCATTCCAAATGCAGTAGCTTTTGTTTTACCTTTTTCTGCATTGTCGTTGTTGCCAGGGATAAATTTGGGAGTAAAACCAATGCCAAATGAAATGTACCTGTAGCTGAAGGATAGCTTATTGCTTAGCTTAATATTCGGACGGATATCGTACACAAAATTGTCTCCCTCCTGTTTGAAATATTCAAATTCGTTGTTGACATTCAGTCTGATTGTTACCAAAGTATCTGTCGTCTCAATATATTGTGCAGTTGTCTTGAGTGCGGTTTGGGGAAGGGAATCGGATTGGCCCTTGAGCATTGTTGCATGCAGCGACAATGCAAGAAGCACAAACAGCATGGGAAAATGACTTTTGCTTAAGCAAGAATTGGCAGGCAAAATTTCCATATTGCGCATAACTTCCTGGTTAGGATACTGACTAAAAATAGTTCTTTTTCCCAAAAGTAGGAGGCATATATTTTAATTTTCTGTTTTTCATTACATTCGCAGTATAAACCTTGCATCAGTGACCAAATTTTCAATTGGAAAATATAAAATAGTCCTTGCCGCAGTGATGATCCTATTGCTGTTTTTTATAGTATTGGCATACAGGGTTGTAAAGCGGAATGCTGAAGTATATGTTCAAGAGCTTGTAGAGACCCAATCTGCAGGTAAGCTTCAATTTCAAGTGGAAAAGGTGAAGTTTGATTTGCTGGAACTTACCCTGGAGTTTCGCAATCCGGAACTACGTACACACGATACGATCTCTACTGAAACCGGGTATCACATCATGGCCAGGAGCCTGTCTGTTAAAATTCAGGCATTGTTGCCCTTGCTGACCAAGAAACACGTTGTAATTGATTCAGTGGTCGTTCAATCTCCTGAAATTGAGGTCAACCGTTATCAAAAAGGGCCCAGGGATCATATTACTGTTCCGGAAGAGATGAATGTCATTTATCTCTCCCTCAAAAAGGTGCTTGCGTTTATCAACCTTGATTACCTGCGCATAGCGGATGCAAAATTTATTCTCAATGATTTCACCAAATCCGGCTCTGTGCCCATCGTACTTTCAAGAATGAACCTTGTGGTTGAAAGTGTCAACGATGCGAATGGCACGGGCGATGAACGATTTTTACTGGCAGACCAGATCATGTTCGAAATTTTCAACCAGGATATTGCCTCGCCCGATGGACTTAGCAGACTAAAATTTAAGAAATTGAGACTTAGTACCGGGAGCAAGAGCCTCAAATTGGACAGTTGTTATATTTCAGTGGCCAGTTCAGGAAGTACAGGGGCCGGATTCAATACGTTTGTGGATACATTGCGCATTTCAAATATAGATTTCAATGCCCTGGTGAAGGAGAGCAAAATAAAGGTCGATTCTGCCTTGTGCATCAATCCCGATCTCAGTTTTCTCATTCGTTCCAAAGTGGTGGCCAGCCACAGGCGTTCGCTTCATGAAGTTGTAGAGAAGAGTGATTCATTGGATTTTATGTTGAAAAAAATGTTGGGCAACCTGGATATAGGATATTTGGCGGTCAAGAATGCCAAGGTGAAGATACTGGCTCAAAAGGGTGACAAGTCAAAGGTATTTCAAACCGACTCAACCAATTTTACCCTCCGCAATTTCCTGGTAAGCCGCGATCCAGCCATACCCATTCATTTGGAGCGTTTTAACCTCCACCTGATGAATTACAAGAGTTATAGTTCGGACAGTCTTTATGTGGTCTCTTTCGATGATATACAGGTGATCAACAAGGGGATATCATTGCTCAATTTCAGTATTGCTCCAACCAGTGAAAACCATGATCTTCTGTCCAGGGAGATCAAGATGGCTGCCTTCGAATTCAATGCGATTGATTGGCCCAGGTTGCTTTACGAGAGTCGCATCGTGGCAGGAAGTGCAGTTCTGTTGAGGCCGGAGATGCATTTTAGGTTGCCTGAGAAAAAACACCGGTCTCCGGGTGGTACACTCAATCCTTTGCGTCTTTTGAACCAACTGAAAGACAAGATTCAGGTAGGGGGATTATTTGTCAGAGATGGCTTGTTTACCCTGGATATTCTGAATGGGAAGCATTTTGCCATAGATCATCTGAATGCAGCAGTGAAAGTCAACCGGCTGTTGCAAGTGGAAAACAGTATTGGGATCCTCAATGCCCTGGATACTCTTTCCTTCAGAAATGGAGAATTTCATAGTCCTGAACTTGCGCTTGGTTTGACTGAAGGGAGATATTCTTCCAGATTCCAGTCAGTAAAACTTAACGGGATCATTCATGCAAAGACAGACAAAAGCCTGGAAGTCAAATTGAAGGGTGTCGCCTTGGATGGAATTCATATTGATTCTTTGGAAAGTATACGGATTCAATCTTTCAAGTGGGATACGGCAGAGGTGTCAGTGAATAGCTTTCAGAAGCAAGCGAAAGTTGTAAGCAACAGTCCCCCGGCCAACCGAATGATCACCATCGGTGGTATCTCCGGGGGCAATAGCAGCTTTGCCATCCAATCAAATGGCATGAATGCCGTGGCAAAACTCCATCAAATTACCTCAGATCAACTGGTACTTGCCAATGGAAGTAGGCCAAGCATTGCAGGCTTGTACCTGGAGGGTGAATACATTCATCTAAAAAAGGGGGAACTTCGCGGGGATTTGGGCCCATTTGTGTTTCAGGATCAGAAACTTTCAACATTGAATGACCTGTTGATCAATCTTCCCATCGCAGAAGAAACAGCATTTATTCATCTCCCCAAAGTTACGTTTTCGGCAGATCTGGCTAAAATAGTGGCCGGGGAACTGTCGTTGGAACGCATGGATTTGCAAAAGCCGGTTGTTTCATTCCTGCCTAAAACCAGGAAAGTTGAGACTTTGGCGGTACCGAATGCCCCTAAAATCCCAACACTAAAAATTGGCAGACTGAAGATTAGTCAACCCAGGTTGATCGGATTGCCGAAGGAATTGGCAGGTAAAATGCGGTTAGATCCAGGATTTTCAGAATGGAATTTGGTGGGCATTGTTACCGATACAGCCTTTGTTTCAGTTGATTCCCTTAAGTTTTCAACTGATCGTCCCTATTTTAACAATCCAACATTCAGCTTGCAGCCAACTGGCAGGGAGAAAGTTATGCTTCGAGCCTCCAGTCTCCAATTTCGTCCAAAAACTGCTGTCCTGAAATCAAATTGGTCACTGGTTTTGGATACCGCCAATACTTCGGGATTTGACATTCAACTACAGGATAGTGGCCTTGTAAAGCAGCACATTGTGCTTGATAATCTGGGTCTTTCTCATCTGAGGCTTGACAATTCTACCGTAGCAAATTTACCTGAACTCTTCAAGAGCAACCCTGATTTTTCGGTTTCGGGGGGAGATCTTTTTTACGAAAATGACAAGATCCTTTTGTCTGCCTTGAACCTCTCGTTCGATAAAGTCAATAAATCTGTGGCTTTTGACAGTCTTTCCTATAGTCCCAGGGCTGACAGGGCTGAATTCATGAAGGGGAGGGAGTTCCGGCAAAGTTACATTCAGCTCAATACAGGATCGCTGCAGTTCAGGAACCTTGATTTTGATCAACTGCTGAGTGATACAGTTTTTCATGCCGGAAAGCTCATGGTCAACAATTTGAAGTTTCTAAATTACATGGATAAACGGCTTCCGTTCCAGCATGGCATTGAGAAACCAATGTTGACAGAGCTCTTTACCAAGATCAAAGTAAAATTTGTGCTGGATTCTCTTTTGCTAAAAAATGCGGAGATTCAGGCACAAGAAATCAATGACAAGACGCTTTTACCTGCAACTATTGATTTTACCAGGATCAGGGGTGTCATCAGCGGAATCCGCAACTGTAATTACAGCATCGATGATAGCTTAAGCTTAAATTTGTATGCCCGGTTTCTGGGGGCCACTGATCTGAGGGTAAACTACGAACAGGCCTATGCAGATACCCTTTCAGGATTTGAACTCAAGGCCATTGCCAGTTCTTTTGACATGACTGCCCTGAATCCGATGCTTCAACCGATTGCATCGGCCCGAGTAAAGAGCGGATATCTGGATACCCTGCGAATGAGTGTTGTTGGCAGGAAACATGTGGCGTTCGGGGTGATGAAGATGCACTACCGCAATTTGAATGTCCAGTATCTCAACCAGGGAGTCGCTGAAAATGCAACGACAAGGACCAAACTCATTTCATTTTTTGCCAACCGAATAGTCCGCAGACAGCGGCTCATGGGATCCGGGGATGTTTACGCCGAACGCGATCCCGAAAAGGGCTTTGTCAATTACTGGGTGAAGATTTTTATCGGTGGAGTATTAACCAATACAGGTGTTAAGTCGGATAAAAAGCAGGAAAAGAAATATGCCAGCTCTATCCAGAAATACAAGGTGCCACCTATTCCCGACATTCCTGTCGATTATTGAAGTCAAAACCTATTTTCCAACCTAAATCAGGAGATTGCCAATTTCCTATTGTGCGGTTAAGACATACACCGCTGAATTGAACTGTGTGCCCTTGTTGTAGGAGATAAATTTACCATCCGGCGACATCAGGCAATGCGGATGAGTATGCTGGCCATAGGTATTGCTTCCGCTGTTGTGTGCCCCCAGCACATTCAGGACAGGCACTCCCTGAGAATCAGTTTTTGTCCATTCCACCTCGGTAATCAGTTTCCCGAACAACAATCCATCCGTTAGGATGGCATTTTTCGTGGTGTGCGAACACATATGTCCGTAAAAGAAATTCGGAAAGATCTGCTCCCAGATGATTTTTCCCGCTTGGTCGGCTACACCCATGTAATGGGGTTTTCCGGTGTATCCATCTGCTTGGTTGTGTTTTTGGGATACACCGTGGTAATAGACATATTTGCCATCGTGGCTCCAATTGCTGTGAATCTGGAACCGATTGCCATTGTTGGGACGAATTTCTGTCAGCTTTTTGGTCTTGATATTCAACAGCCAGACCCGTGAGGTTTTTCCATTGTCTCCTCCACTGCCATATTTGGGGGGCAAATCCCTGTCAATAAGCAACAAGTCTGGATTGGAAGGGCAAACTACGGTATGGTTGCTCCGGCTGCTGTCCCTGAAAAACTCCGTGGTCTTACCGGTTGCAATGTCGATGGAATAGTAACTTGAAAATGCTGCCTTGTAGGGGTCGTCACTTCCTTGTTTGTACTTGGGCATTTTGGTGATGTAAATGGTTTTTCCATCGGCCGAACCCGTAGGATGACCAAAGGAATAACCCTCTTCGGCAGCATACAATAGCTTTTCTTCCAGGGTATTGAGGTCATATACATAAAGTTTGGTCCCTCCCCGGTTGGCAGCTGCCTTTTGTGTAGCCGGGATCATGCACACATTGTTCCCGTTGAAATGGGTTTTCTCTGATGCAGGTACTACGGCAATCACTTTCAGATCACCGGTTATAACATTCCCCAGCACCAGTGCCGATTCGCCGTCCTTGTTCCAGGTGGCAAATAGCAACGTTTTGCTGTCTGCAGAAAAGCCGGTATGGATGTGGTAGGTGGGTGTCTGGTTGAAATCACGATTTTTTGTGAGTTTGAGCACTTTTCTTCCGGTGATGGAATCGACCGTCCACTCCGATTCATTGAATAGGGTCCCTTTGGGAGGAATGGGTGACTGGCCATTCAATTGAAAAACAACAGAGAGGAGAATGGCCAAAAAGAGAGATGATTTTTTCATGTTATTCTAGCATTCGTGATTTACAGTTAAAATTAGCAAACATAATTGATTGCTAACCCTCTAATGCAGCAGGTTCATCTCTTTTTCTGTCAGGGCACGGTTGAACACAGCCAATCCGGCGATCTGCCCCTTGAAGAAGTTGCCCATCCCGGCCTTGAGCAAAACTGCCCCAACTGTAAAATCTGAGCCATTGTTGCCCATCCCGGCAGGGAAATAGTAGGGATTTTTGGTTTGGGTCAATCCCTCCGGATAACCTTCAAAACCCTTGGTGTGGTTGATCAATTCGGGTTCCCGGGGTTCAAACTTCCCGTTGAGGTAGGATTTGATCTGTTTTCCGTCGTAGGAAAAGGCAATACATTGCCACTGTTGCTTTTCCACTGTCTGTTTGCTGGCCGAATAGTCGATGGAATAGGGGAAGGGTGGGGTAGGCTTCCCCGTTAGGGAGATGTGCCCGCAAACCTGGTTGGCGCCATTGTAGTAGGGTAGGGAGACAAAGAGCCCGTATTGCCTTTTGCCTCCATCCAGGTATTCATTCCACATGCCACCCACAAATCCGGTCTGCTCACCGCTCCATTTTACCCAGGCTATGACGGTTACCCCCTGCTCCGGACCATGGATGTTTAATGCTCCGGTTTTGGCATGGGGCAACAGGAGATAACACTTGCCGGAAAATTGGGCTGAATATCCTGAAAGTATGCCCTCGTCGATTCTTGGCAAGGAGCCATTGACCTCCTTTAGCGGAAATTTGCCCATTCCATGGGCTTTCCTGGCATGACCCTCCTTCTCCTTGAAATCCCACAAGGCAACCAAACCTGGGGTGGATCGAATCGTAGCGACCAATCCGGATTTTGGTCTGGCACCGGCAGTATGAGTTGCCAGTGTGCAGGACATCAATAGCACTAAAACAATCAGATTGAATCGGTTCATGATAAATTATCGTGTACATTTTTTACAAAACTTGAATGTGGCTTATAAAAAATGGTATCCAAAGAATAAATTTAGAAGAAACTGTTTAAATTTTGAAAATCAATATACCGGAGGTATAAAATGTGGGTAGAAAACAAAGGATAAACAGTACATTTCGTCCCGTACGGGACGAGATAATCACTATTTGTCAATTTTCTACCCACATAAAATCCCTAACGGGATTAAATAAATAGTATAAACATTCTATCTATAAAAAAGTAATCAATTCTTATTAAACGCTGATATATGGTACTTTCGTAATTGTAATTTATTTTCAAATAAATCTCTCAAAAGTGAAAGTAACAGTAATCATTCCGGACGAACTTGTCAGAGACGTTCAAATCTTGTCTAACACCAGGAATATTACGGATGCCGTGATCATTGCCTTAAAAAACTATATTGCCCTTCAAAAACTGAAGGAAATGGGAGAGGCAATCAATGAAAGACCTTTGCAATTTAGTTGTTCAGCCGAAGAAATCAGAGATTTAAACAGGCAACATTGGACTTTGTAAGAAGATTATTATTTCCCCCCATTTTTCACCTTAAATACCCATGCGTAAGGGCAGGGTAGGGTGGCCGGTGTAACGGCAGGAGGAGTGATGGTCAGTTTGCTTCCCGATGCTGAATATTTTACTTTACCATTGAAGCCCAGCATTGAAACCGATTGTGCACTTCCAATCCCATTTATTACGATTGGTTTGTCCTGCCACTTGGTCACGATTACATACAGATCGGCTCCTTTTTTGGTAAAGTAGATCTTCGTCTCCTTGTTGACTGCCGGTGCCTTGTCCCATTTGCGGGTTTCGTAGATGGCCTCCCCGTTGACTTTGAGCCAGCTGCCCATGTCGGCCAGGCGTTGCTGCATAATTTCAGGGATGCGGCCATCGGCGGTTGGACCAATGTTGAGCAGCAGGTTTCCCCCGCGGGCGACCTTGTTGATCAGGATGTGTACCAACTCCTCCGAGGTGGAGTAATCCTCCAGAATTTCGTTGCGGTTGTAACCAAATGAGCCCGCAATACCGCGGCACTCCTCCCAGGGATGGGTGAATTTGGTATCGTTGGCATCGCCTTCGTGTACCAGGTCATATTCGGTGGTGTAGATGCCGCCATGTTTGCTCCGGGTTTCCTTGCCCCAGCGGTCGTTGACCACCACCGAGTTTTTCACCGGTGATTCGTTGTACAACCAGGCCAGGAATTGGGTGCTTTTCCAGGCTTCGCTCGGATGGTCCCACTCGCCATCGGTCCAGACCACATCGGGTTGGTAGCGGGTAACCAGGTCCTTCATTTGGGGGATCATGTGCTGGTCGACGTACTGCGCCAGGTTGGCCTTGTAGAGCGGGTTGAACCATTCATACAGCGAATAGTAGAATCCCATGTGCAAACCCTTCTCCTTGACAGATTTGGAGAGATCGCCGCAGAGATCCCTGTGGGGGCCGACATCCATGGCATTCCAGTTCCAGCTCTGTTCGCTGGGCCAGAGGGCAAATCCCTCGTGGTGCTTGGAGGTGAGGACCACGTATTTTGCGCCTGCCTCCTTGAACCTTTGGGCCCAGCCATCCGGATCGAACATCTCCGCCTTGAAGAGACCGGCAAAATCCTGGTATTTGAAGTCCTTGCCATAGACCCGGTTGTGGTAGTCGATGAAGAACTGCTGGGTCTTGGAGGGCTTTACCCAACGGCTCCAGTACCACTCTGCATATTGCTCGTAGATGCCTACTTTGTCCCGTTTGGTGGGACTGTAGGCGGGCACCGAATACAAACCCCAATGGATGAAGATCCCGAATTTGGCATCCTCGAACCAGGTTGGAACGGGACGGCTGTCGATGGATTCCCAGGTGGGCTGGTAGGTTTTCTGGGCGAAGCTGTTAACCGCTCCCAACAGCAGCAGTGACAAGAGAATTAGTGCAGTTTTTTGCATGTTGTTTTTTATTTGGTTTTTAAGTTTGACTGGTTTTATCAAAAAAAGATAGTAAGAGGCAATCACAAATCCACCGATTTTTTTGCCACCATGTTTTTGGTCATTTCCCTCAGCTCCTTGAAGGACATCGTCGAAATGGTATCCTGCCAAGTTGTATCTTTTGGTTGTTGTCTCAATTTGAAAAGTGGCTTGCTTTCGGCTTGTATCTCCCCCTTGTTGGGTGTCCACTCCAGCAGGTCATTGGGTTCGCATACCAGCACATTGCAAAGCAACTCGATATGGTCCAACCTGAAAATGCGGGTTTGCCTGTTCAGAATCGTAGTGGCCGAATGGGGGGAGAGGCCGGCTTTGACCAAAAATGTATAGGGTTTTTCTATCCCCCTCAATTCAAAAATGGGTGTCAGGTTCAGTGATAGCATGGCTTTTGTATTAATAGTACAAAGTAACTTTCAAATATACAAAATCAAACATTAAAAAGTACAAATTGTTGTATAAAAATCAAATGCATATATTCATATACTACAAATCATATTTCAAATAATACAAATTATAATTCAAATAGTACAAATCATATTTAAAATAGTAATTGTAATAATACAAAAACTACAAAATGATATTCAAAAAGTACAAAATAGGTAGGGTACTTTTGAGTTGTTTCCTCTAATTTCTGACCTTCCCTTCCAAAGAATTTGTAGATATACATATAAACTATTGCTTTTACATCATGAAAAAATTCCATTACATGTTGTAAATGCAGCAAATAATGCTGAAGTTTTAAGTAGATAATGGAAATAGTATTTCAGCCAAGTTCTATTTTGTCTAAAGGATACCATTGGATTTTTTCAATGATCTTCGATTCACATTCCTTTTCAAAATTAAGGTTCATAAAATCGATGATTCGGTCTTTTTGGGGAAACAAGTGCTGGCAATAGCGGGGAACGATATTTTCAGGTACAATTCCAATGAAGTCATTTCCTGAAATCATATCAACAATTTGCGCTGAATCGCTCAACTCAAAAGGAATTTTGTTTTCATACAGTGCAATTGATTGTTTATGGTGAAAATCAGTTTGTCGCCAAAATAGAAAAACAATTCGTTCCTGAATTTTGCAGTTTGAAATTTATACCATTTTGTCTTTTGGGGATAATAAGCTTGCCAAAGTTCCACAAACTCATCCAGATTATTCACTTCCCCACTTTCCTTGTATTCCTCATAATCGCCGAAAACCTCAACCGGGCCCCTTTCCGCTTCAATCCAGATTTGTCTGATGTCGTCATCACCAAACGGCTTTATATAAATGAATGAGGCATAAATTCCCATTAAACCCAGGTGGATTTTTTGATTCATCAAATCCGGATCCGATTTGAGGTTCCCGATTACAGCATCAATCTGTGGAACATAAAGTATTGACATTTCATTTTTCACATTATATGCCTAAAACAATGGCAGGTTCAATGTTGAGTATTTTACTGATATTTCGCGCTATTTTTAGTGTTGGTTCGCTTTTCCCAGTAAGATACTCACTCACACGCGAGGGGGAAATGCCTAATTTCTTTGCAAAATCTCTCTGAGACATTGCCTCTTGTTCCAATCTCATTTTAACTACATCTGCCAGTGAAGTTTTGCCAATTGGGAAATGATGCTCCTCATATTCAATCACTATATCAGACATTATTTTCAGTTCAATGGCTTTTCGGTCATAGATTGGTGTATTGTCTGAGACCAAGGGCAGAAGTTCTTCTATCCTCTCCAATGCGGTTTTGTAAACATCTTCTGAAATTATTCTTTCCATATGATACGGGATTCTAAATTGTTTTACTATCAATTTTATCGTATTCGGCATGAGTTCCAACAAACCGGATATAGATGTAGCCATGTAAAAATTGAATGACCACTACCAATCTGTAGGTATTTCCTTTTATATTGAATACGTATCTCTGGTTGCCGACACTGTCCATACTGTTAAAATTCTTTTTGATGTCAGCAAAACACTTCCATTTAGCACTCTTTGCAGTTCTGAACCAATGGTTTAATGGAACTTCAGCCTCATTGTTCTTTTGGTAAAAATCAAATAACCTTTTGTGTGATACAATATTCATAAAGTTTCATTATACGGTATAAATTTACCATTTTGTTGTGAAATACAAAATTATTACCTAAATATTTGCTGTGAATATAAGCGGTGCCTATGCTCGAAGAGGGCAAGATTCCTTTCGCATTGGAAGCTGTTGAATAAGCCTGCCGCGAAATTGCTGTTTCTTCCAATCAGCCCTTGCTCAATGAAGCGGGGAAAGACCTGGACATTTACAACAAGCTTCAAACCAGGGTGCGCGAACTAAGCCGTCTCAACGAGATGGTCAGAGATACCCATATGCTTGCCGGCGCCGAACTCTACCGCTTTGCCAGGGTTACCTACAAAATGGCGAAAATCTCCACCTCTTTGAATGTACCCAGGACAAAGAGCATTGTCGACGACCTTGGCCGTTTGATTACCACACAGGAAAAAACCGTTCAGCCGGAGACTCCCTTAGCTGCCCAATAGAATAAATAGCCCTGGCAGACAAGGCTGTGCAGAGCTGCCGGGCCTGATTTTTGACAGTTGACACAGTTTAATGAATACTGATTATTTACATATTTTGAATATTTGCATTCAATTATTTAAATATTACAGGCATTTTTGCATTCAATTATTTAAATATTACAGGTATTTTTGCATTCAATATTTTAAATAAATCAATTATCTTTGCATTCAATTATTTCATTTTACTAATTTATGAAGTATGAATAACAGCTATTTCCAACGAAAAATTGATATTGAATTGCAGGCCTGGGCTAAAAGTCCAAATCATAAAACACTACTGTTGAGAGGCGCAAGGCAGGTAGGCAAGTCATCGGCTATCCGACAGCTTGGGAAATCGTTTAAATATTTTGTAGAAGTGAATTTTGATGAAGAAGCAGAAATCAAAAAACTATTTGAACAATCCCTTTCACCTCAGGAAATATGTCAACGATTATCCTTTTACTATCAAACACCAATCATTGCAGGCGAAACATTACTTTTCCTTGACGAAATACAACAATGCAAACCTGCATTATCCAGGCTACGTTATTTTTACGAAAAATACCCTGAATTGCATTTAGTTGCCGCAGGTTCTTTATTGGAATTTGCCATCGAAGAAATGCCATCGGTTGGGGTTGGAAGAGAACGGTCGATTTTTATGTATCCATTTAGCTTCGAGGAGTTCCTGATAGCAACAGGCAATGTGGTGTTGGTTGAAGCCTATCGGACTTCGGCACCCGACAAACCGCTTTTCGAACTGATACATCATAAGATTGTAAATCTGTTAAAGGTTTTTTTTATAATTGGAGGTATGCCAGAGGTAGTTTCAGAATATGTAAAATCAAATGACCTATTTATTTGTCAGAAAGTGCTGAATGATTTGGTTGTTACATTCAGAGATGATTTTTCGAAATACAAAAAAAAGATACCTGCCTTACGGATAGCTGAGGTTTTTGAATCAGTGGCCAGGCAGTCTGAAGGTAAGTTTATTTATGAGAAAGCAGCTGTTGGACTTAATAATGCACAGGCAAAACAAGCCTTGGAACTCCTGATTATGGCGGGATTGGTACATCCGGTGACCCATACGGCAGCTAACGGGATTCCCCTTGGCGCTGAAATTAATCCGAAATACAGGAAAATGATTTTCTGTGATACCGGACTTTTTCAACGGGTTTTAGGACTTGATACAACTCACATATTATTATCAGATGATTTTAAAATAGTAAATCGGGGTGCTATAGCTGAAATTTTTGTGGGATTGGAACTGCTGAAGTCAGCTTCGTGTTATGACCCTAAACAACTATATTGTTGGGCGAAAGAAAAAAACAGAGGAAATGCGCAGGTTGACTACATCATTCAGGTTGGTGAAAAGATTTACCCAATCGAAGTCAAATCAGGTTCACAAGGTGCAATGCAGAGTCTCCGAGTGTTTTTAAATGAAAAGAAACTAACCAAAGGAATAAGAACATCTCTGGAAAATTTCTGTAGTTATGATGATATTGATGTTTATCCACTGTATGCCATATCTAATGTTTTGATTCCCAAATAATGATTGTCGGGTGGCATTTTTGTTTTGTAAGGTAATAATTAAGTTAGAAATTTGTTTAGATGCTGAAATTAAGTACATTACAAATACCAAACAGCCCACTTTTGGGATATCTTTTTCAAAATGGCAATGTATTGCGTCCCGGATGTTTTCTTTCATCTCGTCGTAAGTATCTCCTTCCACAAAAATTGAAAATCCAAGAGCCCTGGCTTCAAAACCCCCTTCTGGTAATTCTTTCACAATGAATATGATCTCATTCATCTTAATCCAGTTTATTGAAACAAAGGTAGTGATTAATGATGTGTTTAAAACAGCTTGTTATAATCGAAAAATCAATGCAATACACAGTTGATCAAATTTCTCGAAACTTAATAATTTTCAAAAACCCCCTTGTCCTTGCGGGCAAAGGGGCAAACTAAATTTCGGATCAAGTTTAGTTGTTGTATGGGATGGGAAATCCCTTGTAAAGTGGTGTTGATTACAAATCAGCACCGGCAGGGTGGGCCGTCTGCTATTTTTGGCCGATCTCCCCGAGCCGTCGCACCAGCCACTCCGGAATGCGCCCCGTCCGGTCCGGCGGGACGTTGAGTAGGTAATTGGCTTGCCGGGAATTGCAGAGCTTGAGCATGTCCACAACCTCCTTGGCACTCGTCACGCTCTTTTCCGTTAAGTGGGGCTGCCAGTACCAGGCACCCGGTGTAATGCAGTCACAGACCTCAGCGGCATTTGTGTTATCCTTTGCCGGCAATTCCATACGCTTCATGATTTTCAGCCAGGGATATTCGTAGCCGTGAATATCGGTCTCCTTGAAGTTGGTGGAGTTGTTGGCAAGTACGAGGCAGTTGGGCTGGAGCGAATGGACGTGCGCCTTGATCTCCTGCCACTGTGCTCCGGTGTATTTGTTTACATACTGATCAAACCACATTAAGTCCACTTCGCCGTATTGGGTCAGCAGTTCGGTCAGTTGCAGCTTGATGAACCCGACAAAATTGCCTGCTGCTTCCGGCGGCATCCCGTGGAGGTCGGGCTGGCCGGGCTGCAATTTGCCTTTGGAAAAATCTCCCGGCAGGCAATAGTAGAGGCCGATCTTTATCCCGCGTGCCCGGAAGGCATCCACATACTCGCGCACCAGATCGCCCTTGCCCTTGTTGTATTTGGTAAACGCCGTGATGTCATGCGTCGTGTGTTTGCTGTCCCACAGCGCATAACCACTGGTGTGCTTCGTCGTCAACACGGCGTATGTCATTCCTGCCGCCCTGGCGGCATCGGCCCACTGGCCACAGTCAAGCTGGGTCGGCGCGAAGCTGTCCGGGTCTTCATAACCCGTGGCCCATTGCCCCTGGTTGAAACTAGCTAAGCCGTAGCAGATGAACATCCCGAATTTCCATGAAAGAAATTCCTGCTGCCGCTCGGCCAGCGGCCTGGACGCCTGGGCGAATCCACTCACGGGGAATATGAGAGCCAGAATAATAAGGGTAAATAGTTTGTTTTTCATGCTGTTATTCATCTTTTAGTCATTTCTTTGTTTGACCGCTTCGTTGAGCGTGGATTGGAAGCGATAGGAGCCTGAGCCTGCCTCATACATCGCCGCCCCGTTAACCATGCGCAGAAATTTCACTCCCTTGACCTTGTCGATGGCGCTCCCGTCTTCCGTCACGGCCGTGGCATCCTTTGCCGGGACATGCACCGTCGCTGTCGTGTTCGCGGGAATCGTCACTTCCATCGTCAGTTTCTCCCCCTCGCGTTTCCAATTGCTGACGATTTTGCCGTAGGGAGACTGGTAACTGCAATTTACCCAGTCGACACTCTCGACGATGCCGGGTCGTAGCGTGAAATGCTTGAATCCGGGCTTCACCGGATCGGGAAGAATGCCACCCAGACCCTCGAAGAACCATGAGCCCGGCGTTGCCGTGACAAGAATCACATGGCTGCCCCAGCCGCTCCAGGTTTCTGGCCATGTTTTGAGACCCAATTCTTTGACCAGATATCCCCAACCGGGATAAGTCGTCTGTCCCATGATCAGATCAACAAGATCATTTCGGTTCTCCCGTATCAGCAGGTCGAGCAAGACAAAGGTTCCCAGGAGGCCTGTGTCGAGATGGCCTTGCTTTTCAACCACAATATCATTCTCCAACTGGGCCAGTATTTTCGGACGCAACTCAGGCGGCGGGATGCGCGCATAAAGCGCCATGGCAAGGCTGCTCTGACTCCTGTAGCGGTAGTCGCCCTTGTCCTGCTGGTAGAATTCCTTGTGAACCAGCGGACGGATAATCGCCAGCCGCTCCCCGCAGCGCCTGGCCTCATCGGAGCGGCCGAGGGTCGTGGCGAAATCCTGCAATTGCTGCCACAGCAATACACGATAGGAATTGTTGAAAAACTCGCGTTCATCTTTTTTATCCATGTTGAAGCCCTGACCAGCAGTCGGTGCGGGACGCGCCCAATCGCCGATGAACATCCAATCCTCCTTACGCGAGGTCGGTGTATAGGAGCGCAGGATGTCATCACGGGTTTTGCTTTCCATGAAATCGACATACTTTCTGAGCTTCTCATACATCTGCTCAACAATGCCTTTATCTCCATAATAGAGATTCATGCGCCGAACCAGCTCGCTAGCCTGACCTCCCCACGCCGGACCGCCACCGTGATCCTCAAAAGCTGGAGCCGTATGCGTGAACCAGCCGTCCTCCCGCTGCGCATCGCTGTAGTCACGTATCCACTTTGTCAAATTAGCATCACACTTGAAGTTATACAGATATCCGGAAAGATGGGCGCCCCCGTCGCCGTAGGCCGACTTCTCGCGTGCCTCCCCGGTGCCCAGTGACAGGCACGGATTTTGGGTGCGCAGCGTGTAGCGCGTGATTTCATGAATCTGGTTGTACAGATCGTTCGAACATTCGAATGAACCTGCGGATGCAAGGTCAGGCTCTATCATCATGGCTTCCGCATCGCTGACAGAGGGTTTCTGGTCAAGCCCGGCAATGATGGCATACCGGAAGCTGTGGTAATTGAATCTTGAACAGAATGTTTCAGCGCTCTTCCCGGCACTGATGAAAACATCCTTCTGATTGAAATCCTGGAATCCGTCGGCATTGGTCCTGAATGCCAGCTTTCGTACGTTGAGGTTGTCGTCGATATCGGCATAATTGATCTGCACTTCCTGTCCGGCCTTGAGATCGTGCATTTTCAAGCGCATCCAGCCGGTA
>CAMCBW010000028.1 GCA_945873105.1 Tangfeifania diversioriginum
GAATCTACGAAATTTTACAGATTCTAAGCATTTCACTACTGGACAAAACACCTATAAGAGAGATACTTACGAAGTGCGATTACAATAATTTCAAAGAACGAGAAGATAAACAATTAATAATCAGTGGGTTTTAAGTGCCCACTCATGAATTAAAGATTTAAATTTAGACAGATAATGCCAAATATCCAAGTAAAAAATATTGGTCATGTCGGGAATAGAAATTTTACGAACTACTTAAAAATCAATTAAAAAATTTGACTAATAAAAACTTTATTTGTTATTTTCAGCACAACCATTAACCAAACATGAAAAAATAAGTTGCCAAACCAGAAAAATAGCCCAATATTGCCAACCAGCTTATTTTCTTCAGATACCAGATAAAATCAATTTTCTCAATACCCATTGCGGCTACTCCTGCAGCGGATCCAATTATCAATATACTGCCGCCTGTTCCTGCACAATAGGCAAGCAACTCCCAAAAAGCTCCATCCTGAACGAAAAATGAGTCGAAACCAGTTGAACCAGGAAGAGCAATATGATACATTCCCATTGATCCTGCTACCAATGGTACATTGTCTACAATCGAGGACAATATCCCAATAGCTGCATTAATGAGGTATACATTTCCCAAATGATCGGAGAGAAAACCAGCCATAATATTTAAATGACCAGCCGACTGCAGACAAGCAACAGCGGAGAGGATACCGAGAAAAAACAAAACCGTAGGCGTATCCACTTTTCTAAGGATATTAAATACCTTGAGTCTGTCCGAAATCTCCAAGGGCTTCGATCTGTGCATTCTTTCGGTAAGAATCCAAAGTACGCCCAGTCCAAGTAACATCCCCATGTAGGGAGGCAGATGGGTGATGGTTTTAAAAACCGGAACAAACAAGAGTGCGCCAACTCCCGCAGCAAATACAATTGTCCTTTCATTGGCGGAAGTAATGGAATCTCCGTGATTGGTTTTTGCGGGACGTTTTATTGTTCCCTTCATGTAGAAAGAGGCAATTATCAATGGTACTATGATACTTACAAGACTTGGCAAAAATACGTTGGTTATGATGCTAAATGCGGTTATCTGTCCTCCAATCCACAACATGATGGTGGTTACATCCCCGATTGGGGACCAGGCACCTCCGGAATTGGCGGCCAACACGACCATGGAAACAAAAAACCACCTGGTCTTTTTATCATCAATCAACTGCTTCAGCAATGCAACCATGACGATGGTAGTGGTAAGGTTGTCCAATACTGCAGACATAAAAAATGTGATGGTGGCAATGATCCAGAGTAGTTTGACTTTGTTGGTTGTGGTAATCTTGTCCGTTATTACTTTAAATCCTTCGTGCTGATCGACAATTTCAACAATCGTCATGGCGCCAAGAAGAAAAAATAGGATCTCTGATATTTCAACAAGGTGATGTTCAAGCTCTTCAACTACGAAGTGGTAGGGAGAATTGAAGGCGACAATTGTTGAAAACCAGCTGGATTCTTGCCACTGAGATTCCGTCAAGGCTGGCTTAATATGGTCGGTTATAATTTTTACCTGATTTCCAAATTCACTCCACGATGGGCTGAAACCAAGGTTGAGAATATTTTCAGCATTTAAAATGTATACTGTCCAGGTTAGTACACCAATAATCAATGCCGTTGCGGCTTTGTCCAACTTTAATGGATGTTCCAGCGCAATGGCAACATAACCAAAGATAAAAATGAGAAGAATGATGTAAAACATAGGTATCGTATTAGCGTTGATGAAGATAGTTGGTTAAATTAACTAAATTTAACCATTATACATGAAATTAACGATAAAAGTTACGAATCAAAGCCGGCATTTACAAGCTCACTCAATTCTTCTGCCATCGCAAATCTTCTCACCTACCGGGAAGGATATTAAAATTTCTCCAAAAAAACATACTGAAAATCAGGCTAAAACAAATTTTTATTTTTTATCTTAGCATATCAAATACCAAAACGTTCTTTGTTCCGCTGTGCATTTGTCAAAATTTGATATCACCAAACTTGAAAATAATCTCTCCCTGAAAATCAGCATAACACAGCCTTATGCTTTTTTGATAGTTTTCTAGGTTATTAACCATTAAATTTTGAAGTTATGCTTTCATCAATTTCTGCTGAATTACCTGACCAGGAACTCGAAGAAGTTCTTCAGGCCATTGCTACCATTCGCCAGAAGCTTCCTTTTCTGGTGTTACTTCCTGCCGGCGACAAGAAAGCCTCCCCCATGCTCGATGAGGGCCGCGTTCCATTCGCCTTAAAAGCCGTTGAATATGCCTCCCGTGAGACTGCAATTTCTCCCAATCCACCTTTGCTGAATGAAGCGCAGAAAGATCTTGCGCTGTACACCAAATTGCAAACAGTGGAGCGTGAACTGAGCCGCCTTAGCGAGATGGTCAGTGATACCCGCATGCTGGCCGGTGCCGAACTCTACCAGTTTGCAAGGGTTACCTACAAAATGTCGAAAATCGCCGCTTCACTCAATGTGCCTGGTACAAAGAGCATCGTCGACGACCTCGGCCTTTTGTTTGCCAACCAGGGAAAAGTCATTCAGACGGATACTCCCTTAGCTGTTCAATAAAACAAATAGCCCCGGCAGACTGGGCTGTGCGGTGCTCTCGGGGCTTTCAAAAATCAGTTTACACAATCTAATTTACACTCTCAATTAACGGGGTCAAAATGAGAACTACTGACCTCCAATTGAGAATTAACGAGGTCAAAATGAGAACTACTGACATCCGAATGAAAACTCCTGAGGTCTGAATGAGAACTACTGACCTCAAAATGAGAATTAACGGGGTCAAAAAGAGAACTACTTACATCCGGATGAGAATTAACGAGGTCAAAATGAGAACTACTGACCTCCAAATAAGAACTAATTATTAAAAAATGATCGATTGGTTATCGGAAGTGATAAATTCCGATTCGCCGACAATCAACCGCTAACAGGAATTCGCCGCAACCGTTTGCTAAATCCTCAATACTTAACAAAATTACCTGAATAATTTCCTTCCAGGCAAAGATCACTCTCCCCAAAATTTCATACATTTTGTAATCATTTACCTGAATCAATAACCCCAATCACCCAGCGTTTTGACCGACATCAACAAAAAGGAGTTAAGCGAAACTGATATCTGCGATCAGTTTATCGCGCCGGCCATTCAACAATCCATTAAAAGCCGGATTGACTTTAGACTGGCGAAATTAGGCAGGCACCCGTTTGACGAATCGGAATTTACCGCACCCAATAAAAAAAGTCAACCGTTTATTATCAAACGATTGACTTTTTTATGTGACCCCACCGGGATTCGAACCCAGATCAAAAGAACCGGAATCTTCCATTCTATCCATTAAACTATGGGGCCGGTATTCGAGCCGCAAATGTAACAATATTCTTTCGAAGAAACTTCTGAACTTTAAAAATGATCAGCGACTTTTGATGCATTTATTGGTTAAATTGCCAAAAAATCTTGGCCCCCAGGAATGAATTACGCAATCATTGATGTAGAAACGACCGGAACCTCCCCTGCCAATGGCAAAATCACCGAAATTGCCATTTACATCTTCAATGGTACCTCCATCATCGATTCTTTTGTTTCATTGGTAAATCCCGAATGCGGTATTCCCTGGAACATCACCCGCCTTACCGGTATCACCAACGAAATGGTCGAACCGGCGCCAAAATTCTACGAGATTGCCAAAAAGATTGTAGAGATTACCGCCAATACCACCTTCGTAGCCCACAATGCTGCATTTGACTACTCCTTTGTGAGGGAGGAGTTCAAACGGCTGGGCTATGATTACAAACGGAAGACCCTTTGTACGGTCAACCTTAGCAGGAAGCTGATCCCCGGGCTCCGCTCCTACTCACTGGGCAATATCTGCCAGGATCTGAACATTGAGCTGGAGGGACGGCACCGGGCCGGCGGTGATGCTTTGGCTACAGTTAAGCTGTTTGAGCTTATTCTCCGTCAGAATGAGACACTTGACCACGATCTATTCTCTTCCCGCAAAGGAAGGCTTACAGAAGAGGCTATTGCAGCCATACCTGGAACCTGTGGGGTCTATTACCTTTATGATGCGAAGGGAGATTTGCTTTATATCGGTAAAAGCAAGAACATTTACCAGCGAATCCTGACGCATTTGAACAACCGGCTGACTAAAAAGGCCATGGAAATGAGTGAGCGTATTGCGTCTGTTGGTCATGAGGAGACCGGAAGCGAATTGGTTGCATTGTTGCTTGAGTCGGAAGAGATCAAAACTAACCTTCCGTTCTACAACCGGCAACAAAGAAGATCTGCCAACAGCTATGGCATTTTTTCGTGGGAAGATGAAAACGGGTATCTGCAGCTTAGGGTCGGGAAGATTGAAGCGGAATCCATCCCATTGACTTCGTTCAACTTTTACCAGCAAGGAGTTGACATGTTGCATGTTATTGCAGATAAATATTCGCTTTGCAAGAAATTATGTCACCTGGATGATCAAATTTCGCCTTGCTTCAATGCCAGGCTAGGGAGCTGTTCGGGTGCCTGTGAGGGGAAAGAGGATCCAACGATCTACAACTTGCGCGTGCTGGAAGCCATCAAGCCCTGGCAGTTTCATTCGGAGAATTTTTTCATTCTTGAAAAGGGAAAAAGCGGGGATGAAGTTGCTGTCGTTAAGATTTCACAAGGCAAATACATTGGCTTTGGCTTCACTTCCCTGGAACCTGCAGCTGCATCTACAGAGGCATTGCACGATTGCATCCGCAAAAGAAAAGACAACTGGGATGCCAGAACCATCATCAGGAGTTACCTTAAAAAGAACCACCGTTTCCTGAAAATTGTTGAATTCTAGCCGACCGAAGCCAATCCTTCCTTGTACCTCGCTATTGCCCTGTCACGGGCAAATACATGATCAATGATTTTTTCAGGATATTTGTCACTCCCGAATTCAGGCACCCACTTTTTGATGTATTCGAGATCCGGATCAAATCTTTTGGTCTGCAATTCAGGATTGAAGATTCTGAAATAGGGAGTCGCATCACATCCTGAACTGGAAGCCCATTGCCAGCTGCCATTGTTGGAGGCGAGGTCATAATCATTCAATTTGGAGGCAAAATAGGTTTCACCCCACTTCCAGTCAATCAACAGATGTTTGCAGAGAAAGCTGGCTGTTACCATGCGAACCCTGTTGTGCATGAAACCGGTTTGATTGAGCTCCCTCATACCTGCATCAACCAATGGATAGCCAGTCATGCCATCGCACCATGCCTGGAAATGAGCCAGATTGTTCTCCCAAATGATGTGATCGTACGCTGGTTTAAAGGCCCGCGTGGTAACATGGGGGAAAAACCAGAGAATTTGACTGTAGAAGTTTCTCCAAATCAGTTCTGAAAGGAATGTTTGGGAATGCAGCATGGACAATGCGGTAATCTTTCTGATGCTTACTGTGCCGTATCGCAGGTGCAGGCCCAGCCTGGAGGTACCGTTCCTTGCCGGAAAATCCCTGTTTACTCCATAGTTTTCAAGGAGTTTTTGCGAGAGCGATTTGGCAGGAAATGCATTTTCAACCCTGGCAAATCCAAGTGATTCAAGGGTTGGCATTGGCAAGGGCTTTATCCGGATAAAATTGTGAAAATAGGCGTTGGTTTTGTGGGCCTTTACACTTTCCAAATTTAATTTTTCCAAAAACTTGTTTTTGTAGGGAGTGAAAACAGTGTATGGTTTCCGATCATCTTTTACCACTTCATCCTTCTCGAAAATGAGGTGATCCTTGTAGGTATGAAATTCAGTATGATTGACTTTGAGGAATCGCTCAATTTCGAGGTCCCTGAAATTGGCGTAGGGCTCATATTCCCGGTTGCAGTAAACGCTGCAAAGGTGGTATTTTTCAATCAGTGATTTGAAGACCTCCTGCGGACGTCCATGGGCCACAAGAATGGTAGACCCAATTTTTTCAAGCTCCTTTTTTAAATGTTGAAGGGTCTCGTAGACAAAATTTATCCTGTAGTCTGATTTTTCGGGCAGCCTTACCAAAAGTTCAGGGTTGAAGATAAACAGCGGCAGAACGTTTTCCCTTGTTTTCAAAATATGGAACAAGGCAGTATTGTCCTCCAGGCGAAGATCCCTTCGCATCCAGAATATATTCACTACCTCTTTCCCCTTGTGGCTTGTCATCCTAAAAATGTTATTGAATAGTTTCAGAAATATAAGAAAAAACAAAACTAACCCTACCTTTGTCCAACAAAATAAGCTGATTTCATCCATTTATCACCTATATATATGAATAAGAGAGGATTTGCGAGTGACAATAATTCTGGGATACATCCCAAAGTGCTAAAGGCCATCGAAGTAGCCAACTCCGGACATGTGGTTGGTTATGGAGATGATATTTATACCAAAAAGGCAATTGAGCTTTTGCACAAGGAATTTGGCAGTGATACAGAAGTTTTCTTCACCTTGACAGGCACCGGAGCGAATGTTCTTTCCATACAGACACTTTGTCAATCTTTCAACTCCATCCTGTGCGCCGTGAGTGCCCATATCAATGTCGATGAGTGCGGGGCTCCTGAAAAATTTACCGGCAGTAAATTGGTTCCGATTCCTTCTGAAAATGGGAAAGTAGCCCCGGATGAACTGTTAAAAACGTTACATGGGTTCGGTGTTGAGCACCATTCCCAACCTGGTTTGTTAAGTATATCCCAGGTTACTGAAATGGGCACAGTATACAGCGTAGAGGAGATCAGGGTACTTGCTGAAATAGTACATTCACATGGTATGTATCTTCACATGGATGGTGCAAGAATCTCGAATGCTGCCGTATCGCTTGGATTGAATTTCTCTTCATTTACAAAGGATGCCGGGGTGGATGTACTCTCTTTTGGCGGTACCAAAAACGGTCTGATGCTGGGTGAAGCCGTGCTGGTTTTCAATCCCGAACTTTCAAGGAACACAAAATTTTTCCGGAAACAGGCTGCTCAGCTTTTTTCCAAAATGAGGTTCATCTCCGCTCAGTTCATCCCTTACCTGGAAGAAGAGATCTGGAAGAGCAATGCTTTGCATTCGAACAATATGGCCAAATTGTTGGTTGAAATGATCAAGGATATTGGTAAGATTACTGTGACACAAAAGGTTGAAGCAAATGGTGTGTTTGCGATTCTTCCCCGTGAGGTAATTCCGCTGATAAGAGAAGAGTTCTTTTTCTACGACTGGAATGAGTCGAGAGGAGAAGTCAGGTGGATGACCTCTTTCGATACGACAGAAGAAGATATTCGTTCGTTCGTTTCTCTTTTGAGGGTTCATTTGTGCTAGAGATCGGATTAGCCGCATTTTTATTGTATTTTTGCCCGTTCAAGTGATAATATTACCAAATGATTAGTAGAAGAATTATCCGAACCAAGGTATTGCAGATCATGTATGCTCATGTATCCTCTGCAGATAAACCAGTAAGCAATTCTGAAAGTGAGCTTCATTTCAGTATCCAGAAAACCTACGATCTCTACCATCTGTTGCTGGCTTTGCCAATTGAACTGGCTGATTATGCGGATAAAATTATCGAAATACGTAAGCAGAAGAATTTCCCTACTCAGGAGGAGCTGAACCCTAACCTGCGTTTTGTCTCCAACCGGTTGATCCTTAAACTTCGCAACAACAACGATTTGACCACCTATGTTCAAAAAAACAAAGTCAACTGGGTCAACAACCAGGAGTTGGTAAAAAAAATCTACCAATCGATGGTTGAATCTGAAGTGTATCAAAGCTATCTCGCAGCAGAAGCGGATAATTTTCAGGTAGATAGAAAATTCTGTGAAGATTTTTTTGCAGAAGTACTGCTGAAGAGTGAGTTTGTTTTCAGTGAGTTTGAAGAGCAAAGTATCTATTGGAACGATGATTTGGATTTCGTGGTGTCAATGGTCATAAAAACTTTGAAAAAATTCAAGGAAGAGAGCAACATCAATGATCATCTCTCCTCTTTGTACAAGGATGATGAAGACAAGGAGTTTACTGTCAAATTGTTTCGGAAAACCCTGAGCAAAAGTGAAGAAAACCGAAAAACCATCGAGACCTACACAAAAAATTGGGATGTAGATAGGGTTGCTACCATGGATATATTAATCATGGAATTGGCGCTGACAGAATTGACTGAATTTCCTTCCGTACCTGTAAAGGTTACTTTGAACGAATACATCGAATTGGCAAAATATTACAGTACACAGCGGAGCAGTATCTTTATCAATGGGGTATTGGATCGAATCACCAAGGATTTTAAGGAGCAGGGGAAAATAGTAAAGGCAGGCAGGGGCCTTCTGGAAGGATGAATAAATTTGGTATTTTCTTGATTGGAATTGCGTTTACCGTCTCGATAACAGCATGTAAATATCAATCTGCCAACGATAAAAAACAGGCGGTTTCGTCCTCGGCCAATCAAAAAAAGAGTCCTGGCAGGATTGAATTCTCCAAAGAAATTCATAATTTTGGTACATTAAAAGAGGGAGAGGTCGTTGTTTTTTCCTTCCAATTCAAGAATGAAGGTGATTCACCCGTTTTATTGACCAGAGCTGAAACAGAATGTGGTTGTATAACTGTAAAATATAGCAAGGACGAGATACCCGCACATACAGGTTCTATGGTTGACGTTATTTTCAATACTGCTGGTGAATGGGGAAACCAAATAAAAACGGTAGAAATTGAAACTTCAAACGGAGAGAGAAAAACCTTGAGAATAGGTGCATTTGTAGAAAATAAGAATTTTAATATTGATTTAAGTAATTAAAAATGAGTACATTATTATTTGTTATCGCTCAGCAGCAACAGCAAAGTATGTTGGGCATGTTTTTACCTCTTGTGTTGATCATCGTAGTATTTTATTTCTTCATGATTCGTCCGCAGATGAAACGTCAGAAAGAGACCCAGAAATTTCGTGATGCCCTTCAAAGAGGTGACAAGGTAGTTACTTCAGGTGGTATTTATGGAAGAATTGATGAAATAAAAGATAACATTATCTACCTGGAAGTGGCTCCAAATATCAAATTGAAAGTTGACAAGAGTGTCGTTTTGAAAGATATGAGTGATGCTCCGGTAGCAAAGTAAAAAAATGGCCGGGTCATCCGGCCATTTTTTTATTAACCCATGCGTTAATGAATTTATTGGTTGATTATCATGAAACAAATTTGGGTTAAAAGATTATTTTTATTCGTCAAGCGTAAAGTGAAAAACTTCAGCTATCAAAAAGCTGTTGTCTTTGTTGTTTGCCTGGCCCTCTCCTCCTTCCTTTGGTTGCTAAACAGTCTCGAAAAGCGTTATACCAGTAGAATCAGTGTGCCGGTTGAATATGTGGAAATCCCCCGGGACAAAGAGCTTTCAGGTACGCTTCCCCAGAATTTTGATCTGATGGTGGATGCGTATGGCTATACTTTACTCAGCTACAAACTTCGACTGGCATTTTCACCTATCCTTTTGAATGTGGGTGAAATGATCGACAATGGATTTACCTCGCCCTACAGGACGCGGTACATCATATCAACAGGTTTGCACCGCGAAGAGATCGCAAAACAGATCAGCAGTGAGATAAAAATTTTATCCATCAAGCCGGATTCTCTGGTATTCAATTTTAGCAAAATCGTATCCCGGAAAGTAAAAGTTAAACCACAGTTGAAGCTAAATTTTGAGAATCAATATTTTCTTGAGGAGGAGCCATCTACCTTACCTGATTCGCTTGTAATAAGCGGACCGCAGAATATTCTGGATACAGTTAAATTTATACCCACAGAATTCAGGGAATTTGACAAGTTAAACCATACGTTGGAGAAGATGGTGGCGATACAGCCCTTGAAAGGGATAAAGATTGAAGTGTCTGAAGTTAAATTGTTGATACCTGTTGAACAGAATACGGAAGTATCTTTCGACATTCCAATTCAGGTAGTAAATACCCCTCCCGAGATTGTTCTCAAAGCCTTTCCTGGTAAGGTAAAAGTGACCTGCAGGATTGGTTTGAGTAAATATAAGAAATTGGATTACAATACTTTCAAGGCCTTTGTTGACTATAATAGAATCTCTGGCAAGGATAGTCGGTTGGCTGTAAATTTTGAGAATCACTCAAAAGTTGTGATATCGGTTAATTACGCACCCAGGGAGGTAGAGTACATCCTGGAACACGAAAAATAGTTGATCATGTTAACCGTTGGAATTACTGGTGGTATTGGAAGTGGAAAAACTACGGTATGCAAGGTATTCAGCGCGTTGGGAATACCTGTTTTTCAGGCTGATGTTGTGGCAGCCAAACTTCAAAATGAGGACCCTCAAATTGTAAACCAAATGATCACCATCTTTGGCAAAGAGGTCTATATGCAAGATGGAAAACTCAACAGGAAGTTGCTCGCCGGTATTATTTTTAGCAGTGATCATTTACTGGAAAAGGTAAATGGGATCATCCATCCGGCGGTACATCAGGCGTTCAACAGGTGGAAGGGTAATTTCTCAGGCCGTCCTTACATATTGTATGAGGCAGCCATCCTATTCGAAACCGGAAGTTTCCGTAATTTTGACAAATCAATCCTGGTTGTAGCGAAGGAGGAAGAGCGAATTGCACGGGTATTAAAAAGAGAACAAACTTCTGAGGAGGCTATCCGTAAAAGAATGCGACACCAGATGAGTGATGCTGAAAAGATAGAAATGGCAGATTATATTATTTATAACGATGATAATCAAATGATTATTCCTCAAATATTAACGCTTGATACAATTTTAAAATCTTAGAGACATGTTCGGAAAATGGATAGGTAGTGGATTAGGCTGGACACTTGGCGGTCCTATCGGTGCTTTGGCTGGTTTTGTTTTGGGTACTTTGTTTGATTTTTCTGATAAGTCTGATCCGAATGACAAAACCTTTCAAAGGGGAATGCAGACGACACCAAACGACTACCTGTTTAGTTTACTTGTTCTGGTATCCTCCGTCCTAAATGCGGATGGCAAGATTATGAAATCGGAATTGAACTATGTAAAAGATTTCTTCAAGGCAAATTTCGGTGCGGAAGGGGCGCAAAATGCCATTAGAATCCTTCAGGACCTTACCAAACAAAAAATTCCGGTCACGGATGTTTGCAACCAGATCAAGAATTACATGGATTATCCCAGCAGGTTGCAACTCATTCACTTTCTCTTTGGAATTGCAGCATCCGATGGCGTAATACACCCTGAGGAGTTGAAATTGATCCGGCAAATTTCGGTTAGCCTGGGAATATCATCTGCTGATTATACATCTATTGAAGCAATGCTAATTCCGAAAACTGACTGGGCGTATGATGTTTTGGAAATTTCTTCTACTGCCTCCGATGAAGAGGTGAAGAAAGCCTACCGTAAGATGGCTGTCAAGTATCATCCCGACAAGGTAAGTTATTTGGGAGAGGAAATACAAATCGCTGCAAATGAGAAATTTAAGAAAGTCAATGAGGCTTACCAATTGATCACCAAAGAGCGGGGGATCTAAATTTAATTGGGATGCTGTGTATTTATATATTTTTTTTTAATTTCATAGTGAACTAATTCTAAAATTATACCATGAAAAAATTATTCATTACTGTTTCATTCCTGGTTCTCTCACTGGTAACTTTTGCTGCCACTTTTGATCTTGGTGTTAAACTTGGTTACAATACAACCAAATTAACTGCTGATTTGAGTGCATTTTCAGCTGATAGCAAGGGAGGCTACAATTTCGGTGCTTTCGGTCGCTTTGGCGGAGATAAATTTTACTTGCAGCCTGAGTTGTTGTATGTTGTTAAGAATGGTGGTTTTAAAGTTGGAACTGCCTATGATGCCATTAAAACCAAAACAATTCAGGTTCCTTTGTTGCTGGGGTATAAATTGATAGATCTTAAAGTAGCCTCCATTCGTGCCTTTACTGGTCCGGCAGTCTCGTTTGGTTCAGGTTATGAAAGCGATAAGAATTTAACCTATAACTTGAAAAATTCATCTTGGGCCTACCAACTTGGAGCAGGTGTTGATTTTTTGATGTTTACAGTTGATTTGAGGTATGAATTGGGTTTAACCAAGCAGTTGGAAACTACGACCTATTCTAACAAAGGCAATACATTCTCCGTTTCTTTTGGGTTTAAATTCCTGTAGTACAATCGAGATGATATTTGAAAAAAGGGCTATTTGCATTGCAAATAGCCCTTTTTTATGGTTGTCAAAGAAGACTAAGTGTTCATTGCGCCACATACGCTGATGACCTGTCCTGAAACATAGGAACTAAGATCGGAAGCGAGAAAAAGTGCAACTTTGGCTACCTCTTCAGGAAGTCCGCCCCGTTTCATTGGGATAGATGCTTCCCACTGCTTGCGGGCATCTTCAGGAATTTTTGCGGTCATCTCCGTAATGATAAATCCGGGTGCAATGGCATTGGAGCGAATACCCCTTGATCCCAACTCCTTGGCAATCGATTTGGTGAATCCAATGATGCCCGCCTTGGAGGCAGAATAATTGGATTGGCCTGCGTTTCCACTGACACCTACCACTGAACTCATGTTGATGATCGATCCGCCTTTTTGCTTCAACATGGTCATCTGGGCTGCTTTGGTAAAATTAAAAACAGATTTGAGATTGACATTGATCACAGCATCCCATTGTTCCTGGGTCATTCTCATCAACAAGGTATCTTTGGTAATACCTGCATTGTTCACCAAAATATCGATGCCACCAAATTCTTTAATGATTTGGTCAACAACCTGAACTGTATCATCATACCTGGATGCATCTGAAGCATAGGCTTTGGCCTTTACCCCCAGTGCGAGAAGCTCCTGTTCTGTCTCTTCTGCAATTTTGTCGTAAAAAAGATCTGTAAAAGCAACATTACAACCTTGCTGCGCAAAGAGGAGTGCAATTGATTTTCCGATTCCCCGGCTTCCACCTGTAACAATTGCAGTCTTACCTTCCAATAATTTCATGTCTTAAAGTGTATTTGTTAATTAATAGTTTCACTAAAATACGACAAATTCTCTGTGGCAAAAATAGTCAATTATGTGTATGGTGGTTGGGGTCACTTGATTTTTTCACTGCTTCCCTGTTCGCAACAGCCTGTAAATTTCCGGTTTTAAAACAGATTGTAATCTGTAATTATTTAGTCCGGAGTGACTTGGATGGCAAAGTAAGGTCGCTTACCGTTTAGTTTGCAGTGGTCAATGTCAAACGATTGTTCAATAGTTTGATATACTCTTCAGCAACTTTGCTGTATTTCGTCTTAAAGGACTTTTCAGCCCACTGAATGGCCTCTTTCAAATTCCCATTCATCTCGGAAGCCAATGCCAGATTGTATTCAATTTGGCTTCTGAGTCCTGGGGATGTGGAGTTGGCAAATTTCATCCACCTCTTTTTGGCCTCTTCCCATTGCTCTTTGTTCATCCATTCGATGGCCATGTCTGCCTCCTTGTTCCGGGTGACAAAGTAACTCCTCTTCTGCGGTTGCCAGCCAGGTGCAATAAAAGCCGAGAGACTCAAGCCGTTCTCGATAGCGCCATTGATCAAAGCATCCTTGATGGTGGGCAGTTCTTCATAGGTTTTTTGCAAGGTAGGCCCCCTGCCCTCCCAAAAAATGGTGTCTTTTACCTCAAAACTGGCAGCCTTTAACGTGGCTCCCGGATAGTAGAGTTTCCATTTGGAATAGTAGGCAAGCTGCACAAATATTGAATAAATCTCAACCCTGCCATATTCCATGGTTGGATCATAGACTGTCCCATAGGAGGTATTGACCTTCTCATGAAAATTTTCGAGGGCCAGCAACGCATCCACCTTGAATTCCTTGCAGATTTGATTGACTTGTGCCATGGTCAGAGAGGGAGAGCTGGTCTGGTAGGTGACATTGTTGTTGGGTATATTACGCAAAAGGGGAATAACAACATCAAACCTGCCTGATTCATACAGGGCATTGCCAACCACTTTCAATGTGGTATCTGCTGCAAGGCTATCAAGCAGGATCTCATTGATTTCCAGTTTTTTTGCAACAAACAGGTTTTCCAGGGAATCCTGATTCAGGTTCGAGAAAGTGCTGTTCATGCTCCTGTTCATCAGAACAATACTTTGAATTTCCCCAGGAAGAGCTCTTTGCGGCGGCACTGAAACCTGAATCGAAATTTTTCCCATAGAAACACAGGATGTTAACCAGATTAACATCCCAAAGCTGATCCAGCGAAAGCGACCGAATAGTAAACTCATGGACAATCCAACGATTTGTTATCACTCAGGTATCTTTTACAAATAAACTAAATATTCGCAGAACCTGATCTACAAAAAATATTAAAAAACCTGAAGAGATCATTATATTTGCCTGCTAGAATGAACTTTTTATAACCAAAGGATACATGAAAATTACGCCCAAAAGCTCCCTGCTTGCACTACTTGTCCTGACAGCCTGTACGATACAGTACCAACCGAAAATCACAGAGACGGATCTTTCAAGATCCATCTCGAAACTTGCTTCTGATGAGTTCCAAGGTAGAAAACCCGGGTTGAAAGGTGACTCTCTGGCGGCTAATTACATCGCCGGAGAATTTAGAAAGTCTGGTATTAAGCTCTTGTATAACAAAGGATTTCAGCCTGTAAAGCTGATTACTGGCTTTGTATTTGGGAAAGAGAATCATCTCTCATCCGGTAATCAAACCTTCGAATTAAGTACCGATTTTGAACCATTGTTTTTCTCCGCCAACAAAACATTTGAGGGTAAACTTGCCGTGGCAGGTTATGGAATCACCACCTCTTCAGACAGTATAAAATGGGACGATTACCAGGATTTGAAGATTGACAACCGCTGGGTTCTTATTGTAGACGGTGTACCGGCCCATCTTGCGCAAAATGTGGAGATCAAAAAACAGAGTGACATCCGAACGAAGGTCCTCAATGCCATTGATCACCGTGCCGGGGGTATCCTTATTGTTTCTCAAGACTTTATTACCAAAGGAGCGGCAAGGACAGCTATTTTTGACAAGAACAGTGCTCCCTATTCGGTTCCGGTAATGAAAATTTCGCCCAAAACAGCTGATTTAATCATGGCAGGCAGCTTAACGGTGAGTGACCTGGAAGGCAAGATCAAGGCCGCTCAAAAACCATATTCCCAGGTCATTGAATCGGTTGTCAAGGGAGAGGCTTCAGTATTGCCCAAAATTACCATGACGCAAAACATAGTTGGATGGATTCCGGGTAGGGATCCTAAATTGGCGGAGGAATTTGTTGTTGTTGGCGCCCATTACGATCATTTGGGCTTTGGCGGAGCCGGATCAGGTTCGAGGATGCCCGACTCTGCTGCCGTACATCACGGAGCGGATGACAATGCCTCAGGGGTTGCCGCGGTCATTGAGCTGGCCCAAAAGTTTTCCCATGAAAAGAACAACAAGCGTCCAATTCTGTTTGTCGCATTTACGGCAGAGGAGTTTGGGCTCATCGGTTCAAAGGCATTTGTGGCAGAACCGCCGTTCCCGCTTAAAAACGCCACCGCCATGTTTAATTTTGACATGGTTGGTCGATTGGACTCAGCCAAAAATCTTACAGTTGGTGGCGTAGGTACTGCTTTGGAGACCAATGCACTGGTGGATAGCCTCGTACATGGTTTCAACCTGAAAATTTCCAAGGAGGGCTATGGCCCTTCAGACCATGCCTCCTTCTATGGCGAGAATATTCCTGTCATCTATTTCACCTCCGGCGTTCACGACCAGTACCATACACCCAACGATACCTACGAAAGGATCAACATCAGCGGAGAAAAATTGATTGTGGAGAATGCCTTTGAACTGATTCAGGAGGTAGCCAATCGCAGTAAAAAGCTTACCTACCAGGAGGCTGGTCCAAAAATCGGAAGCTCAGGTGGCAGAACAGATTTAAAGGTTACGCTGGGTATCATTCCGGATTTTGCCGGAACAGGAACGGAGGGAATGCGTATCGACGGCGTAACCCCGGGCAAACCTGCCTCCAAGGCTGGATTGCTGAAAGGGGATATTATTGTTGCCATTGATGGTAAAAAAGTAGGCAGCATCTATGATTACATGGCCAGAATGAAGGCCTACTCCCCTGGTCAGATTATCTCGGTGGATGTCTTGCGTGGCACTGAGAAGAAAGTATTCCTTGTTACCTTGTGAAAAGGAGATCATTTAATAAAAAGGGGCTGATTTCTTCGATCAGCCCCTTTTTATTACTATGCCAGCCTTGGCAATAATTCAGTCAGAAATCGCCAGAATTTTCCAACAGAGGCTATCTCAATCTTTTCATCCGGGGAATGAACACCCCTTAAGGTTGGTCCAAAAGAAATCATGTCAAGTTCAGGAAACTTCTCGAGAAACAGACCACACTCCAAACCAGCGTGAATTGATCTTACTACAGGTTTTACTTCAAAGAGAGATGCGTACAAGTCTTTGGAGATCTCTAGCGTTTTGGACTGAGGATTCGGGGTCCAACCGCAATAGCCATCACCTCTTATAACCTCAGCGCCAGCCAATAAACATACGGCTTCAACCATTTGGTAGATGTCCTGCTTGCCGCTTTCCTGGTCACTTCGCTGGCTGGTAACTATTTCGATCTTAGATCCTGGTTTGAATTTGATACTGGCAAGGTTGGTTGAACTTTCTACCATTCCAGGCATCCGGAAGCTCATGGCATGCACTCCATGCGGAAGGGCGTAGAGCAAATGGATCAGATTTGACTGGCTTGCCCGATCCATCACAACTTCCGGCATATCCGCACTTTCGAGTGTAATTTTGAATTTTGGCTCCTTCAGGTAGAGCTCATTTTCCATTTCCACCCTGAAGTGATTCAGTTCAATGGTGAGGTGTTCCTTCTTATTGGAAGGTACTACCAAATGAACCGAGGCTTCCCTCGGAATTGCATTGCGAAGATTGCCTCCCTGCAGGACCGATACTTTGTATTCGCAGGTTGCATTCAATTGATACAGAAAGCGATTCAATATTTTGATGGAATTACCCCTCCCCTTTTCAATATCATCTCCTGAATGACCTCCAAGTAAGCCTGAAACAGAAATTTTAAAAGCAGTACCATCTGTTGGAGCAGGTTCCGGGGAATAACTTAATGTGGCAGAGGTGTCAATTCCACCCGCACAACCAATAAAAAGCTCACCCTCATCCTCTGAATCCAGATTGAGTAATATTTTCCCCTTTAGCATGCCCTTTTGAAGGGCTTTTGCGCCGGTTAAACCGGTTTCTTCATCGACTGTAAACAATGCTTCGATGGGTGGATGTGCAATTTGCCTGTTGGCCAAAATGGCCAGGGAGGCGGCGATACCTATCCCGCAATCGGCTCCAAGGGTGGTACGGTCGGCTTTCACCCAGTTACCATCTACCATTGGCACAATGGGATCATTGAAAAAGTCATGAATCACACCCGCATTCTTTTCGCAGACCATGTCCATATGGGATTGAAGGACAACTGTGTTTCCAGTTTCCAAACCCTTTGTCCCGGGCTTTTTGATCACCATATTACCCGCTTCGTCCATGGTGGATTCCAATTCGTATTGGGTGGCAAAATCCTTTAAATAGCGGATCATCTTTTCTTCATGCTTTGAGGGCCGCGGAACTTTGCATACTTCGTTGAAAAAGTACCAGATTTCAGAGGGCTCAAGAAGTGTTATATCACTCATATTTATAATTTTATGTATTTTTAATTAAATAATCCTATTTAACTCAGCTACAACGCTCACAAGCTGAATTCAGTTGGCAAAGATAGTGTGAATCTCCTTCAAATTTATACCCCAATCATGGTTTCAATTCAATTCAAATGATTAATTTTGTCCTGAATTGGTGCCTATCGGCTTAATTGGGAATCCGGTGAAAATCCGGTACAGTTCCCGCTGCTGTAAGCCCGATCCCTGCAAGGGATAGTATGTTTTTGGCCATTAATCCACTGTTTGTTCTCCAACGAACGGGAAGGAGGTTAAAAATCGGGATAAGTCAGAAGACCAGCCATTCAGTAAATAAGCTTTCGGGATAAAAGCCTGCAGACGATGCACAATCAGTCTGTTTGCTTTCACAAACATGATGCATAATGAACAGCGTGATTCTTGACACTGAATTTTCGATTTTCGATTTTCGATTTTGGATTTACTTCCTGAATTTGGCCTGGAGATCCTTGGTTGGCGTGGTCTTTCTGGGCGCAATGTTCTTGTTTGCAGGCTGTTCAAACGAGCTCATTCCTGTCGGTGAAGCAGGAATTACGACCAATTCGTCCGCCTATGTCACCAAAGTATTTGAATACCAGTACGCACCTGGTCAACATGCCTCTCAAATCCCTTCGGTAGAGGAAGGAAACAACTTCGTCGGGGAACCTTGGAAAAATAGTAAACCTTTTACCTCACTAGGCGGCTGGGGAGGTTATCTGGTGGCAGGATTTGATCATGCCATAGACAACGGGAATGGTCCTGATATTGCGATCTACACACAGCCTTCGGTAGCATCCGAGCCTGGTGTGGTATTCGTAATGACAGATGTCAACAAGGATGGCATTCCGAACGATGGTGCCTGGCTTGAAATCAAGGGCAGTGAATACAATCATGCTGAGACCATTCACAATTATGAAGTTACCTATTACAAACCAGGAGCTTCCGGGTACGTATCCTGGAAAGACAACCAGGGTAAAACGGGTACGCTTGTGCCTGAATTCGGAACTGATAGTTGGTGGTGGAAAGGTTATGGTGCCGGTAGCTCGGTCACCTTCACCGGCGTGAAACTCCCCAATGCCTATGTAAACAGTTCAAAAGATCCGGCAATTGAGTTTTGGCTGCCCCAAACCGGACTTTTCAAGTTTGGTTATGCGGAGTGCTATGAAAACGAAGATTACCATTCATCGCTCAAGGCCAATTTGGTCGATATTTCTTCCGCTGTCGATGGGTCAGGAAGAGCTGCAAACCTCTCGAAAGTCCATTTCATTAAAATTCAGAGCGGTGTTTTCCAAATAGCCGGCTGGCTGAATGAAATCTCTACCGAGATCAGTGGTGCAGCGGATCTTCATCTGTTGGACAAAAAGAGCTACCAATGAAGATCTTTGGGATAATTGGGCTCCTGTGGTTGCTTTGGTGGCCTTTCAATCCTTTAAAGGCCCAATCCCTGAAGGATACACTAAGGATAGAAACGATTCAGATCATAGGTAAAAAATCCAGGGGAAAATTCAATGATACCCGGTCCGAGGTGGACTCTATTGCCTTGGCAAAATCAAGCACCATAAGACTTTCAGAGCTTCTGTCACAAAATACCCCCATCTTCATCAAAGAGTATGGAAAGGGGGCGATGGCTACCGCCTCCTTTCGCGGAACCGCCCCATCGCATACAAAAGTAACTTGGAATGGTCTTGACATCAACTCTCCCATGCTGGGAATGGTCGATTTTTCATTGATTCCTGTCTATGTTGCTGAGCAAGTTAACCTGCTGCACGGATCTTCTTCACTGGCGGAATCAGCCGGTGCGCTCGGAGGAACCATTCAGCTCGAAAACAAGGCAAACTGGAGCAACAAACTATCCGGCAAACTGCTCACGGGTTATGGAAGCTACCATACCCTGGATGAATACGTTCAACTAAACATCGGTAACCATACAATTCAGTCGAAGAGTGCATTTTTCTACAATTCGTCGGAGAATGACTTTTCCTACCAGAATAAATTGAATGCAAATTTGGATCCCGTAACTGGTGCCTACAGCTACCCTATCCAGAAGAATACCCATGCTGATTATAAAAATTATGGTCTTCTGCAGGAATTCTACCTGCAGACTGCGTCGAACCAGACTTTGTCACTGAAAACATGGCTCCAATACAATGCACGCAGTATTCCTCAGCTGTTAACCAACGAAAGCTACGAAGCAGCGAGCAGCAACCGGCAAAATGAGCATGCGCTGCGTTCTGTGGCAGAATGGAAGCGATATGGCAACCAAAGCCGGATTTCCATACTCTCTGCAATTAATCTGCAAAACTCATCCTATCGGCTTGAAAACAGTGTTAGCGGAAGTTCTAACCAGGTCGTGATAGATTCAGATGCTAAAATTCTCTCCTTTATCAACAAAATAGGCTTCAACTATCAATTTGATCCCTCATTTTCCCTGCAAACTGGTATTGAAGCCAATTTTTACAGTGTAGACTCCGAAAATCGTCAGCCCAATAAGCTGGTTTTTGGTTACAACCAAACGCGGATCGAAAATTCATTCTTCGGAAAGCTGGAAAAGAGCTTCAATGATAGTTGGAGCGCCCTATTCCTGGTCAGAGAAGAACTGATTGATCTTTCGCACGAAGGATTACTTCCGCTGATAAGCGTTTCCTATCGGCCCAACCCTGAAGGAGCACTGGTTGTCTCCGGATCTGTGGCCGGTAATAGTCACCCCCCCACACTTAACGACCTTTATTACCTCCCGGGAGGCAATCCATTGCTCAAATCAGAGAAGGGCACCCAATATGATTTACATTTGGCGGAGGATTTTACATTTGGAAAGAGTCTGCTTAAGGTGGGGTTGTCACTCTTTCATTCCGATGTAAAAAACTGGATCATTTGGTTGCCTACCTTTCAAGGTTATTGGGAACCTACTAATATAGAGAAGGTTGTGAGCAGCGGATTGGAAGCGAATGGTGGTTGGAATGGGCAATGCAGGTCAATTCGTTACAGCTTGAAAGGGAATTATGCCTTTTGCAGGACCCGTAATTTGTCGGAGGAGAGTCCGGCCTTTGGTAAGCAACTACCCTACATTCCGGAACATTCAGCCAATGTGAATCTGCACCTCTCTTTTTCCACCCTTTACATCGACTGGATGTGGAATTATTACAGCAAAAGGTATACCACTACTGCCAACAGCGAGGAAATAAACACGGATTACCTCTATCCTTACTTCATGAATAACTTTCAGATTGGTATGTCAATGCCATTTGATAATAATAAGTTAACGACAGAATTTAAAATCCAAAATCTTTTCAATGAAGATTACCGGACTGTATTGCAAAGGCCTATGCCCGGAAGAAATTACCAAATTGTCTTGCGCTATGATTTTTAATGTAAAACGATCTTTGTTCCGGGGTTTGTCGCTTATCCTGCTGCTGTACCTGTTTTCAGGCTGCATGAAGGACGACAGTTGGGTGATTGATCACCTTCAGCAAGGGAAGGTTGATTTGTCCGGAGGATCGCTATTTGTCGTCAATGAAGGCAATTTTATGTATGGAAATGCCACCCTGAGTGTCTACGATACGCTGAAGAGTGCTGTTCAGAATGATCTTTTCTACAAAGTGAATGGATTGCCACTGGGCGATGTGGCTGAATCGATGACCATCTGGAAGACAAAAGGATACATTGTGGTAAACAACTCCGGCAAAATCTATGTGATGGATACCGGAAACGGAAAATATACCGGAAAAATAACCGGATTGACCTCTCCCAGGTTTATTCACTTTGTAAACGACCAAAAGGCTTATGTAACAGACTTGTACGCCGGAAAGATTACCATTGTGAATCCGGCGACCAACCTAATAACTGGCTCCATCTCCTGTTCTTCGCACTCCAGTACAGAGGAGATGGTACAATTTGGGAAGCTGTTGTTTGTAACTTGCTGGTCGGGTGACAAAACTGTTTTGGTGATTGATACTGAAACCGATCAAATCGTCTCAGAGATAACTACAGGTGTACAGCCATGCGGCATTGTCAAGGACCGGTACAACAAAATATGGGTATTGTGCCAGTCCCTGCCGGGAAATGGTTCAGCAAGTTTGGCACAACTGCAAAGGATAGATCCAATTACCAGGACCATTGACCAGAGTTTTACATTCCCCTCCGGGGCAAAACCTGTCAAGCTGTCGCTGGATGGGAAGGGAGAGAACCTTTTTTACCTGTTGGGAAAAGATCTTTTCAAAATGGCGGTATTGGCCGGTCACTTGCCGGAGGTGCCTTTTTTATCCATGCAATCAAAGGTTTTGTATGGTTTGGGTGTAGATCCTGCCAACGGGAACATTTACATCAGCGATGCATTGGATTACCAGCAGCCTGGCATGATTGCACGCTACTCAGCCACCGGCAGGCTTCTCCACACCTTTAAGGCCGGGATTATTCCGGGAAGGTTTTGCTTTGGGGATGGTCGGTGACTTTAGTTGGATGAGCCCTTACATGCGTTGGAAGTTCAAAACTTCATGGCAAACGCTACTCCCCCGCCCTTTGGGTAAATAGTGGGGACCAGCACAACTGAAGAAGGCATTTTACTCCATCTGTAACGGTGTGTCAGGTAGACCAGTTTCACCGAAGCGATCCCAATTCCGGCACCGATGAGCGCATCTGAGGCCCAGTGGTGGTTGTTGGCGACCCTAAGATATCCGGTAGCTGCGGCACACAAATAACCACCCACACTGATCCAGGGAGAGGTATCCCGGTATTCCATGTCCAGCAACGTGGCAGATACAAATGCCTGTGCTGTATGTCCGGAGGGCATTGAGTTGTCGGTACTGCCATCCGGTCGCATTACCCGGATAAAATGCTTCATGGAATAGACGAGGGTGGCTAACACCATTTCAGACTTGGCGGTAAGGATCATCTGGTTCAGCAAGTCGCTCCGGCTTTTCAAACCGGCCAGTTTAAAACTGAACATGGCTGCCATGGGCACAAATTGAAGGTAGTCATCGGCCGACGTATGAAACCCATTCATTTTATCCTGCAGGCGCTGTTGAATCCGTTCTTTGCTAAATACTGTATGCGATGGAACTGCTTCGGCAATTACCCCTGCAGTAATCAGTGAAAGCGGCACAATGGCCGATTTGAAACGGAAAGTGGTTTTTTGGGCTGAGATGCCAGCGCACTTCGCACTGTCCTGGGTACTAACAGGAGTAGCACCATAAGCGTTGGAACCCGGATTTTGGGCTACCATGGTTCCGTGCAGGATCAAAAAGAGAAGGAGACAGAGGCTTCTGGCCATTTTTTGAGAGATTGTAGCTGTGAATTGCTAAAAGTAGCCTATTTAAAGATAATTTTGCAACGCATTCAACAATTCAAACATTTTCAAACAATATAAACATTTTAAACAATAGCTATGGCAACAGTCAATTTATCCGACCATGTAAATCATGAAGTTCCGGATGCCAGGGGAATGAAATTCGGAATCGTATATGCGGAATGGAATCCGGAAGTAACGTTGGCCTTGAAAAATGGTGCCGTCGAAACCTTGCTGAAATATGGTGTCTTGCGCGAAGACCTTTACATTGAGGAAGTTCCGGGAACCTTCGAATTAACGTTGGGTGGACAGTTGATGGCAGAAAATACTGATGCAGATGCAGTTATATTGCTTGGTTGTGTCATTCAAGGTGAAACCCGCCATTTTGATTTTATTTGCCAGGGAGTTACCTATGGGACCACAAAATTGAACCTGGAGTATGGTATTCCATTTATTTTTGGCGTATTGACCACGGATAACCAACAACAAGCAGTTGACCGCGCCGGTGGCAAGCTTGGAAACAAAGGAGATGAGGCAGCCTACACGGCTATCAAAATGGTTGCTTTGAGCAGGAAATTAAACAATTCGGTCATGTGACAATTCGACAATGAATCGATGTTGTGATTTAACAATCAACTCATTAATTCTACACACCATTTTTTGAATTTTGAATCAATTCACAAATGCTGCTTATCCATCATTGTCGAGTTATCACATAGTCGAATTGTCACATAAAAAAAGCGCCTTTTCAGCGCTTTTTTTTATTTTCTCTTTTTGTCTTGAATGGCTTTCTGTTTGGCCATCTCCTCCAGTTTGGTTTGGAATTTGGATTTGGTTACGGGTATTTTTTGCTTGGCCTTCAATTGGGCATGAATCTTATCTTCGTTGATCAACTTTTTAAAGATGTACATCTGGACAAAAGTCAGCAGCAGTGAGAGGAAGTAGTAAAGGCTCAAACCTGAAGCATAGCTGTTGAAGATGAAAAGGAACATCACAGGCATCAGGTACATCATGGTTTTCATGCCGGGCATCTGCTGTGTGCCGGCAGCACCAGTCATTTCGTTGTTGTATTTAACGTAGAAAATATTGGTAATCGTCATTAAGAGGCAGAAAAGGCTGACATGGCTGCCATAAAATGGAATCTCGAAAGGCAGTGTGGCTATGGAATCAAAAGAGGACAAGTCCGTTGCCCACAAGAAGCTTTGCTGCCGTAATTCGATCGAGATGGGGAAGAAATAGAACATCGCAATCAGAATAGGCATCTGCAGCAGCATTGGCAAACAGCCACCCATAGGATTGACCCCTGCCTTTTTGTAAAATGCCATCACAGCCTGCTGGGATTCAAGTTTTTTATCATCCCCGTATTTCTTTTGAATCTCTTCTATCTCAGGTTTCAGCAATTTCATTTTTGCCTGGGAGATGTATGATTTGTAGGTAAATATCAGCGTCAGCAGTTTGATGTAGATTGTCAGCAGCAGGATGATCAATCCAAAATTTCCGATGTAGCGGCGCAGGAAGTCAAAGGCGGGGATTACGATGTATTTATTTACCCAGCCAATGATGGTCCAACCCAAGGCAAGTTGTTCTTCCATGCCTAAATCATACTGTTTCAAGGTATTGTATTGGTTAGGACCAAAATAGAATTTGGCAGGAAAAACCTCACTCCCCTTGATATCCAATGGAATGGTTAAATCTGCCGACATTTCTGCCACAAAGGAAGAATCAAGGTCTTTTTTAACTGTGGCGATCTGGGCATTTTGGAAGGATTGATCAGCAATCAGCACGGATGAAAAGAACTGTTGTTTGAATCCGACCCATTTTACCTTTGTGGTAAGCGATTTGGTCTCTGATTTTGTTAGGTCAAGATAATCAACATCATCTTTGTCAAATTTGTAGAAGATGGTTGATTGGTTATTTTCGCCAAACTTAGACATCTTCTCTTGTCTTGGCAGATTCACATTCCAAAGGAAATTGACAAATTCACTATTGGCTCCGGCTACTTTCTTCAGCCCGGCTGTTTTGATGTCAAAACCGACCAGGAAAGAGTTGTGTTTGATTGTATAGACGTATTCAATGAAAACACCATTGCCGGCATCCAGCCGCATGGAGAGAGATTTTGAATCTCCTGAATTCTCTTTGTTGAATTTTTCACGACCCTCCTGCCCCACCTTAACCTTCGAGGTGGTTAGGATCATCTGATTTTCAGATACAGAGGGCTGAAAATAGAAATGATCGGTTTGAATACTCTTGTTCTGTGAAAAGAAGTTGAGTCCAAATTTATTTTCGCCGCCTTCGAAGAGTACCAGTGGTTTGCCGTTGTACCTTTTGTAATCCTTTAATTCAACCGAATATATTTTACCCCCCTTGTTGGAGAGAGTTACTTTCATCAAATTGTTTTCCAGGGTGATAAATTTTTCTTCCCCTTTGGCTGAACCAGCAAATACACCATACAGGCTGGTTAACTCATTTTGTACAGAAGCTGTATCGGTTTTATCGGTAGTAGCCTGAATTGCTGCAATTTCAGCTTGCTTGACTTGTTCCCTGGCTTTTTGATTTTCGACCTGTGCAATTGAATCGTTTTTTAGCCTTAGCATCTCAAGATCCTTCTCAGAGGGTTTATTGAAATAACTGGCAGTAAAAAGTATGATAAATATCAGAACCAGTCCTGCAATGGTATTCTTATCCATAAATTAAATTGTATTTTTTTGAGAATTTTCGATTACTGCTTTGATAAAAGCAATAAAAAGTGGGTGTGGTTGAAGTACAGTACTACTGTATTCGGGATGAAACTGAACTCCGACAAACCAGGGATGGTCTGGGATCTCAATAACTTCTACCAGATTTGTATCCGGGTTGAAGCCAGTTGCTTTCATTCCTGCTTTTTCAAATTTCGACAAGAAATTGTTGTTAAACTCATAGCGGTGCCGGTGCCGTTCTGCAATCTTTATTTTGCCGTATGCCCTGTAGGAATTGGAATCTTTTTTCAGGTTGCAGGCATAAGAACCCAAACGCATGGTCCCCCCTTTGTCTACAATCCCTTTCTGTTCATCCATCAAATCAATCACAGGAAACTCTGTCAGCTGATTCATCTCAGTGGAATCGGCTCCATTCAACTTCAGGATATTACGGGCAAATTCAATCACTGCGATTTGCATCCCTAAACAGATTCCAAAGAATGGTATTTTCAATTCCCTTGCATATTTTGCCGCTATGATCTTACCTTCTATACCTCTGTGACCGAAACCGGGTGCGATGATAATGCCCTGACAGCCTTTGAGTTTCTTTTCAATATTTTCTTCATTGATTTTTTCCGAATGAATCCATTCGACCTTCACCCGGCATTCATTGGTCGCTCCTGCATGAATAATAGCCTCGGCAATTGACTTGTAGGCATCTCTTAATTCAACATATTTGCCTATCAACGCGATTTTTACCTCTTTCTTTGGATTCTTGTACCTGTAAAGAAATTCATTCCAGCTCTTCAGATCGGGTTCATTGCCAAGTGGCAGTCCAAGTTTTTTCAAAACAATCACATCCAGCTTCTCCTGCTGCATCATGATGGGAACCTCATAAATGGTTGAAACATCAATCGATTCGATCACAGCTTCCTTACTAACATTGCAAAAGAGTGCCACTTTGCCCTTGAGATCCGGGGTAAGTTGGTGTTCCGTACGAAGCACCAGAACATCCGGTTGTACGCCGTTCTCCAGCAACTGCTTTACAGAATGCTGCGTGGGTTTGGTTTTTAATTCCCCGGAGGCTGATAGATATGGTACCAGCGTAAGATGTATGATCAGTGCATCCGTGCCCAGCTCCCACTTCATTTGCCTTACAGTTTCTATGTATGGCAAAGATTCAATGTCCCCAACTGTTCCACCAATCTCTGAAATGACCACATCAAATTTTTTCTTTGATCCCAGAAATTTAATGTACCGTTTTATTTCATCGGTAATGTGCGGGATAATTTGGACCGTTTTGCCCAAATAATCCCCCCTCCGCTCCTTGTTGATGACCGACTGGTAAATCCGACCGGTAGTTACATTGTTTGCCTGAGAAGTTGGAGAGTTCAGGAACCGTTCGTAATGCCCAAGGTCAAGGTCTGTCTCTGCACCGTCCTCAGTGACATAACATTCCCCGTGTTCGTAAGGATTCAATGTACCCGGATCAACGTTGATGTATGGATCCAATTTTTGTATGGTGACCTTGTAACCTCTGGCTTGAAGTAATTTGGCCAGCGAGGAGGCGATGATACCCTTTCCCAGGGAGGAAGCAACGCCTCCGGTAACGAAAATGTACTTGGTGGTTGACAAAACGTTCCTAATTTAAAGTTTATTCAACGAGTGCAAAGTAAAGAATAAAAAACGTAAAGGTAGAATGTGGAGGTCAAAATTGTCAACAAATTCAAAACCAAAGACCCGCTCCGGTAAGGGAACGGGTCCTGTAAAGTTGCTAGTAATCAATTGATCTCTTCTTGCTCGTCGATGATCTTCATCTTCGATTTAAGCTGATCAATTTGAACTCTGATTTTATCGATCTGATCGTTTACTCCATCAATCAAAGACTGCGCTCCTTTTGAGGATCCGAAGAAACCAACATTGTTTGTCAGTGTATTGATATCGTTTTCAAGTTGTCTTAAGCGAACTGCGTAGCGGTCACGTTCGGTATTGATCTTGGACCATCCCCTTGGCTGCGATGCCAAATGTTCTATTTTGGATTTGAATTTAATCAGGTTCAGATCCTGATCGTCCATTTTGATTTTATTGAACTGATTGTCGATCGCATCGTGGAACTTGTTTTGCAACTCCTCTTTCTTCCTGAAGGGCACATGTCCAATTTCAGCCCACCTGTCTTGAAATTTCTTCAGTGCAGAAAGATCATCTTTAACGACTCCTGTAATTTTGTACTCTTCAATTTCAGACACCAGCTGCTTTTTCGCTTTCAGATTTTCATCCTGATCGCCGGTAACACCCGAAAAATGAGTCTGCTTCTTGTTGAAAAATTCGTCACAAGCAGTTCTGAAGCGCTTCCAAATCAATTCTGATTGTTTTCTGGGCACTGGACCAACCTCTTTCCATTTCTTTTGCAAGGTGATCAAGCGGTCTGTGGTAGCCTTCCATTCATCGCTATCTTTCAGTCTTTCAGCTTGTTCACAAATGTCAACTTTCAATGCATAGTTCTGCAACAAATGTTCCTTGCTCTTATTCCAGAAATTTCGTTTGTTTTGAAAGAAGGTATCGTTGGCTGCTCTAAAGCGATCCCAAATTTTGCTGTTCTCTTTTCTAGGTCCAAAGCCTGTTTTTTTCCACTCTTCCTGAAGTACTATTACCTTTTCGGTGACTTCGTTCCATTCCCTTGGGTTGTCGGATACGAAACCGGAGAGTCCCTCAGCCATTTCACAAAGCTCAATCTTTCTTTGAAGTTGTTCTTTCTGAACTGAACGCTCTTGTTCAAAGTGTTGCTGGTATCTTTTGTTGATAACGGAGGTGGCAGTTTTGAAACGATCCCAAAGTTCCTGTTTGTGATCGCGTGGAACAGGTCCAATTTCCCGCCATGACTCATGCAATTTCTGAAGCTCCCTGAAAGTTGCAAGTGGCTCATCTGAATTGACAGAGAGCTCTTCCGCCTTTGTACAAAGCAGCATCTTTTGGTCCATGTTGCGTTTAAGATCCAAGTCACGCAATTCACGGTCTATTTTAACAAAATCATAAAAACGTTCCACCTGATAGTGGTAATTCTCCCAGAGGTCCTTGACTTTGGATTGGGGTACCTGTCCAATGGATTTGAATTTTATTTGCAAATCATTGAACAATTGGAAGGTATTATTTAACGAATTATCACTGTTAACCAGTGTCTTAATCTCGTCTATGATTTCAATTTTCTTGTGGTAATTCTCTTCCTTGACGGCTTCCTGCTTCTTGTTGGATTCGTACCGAAGATTTTTGTACTCCCTGAAAAGGTCTTTTAGTTCCTGTTCGAAAGGGTCAGATTCTGCTAAAAAGAGCTCTTCATCATTCCCTTCAGCAACAAATGCGGCTTTTTGCTCACCAATTTCGTGATTTCTGATTTTATAAAAACAAGCCTTGATAGCATCTGCGTGGGGTTTAATAATTTCAACTTCTCCTTCACTGATGATTTTCCTAAGTGTATTGATCAGATTGATTTTGTTGTAGGAAGAGTAATCGTGAATTGGTTGACCATCTGCTGTGGGGTCATCGTCATGAAATGGATCATCTTCTTCATCTGCCACATCCAGTTGTGGTTCCAGAATGGATTCTGTCAGTTCGGATTCATTTTCGTGGGAAGTCTCTGGAATAATGGTTGCTTCGGGAGCTACAGGTTCAATTGGTTCAGTTTTTTGCTTTTTTGCTTTCGATTTCACGGCAGGAACTTCAACAACAGCTGCCTCTTCTGAAACTACCTCATCTGCAATGACTTCTTCTACAACAACTTCTTCTGAAAAAATAACTTCTGCAACAACTTCCTCATTATTCACCATAATATCCGAAGTAACGTCAGTCTCTGCATTCTGCAAAACTGAATCAGCACTAGATTCATTTTCTTCTGCGGAAGCAGGATTCTCCAATTCTTTAGATTTCATCAGCATTTTCATTACGGCCGTAAAGCCAGGATGGTTGAACATTATTAATTCATGCAGTCAATTTTTAATTGTTTGCATGGAAAAGTCTAAAGCATAAAATCCTCATTGGATGATGATTTGCAAATCAAGACTATTTCTGCACGAAAATAGATATTTACCAGTTAAACTCAACTGTTTCTGAAACATATTTTAAGAAATTTTTACAAATAGTAAGGTATTGGGAGAAAATTAGGAATGTCAGACTTTTTTTACCTTTGCCAAAAATCCTTTTTATGCGAATAGATATACTTACAGTTGTACCTGAATTATTGGAAAGTCCATTTAATCACTCAATATTAAAGAGGGCTCAGGAGAAGGGTATTGCTGAGATTAATGTTCACAATATAAGGGATTGGGCAACCGATAAACACAAACGTGTCGATGATTATGCCTTTAGCAAAGGGGCTGGGATGGTGATGATGGTGGAGCCAATCGATAGAGCCATATCAGAGCTTCGTTCACAGCGTGTCTACGATGAAGTTATATTTCTTACTCCGGATGCAGTAAAATTTACCCAGCAGGATGCCAATAAGCTCTCAATGAGTGGCAACCTGATCATATTGTGCGGCCATTACAAAGGAATTGACCAGCGAGTTCGGGACAATTTGATTACCAGAGAATTTTCGATAGGAGATTATGTTTTGACCGGAGGTGAACTAGCTGCAGCTATTTTGACCGATGCCATAGTGAGATTGCTTCCAGGTGTTCTTTCGGATGAAACATCCGCCTTAACGGATTCTTTTCAGGACGGTTTGCTTACGCCACCGGTTTATACGCGCCCTGCGGATTACAAAGGGTGGAAAGTCCCGGAAATATTGTTGTCAGGCAACGATCAGCTTATTGATGAATGGAAGATGGACCAAGCTTTGGAGAGAACTCGGCGAATCCGTCCAGATTTGCTTGCCTAATTGTTTGTAATTTGTTTGCCACAAATCGAGGCGAAAGAACAAAATTGACAATGTTCTTCGAGGGTAGTTTGAAAAAAAGGAATATTTGGATTAAAAATATCTGTCAGCAATTTTATCAGTAAAGGTTCAAATTCCGCTTTAATGCTTTGGTAATTCAGGTCAGATTCCCCACTCCCCCTTTTTGTCAAACGTACTTTCTCCTGTTTAAATATTCTTTTAAGCGCGTAGATACCAGGATAAATTGCCGATTTGCCAGGATACAATTTATCATAAATCCAGCAGTAAATTAGTGTTTGCAGGGCTGCTTTGTTTCTTTTTCTTGCCGAATGGTCGAATAGTTCAAACAAATCTCCAATTGTTGATTCTGTAGTACCTGTTTTGTAGTCTAAAATTTCTGTACTATTTGATAATGAGTCGATTCTGTCAATTATTCCCCCTATGCGAACAAGGTTTTCCTCATTGCTTATGACCGCCGTCGCTTCCACCTTTTGCTCCAGTCCTACGATCGAAAAAGGAATTCTGGTTTCATCCAAATGCAGTGTCTGAATTACCATCTTTTTGATTGCTTCAAAAACCAATTTGTTGCGCCCTGAAACGATGCATTTACTTGCCGGATCGTTTGATTTGAAAAAGTGGATTTGAAAAGCCTCTTTTAAGGCCTTGTCCAACTTTTTGTCATCCCTTATCAAGGAGTTTATTACCTGATCATCTATCAATCGTGATTGATAGGGTTGGTACAATGTTTCCATGACAGAGTGAAACAACTGACCAAAGATTCTGGCATCTACCTCTTCGGCTACCTCTTCTTCGTCTCTGAAACGTGCAATGTATTTGAAATAAAAGCTGAGCGGACAATTTACATATGCATCAATTGCTGTAGGTGATAATGTCTTGACGGAATTCAAATACCTGAAGAGAGCCTCTTGTACCTTGCCTTTTTTATCAATTGAGATGGGGAAGCGCGGTATTGGATCAATGGAGAACTCTACGCCTAAATCCTCCATCAAAAAAGGTGATTCGATTTGAAGCTGGTGGAGGAAACGACTTTTTTCACCGGTTTTTAAGCCATTGGACCCTGAATTATAGACAAAAGTAACGCTTTCTGCCCGTCGGATTAAGCGATAAAAATAGTATGCATACATGGCATTTTGCTCTTCAGAGGTAGGCAGGCCAATTCCTCTGCGAAGATGGTAAGGAATAAAAGATCCGCCACTATTCGATTTTGGCATAATTCCCTCATTTACAGATAGTAATATGATATTTTTAAAATCCAGGGTACGTGTTTCAAGAATTCCCATCACTTGAAGTCCTGCCAACGGCTCACCTTCAAAAGTGATGTTCACCGTTTGCAGGTATTGCAACATTAATCTGAAAAAAGTCTCTCTGTTCAGAAAATTGGTCCCTTCCATTATTTCTTGTCCGGTGATGAAGAGTGTTTGCTTCAATTTGTTCAGGGAGAGATATACCTGGAATAAATATTCAAGGTAATTGTTGGCATAACTTTGACCGTTTCGATTCTCCCAAAGCTGAAATAGTTCATATAAAATGGTAAGAAAGTAATCTGCCAATGCTGATATTTCAATGTGCCCTGAGAAAATCTTGCCAAAAAGGGGGGTTAAAAATAGTTCTCTATCACTGACAAAAATCTTATTATTCTTTAATATTTCAGTTATAATTGATTTACATTCATTAGGATATAATGTTTGAATAAATTGATTATTTAATATATCTGTGATGTTGCTGTTGTGGAATAAATAGGTTTCACCCTCTTTTACACTCTTTTTTTGAAGTGAAATTAAATGGTTGATGAGACTAAATAATGGTGTTTGACGGAGCGGAAGCCCCATGGTCACGTTGATGGTTTCTATTTGACCGGGTATCGCAGAAAGAACCGGCAAAAGGAGTTCTTCGTCACACAAAACAATCGCAGTATCATCAAAATCAGTACTTAAAGGATCTGATTTGACTATCACATTGGCTGCAATTTGTGCTTGACCTATTTGAGATGGTGTATGATAAAGCTGTACCTTTTTGGCTTTTTTGAAATTGTCTGTTGCCAAATTTGCAACGGTCTGCGGGAAGAGTCTCAAGTTCTCCCGCATAAACAATCCAGCTTCCTGGTTTACATCATTCAGGTAATAAGCATCATAATCCCAATAAAAAGAGATCATTTGCCTATTTTTTAAAAGTTTGAAAAGCTCCTTCTCACAGCCATTCAAGGCATTAAACCCTGCAATCACAAACATCTTACCAGAAAGGTAGGCTGAATTGGTATATTCATTGTTTTCAATGGCATCCCTGAAAAGCATTCCTTCGTATGCTATCTGCTCTATCAATAGCTCTTCCCTCAATTTTTGGTAGACCGGATAAAGAATTTGCCACAATTGTGAAAACTCTTTTTGATCATACTTCTGATTACCTGATACCTGACTAGACCAGAACTGTTTAAGCTCTCCTTTTCTTTCATCATTCCAATCAAGAAAATGCTGATCTATCTCCTTCAGGTCGGTAATGTTGGTAAATAGCAATTCAGCATCCACCAAATATTTGTCGACCTGGTCGAAATCATGTAACAGCATCTCACCCCACAGATAGAACTCATCGAAAGTCTCTTTGGAACCACTTAAATTCCGGTATATTTTGTAGAGTCGAACAATTAGTTGAAGTTGCTCTTCAATTCTTAAGTTGGAAATATTAGAAAATAGTTCCTGGATGGTAATGATTTCAGGAGAGAATGTGGGTTCGGAAATGATCCGGTTCAAGTATTCGGTAAAAAATAGTCCGGACCTGCGGTTGGGAAAAACAATGGTTAAATCTGCAATATTTTGACCATGAATCTGATACAATGAATTTGCTACTGATTCCAAGAAATTGTCGGTAGTATGGCGCATGGAGATATTCGTGTGTACTTAAACTCAATAGGTCGAAATTAATTGTTAAAATTGCTGATTATTTCTGAATTATCACTGATCATTTAGTACATTTGGTTGTAAACATATTTTTCATTCAAACGTAAGATCGATCATTAACATCACTATATGGATAAATTTTCCCTTGTTGGCAATCAGGAGATCAGTGCGGTAGAAGAGTTGTACAAGAATTACCTGGATAGTCCAGGTCAGGTAGAACAAAGTTGGCGAAATTTTTTCGAAGGATTTGAATTGGCCAGAATAACCTACCAGGAATCGACTGTATCTGCTGCGGATGAAAGTCGAATACAGAAAGAGTTTAAGATCTTGAATTTAATCAATGGTTACCGGCAACGGGGGCATTTATTTACCCGCACCAATCCGGTTCGGAAACGGAGGAATTATACTCCAACACTCGATTACAAAAATTTCGGATTGGAAGAAGAAGATTTGCCCACAACTTTTCATGCAGGGAAAGAGATTGGGATTGGCAATGCTACCTTGAAAGAGATTATTACCCATTTGGAGACAACTTACTGTGAATCGATTGGTGCAGAATTTCTCTACATGCGGCAACCGGAACTGATCGACTGGCTAAGATCCAGAATGGAAGGTTCAAAAAACACTGAATTTTTCTCTCCGGAACAACAACGGCATATATTTTACCATCTTAACATCGCAGTTGGTTTTGAGAGCTTCATTCACCGCAAGTTTGTTGGTGCCAAACGTTTTTCATTGGAAGGAACTGAAGCTCTGGTGCCTGCACTGGATGCACTGGTGATTCATGGAGCCAAACTTGGCATTGAGGAATTCGTTGTTGGAATGGCCCACAGGGGCAGGCTCAACGTATTGGCCAACATTTTGGAAAAGCCCTACAAAAATATTTTCAAGGAGTTTTATGCAACTGAATATGAGGAAGGTATATCTCTTGGAGATGTGAAATACCACCTGGGTTTTGAAAATGTTGTCACAACTGACAATGGCGAAGCTGTAAAGCTGAGCCTGATACCCAATCCTTCGCATCTGGAAACCGTTGCATCCCTGGCAGAAGGAATGGTTCGCGCCAAGATAGACCATGAATACAACAATGACTATGGAAAAATTGCACCCATTGTGATTCATGGAGATGCAGCCATAGCCGGGCAGGGAATTGTTTATGAGATCGTTCAGATGGCACTTCTTCCTGGTTATAAGACCGGTGGAACATTGCACCTGGTGGTCAACAATCAAGTCGGTTTTACGACTGACTATCTTGAAGCCAGATCCAGTACCTATTGCACCGATGTAGCCAAAGTAACCCGTTCTCCGGTTTTTCACGTTAACGGAGACGATGTTGAAGCGCTTATCTTTACGGTTAAGCTGGCACTTGAATTTCGGCAGCATTTTCATTCTGATGTATTCATTGATATTTTATCTTACCGTAAATATGGTCACAATGAAGGAGATGAACCCCGATTTACCCAACCTCTCCTCTACAAGACGATCGCTAGTCACCCCAACCCAAGGGATATTTACGCAAAGAAATTAATTGATTCGGGAGTAATGACTCAAGGGGAGGTTGATAAGGAGATAGCACTTTTTGATGAAGAGCTGGAGCAGAATTATGAGGCCAGTAAACAGATAGATAAACTAAACATTAAGAATTTTTTGGTGAAGGAATACAAACCTTATCGTTTTCCGGACCCATGCGAATTGTATGAAGTACCAACTGCTGTATCTGAATCGGAACTGTTGAAACTGGCAAACACCATCAATACCCTCCCTGCTGACAAGAAGTTTTTCAGTAAGATTGTTAAATTGATGGATGATAGAAAGCAACTAATTGAAAATAAGAAGGTAGATTGGGCCTTGGGAGAATTACTGGCCTATGCAACACTTCTGAAGGAGGGTGTTCCTGTTCGTTTGAGCGGTCAGGATGCTCAGCGGGGAACCTTTTCTCACCGCCATTCAGCTTTGGTTCTTGAAGATAGTGGTGAGAAGTACTTTCCTTTGCAACATATTTCCCCTGATCAGGCAATTTTCAATGTGCACAATTCTCCCTTGAACGAATATGGTGTGATGGGCTTTGAGTACGGTTATTCGATGGCCTTTCCGAAGGGATTGACGATTTGGGAAGGCCAGTTTGGCGACTTTGCCAATGTTGCCCAGGTTATTTATGACCAGTACATTTGCTCAGCGGGTGAAAAATGGGGTTTGATGAATGGTTTGGTCCTCTATTTGCCACATGGATATGAAGGACAAGGACCAGAGCATTCGAGTGGAAGGATTGAAAGGTACTTGTCACTTTGCAGCAATTATAACCTTCATGTTGTAGTACCGACAACACCGGCCAACCTTTTTCACAGTTTGAGAAGGCAAGTGCTTGGAGATGTCAGAATTCCATTGATTGTCTTTACCCCGAAGAGTCTTTTGCGTCATCCGAAAGTTGTTTCTTCGCTGGATCAATTGACAAAAGGTGGGTTTGAAAAGCTTATCAGAGACCATGAGGTGAAGAAGGGAAAAGCCGAAGTGGTAGTTTTTACCTCCGGTAAGATTTACTTTGAGTTGTTAGAGCGAAGAGAAAAATTGGGAAAAATGAATGTAGCTATTCACCGCGTAGAACAGATTTCTCCTTTTCCGGCTGAAGAAGTACGTGAAATAATTTTCGATAACTCTCAATCTAAAAGATTCTTATGGGTTCAAGATGAGCCGTCTAATATGGGAGTCTGGCCTTATTTGTTCAGAAAATACCCGGAACTTGGTCTTGAATTGGTAAGTCGTCCGGAAAGTGCAAGTCCTGCAGCCGGTTTGGTAGAGAAGCACAAGAAGAGATTGGAAAGGATTTTGGATTCTGTTTTTAACTAATAATTAAGATATGATTGTTGACATCAAAGTTCCTTCTCCGGGTGAGTCAATTTCGGAGGTTGAAATAGGTAAATGGTTGGTTGAAAATGGGGCGATCGTAAGAAAAGATCAGGAGGTTGCCGAAGTGGAATCAGACAAAGCTACTTTGTCACTAATCGCTTCAGTTTCAGGTCAATTAAGTATTCTAGCCAAGGAGGGAGATCGCGTAAAAGTTAGTAGCGTAGTATGCACCATAGACACAGAAAAGAGCTCTTCGCAGTTGGATGATCAGCAAAATAAGTCTGTCACAACCAAATCTGAGGCTGTTGATGATATTGTCCTGGCAGAAGAAGATCTGAAACCAGTTGCCATTCAAGCAGCCTTGAAATCTTCCGACAAAGAGGTTTCGCTTAAGATGACTCCGACGGCAAAGGCCGTTATGGAATCCGCTAAATTGAATGTGGAAGAGGTCTTGGAAGGTATTAAAAGGCTCAACAAAACAGATATGGAGCTGATTGTTAATGCCTACAAGAATCCAGTTGTAAAGAATACCGCAATTAGCCGTGGAGAGGAACGAACTGCCATGACTCCCCTACGAAGAAAGCTAAGTCAAAGACTGGTTGCTGTTAAGAATGAAACAGCCATGCTAACCACTTTCAATGAAGTGGATATGGGTAAAATTGTGGAATTGAGGAATAGACATCAAAAGGCTTTTACTGAAAAATTTGGAATCAAGTTGGGATTCAATGCTTTTTTTGTAAAAGCAGTTAGTTTGGCTTTGGCGCAACATCCTTCCGTTAATTCGATGATTGATGGGGATGAGATCGTTACAGCCAACTATCATGACATTGGGATTGCAGTATCCAGTCCAAAGGGATTGATGGTTCCAATTCTTAGGAATGTAGAGACCTTGACGCTTTCTCAGATCGAAGGAAGTATCAAAGATCTGGCGGACAAAGCAAGGGATAAGCGTTTGACCGTGAATGAAATGACAGGAGGAACTTTCACTATAACCAATGGAGGGGTTTTTGGATCAATGATGTCGACACCAATCATTAATCCTCCCCAAAGTGCCATTCTTGGCTTGCATGCCATCAAGGATCGTCCTGTTGCTGTGAATGGAAAGGTGGAGATCCGCCCTATGATGTATCTGGCACTTTCTTATGATCACCGCATTATTGACGGAAAAGATTCAGTTGGCTTTCTTGTCAAGGTGAAAGAGCTGATCGAGGATCCATCCAGGTTACTTCTTGGGGGTAAAAACCTGGACGAGGTATTGTTGGATTTGTAGTAAGATTGACCAAACAACAAAAGAGCGCCTGATATTTTTTCAGGCGCTCTTTTGTTGTGACAAATATTGAGAATATATTTTACTCCTCTTCGGGCGAAGGGGTGTTCCCTTCTGCAGCTGTAGGCTCTTCGAAATTTAACAACTCCTTTTCCTGCAATAAATTATACCAGGAAAGAACTTTCTTTATATCTGATACATAAACTCTTTCCTTGTCAAAATCAGGTAGAATTTTCTCAAAATATTTTTTTAAATCTTCTGGTTTTGAGCTTGTCTGAATGGCAGGTCCACCGTTTTCACTGTCAAAAATCTTCCTGAAAACCTGTTTTAAAGGAAAATCCTCGCTAGTGGTGTAGATTGCGATATCCTCCAGTGTACTCATCTTTGCACTGGCAAAGGCTGTCTGCTTTTTGCCTGTTAACAAAGATTCTACAATTACACCATTTTTACCCTCAGACAACACTTTAAATAACCCAGGTTGCCCTGATATAGCCAATATACCTTTTAACATAAAATGTACTATTTGTTGGTTTGCAAAAGTAACAACAATTTTCGATTTTGGATTTTGGATTGCGGTTTTATGCACATCAATCTTAATTTTTTATCGATTATGAGGGTAATTTTTGATTTAATTTATTTAATAATCCAAGTTTGGAAATTCCAAATTTTTCGAGGGCGATTTGCTGTTTAAAACAAAAGATTGGCGAACTTTGCCTTTAAATAATTGGGTTTTATGTGTGAACTTAAAATGGTCGTTACCGACCTTGATGGTACATTGCTTCAAAATGATCAGTCAATCAGCAAAGAGGATCTTGAAACGCTATACCTGCTTGGAGATATGGGGATTTGCAGGGTGGCTGCAACAGGCAGAAACCTGTTAAAAGTCAGAAAGGCTTTGAATAAAACTGCTCCATTTGATTATGTAATTTGTTCCTCAGGAGCTGGAATTGTCGACTGGAAAACGCAGGAGGTTATCAGGGCTATTAACTTGCCCGTAGATTTGACAAGCAGACTCATTGGTTACTTAATTGGGCATGGATACAATTTTAAGGTATCAGATTGTTTTCCAGACAACCACAATTTTTTCTGGTGGATGAAAGAGAAATGTCCTGAAATTGAGCGATATATTGAAGTTCACTCAAAAATGGGAAGGTCTGAAGAGATCGTTCCGGGGCAAGTGTATGAATCTTCTCAACTCCTGCTCTTCTTCCCAATCAATAGCAATAGGTTCGATGAGGTCAAACAGGAATTGATGGAGGAGTTCAGTGAGATTGGTATCATTCGTACCACCTCTCCGCTCGATGCAAGCTGGATCTGGATGGAGATCTTCCCCAAGGGAATATCCAAAGCTCACGGAATAGCCGAAATATGCGATTTAAGAGGCATCAGGCAAAATGAGACCCTTGGTATTGGGAATGATTTCAATGACCTTGAAATGCTTGATTTTACACATCTATCCTATGTCGTACACAACTCTCCTGAAGAGTTAAGGAGGCGGTATTTAATATCACTTCCCCATCACGAGAATGGTTTTTCCCATGCAGTGAAGAAACATTTACCCTAACCGTCCAATAAACTCAGCGTTCAGGCAAAAAAGGTTATGTAGAGTCCTGTGATAATTGCGGTAGTAATTACACCGCTGATATTGGCTCCCAGTGCTTCAGCCAGGATCATAGACTGAGGATTTACTTTGTGCACCTCTTTTTGGGCAACCTTTGCAGTAGTTGGAATACAGCTCACACCAGCTATACCAATCACAGGATTGTAATTGCCCCTGTGAATAAAATACATAATGTAGCCGCCCATGATACCTCCAATTCCTGACAAGAGCAAGGCGATGATGCCTACGATCAATAATTTTAATATTTGAGGATTCAACAACAGATGGGCTTCGCAAAGAATTCCCAGCAGAAGTCCAAGAAAGAAGGTAGATCCATAGAGTAGCGGGCCTTCAATGAAGGACTGGATATGTGTCAAGCCTGACTCCCTGATCGCTATTCCAATAAAAAGGGAGAAGAACAAAGGTCCAGCAACGGGAAACAACAAGCAAAGTATCACACATAGTACTGAGGCAAATGCTAGTTTTACACCTGAAGAGATAGGTTTTGTTTTTGTCTTGGGCTTGATCATTTGAATTCCTCTCAATTTTTTAGGAATCAGCAATCGTATGAGGTATGGATATCCGCCGTAGGTTAAACCCAGGTATAGATAGGCGACAACTGTTATCGGCACAAACAAGTTCTTCGACAAATTTAGTGCAGTAAACAAAACCATTGGCCCGTCTGCCCCTCCCACCATGGCAGCTGAAGCTGCGTCCTTGAGGGAAAACCCCAGATAGATGGCAATAGGTACCGCTAGAAATGTCCCCATTTCGGCACAGACAGCCAAAAACATACTACTAAACGGCTTTTTGAGAATGTAACTGATGTCAAGCATTGAACCAATTCCCATGAAAATAAAGCAGGCAATCAATCCATTGCTGAAGGTAAATGTATAAATGGGTTGGAGAAAATCAATTTGAAGCAGGTAAAGTAGTTGGTTGATATCCGAAGCCATCGGATCAACAAACAGATTGCCATGTGAACCATCCGGCATCACCATGGTAGCTGCATTGATCGTTGCCATTCCGAGCCCCATAGGAATCATTAACAACGGTTCCAAAATCCCTTTTTTCCCCAGATAGATCAGTAGAAGTCCCAGGAGGATCAAGAAGATGCGGGTAAACATGATATGAGCTTCAGAGGTAAATAAGGTATAAAAACCCTGGAAGAGTCGGCTAATTTCTATGTGGTCCATTTATTGAAAAAATGTAAATGTTTAGCTAATTTTTAATAGTGAAAGTGGGTAACTTTGATGGTTGAAACTGCAATGTCAATCCAGGTTTCTGTGAAATAAACTCCATATTTATTTCGGCTTTGCGGTCTCCTTGGGTAAAAAATTGATCAGTTTAGACAACCCCCATATGATTGTTGCAACTCCCATCGAAATCAGTAATGTAATGCCATATAGATACATCACTTTTATTAGAATTTCCATTTGTAAATAATTGAGGCTGGTTATTCAATCGTTATCATTATATCTCCTTCCATAACACTCTCACCTTCCTGCTTGTGAATAGTTTTTATCTTACCCGCCTTGTCTGATTCAATACTATTTTCCATTTTCATCGCTTCCAGTACAAGCAATCGTTGCCCAATACTCACGATATCACCTTCATTTACCAGAATTCTTACAATCGAACCAGGAAGCGGTGCCTGAATAGTTCCAGCTCCTTTGGGTGCGGATGGGTTTCTGGTTTTGGTTACAGAAGGGTGCACATCTGTCGATGGTACAGAGATGCTTCTAACGAGCTTGGGTGTTTTAGGAACAGCAATACTCTGCTCTATCTCGACTGTATACTTGGTCCCGTTTACAACAATCTCTGAAATACCTTCCTCAATGCTCAAAATCTCAGTATCGTACTGATTTCCGTTGATTGTGAAATTAAATTTTTTCATGTATCAAAATTTTATGCTTTAACAGCCAAATATTGTTTAATGCACATATTATAAGCTATTTATATTTGATGATCCTGTAATTTATAATGCCTTTCAACCCTTTACCTAGGTGATTTCCTCAGACCATAAATTTTAGAACTCCATGGAGAATAAGTTCGGGATACTTTGATCATGGTAATAACCGGATTCTCCTGATCGTGAAGTTGATTGGTATAGAGGTAAAGTGCCATTGCAATTGCGGCTCCTACCTCATCATCTGAAGAGTTCTTTTCTGCTTGCTTATTCGAAGCTGCCATATAAGCTATTTCAGCTTCCGTCTCCTTTTTTAGCATCAGATTTCCAAGGAACCTAAAAGTTACTAACATGATTACAATCAATACAAAGACCAAAATAATGGTAGCTCCAACACTCATATCTATCATGGTAAGTGTTTTAATAATTATGTAAATATTTAATTGTCAATGACATGTTAATCTTCTTCAAGTTGATTCACCTATCCTGCCGTTTTGACCTAAGTTTTTGTTTTTTAATTAGACAGGTCTTACAAAGGAATATTTGAATGCTTTTTGGCGGGTAAGGTATCTTTCTTTGTTGCCAAAGATTGCAATGCCCTTATGATCCGGAATCTGGTGTTCCTAGGCTCAATCACATCATCAATATAACCATATCTTGCAGCATTATAGGGATTTGCAAACTGTTCCTTGTATTCATCCTCTGCTTTTCGGATAAACTCCTCACGCACAGTATCGTCGGTCATTTTTGCTATTTCTTTGCTGTAGAGGACTTCTATTGCGCCTTTTGGGCCCATCACGGCAATTTCGGCCTGTGGCCAGGCATAATTAAGATCGCCCCTTAGGTGTTTTGAACTCATCACGCAGTAGGCTCCACCATATGCTTTGCGGAGAATAACAGTAATTTTTGGTACAGTAGCCTCTCCATAAGCGTACAAAAGTTTAGCGCCATGTATGATAATACCTCCGTATTCCTGGGCTGTTCCCGGCAGGAAACCTGGCACATCCTCCAGTGTAACCAAGGGAACATTGAATGCATCACAAAACCTGACAAATCGGGCTGCTTTTCTGGATGCATTGATATCCAATACTCCAGCCAAATAGGCAGGTTGATTGGCTACAATACCTACAGGCATTCCATTGAATCTGGCAAATCCAACCACAACATTTTGTGCATAATTTCTGTGAATTTCCATAAACTCATTGTAATCGACAATGGAGTGGATCACATCTTTAACGTCGTAGGGTTTGTTGGGATTTTCCGGAATTATGTCGTTCAACTGTTCATCGAGACGATCGATTGGATCATCGCAAAAAGCAATCGGTGGATCTTCCAGGTTATTCTGGGGCAGGAAGGAGAGCAATTTACGAATCAACATCAACCCCTCCTCCTCGCTATCTGCCACCATGTGGGTAACTCCGGATTTAGATCCGTGCACAACGGCACCTCCCAGTTGCTCATCAGTCACCTCTTCACCGGTTACTGTTTTTACCACTTTGGGACCGGTCACGAACATATAACTGGTATCTTTGCTCATCACAATAAAATCCGTCAATGCAGGGGAATACACTGCCCCACCGGCACATGGGCCAAAGATGGCTGAAATCTGAGGAACAACTCCTGAAGCCATAATGTTGCGCTGAAATATTTCGGCATAACCAGCCAAAGAGGTAACTCCTTCCTGGATTCTGGCTCCGCCCGAGTCGTTGATGCCAATCACCGGAGCACCTACTTTCATAGCCATGTCCATGATCTTACAAATCTTCAATGCATAGGTTTCTGAAAGTGAACCTCCGAAAACCGTAAAATCCTGTGAAAAAACAAAAATTGTTCGACCATCAATGGTACCTCTGCCGGTTACCACCCCATCACCCATAAATTTTGTCTTATCCATTCCCAGATTGGTACAGCGATGGGTTACAAACATGTCAAACTCCTCGAAACTGCCTTCATCCACCAGCATGTCAATTCTTTCCCTGGCAGTCATTTTGCCTTTGGCATGCTGGGTATCCATCCTTTTCTGACCGCCACCCATTTTTGCCTCGGAACGCAGGTTGATTAATTTTTGAATCTTATCTTGATTTTTCATCTTAATAATTTGGAATTACTTCCTGATATATTCACGTAAAATTTGTCCAGGAGTTATACTTACCGTTGGTTTGTGTTGCAACAATGCCTTCTGGTCAACCCCAACCAATGGTAAGGAATCTCGAACTGATAATAAAAACCGAAAAAATGATCTATTTGCTGCAAAGTTCGGTTAGGACTCCAAAGGTGGATTTGGGATGAAGGAAGCCAATCTTAAGTCCTTCAGCGCCATTTCTTCCAATTTTATCTACCAATTGAATACCCGAAGCTTCAGCCTCAGCAAGAGCCTCATCAACCTGATCCACAGCGAAGGCTATGTGGTGAACCCCCTGCCCTTTTTTCTCCAGAAACTTCCCGATAGGCCCGTTTGGATCCATCGATTCAAGCAATTCAATTTTTGTTTCTCCAACCAGAAAGAAAGCTGTTTTTACTTTTTGATCGGCTACCTCTTCAATTGCATAGCACTTTGAACCCAGTAGGGTTTCATAATATGGAATGGCACTCTCCAAACTTTCTACGGCAATGCCAATGTGCTCAATTTTTGATATATTCATCTTGATAAACTTTTGAGATACTATTGTTTTACAAAACGGAAATGGGGTCCAAAACGCTCGAAAGCAGCTTTATCCAACATCTCTCTGTGCTTTGGATGCGCAATTGAAATAAGTAACTTTGCTCTTTCCTGCATGGTTTTACCATACAAATTTACGACACCCTGCTCGGTGACTACCCAGTGAATGTTCGCTCTGGTAGAGACTACTCCGGAACCTTCGATCAAGGTGGGAGAGATTTTTGATAATCCCTTCTCTGTAACAGAGGGCATTGCAATGATGGGACGTCCATTGAAGGAATGGCCTGCACCTCGGATAAAATCGATTTGACCACCTACGCCGGAATAATGTTTAATTCCGATGGAGTCAGCACAAACCTGACCCGTAATATCGATGGCCAATGCTGCATTAATGGCTGTAACATTGTTGAGTTTTCTAATTACGGCCACATTGTTGGTGTGAGCCACATCCATCATCGCAACCATTGGATTATCATCTACAAAATCATACAATGCCTTGGAGCCCATCAAAAAGGAGGCCACCATCTTGCCTTTGTCGAAATTCTTTTTTCTACCAGTAACAACACCTTTTTCCACCAGCGGTAAAATGCCATCTGAGAACATTTCGGTATGTACGCCCAGATCCTTGTGGTTTCCTAGCTGCGCCAATACTGCATTTGGTATACCCCCAATACCCATCTGGAGGCAGGCACCATCTTCCACCAATGTTGCAACATTCTTCCCAATAGCAATCTCCATATCAGACAATGGATCAAAATTATGGGCATATATTGGTGAATCATCCTCCACAAACAGATCAATCATATTCAGATTGATCATTGCATCACCCCAGGTTCTTGGCACATTGGGATTGACAAGTGCAATAACCTTTTCCGCACATTCAACAGCTGCCAATGTTGCGTCAACAGAGGTACCCAATGATACGAAACCATGCTTGTCGGGTGGGGAGACCATGATCATAGCTACATTAACCTTTAAATATCCCTCCCTGATCAATTTTTGAGTTTCACTCAGAAAAACAGGAATATAATCTGCATATCCTGCCTGTGTCTGCTTGCGAAGGTTCCCGCCAACAAAGAATTGCTGCGTATCAAAAATACCTTCGAATTCGGGATTGCCATATTCAACTGTGCCCTCCACGTGGATGTGCTGGATCTTTACATCAAATATTTCCCCAGCTCTACCACGCTCCACCATGGCTCTGATAAGTTTGTGCGGAGTCACTGCCACACTACTAAGATGAACTCTGTCACCCGTTTTGATTACTTTTACTGCATCTTCTGCAGAAACATATTTAATTTGCTTCATTATTAATACTTTACTTTTTTTTGGCGGCTCGAAAATAGTTAAAATAGCCCATGGATATTATGATATTTGTTGCCTTGGTATGAGATTTAATATTAAATTGACTTTGGCTTGGTCGTTGATATATAGTTAAATATATAGATAATCCTTTTTGTTTTTGTCTCTTTTGGCAAGTGAAGATTCTACTGTCTGGCTCAACGCAACAATTTTATGCTCCATGTCATTTTTTTTTACGTAATTTGGAAAGTGAATAATACAACTACCATATAATCAGTATGAAACAGTTTGATCTTGCAGTAATTGGCAGTGGACCAGGAGGTTTGGCAGCTACTATGCGCGCACTGGACTTTGGAAAAAGCGTTTGTATCATCGAAGCGGGCCATCTGGGGGGCAATGGCATTATGAATGGACCACTGACTTCAAAAACGATGTGGGAGTTGTCTGCTGATTATGCAGTTGCTGCTGCGGTTGACAGGGGCTACAGGGCTTCTGGTCTTCAAGTGGATTATAATCTGGTGAAAAAGACGGTGCTCCAGGCAGCCAAAACAAAACAAAATCAGATCCTTTCTCAAATTGAAACTTTTTCAGATGATGACAAACACCCTGGGAGTATAACCTATAAACAAGGTTTTGCAAGATTTCTTGACAGGCATACATTGGAAATAAAAGGTAGCGAAGGGATCGAAACAATTAGGGCTAATTATATAATCATTGCTACCGGATCAGTGCCGAGACCCCATCCTGACCTTCAAGTTGATCAAAAGCAAATTTTCGATTCGGATGGTATTTTAAATCTGGAGAGCTTTCCTGAACGAATGATGATCATTGGCTCAGGAATCATTGGATGTGAATTTGCTACAATTTTCTCCAATTTTAAACAGACAGAGGTTCATCTGCTTGACCGGACTCACCGGGTGATTCCTTTTGAAGATGATGACGTTAGTGATTTTGTCTCCAGAAACCTTCAAAAAAATGGTGTAATTATTCATCATACAGCCAACCTGCGCACAGTCCGCAAGAAAAGTGACTACCTTGAAATTGTTTTGGATTATGAAGATGGTCACAGTAGCGTAGTGGAGGTTGACATCATACTCATCTCAATTGGCCGTGATCCTAATACATCTGGACTTTGTCTTGAGAATGCCGGAATTGAGACTACCAATAAGGGTTATTTGAAAATCAACGAATCATGTTCCATCTCAAATTTTGATGAATGCAACATTTTTGCAGCAGGGGATGTTACCGGCCAAAAGGCATTGTATGGAGTAGCAGAGGAACAGGGACGTTACATCGTAGAGGCGATTTATGGAAAGACCAATTTCCTTCTCGACTATTCTCATATGCCTACTTTGATGTTTTTCAAACCAGAACTTGCGGCCGTTGGAGCCAATGAAAAAATGCTGCGGAGCAAAAAAATTCCATACAAAGCGGCTTATTATTCCAATGAACTGGTCAGTAGAACTATTGCAATGCGAAATACCAGTGGATTTGTAAAAATAATGGTTAGTAATGATGGAACAGACAGAATTCTTGGCATGCGTGCGGCTGGACCTCAGGCATCAGCTTTCATCGTCTCCATTGCCTACCTGATCAATGCAGATATCCGATTGCAGGAGGTCCTCCAAAGTATTCATCCCCATCCCAGTGTCACGGAAGGAATCCAGGAGTGCCTAAGAGTGTTTTACGACCAGTCCATCTTTAAGCCCCAGGCTTTTCCCCATCTTATTAGAATAAATGAATGGAAACCAGAAGATTAATAAACATTTTGTCTAAGTTATCCACAACATATCCATATTTCTATTGACAGTTTTAAAAAATATGGAATTCCGATTCTTCGAATAAATAACAAATTTTTAATTTGCATTATTTATTTCCTATTTCACTTCTCCCTATCTTCGCTAAAGTATAATCAAATAACCCCGCTCCATGATCCTCTTCTTTAAAGAGAACAGTAAAGTATTTGCTGTTGACACACAAGTTCCATTGAATCAAATTGATACCGATAAATTATTATGGCTTTTTGGAGCAGCGGTGTTGATTGAAACGGATCAACTTGTAGGAAATTTTGTCGGCCCCAGAAAAGAGATGATCACGCCTTGGAGCACCAATGCTGTGGAAATTACCCAGAATATGGGTATATCAGGTATCACCAGAATTGAAGAGTATTTTTACTGTGATAAAGATCCCGAATATGATCCGATGTTACAAGCTTTGTACCATGGACTTACACAAGCATTGTTCATCATTGAACACCTCCCTGAAAATGTGATCTATATTGAGGACATTTCAACCTATAACAAACAGCAGGGACTAGCCCTAAGTCCCGATGAAATTCAATATCTGGAAGAGGTTGTATCAAAAATTGGACGCAATCTTACAGACAGTGAGGTTTTTGGCTTCTCCCAGGTAAATTCAGAACATTGCAGGCACAAAATATTCAACGGTACATTTGTTATCGATGGAGTTGAAAAGCAACAGACGCTTTTTCAGCTGATTAAACATACGACAAAAACAAATCCCAATACGGTCATAAGTGCTTACAAGGACAATTGTTCTTTTACTGAAGGTCCATTTGCAGAGCAATTTGCACCTGTTTCAGCAGATCAGCCAGATTATTTTCAGGTAACAGATATTGATACTGTATTGTCATTAAAGGCAGAAACACATAACTTTCCTACTACTGTGGAACCCTTCAACGGAGCAGCTACCGGTACTGGAGGTGAGATTAGAGACCGGATGGCCGGGGGCAAAGGTAGCTTTCCCATTGCCGGAACAGCAGTATACATGACCTCATACTCCAGAAATGATGGTACAAACAGACCTTGGGAAAACAGCATTGAACCCCGTAAGTGGTTGTACCACAATCCTGAAGAATTGCTTATCAAGGCATCCAACGGAGCCTCAGACTTTGGCAATAAATTTGGTCAACCACTCATCAATGGATCTGTTCTTACTTTTGAACACGCTGAGAATCAGAAAAAAATTGGTTACGATAAGGTAATTATGCAAGCTGGCGGTATTGGTTATGCCAGGAAAGAGGACAGTTTAAAAGGAACTCCCAAAATTGGCGATCAGGTAGTTTTGCTGGGAGGAGACAATTATAGAATTGGAATGGGAGGAGGTGCCGTTTCTTCGGTTGATACCGGTGCCTTTGCAAGCCATATAGAACTAAATGCTGTTCAGCGTGCCAATCCTGAAATGCAGAAAAGAGCCTACAACACCATACGTGCACTGGCTGAATCGGGTAAGAATCCAATTGTTTCCATCCATGATCACGGAGCAGGTGGACATCTTAATTGTTTGTCAGAATTGGTGGAAGAAACGGGAGGTCAGATTTTTGTCGATAAATTGCCTGTGGGAGATCCCACCCTGTCAGCCAAGGAGATTGTAGGCAATGAATCCCAGGAACGAATGGGATTTGTAACCCAAAAAGAGCACCTTGACTGGATTCAACGTATTGCAGAACGTGAACGGTCACCCTATTATCTGATTGGTGAAACGACAGGAGATCATAAATTCACATTTCTCGATAGAAAAACCGGAGAACGACCGATAGACATGGAGATGGCTACACTTTTTGGCAAACCACCAAAAACAGTTTTGGAGGATCAGACACCGGTAAATAACTACAAGCTGATCTCTTACTCAGAAGATGCTATCCATGATTATTTGGCACAAATCCTGCAACTCGAATCTGTTGGCTGTAAGGACTGGCTTACCAACAAGGTGGACCGTTCAGTTACCGGAAAAATTGCCAAACAACAATGTGCAGGTGTACTGCAATTGCCTTTGAATAATCTTGGCGCCGTGGCCATCGACTACCAGGGGACCAAGGGAATAGCGACATCTTTGGGCCATGCACCCGCAGCAGGATTAATATCTCCTGCCAATGGGTCGGTACTCTCAATTGGCGAGTCACTTACCAATATTGTCTGGGCTCCGTTGACCCATGGATTAAAAGGTGTTTCACTCTCGGCCAATTGGATGTGGCCTGCAAAGAACCAGGGGGAGAATGCCAGATTGTATGAAGCTGTAGAAGCAGCATCGGTATTTGCTTGTGCTTTGGGAATCAATATACCTACGGGTAAAGATTCACTATCGATGACCCAAAAATATGACAAGGAGGTGGTATATGCTCCGGGAACTGTAATTATTTCCGCTTCGGCTGAAATTTCTGATCTTAAAAAAATTGTTGAGCCTGTATTGGTGAATGATTCCACTAAACCTTTGTATTACATTGATTTCACAAAATCAGAGAAACAATTGGGGGGTAGTTCACTTGGACAGATTCTATCGTCCCTGGGTGATCAGACTCCTTCAATTCCAGATCCTGCATACTTTGCAAACGCGTTTCAAACGTTGCAAGAGGCAATCGTTGAAGACTTGATTGTTAGTGGCCATGATGTATCATCGGGTGGAATAATCGTTACACTGCTTGAATTATGTTTTAGCCAAAATATTGGTGGACTGGATATTGATTTTTCGCATTTGGGAGAAATGGATAGTGTAAAACTGTTATTCAGTGAGAATCCAGGTGTTGTGGTTCAGGTAGCCGATGCTGAAAGGGCAGAACTACTATTTAAAAACAATAAGGTAGATTTTTATCCTATTGGGAAACCTCTCTATGAAAGGGTGATCCGGATTAAAAATGGAAACAGTCACTTTAAATTTGACATTGATGATTTAAGGGAAAAATGGTTCAGACCCTCCTACTTGCTTGATCAGAGACAGTGTAGTAACAATTTGGCGTTTAGTAGGTTGTCAAACTTCAAACAAAATGTCCTTTCGTACAATTTTGGTGATTTTAAAGGAGATTACAGTAAACTAGGTGTAGATCCAAAGCGAAGAGTAAAATCGGGATTAAAAGCTGCAATCATCCGGGAAAAAGGTGTCAATGGCGATAGGGAGATGGCATGGAGTCTTTACCTGGCAGGTTTTGACGTGAAGGATGTACACATGACAGATCTAATTTCCGGTAGAGAGACGCTGGAAGATATAGGCATGATTGTTTTTGTTGGAGGCTTCTCCAATTCAGATGTTCTTGGTTCTGCGATAGGCTGGGCCGGAGCATTTAAATACAATGATAAGGCAAAATCTGCCTTAGACAGATTTTACAAAAGGGAAAACACACTTAGTCTGGGTGTTTGCAATGGTTGCCAGTTGATGGTTGCACTTGATCTTATCTATCCGGATAAAAAGAAAAAAATTAGAATGCTCCACAACGAGTCGCATAAATTCGAATCCTCTTTTCTCAATGTAGATATTCTTCCGAACGAATCGGTTATGTTAAAAACCTTAGCTGGTAAAAAGCTAGGGATTTGGGTGGCGCATGGTGAGGGAAAATTTTCAATACCAGAACAAGAAGACCGTTATGAAATCCCAATGAAATATTCCTTTGCCAATTACCCTGGTAATCCGAATGGTTCTGATTTCAATGCAGCAGCATTTTGCTCGGCTGATGGCCGTCATCTTGCCATGATGCCTCACCTTGAAAGGTCAATTTACCCCTGGCAGTGGGGGCACTACCCTACCGGGAGAAATGCCGATGAAGTTACGCCATGGATGGAAGCTTTTGTGAATGCCAGGATTTGGTTGGAAGATAAAGTTTAATCGTATGTATATCTCGGAGTCTTATTTAATACTCCTTCCCGTTTAAGATTCTGGTACATAACCTCTGCCAATCGATCTGTTCAGGCATTGCTGTTGTTTGTCAGCATCCAGGTAACCATCCTCTGTTCCATAGATTTTTGACAGGAGAAAATCAGCTTCTCCCAAACCGTGGTCAGAAGCGAGATTTAAAAATTCAATAGCCTTGGTCACGTCTTTGTCCACTACTTCGCCAGATATATAAAACTCAGCCAGATTGATCCAGGCGGCAGCGAAGCCGTTTCCGGCCGATTTTCGGAATAGTTCGAGCGATTGTTTTTTATCTTCTGGCATTCCTTCTCCATAATACAACATTCCAGCCAGATTGTATTGTGCTTGCGGATAGTTCTTGTCAGCCGATTTCTTAAAATAAAAATAAGCTTTTTGAAGATTCTTCTCTCCTGTCTCTCCAAAATACCACATCACACCTAAATTATAGGATCCAAGCATAAAACCTGCCTCATCAGCACAAGAATACCATTTAAAAGCTTCATGGACATCGGCTTTTACGCCCTTTCCCTGGTGATAGGCATTTCCCAGATTATTCATTGCCTCTGCAATACCGGCATTGGCTGCCACCTCATACTGCCCGATTGATTTTTCCATATCAACCTCACATCCCTGCCCTGTTTCAAAAAGTACAGCCAGGTTAAATGCAGCCTTGGCATAACCTGCATCAGATGCCTTCCGGTACCAGCGCAGGGCTTCTGTCAGGTTTTTTTCAACCTTCAATCCATTCTCAAGGTAAACGGCTGTTTTAAACATGGCTCCGGGAATGCCTTTTTCTGCCGATTTCTGAAACCACTCATAGGCCTTGTCTTTGTCGGACCAGTAAGTTTCTCCTTTTTCGTGGAGTAGCCCCAACAGGTAGCAAGCCCTGGGATGACCTGCTTCGGCAGCCTTCTTGAAATAATCTCCTGCTGAATACTTGTCCCTTTCTATCCAGTCACCCGCAAGGCAAATACTGGCATACCGGTATTGAGCCTCCAGATTTCCCTTTTCTGCAGCTTTTCGAAAATAATCAACCGCAGTTTTAATATTTTTCTCAACACCATCCCCTGATTCCAATCTTTGTGCCATTAGAACCATGGCATCGGCACTTCCGTTAGCGGCAGCCTTCTTAAGCATTTCGATACCCTGCGTCTCAGATTGTCTGAGGTAATAGCTGGCCAGAGCGTCCTGCGCCTCTGCAAATCCGCGATCTGCCGCCTTCTGGTACATCTCCATGAAATCATCCTCACCGGACTCTTCCATAAGCTTGCCCATTAAGAAAATTGCTTCTGAGTAATCAGCATGCAGGGCCTGCTCAAGATAATTTCGGGCTTTGTCAAGATTCTTTTCAACTCCCAATCCCAACAAATAAATTTTCCCCAATTTAAGTGCAATATCTGCAGAAACAGAACCTGTAATCTTACTGAGCCATTCCAGGCTTTTATCCACATCGGCTTCTACCCCTTTTCCATCATAAAGGAAAAGTCCAACCTTTTGGTAAGCAGGTTCAAATCCATTTTCAGCGGCTTTAAGATACCATTCAAAGGCTTTTTCAAGCCTAACCGGCACAGTCATCCCCAATTCGAAGATTTCTCCAACCTTGAATACAGCTGGCAAATAGTCCTCCTTGGCAGAAGCATACCACTGATCCACGGCTTCATTGGTATCCTTGTATCCGCCTTCACCCGAATACAACAGACGACCGTAATTGAACCTGGCCGCCTTATCCCCGCGCTCTGCACCTCTTTCATACCACTCAAAAGCCTTTTTCATGTCTAGCGGCAATCCATCGCCTTTCTCCCGCATATTTCCTATGTAGTTGCAAGCTTCGATCCCACCAGCCCTTGCCGACTCTAAAAAAAATCTGACAGAATGAGCATAGGATTGTTCACGTCCCTCACCTTTGTAATATTTGATTCCTACCTCAAGGGATGACTTTAAAAAATCCGACTCCTGGTTTTCCTGAAAGAGGTCCAAAGCTTCACCAACAGATGTGCACTGGTTGTAAAGATCTATAAACAGAATTCCAGATTTAAAACCTCCTTCTATACTTTTCTCAATGCGTTGAATTCCTTTTTCTATTTTTCCTTTTGCTAAAATTTCAACTCCCCTCCTGAAGTTACGGGGATATGTTTTGAATATTACCTTGTTCACCCGAAAGATATTTAGTTAAATTCCTTATTTATAATACAATAAATGTCCACGTTAAAAAAAAAGTTACAAATGCCAAAAAGAACCGAATTACAACAATCCGTGGCAATAATAGATTCAAATTTGGTTTAAAAATAGTGAATTACAAATGATTTTTTTCGTTTATTTTACACAACAGATTCTCATCTGATTATGGATTAGAATATTCCTTTTATGGATCCACTAGCGCTGATTTCAAAGTATTATCATCCAAAGTCAAAAGCATACCAAATCCTTTTGACCCATAGTCGCGCTGTTTGTGATAAAGCTCTTAAAATTGCGATGAAAAACAATCAGTTAAATCCTGATTTGACATTCATTGAAGAGGCCGCTTTACTGCATGATATTGGGATTTTTATGACCAATGCACCTGATCTTTATTGTTTTGGTGATTATCCCTATTTGGCACATGGTTATCTTGGTTGTGACCTTGTAACCAAGTTGGGATATCCTGAACATGGTTTGGTTTGTGAAAGGCATACCGGCGTAGGTATAACCAAAGATGAAATTGTTGCGAAGAATTTGCCACTTCCCCAAAGAGATTTCATTCCAGAGACGGTGGAAGAACAGATCATCGCGTTTGCAGATAAGTTTTATTCCAAAAGTAAGGATCTCTGCCGTGAAAAAACGCTGAACGAAGTGAGGAGGAGTATTTCGAAATTTGGACAGGCGAATGTGGTTCGCTTCGAAGCTTGGTGTGAGCTTTTCCTTTAAATTTGGAGTTTGGGTCTATATAGAGTTGAATACAGCTATCCAATAGCTGGTTTAATAAGGGTTGTTGTCGTAGAAACTGTCTCGTTTACTTAATTTTAGATCTTGTAACATTGCAGCTGTTGCTCGGATAGTGAAACTGTAACTCTGGCGATAGCCAAATGGGACCAGATTAAGCGACATCTGAAAGCAATGCATATCCCTGAATACATTAAATTGAGTAAATGATACTTCCATCTTTTGAATGTCCAAACCTGAGGAGAATCCTATCTTCCAGCCTTTTGTCAAACTAATATTCCCGTTAAAATCCAAGGTTTGATTGATGATCGGATCTTGTTCCGGATTTGGGCGTGAATATCTTAAACTGTAATTAAACTGAAAGTCCCAGGGAAGAGTAAAATCAGCATATTCAGGTATCTCAGGGTAATTTTTCCGAGCGTTGTCAATTATCTTTTGCTCTTCAGTTTTTTCCAGAGGTTTTCCATCCTTGTCAGCTTTTGCTTTATCTTTTTCTTCCTGAGACTTGGACTGAAACCCATATCCAAAGGAGAGGTTCGCACTGGTCAAACGGGCAATCTTTTTTGATCTTTCAAATTCAAAAACATTGACAAGGTGACCGTTCTCAAAAGCATAAGGATCCATAATTGCTCCAATGTTGATATCTACATCAGCGACCTTCGTCCTGGCCGAAATGTTGAAGTTGGAAAGATTAAGCGAATCTGCTGCGAGATTGTAGGAAGTGGCAAATGAGAGCTGATCCAGAAGCTTTACTTTTTTGTATTTTTCTTTCGAAATAGTATCATTGCTATTTAAAACTTTCATTTCCAGTGTGTTTCCAAGGTTGAAACCAATGGATCCCGATCTTCCAGAACCAGCAGTTCCAAATATTGCTCCTTCATGGTAAGGGTATCTAAGTGACACAGGATTTCCCTGCTCGTCAAAATACTCAATATCCCCATACATTCCGTAACGGCCATTGCTGAAATCAGGTTGCATGCTGAAACTAAGATTGGGTGTCATAACATGCCTGATCCCCTTGATATTTGATTTTGGATTCAGTGGAACAAAGTCACCATAGATTTTAGTAGAAGCACCAACACTGATTGAGTAATCAAAATCACGTGTAAAACCATAAATTGTATCGGAAACCACCACCATTTTTTTGACCTGATCGTACTCCTTTCTGATCTGGCTGGTATACCATCGTTCATTGTAATTGAAGGATGGACTAACAGTAATAAATTTGAGGGCTTTGAATGAGGTGCTCACTGGAATACTGTGTTTAACACCGCTTTGCCAGTCTTGCGCCAGATTGCTGTGAAATAGTTGATACTCTTTTGTATTGATGGAATTCTGCATATCAAAACTATAGCTCATCCCTATTTTTTGGTACCATTTCTCCGGTCCTGATGCGTTTTTCAGTTTAAAAGGATAGAGCCTGTTCACATTAAAAGTCATTTGGGGCATCGTAAGACTTATGGTCGTGTCCCTGCTGTTCTGGGAATGGCGCAAGTTTGCGGACATGGTAAAGGGGGTGTTTTCCCATCTTTTTGTGTATGAAACACTTGATTGCTTGGTATTGGTCAGGTAATTCTGAGTTGTGTAGGCGTTGTTCTGATCGTATTCGCTGGAGGAGAAGTTTACACTTGCACTGAACGTTTGATTTGGGCTGGCTTTGGAGTCCATGGTATGGTTCCAGGTTACTGCAAAATCATTCTGAATTTTGTAATCGGGCAAACCTTTGTCTCCAAAGACATTCTTAAAAAAATTGATGTCAAATCCTCCGCTAAATTTGTATCGCAGCCGATAATTGTTGTGCATTTTTATTCCCCGCGACCCTTTGGAGTAAATATCTGCCCTGAGCGCCACATCAAAATAGTCATTCGCAGCCCAGTAATATCCCATGTCACGCAGGAAAAAACCCCTGTTTATCTCATCACCATAGGTGGGCATCAGAAATCCGGAAGAATATTTGGGGGAATTTGGGAAGAACCCGAAGGGTAAGAACAAGAAATAGATGGGCATATCTTCCACAACCAAATAGGCTGGTCCCGTGACAATTTTTTTATTCGAAAGGACCTTGGCTTTTGTCATTTGCAGATAGAAATGAGGATGTTCCGCGTCGCAGGTTGTGTACTTGCCATCTTTCAAATTGTAGGTTGAGTCGTTCATCAGTTTTGTTCTGCCGCTGTGGATGAAACCACCCTCCTGTTCGGTTACTACTCCATAAACAATCCCCTTCTTTGTTAAGAAGTTGTACCTAATTTCATCTGCTTCAAATTCCTGGTCCCCTTGCTTGAATACCGGTTTTCCTACAATGGTTCCGGTTGAGTCGGGCATTCCGGTAGCATGAATGAGGTTGCTGTCCTTGTTTAATTCAATATAATCAGCCGTAAGATCAATATCCTTGTACTTCACCTTGGCATTTTTATACATGTAGATTTTATTGGCACTGTTGTGAAAGAGAATTTTACCATCTGCTGTATAGGTCACTTCAGCATCAAAATCGTCATTACTTTGCGGAATATTCAGCGAGTCCAAAGCCAGTGAGTCCTTTTTTGATGCTAATAAAGAATCTCTTACAGATTTAATGGGCTGTTCTGTTGAAAAAAGAGGAGTTTTTGTCTGGCCCTTTAATTCCCTCCTGTCAGGAACCGTTTCTTGGGCAGACAGATAGTTATGGCCAACAAGAATCAGTATAAATAAATATATTATTACTCGTAAAGATCTCAAATCAATATAGTTAGACAGTTTATAAATACCAATTCTGTTAAACCAGTCTGTTTCGCAAAAGTAAAAAATCCTACCGGACAAAAAGGGTACACTGATAAATAATTTAATCTTCTATTTTTGTATAGGTTTACATTCAAACTATGTGGCAAGTTTCTAATATAATATGGTCTCACAGCAATGGAAAGGGATGGATACAATTTTTCATTCTTGGCTGGGTATTGTTGTTTGCCTTTCATACTACAAATGCACAGAAAAATAGTGGATTGGTAAAAACAGTTGTTATTGATGCCGGACATGGAGGTAAAGATCCAGGCTCCGTAGTTGGACGTGCCAAGGAGAAACATATTGTGCTTGACATTGCACTGAAAGTTGGCAGACGTATCAAGGAATCCCAAAAAAATATCAAAGTTGTATATATCAGGGATGGAGACTATTTTGTTCCATTGATGGATCGGGCGCAAATTGCCAACAAGGTAAAAGCAGACCTTTTCATCTCTATTCACGCCAATTATTGCAGCAATCCGGCCATATTCGGGACTGAAACATATGTTTTAGGATTACACAGAACTGAAGATAATCTCAATGTCGCTAAGAAGGAGAACAGCGTTATCCTGTTGGAGGAGGATTATACCAGTCGCTATGAGGGCTTTAATCCTAATTTGTCCGAATCATACATCATGTTTGAATTAATACAGGACAACTATTTGGATCAAAGTCTTCGATTTGCATCCACTTTGCAAACAAATTTTAAGAAACTGGCACAGCGTTATGACCGTGATGTAAGACAAGCTGGTTTTTTGGTATTGAGAGAAACCTCAATGCCTAGTGTACTGGTCGAGGTTGGATATTTAAGCAACAAAAAGGAGAACAGTTTTCTAATGACAGATCAGGGCAGAAGTGAAATCTCTTATGCCATTTATGGCTCTATTTTTGATTATTTGAATTTAGATAATTCAAAGGATAACAAGGAGTTTTTTAGTGATGAGCGTAAGTTAGCCGTTCCTCAAGTTCAGGAAATACCATCAGCAAGCAAATCACCTTCGAAAATCGGTACCGTCGAAACTGTGATAAAAGGAAGTAAAAATTTTGAGGCAAATGTCATCGATCAACCAAAGGTTCAAACTGCAACCAAGCAAAAAGTGGCCGCCAACAAGACCACCTATGCTATTCAATTGGGTGTATTTAACCATAAAGTTGGAATTAATTCCAAATATTTTAAAGGTATTACTCCAATAAAGGAGATCTCATTTGATGGAAAATTTAAGTATTTCTGCAGTGAATCCAATACTTTTCAGGCAACAAAGTCTGACTATGCAAAAGTAGTTCGTATGTTTCCTGACGCTTTTATTGTTTCGATTCAGAACAACCAAACCAAAATGGTTTGGAAAAATGGTGGTTCAAAATGAACTTCAGTTTAAAGGAATGATAATTTAATACAAATCCTATTTACCTTTGTGAACATTTTAATTATCTGTCCGTACACAAAGAATCTTCACGGAGATGTTAAAGTTTACTATTAATTAAAAAGCTGTGAAAATTTCAAAAACTTCTAAAATTGGTATTGTAGTGGCTATTGGCTTTACAGTGTTGGTTTGGGGAATCAACTTTTTGAAAGGACGGGACATTTTCAGAACGGAGAAAGTCTATGTAGCACGCTATAAGAATGTTGGAGGTCTTGAAGCCTCTACTGTCGTTCAGCTGAATGGATTGAAGATCGGATATGTTAGGGAGATCTACTTTGCAGAGGACATGTCAGGCGATCTTATCGTAAAAATTGCTGTCTTTAATAAGTTTCCCTTACCCATTGGAACAACAGCAGAGATTGCCAACAGTGATTTGCTCGGATCTAAAATTGTAAATTTAAATTTGGGAAAGTCAGCTGAATTTTACCAGCACAACGATACCATTAAGACGAAAATTGAGTCTGATCTGATGAGTCAGGTTACTGAGCAAATTGCACCAATCAAGGCAAAGGCAGAACGCTTGATCGTTTCACTTGATTCGATTGTTTCGGGAGTGGCTCTCATGCTAAATAGTGAATCCCGGAGGAATATCAACAAGAGCATTGAGCAGATTAGTATGACCATGGAGAATCTTGAACAGATTTCAAAGGATCTGGGTACCGTGGTTAGTAGCCAAAAAGCAAATCTTTCCTCCACAATAATTAATTTTAAAGATTTGGCAGAAAATCTCAACAATGATTCAAAAGCGTTGGGTATTATTCTTGGAAATTTTTCAATGATTAGTGATTCCATTAATCCCTCAGAATTAAAATCAACCCTGACACATCTAAATAGATCAGTATCCGGTCTGGAGACCATTGTTTCCAATATCAATAGCTCCAATGGAACGTTAGGCCATCTGATGAACGATTCAATCCTTTACGAAAATCTGGCAGAGTCAAGTAATAACCTGAATCAATTGTTGGTTGACTTGAAAAGAAATCCACACCGCTACTTAAAAGTTTCGGCCATAGACTTTGGTCGCGAAGTTTATTTGGCACCTGCTGCCTCCTATAAGATAGTTGAATCGATTGACTTTAAGGTTTTCTTGTTTAGTTCAACAGTGCAATTACCACTTGAATCTTCTGTATTCCAAGGAATTAAAGATGTGTCTGAAGTGATCGATGGTTCCAAATATTTATATTTTGCCGGGGAGGATAAATCGTATGACAAAATTAGAATGATTCTAAATAAAGTGCAACTCTCTTTTCCTCAGGCCTCTTTACAGGCATATGAGAACAAAGAAGAAATTTCACTAAAAAAAGCACTAAAAATTTGTTCAAAGTAATTTTGGATTAATCTTTTTTAGCTAATTTAACCCAACGAAAAAAGATTGATTTTTAAAATAAATTGTCATCCGGCAAATTATTAAACATCAAAAATTTTAAGGGTATCGGCTTATATGAAGTATCATTGTATCAGTATTTTGGCTCTGCATATTTTATATTAGCCTGATTTGCAATTGTTTATGTTTTTTTTAATTATTATTTAACTGATTTATACAATATTAGATGATGAACATCAATGCACTTTTATATCAAGCGTAATCTGATCCAATTTTGAAATTTTTCATTGACTATTTTTTTAGTTTCACCTTTTTTTACCAAAACCTAAATGGAGAAAGATCACGCAATAATTTGGGAAAATTGTCTCAGGATCATCAAGGACAATGTTCCCGGCATAAGTTACAGAACCTGGTTCGAACCAATTGTTCCATTAAAATTGGAGAATAATATTCTGACGATTCAGGTGCCCAGTCCTTTTTTTTACGAATATCTTGAAGAACAATATATTGACATTCTCAGAAAGACCCTTAGAAAAGAGTTAGGTACAGGTGCAAAACTTGAATACAATGTTGTTGTTGACAACAATAATAGTATTAATAACAAGCCTTACACCATTAAATTACCCACCAATCAAAACAATAACGTAAAAAACAAGCCAGTTTCTGCGATTCTTCCTTCTGATGAAAGTGGTATTAGAAATCCGTTTGTTATTCCGGGAATTCAAAAAATACAGATCGATTCTCAACTAAAATCTGACAATACCTTCAATAACTTTATCGAAGGAGAATGCAACCGGTTGGCACGAAGTGCAGGTTATGCAGTAGCTCAAAAACCAGGTGGAACTGCATTTAATCCGCTCATGTTATATGGTAATTCTGGTCTGGGGAAAACCCATTTGGCCCAGGCAATCGGAATAGAGGTAAAGGAGAGATATCCTGATAAGATCGTCCTTTATGTGAATGCCAATAAGTTTTTCATTCAATTTTCTGAGGCCACCCGAAACAACTCCCGCAATGATTTTCTTCATTTCTACCAGATGATTGATGTTCTAATCATTGATGATGTTCAAGAATTTGCCGGAAAGGAAAAGACACAAGAGACCTTCTTTCACATTTTTAACCACCTTCATCAATCAGGGAAGCAACTTATACTTACCTCCGATAAATCCCCAATTGAATTAAAGGGAATGGAGCAAAGATTGTTATCGCGGTTCAAATGGGGCTTAACTGCAGATTTGCAAGTGCCGGATTTTCAGACAAGAATGAGTATTCTCCGGAAAAAAATTTACAAAGATGGAATTGTTATTTCTGATGAAGTATTAGAATATATTGCATCGCACATTACAAGCAACGTTCGTGAATTGGAGGGTGCACTCATATCTCTTCTTGCACAGGCAACACTGAATAAGAAGGAGATAACTCTGGATCTGGCAATTAGAATGATTAACAAGTTGGTTAATAACACGAAGAGAGAGTTGACCATTGATTATATTTCAAAAGTTGTTTCTGATTATTTTTGCATTCCGGTTGATTCCTTATCGGTTAAAACCCGTAAAAGAGAAATTGTCCAGGCAAGACAAATTGCCATGTATTTTTCTAAAAATCTGACTCAATCATCACTGGCTTCCATTGGTTCGCAAATTGGTGGAAAGGATCATGCAACTGTGCTTCATGCCTGCAGGACGGTGACCAACTTGAAGGAGATTGATAAAAATTTCAGATTGAGCATTGACGAGATAGAAAATAAATTGAAAATGTAATTTTCGAAAAAAGCAGACTGAGAGGTTTGCTTTTTTTTTAGCAGTATTGTGGGTCAAAAAATAGTCTGATGGTTGCTGTTGATACCTATCTTACCATTGCTCATCCTTCCGAGGGTGTATACAAGGAAAAAGGAAGCAGGTTTATTGCTTTTGCATTTCCTGTTTCACAGGAGGATGAAATTAAAGAATTGCTTGCATCAATAAGAAAGGATCATTTCTCTGCCAGACATTGCTGCTACGCATGGAATCTTGGAGTTGAAAATGCAAGATTTCGGATGAATGATGACGGAGAACCTCAGGGAACCGCTGGTCGTCCTATTTATGGTCAAATTCAATCTTTTGGACTAACAAACATCATGGTTGTGGTGGTTCGGTATTTTGGTGGAACTCTGCTTGGTGTTGCTGGTTTGATAAGGGCTTACAAGCAGGCAACGATTGAGGCTATTGCCAATGCTGAGATTGTCACCAGGATTGTTGAATTGAAAGTGGAAGTCGAGTTTGAATACCTGGCAATGAACAGTCTCATGCAATTAATCAAAGATGAGCAGTTGGAAATTATCACCTCCAGATTTGACCTGCAGTGTTCAGTAACAATCAGCGTCAGGTTGGCAAGGGTGAATGAAATTTTCACCAGGATTACAAGCAAGGATGGTGTCCTGCAATGCAAGATTCTTTAGACTAATGTAAAACCAATTAACTTATAGAATATGAGCAAAAAGAATTTGATCTCTATTACTGATTTTTCAAAGGAGGAGTATTTGAAGATCATGGAGCTCTCACGACAATTTGAGGAGCATCCCAACCAATCCTTGTTGAAAGGGAAAGTGGTCGCTACACTTTTTTTTGAACCATCCACCCGTACCAGACTCAGTTTTGAAACAGCTATAAACAGGCTTGGAGGGAAAATTATCGGGTTTTCTGATTCAAATTCATCCAGTGTTTCCAAAGGTGAAACTTTGCATGATACCATTAAGATGGTCAGTAATTATGCAGATTTGATTATCATGCGTCATCCACTGGAAGGTAGTGCCCGATATGCAGCTGAGATCGCTGATGTGCCGGTCATTAATGCCGGAGATGGAGCCAATCAACATCCGAGCCAAACGTTGCTTGACATGTATTCCATAAAAAAAACCCAGGGTAGACTGGATGATATTAATCTATTTATGGTTGGTGACCTCAAATATGGCAGGACAGTGCATAGTTTGCTGATGGCTATGTCGCAATTTAAGAACCCAATTTTCAACTTTGTTGCACCACCAGAACTGGCCATGCCCGATGAATACAAACTCTTTCTTACCAATCAGGGCATTCGGTATTATGAGCACCTGGAATTTAATGAGATTATTAACCAGGCCGACATCATTTACATGACACGTGTGCAGAAAGAAAGGTTCATTGATCCTGTTGAATATGAGAAGGTCAAAAATGTATATATACTTAAAAACGAAATGCTTGCTGGTACTAAGCCTACAGTAAGAATACTGCACCCACTCCCGAGGATCAATGAGATTCATACCAATGTAGACAGCAATCCTAAAGCCTACTATTTTACACAGGCAAGAAACGGTGTGTATACCCGTATGGCGATCATTTCTCATTTGTTAAATCTTCAATAATCTACCACATGGAAAAGCAATTAAACGTAAGTGCTATCAAGGATGGAACTGTAATTGACCATATACCAACCAGGGCCCTCTTTAAAGTCATTCAAATCTTGAGATTGGAAGAGTATGACAACATGGTGACTTTTGGGAACAACCTTGATAGTAAAGCCATGGGAACCAAGGCAATCATTAAGATTGCCAATCGATATTTTGAAGATGAAGAGGTCAATAAAATTTCACTGGTTGCACCAAATGCAAAGTTAAATACCATAAGAAATTATGAGGTAGTTGAGAAGAGGGTGGTTCAGATTCCTGAACAGGTTTATGGAATTGTTCGTTGCTTCAATCCCAAATGCATCACCAATGCCGAAAACGTAAGCACTAAATTTCAGATAATCAATGATAAACCGATTGAAATGAAATGTTACTACTGTGAAAAAATTACCTATGAGAACGAAATTAAAATCAAATAAGCAACAAGATGGAATCAGTATTCACTTCTATATTTACTAAATTCGAAGCGCTTTTAAACCAAAACTATGAATTAGGGAAACTTTTGACAGAGACCACTCAACTATTGAAAAGGGAGGTTTCGCATTATGACTGGGTTGGCTTCTACCTTCTCGACCGCGATACCATGATGCTGGTACTTGGTCCCTATACAGGATCATCCACCGAACATACACACATTCCTGTTGGCAAGGGAATTTGCGGACAAGTAGCTTCCAGCAGTCAAACGATGGTAGTTCAGGACGTATCCCAGCAAGCCAACTACCTTTCATGCAGTATGGATGTTCAGAGTGAAATCGTTGTCCCTATCCTAAAAGATGGAAGCTTTGTTGCAGAAATAGACATTGATTCACATGCCTACTCACCATTTACAAAGGAAGATGAAGAATTTCTTGCAGCCATAGCCGAAAGACTGTCCGTATACTTTTAGCGAATGCGGTCAATTGATTTTACCAGGTTTTCGTCTTTTCTAATTCCCAGTATTGCCAGGAAAACTAAAATCAAAGCAACTGTTGGGAACTCAGCAAACAATCTTGCCTGCATATCTCCCCCGGTAAGGTGGCTGCTACTCCATGTATAGTAGTACAATAGTGCTTTTAGGACAAATAGGGAGACCATGCAAAGGTAAGAGAGCTTTATCTGCCGTTTTCTGTTTTTGTATTGGAAAATGGTGGTAGTCTGCAATAGCAGCGCAATGCTAATCATAAAGATGATGGGCCAGGTATTTAAGAGAATCGTTTTCCCAGTACTGTTATACCTAAATATCCCAGAAATATCGAACATATAATTTACACCATCAGTTCCGGCCAATTCGGCGAAAGGGACAAAAATAAGTATTGCAGTCAGCAAGAGTGCTAACAAAAGGTAAAGGGTTTGAATTCTTTGGATCATAACTTGATTAATTAAGGCGCAAAATTAAAAATATTCAGGATCATCTTACTTTTTTTTACCTTTGATCTGTATCAAAATATTTGTTATGCGAGTTATTGAACCTTCTGAATTGATAATCAACCCTGATGGAACCATCTTTCATCTTCACCTAAAGCCGGAACAATTGGCTGAAAACATCATTTTGGTTGGTGATCCCGGACGAGTTAAGATGATTTCAGAATTCTTTGACAAAATTGAATCCGAAAGTGAGAACCGTGAATTTGTTTCAGCAACTGGACTTTTTGGAACCAAGAGAATAACTGTGCTATCAACGGGGATTGGTACAGACAACATTGACATTGTTCTGAATGAATTGGATGCATTGGTCAACATTGACCTTGTAACAAGACAAATCAAGGATGAACATAAATCTTTGAATATTATTCGAATAGGAACTTCTGGTGGTTTGCAGGGAGATATACCAGTCAATGCATTTCTTGCCTCAGAAAAATCTATTGGATTTGATGGATTGTTGAACTTTTACCAAAACAGGAACGAGGTTTCCGATTTGCTTTTTGAAGAATCCTTCAAATCCTTCGTCTCGTGGAATGATCTCCTTCCCTCCCCTTATGTGGTTTCAGCTGATCAAAAATTGTTTGATAAAATTGTGGACGATTCATTTACTTCTGGTGTAACTATTTCTGCTCCTGGTTTTTATGGGCCGCAAGGACGGGAACTCAGGTTGAAAATCGTAGATCCGTTGATCAACGACAAAATTGAAGAATTCAGATTTAATCATCAACGCATTACAAATTATGAGATGGAGTGTTCAGCAATTTATGGGCTTAGTAAACTTTTGGGTCATAAAGCCTTGACTGTTTGCATCATCATTGCCAATAGGGTTTCCAAGAAGGCCAATGAAGATTACAAACCTGTTATGATTAATTTGGTTCAGAAAGTGCTTGAACGGATCTGATATGACAACAACAGGGGCAACACTTGACGCATTGATTTCATTGCTGGATGATCAGGATGAACTTGTTTTTCGCTCAGTGAAGGAAAAACTACTATCACTTGGTTCAGCTGTTCTTCCACGGTTGGAGGATTCGCTTTTGATGGCGGCAACCCCTGAACAGGTCAAGAAATTGGAGGAGTTAATTTCCTTGCTTAAAAATGAGATGATCATTGACCAGATGAAGAGGTGGTTGTCTTCCGAGAATAGAACACTTTTGGATGGTTGGCTGCTGGTATCTTCTGTACATCATCCATCAATTTCGAAAGAGAAAATTGAAGTTAGTATACAAAAAATTTACAGGGAGGTTTGGCTCGAGATTTCAGAATCGATGACATCTTTGGAGAAAGTAGCGGTGATTAATCATATATTGTTCAAGGTCAATAATTTTGAAATTTCAAGCAATGAAATTCCCATGGTGGATAATATTGTGGTAGACCGACTTCTATTTTCGAAGTCCGGCAATGTTTACTCTTTATCAATCCTTTACCTACTTATTGCCCGTAACTTACACCTGGATTTAACACCTATTATGCTTGCCAATAAGCTCCTTCTTGTCTATGAGGATGATTTGGCTGCCTCTCTTGCTTTCGGATCCCCAACGGATAAATTTCTCTTTTACATCAATGTCGCCCATAGGGGATCAGTGATAAGTCCCAAGGAGGTACAATTTTTATACGATAAATCACACAAATACGGCAAGATTGCCACCCGTGTTGAATCAGACATTAGTCTGATCAAGAAACTTCTTAATTTGCTGTATTTGAACTACATAAACGAAGGGGACCAGGATAAATTGTTGCTAACAGAGGATTTACTGGCCCTGCTGGAGGGTTATTAACGAGAGAGAGGCCGCATTTTGGGGCCTCTCTCTCGTTAATAAGGACTGATTCCTTCTTATTTTGCGTAATTAACGGCTCTTGTTTCACGAATAACTGTAATCTTCACCTGACCAGGGTAAGTCATCTCATCCTGAATTTTTTTGGCGATATCATAGGAAAGGCTTTCAGCTTCAGCATCGGTCATCTTGTCACTGCCAACAATCACCCTTAGTTCACGTCCTGCCTGAATCGCATAGGTTTTTGTTACGCCAGGGTATGAGAGGGCCATGTTCTCAAGATCATTTAATCTTTTAATGTATGATTCAACAGCCTCACGCCTTGCACCTGGCCTGGCTCCTGAAATGGCATCGCACGCCTGAACCAATGGGGCAAGAAGTGTCTCCATTTCTACCTCTTCATGATGCGATCCAATGGCATTGCAGATATCTGGTTTCTCTTTGTATTTTTCAGCCAGCTTCATTCCCAGGATGGCATGAGGCAATTCAGGTTCATCATCCGGCACTTTACCGATATCATGCAACAATCCAGCACGTTTGGCCTTCTTAGGATTCAGGCCAAGTTCGGCAGCCATAATGGCACAAAGGTTTGCCGTTTCGCGGGAGTGCTGCAGAAGATTTTGACCGTAAGATGAACGGTATTTCATTTTCCCAATTAGCCGAATTAGTTCAGGATGCATTCCATGGATTCCAAGATCGATGGTCGTCCTTTTTCCGGTTTCAATGATCTCTTCTTCTACCTGTTTTTTTACCTTGTTGACGACTTCTTCAATTCTGGCAGGATGAATGCGACCATCGGTTACCAGTTGATGAAGTGCCAATCTTGCAATTTCACGTCTTACGGGATCAAAACCAGAGAGAACAATAGCTTCCGGCGTATCATCCACAATAATTTCAACTCCTGTTGCTGCTTCAAGAGCACGAATATTACGACCTTCCCTGCCAATGATTCGACCTTTGATTTCATCACTCTCAATATGGAACACCGTGACAGCATTTTCAATGGCAGTTTCAGAGGCAACCCTTTGAATGGATTTAACAATAATTTTTTTCGCCTCTTTGTTTGCATTCATTTTCGCTTCATCCATGATCTCCTGAATGTAAGACATAGCTTCGGTTTTCGCTTCATTTTTCAATGAATCTACCAGTTGTGTCTTAGCTTCATCGGCTGAAATACCGGACATAGCCTCTAACTGTTCGATTTGTCTTTTGTGCAGACGTTCCAACTCTTCATGTTTTTGCTCAAGAACCTCCAGTTGGGCATTTAGATTTTCTCTCAAGGAATCTGACTCCGCTTTGGCTGTTTCAGACTCCTTAATTTTTCTTTGCAACTCTTCCTTTCTTTGCAGATGAATGGCTTCCCTTTGTTTGAGCTTATTTTCGGCACTGATAATCCGCTGATTCCTTTCATTGATGTACAATTCATGGTCAGCTTTGAGTTGGATGAATTTCTCTTTGGCCTGAATGGCCTTTTTTTCTTTGATAATTTCAGACTGTACTTCAGCCTCTTTCAGCAAATTACGGCTTTTGGCTCTTAGCACAAAATCCCAAAGGAAATAGGATCCAGCTCCTCCGGCCAGTAATGTAACCAAGCCTACTATTATTGTTGTACCCATGTATAAAAATTATTTGAATTAAAAAAAAACGCATTTCAAACTATGTCAATTGCCATTAAACAATTGAAATAGAAAGAGATGCGGACAAAATATTGTGTTTATTTATATTGTACTTTCTTTCTCTAAAAACTCTGCCAAAAAGTCATTCATTCGCTCCAACTCTTCAACGATTGGCGAATACTCAATTTGCTTCTCGTTGTCAAATTTTTGAATTACAAACTGTAAAGTTGCCATCGCCAGACAATCTTGTATATCTTTGGACGGATATCTTTGTTTGTATTGAACTACTTTATCGTTGATAATTTTCGCTGCCTTACGAATATTTTCCTCTTCTTTTCTATCTATTCGAAGCGGATATATGCGATCGGCTATATTGATATTGATCGAAAGTTTATCATCCATAGCAGGCGGATTACTTATTTAAAAGTGAAATACATTTATCAATCTCCCGCACCAATCTATTTATTTTAATTTTGGCTTCGTGCGAATCTTCATTGGCACCCACCAAAGTTTTAGCGAACCTCAAATCCTCTACCTTTTTGGCCAAATCCCGATTAGAAATTGTCAGTAAGTTTAGCTGTTCATTCAGTCGCTTCTTCTCTTCTTTGAGCAATTGACTTTCGGCTTTCATCTTTTGATGCAAGCCAATCATCTGCTCAAGTTTGTCTTTAAATTCTCGTAATAGAAGAGTTTCGCGCTCTGTCATGTTCAAGGATTACTGTTACAAAGTTAATATTAAAATCAATATACCAAAATATTAACCCTGTCAATGTCGGCGTTTGAGGAGAAGTTTGCTATTTTCGCCAGATGGATATCCGTTTGTACATGCTTCGTATTATGATGGCTGTTTTGCCATTTTTTGCTATTTCGGGTCGTCTCAACGGGCAAAAACAAGTTGCATCCGAATACGTTTTGCCCATAAAAAATTCCTTGTCGTTTTCAGGAGGTTTTGGAGAATTAAGAAGGAACCATTTTCATACTGGTCTTGACTTTAGAACTGCGGGAAGGATCGGAGTTCCAGTCCATGCAGTGGCGGATGGCTATATTGCAAGAATCTTAGTTTCTCCTTCCGGTTATGGGTTGGCATTGTACCTGGTCCATCCGGATGGTCATACCTCTGTATATGGTCATTTGTCTCGGTTTCAATCCAAATTGGAACAATATGTTGAAGAGCATCAGTACCGATTAAAGCAATTTGCAGTTGACCTCACTGTTCCTTCCGGATTATTTTCATTCAAAAGGGGTGATGTGATTGCCTGGTCTGGCAATTCAGGGAGTTCAGGCGGACCTCATCTTCATTTTGAGATCAGGGAATCAAAGGCTGAAAGCCCACAAAATCCGCTTTTTTATTTTCCTGCAATTGTGGATAAAAGTTCACCCCGGATCAATGCTTTCTACCTGTATACCAACGTCTCAGGTAACCCTGAGGTTACAGCTCTTTCAAGGCAACGGTTTGAAACAATTGGTGCCCACCAGCGAACGACGCTAAAAGTTAAACAACCTTTGGAGGTGAGTGGCCCTGTTGGTTTCGGTTTTCAGGCAGATGATGATTTCAATGGGATAGGTATGCGATGCGGAATTTATGCTGCTGAGCTTTACATGGATCAGGAGCAGGTCTTTTCATTTAAAATCGATCACCTGGCTTTTGATAAGGGCCGATATATAAATAGTCATATTGATTATGAGGAGCTCATTCAGAACAAAAGGTGGATTCATAGATTGTTTATGCAGCCTGGAAATATGTTGGATATTTATCAATCAGGTACTTCCAAAGGAATAGTTCTATTGCCAGACAGCAAAATCCATGCAATGAAGCTGGTGGTATCAGATGCTCGTGGAAATGCAAATGTATTGGAATTCAAAATGTTGTTTAAAAAAAAGACCATTACTGGCACCAAACCTGAATATTCAAAACTATTTTATTGGGAAAGAATCAACGAATTTCAAAATGCACAAGTCAAAGTAGAGCTTCCAGCGGGAGCACTGTACGAGAATCTCCCCTTTTTATACCAACAGCAAACTGGAAATAGATCATTTATTTCCGCCATTCACCAAATTCATTTTGCCAAAGTTCCGATACACCAAGCCTACAACCTGACGATTAAAACGCAACCAATCCCTACAAGAATACAAGGAAAAGCTTTGATAGTTTTGGTCGAGCCAAATGGAAAGTTTTCAGCTGTCGGAGGGAATTATGTAGATGGCTGGGTTACAGCGAGGCCAAGGGTATTTGGAAATTTCGCGGTAGCAGTTGATACTATTCCTCCTAAAATACAGTCCCTCAGTATACAGCAAAATAAGACACTCATCAACAGGCAAAAAATAGACTTTAAAATAACGGATAATCTTTCTGGAATAGGAACTTATTATGGAGAAATAGACGGCAATTGGGTTCTTTTCAGCTATGATGCCAAAAGTGCGACCATCTCTTTTCCCATCGATAAAAAGCGATTGGTAATGGGAAAGACTCACTTGCTGAAAGTTGTCGTTGAAGATGGCAAAGAAAACCGGGCGGAATACAGTGCCAGGTTTTATCTCTAATCGTCTCATTGTATGATAAAACTCATTAAAAAGTAGGGATTTGCATCTTAATCCTTCAAAATTGGATCGACTAATTTTTTATTTTTGTCAAAATTGTAATTTAATTAAGGATGATAAAGAGAACTGTAGTATTTATTGCATTAATTTTTAGTGTTTTACAAGCTAATCAGGTTATTGCTTGTACCAACTTCCTAATAACCAAAGGTGCCTCAGTTGGAGGTACTCCTATGATTACCTACGCAGCAGACTCCCACACCTTGTATGGTGAGCTTTACTATTGGCCGGCAGCTAATTACAAAGCAGGAACGCTTGTGGATGTAAATGAGTGGGATACCGGAAAATTTTTGGGCAAAATTCCCCAGGTACCACATACCTACCAGGTTGTAGGGAACATCAATGAACACCAGCTTGCGATAGGTGAAACTACGTTCGGAGGTAGAAAAGAGCTGGCATCTCAAGCCGGTGCCCTTGTTGATTATGGAAGCTTAATCTATATGACTTTGCAGCGGGCAAAGAGTGCAAGGGAGGCAATTAAGGTAATGACGGAGATGGTTCGTGACTTTGGATATGCATCCAGTGGAGAATCATTTTCCATTGCAGACAAGGACGAGGTTTGGATTTTGGAAATGATAGGCAAAGGAGATGGTCAAAAAGGTGCTGTTTGGGTTGCCATGAAAATTCCGGATGGCTATATTTCTGGTCATGCCAACCAGGCAAGGATCACTCAGTTCCCTTTGGATAAACCAAATGAATGCCTGTTTTCAGCGGATGTAATTACATTTGCCAGGGAAAAAGGCTGGTTCAGTGGAACAGACAGCGAATTTAGTTTTTCAGATACGTATGCCCCAGTTGAATTTGGTGGTGCACGTTTTTGTGATGCAAGGGTTTGGGCTGGATTTAACAAAGTGAACAGACAGATGGGGCAGTATGAAAGTTATGCCATGGGCAAAATCACCTATGATAAGAACAAATATGCCACCAATAGAATTCCACTCTGGATTAAACCCGATGCTCCCCTGACCCTGGAAAATGTTATGGGAATGATGCGTGATCATTACGAAGGTACTGCACTTGATATGACGAAGGATCTTGGTGCAGGGCCCAATAAACTCCCTTACCGCTGGCGCCCGATGACCTGGCAGGTTGACTCGGTGGCCTATTGCCATGAACGCGCCATCTCAACCCAGCAGACTGGTTTTTCATTTGTCGCACAATGCAGGCCTTCTTTACCCGATCCAATTGGTGGAATTCTTTGGTTTGGAGTCGATGATGCCTATTCTACCTGTTATATGCCAATTTATTGCGGTATTAACCGGGTGCCCAATTCCGTGAAAGTGGGAAATGGTGATTTTTTAACCTGGTCAGAAACTTCGGCCTTTTGGGTCTTTAATACTGTAACCAATTTCTGTTACCTGCGGTACGATGACATGATCCAGGATGTGCAAAAACTTCAGTCTAAAAAAGAGAAGAGTTTTATAATCGGTATCAAAGAGGTGGATCAAAAGGCTCTTGGGTTTTGGAATAAGGGAGATAAAGTGAATGCCATCAAAACCTTGACTGCCTATACTGACCAACAGGTGGAGTCAACTGTAAAAGAATGGAAAGAGTTAAGTCACTATTTGATCATCAAATACAAGGATGGAAACGTGATGAAGGAGAAAGATGGTCATTTTGAAAGAAATGAGTATGGCAAGTTGCCAGCTCAACCCTTACATCCCTCCTATCCTGATGCATGGTACAGAATGATTCTGGACAAAAATCAGGATCATTTTAAAGTGGTTGAATAATGATGCTTTACCTCTTTCGAACCAATATATTTTGTTCAAAACAGATCAAAAAGATTAGCAGAGGCATTGCACTTCTTCTTTTTACCCTTTTGATTTCACAAATGTTTTCCTTTGGCAAGGATAAAACATTTAACTATTTCAAAAATGGGGTCTCTTTCTCTATTCCTGGTGATTGGAAAACGATTTCTGATGAATCTTTGCCCGATAAGGGATACTACTATTCAGCAGAAAGCACTTCTCCAAACAGTACGGGATTATTCAGCCTGGTAACCATTCAGGTGGAAGAAAATCCTGTAAATACGCTTCTCATCCAGCAAAGAAACATGAAAGCTGAATCAATATACCAGGAGCGTGGTATTGAATTTACCGAAATAGTGAGTTGTCGATTTGGAAGTATGGATGCCCGAAAAGTTGTTTATGAGGCTATTGTGAAAGGGACAAAGGTTTTTGGTACAATTTATTGCTTCAATTGTTCGGAGAAGACCTATCTGGTTTTTTTTCAGACTGGTTTAAAGAAGCAAGAGAAGAATTCCAGGGTCTTCAGCCTTATTGAATCAACCTTTGCTTGCAGATAAATAAATGTTGTTATCCTCTATTCTTACTTCGTTTTAGTATAAGTTGACTTATGACGCTCAAACTCGATGAATAAAAAAGAGGCTGTCTCATTGGTGAGACAGCCTCTTTTTTAAGTGCCAGGAAAATTAATATTTGAATATTTTTCCGCCACAGATGACCTCTTGCAATTTCTCATCAAAGGTAGCCTGCAAACCAGTTCTGACAGCTGCATTGGCCATAATGGTTGCAATGGCATGACTGTAACCAGCTTCTACAGGCGCATTTGTCTTCTTGCGGGTTCTGACACATTCCATCCAGTTTTGAACATGGGCAGAGGTAGAGGGGTCTTTCCTGGTATCGGCTGAAGTGGTCATGGCAACTTGAGGAAGCTCAAAGCTCTCGAGGAGGTTCGCTTTCATTCCCATGGCTTTGGCTTCATTTTCGCGCAAACCTCCTTCTGAGGTAACCTTGTTGGTATCCAGGTTAAGCATTCCACCGTTTGAATAGTACAACTCTTTCGTCCCACCTGCACTGTTGCTGAATCTGGAGGTATAAACAACCTGAAATCCCTTTTTATCATCGCCATAATCAAATACGGCAGTAAGGGTATCTTTGTTGGTTCTGCCATCTTTCCACTGGTAAATTCCACCATTGGCTGCCACGCTGCGTGGATGAGACAATCCTGTAAACCAGTGTACAGTATCTATTTGGTGACACATCCACTGACCTGCAATACCTGAGGAATAGGGCCAGAATAGCCTAAATTCCAGATATTTTCTTGGATCCCAGGCAACTTCCGGACGATTCATCTGATAGCGTTTCCAGTCTGTATCAGCCTCCTTGATTGCACTAACTTCGGCAGGTCTCCTCCAACGTCCTGGTTGGTTGACATTCCAGCTCATCTCGACCATAACAATATCCCCAAATTTTCCGGAATTCAGGTATTGGTTGGCAGCGATATAGTTGTCTGTACTTCTCCGCTGTGAACCAATCTGAACAATTACGTTGTTGGCATTACATGCTTTCAACGCAGCCTTTGCATCTGACATGGTTTCGGCAAAGGGCTTCTCGCAGTAGGCATCTTTTTTGTGCCCTGCGGCTTCTGCCAGATGAAGCGCATGCTGAAAGTCTGCTGTACTGATAATTACAGCATCAAAGTCTTTTCTTTCATAGAGTTCATCGTTGTTACGGCACAATGCGATATCCCATCCTGCATTTTTTTGAAAGAAGGTTTTCCCCTCTTCTCTCCGCTTGCTCCAAAGATCTGATAACGCTACGATCTCAAAATTATGTGCTTTTGCACTGTCCATAAAGCTTGGAAACAGAGCGCTTTTGAACCGGTCAGAGAAGCCGATAACACCGACTCTTACCTTCTCGTTTGCGCCAACAATCCGGCCATAACTTTTGGCGCTGAATGTCAGACTGGTGGCGGCAATGGCTGCTGCTCCAACTGTAGACTTTTGAATAAATTCTCTTCTGTCTGTCATTTGTATTAATTTTATTGATGAATGTATGTTAGCTCGAAATTCCGTGTACGATAACGAACAAAGTTAAAAATTATCCCTTTGTGAGAAAGATGTTTTATAACACAAATTCAATTGGGCTACAGAGTGCAAAATCCTGTAAACAAAAATGATACGGATTTTTGGTCGGATTTTTCATGGCTAGGGTGGTTTAAGAATTTTTTCGCTTATATTTAAAACACCAATAGTATTGAATTAAAACAGGACATATCATGATAAATTTTGAAACATTCTTTAAAGTCTCGTATGGTCTTTACCTGGTTACTGCCAAGTACAAGGATACCAAGGCCGGCTATGTAGCCAACACTGTTTTTCAGGTAACCTCTAATCCCCCTAAGTTTGGAATTAGCTGCAACAAGGATAATTTTTCTGCAGAAATAATTAAGAAAAGTGGCGCATTTGCCTTTTCTGTTTTGGGAGAGCAGGCATCCACGGGTTTGATAGGAGATTTTGGCTACCGTAGTAGCAGGGAGATCGACAAATTTAAGGGAGTCAATTTTTTTATTGGGGAGACTGGTTCCCCTGTTGTTTTGGATTCATCCCTGGCTTGGTTCGATTGCAAGGTTACTGAGACTTTTGATGTCGGAAGTCATTTGTTGTTCATTGGTGAGGCTATTGCATCTGATCTAGTTAAAAAGGAAATCAAGCCACTGACCTACAACTATTACCGTGAGGTCATGAAAGGATTCTCCCCAAAAAACGCACCAACTTATGTGGATAAAGCATTGATTCAGGAGAATTTGCCGCTTATTACCTCTGAAAATGAGTTATGGCAATGTCAATTGTGCCACTTCACTTATGAATCAGAAAAAGGAGATCCCATTTCTGGGATTGCACCAGGTACGAAATTTGCGGATTTGCCAGATGATTGGACTTGTCCGATTTGCGGTGCAGACAAATCTCTTTTTGAAAGGGATTAAAAAAAGGGAGGAGTCTTTGGCTCTTCCCTTTTGAATTATTTCACGTCGATCAGCTCTATTTCAAAGATCAAAACTGAATTGGGAGGGATCGTGCCCAAATTCTGACTACCATAACCCAGTCTGGAAGGTATGAAAAGGGTTGCTTTTCCGCCTTCTTTCATCAGCGGAATACCTATTTGCCAACCAAGGATCAATCCGGAAAGCGCATAGGTGAAAGTCTTGTCTGACGCAGTCTGGTCAAAGACAGTCCCATTGATCAACGACCCCTTGTATTTTACTTCCACCGTTGAAGTTGCAGTTGGTGTGGTCCCGGTTCCCACAACATTCATGATGTAATACAATCCGGAAGGATCTTTTGTTGCTGTCAGTTTATTTGCAGTCAGATAACTGTTAATTAGTTGATCATCTGCCTCCGGCTGATTGTTTTCTTTGAGGCATGAGGAGAGAACTAGGATCATAGCAGCAAGAATAGGTAAAAATTTCATTTCCGATTGAATTAAATTTTGAATTTGGGTTCCTTTTACAATGCAGTTGCAATTCAAATTAACAGGATGACTTCCAAATTTTGACTGCAAAGATAGAAGTAAAACATGAAATACAAATTCCACAAAGTATATTTATAAATAATTAATATATAGAATTTTAATATACATTTTACATTGAATTACATCTTTGAAATATTAGATTTTCCGAATACTATTTTGATTTTTGACGGCCCTAATCAATTTGTTAGCCCTGGGCGGTTTTACCAGAATTTAGTTCTAAATTTGATCGTTTCTTCAAATGCAATTAACTACTCAAACGCACAGCAACATGACAAACAGCACTCAATTGACAGCTGAAAATGAGAGGATTCTTTCGATTGACTTTTTCAGGGGCATAACCATGTTTTTATTGATCGGAGAATTCTCCGGATTGTTTGAAAGTCTGACCGATCCATTTTTTAAGGGAACCATTGTATCATTCATTGGCAAACAGCTGGAGCATCACTCCTGGAATGGATTGCGCTTCTGGGACTTGATTCAGCCATTCTTCATGTTCATTGTCGGTGTTTCCATGCCTTTTTCCTTCACCAGGCGGTGGAACAAGGGCGACAGTTGGAATGAAACACTTCATCATACCTTGAAAAGATCTTTTTGGCTGCTCTTCTTTGGTTGGGCTCTTTATTGCATTGGACCTGGTAAGATAGGTTTTAGAATGACCAATGTGTTGGCGCAACTATCTGTCACCTATCTGATTGCTTTTCTATTGATGCGGAAGACCGTTAAGTGGCAGTTGCTCGCTTCTTTTGCCTTGATTTTACTCTCCTTTTTATTGTACCAGCTTTGGCCCATCGAAGGTTTCAACCAGCCTTATATTGCTGATCATAATTTTGGTGCATGGTTTGATCTTAACATTTTGGGACAACTAAATGGTGGACACTGGGTTGCTTTCAACGCAATTCCAACCTCAGCCCACACCATTTGGGGTGTACTGGCTGGTATGATCCTGATGAATGAGTGGCCGCCATTAAAGAAAATTCGCACACTGGTTATTGCAGGTATTCTGGGAATTTTGATTGGCTTTGCCCTGGATCCTTGGATTCCCATCATCAAAAGAATATGCACGCCGACTTTTGTTTTTGCGAGTGGTGGGTTTGCTTTGTTGGCACTTGCCCTCTCCTATTGGTTGATTGATGTTGTGAAGTTTAACAAGGGTATATGGGTCTTCGCTTTGGTAGGTATGAACCCGCTTTTCATCTATCTTTTTGCTCATATAGGTGGAAATGAATTAATTGCTAAATTGTACAAACCATTCGTTCCCTTGTTTTTTGGTTGGGGGGGTGAACTGGCCATCAACATTGTCGTATCTTCCCTGGTCTGGTTTACGCTATGGTACATATGTTATTTTCTTTACCGCAGAAAGATTTTTATTCGCGTCTGATAAATAGTACTTTTGGAGCCTGTTTGATCAAAAGTTATGCTTGTGTCGGAAAAAGCAAAGAAGTATATTCTCAATACATTAAAGCTGGGTGTATCCCTGCTTGCAGTTTGGTGGGTGCTGTACAATATATCCTTTAAGGAAGTAATTGCCGTATTTGGTACAGCGAACGTATGGTACCTAATTGTAGCATTGGTATTTATAGTTTTTTCATCCATTCTTTCCGGTTTCAGGCAAAATTTGTCCTTTCGGAGAACAGGAGCCCACATCTCCCCTATTCTCAATCTTAAGCTATTTTGGCTGGGGATGTTTTACAACCTTTTTTTGCCAGGTGGTATTGGCGGCGATGGTATCAAGGTTTATCTGGTAAACAAGTACCGACAAAATGGGGTCAGAAAAAACATCGGTGCCATGCTGGTGAACAGAATTGCCGGATTGGTTGCTATCGGAATGATAACGATCGTATTGTATTATCTTTCAGGAGATGAGTTTAAGATCGGATGGCCGGGTTGGTTTGGAATTCCATTGTTGTATTTGTTTTATTACCAGGTGCTCCGTTTTTTTCTGAAGAGTTTTGTTCCAATACATGCGGGATTATTTGGCTGGTCAATGCTCCTGCAGATGATGCAACT
>CAMCBW010000029.1 GCA_945873105.1 Tangfeifania diversioriginum
ACAATTTCTCCTGCTGAAAATGAAGGTGAGTTTTTGGTTTGTCTGCCCAGCGGTATCAATTATGGCTTGACCATCTCCCGAAAGGGTTACCTTTTTGCTTCCGAGAATATCTCATTGCTGGATGGTTTTACCCAAACAAGACCTAAGGAGATAGAGGTAGGACTCTATCCAATTGAAGCTGGTTCTGTAACTATCCTGAAGAATATTTTCTTCGAGACAAATTCGTGGAAATTGAAGGAAGAATCTGCCACCCAGCTCAACGAAATGACTAAATTTATGGAGGATAATCCCGGGGTTATCATTGAGGTGGTCGGTCATACAGATGGGATTGGCTCAGCCGGATACAACCTGGAATTATCAGGGAAAAGGGCAGAATCTGTTGTGCGGGAGTTGGTTCAACGCAAAATTGATCCGGGCAGGATCAGGAGCAGGGGTGCCGGCTTCTCGGAACCTGTAGGGGACAATACTACCGAAGCGGGGAGGAGTGCCAACCGCAGAACCGAATTTCTGGTGAAAGAGGTAAACGTTAATTATTGAAGGATAAAGGATAAAGGATAAAGGATAAAGGATAAAGTATAAAGGATAAAGGATAAATGTTAAAGGATAAAGGTTAAAGTAAAAGTAAAAGTTAAAGTAAAAGACATTGATATGAACCACGCTACTTTCCGAATTTGGAGAAAGGCTTTGAATGCTGCTGGTGCCAGCTTGCTGCTGCTAGCATTCCTGACTGGTTGTTCTGTAGAAGCCAAACTGAACAGGAATTTTAAGGGAAAGTCCTTCTCCGAAGTAATGGCGGTGAAGGGTGCACCTACTACCATTGAAAATCTGGTTGGAGGCGGTACGCTTCGGACCTACCAGAAAAGGGAGATGCTGAGGGAAACTCCTATCAATACCGGACAGTTCCAATACGACAGTTTCAACAGTCCGAAGGTGCTCAAAACAGAAATTACCCAATTTAAAGTCGATCAGGAGGGAGTCGTTGTAGAGATCAAATACAGCTCGGAATTCAGCAAGTAACAATTAGCCCTTTTTTTCACGAAAAGGGTTGGCTTTTTATTTTTTTTTATACATTTGCACTCGCTAAAAAGTTCTGCCCAGATGGTGAAATTGGTAGACACGCCAGCTTGAGGGGCTGGTGCCGGTTACGGTGTGCAAGTTCGAGTCTTGTTCTGGGCACCATTAAGCAAAAGGCAATTGATTTTCAGTCGGTTGCCTTTTCTGTTTTCTGCAATAGCAGAACTGTCGCAATAGATCTCAAAAAAATATTGTAATTTTGTGGACTTTTGAAATGCCAAAATATAGCATTTTTCTGAATGTGAGAATACTCCCAATCGAAGAAAGGTTTGTAGTGGCATGATTCTTGCAAGTAGTTATTTGATTTTATAGCTTAATATACTTATTATGGCAGGTACCGAACTGTTCGGACAAGAGGAGCGTAAAGAGGTAATGGATGTTCTCGAAACAGGTGTTCTTTTTCGCTACAACCATGATGCACAAAGAAATGGTGTCTTTAAAGCCAAAATTTTCGAACAGGAGTTCAGTTCATATCTAGGGATCAGGCATACCCATTTTTGTGCAAGCGGTACAGCCGCCGATTCATTGTCACTGGCATGTTGCGGAATTGGCTATGGGGATGAAGTGATTGTACCTCCCTATGGATTTATAGCCCCGATAGAGGCAGTGTTATTGGCCGGTGCGATTCCTGTTTTTGCCGAGATCGATGAAACGCTCTGCCTGAGTCCCGAAGGAGTTGAAAAGGTGATTACTCCGAGGACCAAGGCGGTGTTATTGATTCAGGTTTTTGGTTCCATGGCAAAAATGGACGAATTGGTCGCTGTTTGCAACAAGCACAACCTGGTATTGATCGAAGATGCTGCCCCTGCACTGGGTGGCAGCTACAAAGGGAAAATGCTGGGAAATTTTGGCAAAATGTCGGCCTTTTCCTTCGATTACTATAAAATTATCACCGCTGGTGAAGGTGGTGCCATAGCCACCAATGACGATGAATTGTATGACAGGGCCCACAAATATTCAGACCATGGTCACGACCACATTGGTGAGGCCAGAGGAGCCGAGCAACACCCTATTCTTGGATACAATTACCGCGGTTCTGAACTGGGAGCGGCAGTGGTATTGGCGCAACTGCGCAAGTTGCCCTACATGATTGAAAAGCAACGAAAACACCAACATATATTGAAACAGGTACTTCTGGAGTTTCCGGAAGTAAAACCCAGGCTGGTTCCCGACGAAAATGGGGATTCCGCCACCTTCCTCTCTTTCTTTCTACCCGACAACGAAAAGGCCGTCAGGACATTTGAGGAATTTCAAAAAGAGGGACTCAGTGCCTCCTACTGGTTCCGCAATAATTTCCATTACCACCGCCAATGGGGCCACTTGAAGGAGCTGAAGTCCATCTTCAATCTTCCGGTAATGAAACTGGACAATGTTCCGGATTATGCCAAACTGGAGGTGCCAAAGTCGGATGCCATCATGCAGCGGCTGATGATGACCCAGATCATGGTGAACTGGAGTGAGGAAGATTTGAACACCCTGACCACTAAAATGAGGTCAGCACTTAAAAATGCACTTAAATAGGTAAAAATATGTTTAGAAATTTAAAAGCTGTCGGGCGCGTGCTTTACGGCAGGAATAGTTTCAACCAGTTGGACGACGTTTTGAGCGAATTAAGGGTCAATGAAGATTCTTATGTGTTGTTTCTGGTGGATGAATATTTCGAAGGAAAAGAATTCATGAAAAGGATTCCATTGCATCCGCAGGATATCCTGAAAGTAATTGAGATTAAGGAGGAACCAAAGACGAAGACTGTAGATGAAATCGTTGCAGAGGTGAAGAGCCTGGGCAAGGGAAATCCTGTTTCCGTGGTAGGTATGGGCGGTGGCAGTGTAATGGATTATGCCAAGGCTACCAGGCTGATGTTTACCAACGAAGGTTCGTCAGCGACCTACCAGGGTCTCGATTTTATCAAAAACAAGGGTATCCATTGCACCGTAGTCCCCACCATTTCAGGATGTGGAGCCGAAGTTTCCATGACGACTGTCCTGACCGGACCGGTGAAGAAACTGGGTATCAAGGGAAATTTCACGCCAGCCGATCAATTGGTACTGGACCCTGAATTGATTGTTTCGGTTCCTGATCCGCAACGTTTTTATACGGCAATGGATTGTTACATCCACAATGTGGAGGCACTCAACGGTCACCGGAAAACGGTGATGGGCGACTCTCTTGGAACTGAATCACTGCGACTTTGCCGGGAGATCTTCCTGAGTGAGGACAGCCGTACTGCCGAAAATGAGGAAAAACTGATGGTGGCCTCTTATTTGGGAGGACTTTCGTTAACCTATTCAGAAGTGGGCGCCTGTCATGCTATTTCCTATGGATTGGCAACTGTTACAGGTGTACACCATGGACTTGGCAATTGCATTGTATTCAATCAGTTGGATGAATTTTACCCCGAGGGAGTCAAAGAGTTCAGACAGATGATGAAAAACAACAACATCGTGCTTCCAACAGGATTCAATGCCAACCGTACGCCGGAAGAGATCGAAAAAATGATCGATGTCTCCCTCACCCTTATCTTTATGTGGGCACACGTTTGCGGACCTGAGTGGCAAACTGTCATCACACGGGAGAAACTTCGTGGATTGTTAATGAAAATGTAATTGTCCGAAAATGAAGAAAATAGTTAAAGTAGGAAATGTTGAATGTGGTGCAGACAAGCTTTTTCTGATTGCAGGCCCCTGCGTGGTCGAAGACGAAAAGACAATGATGGATACTGCCGAATTTTTGGTGGGATTGTCGCAGAAGCTGGATTTGCCACTGATTTTCAAATCTTCCTTCCAAAAAGACAACCGCAGTTCTGCTGATTTCTATTCCGGTCCGGGCATCGATAAAGGGTTGGCAGTTTTGCAGAGGATCAAGGAGCAGTTTAAGGTTCCGGTGATCACTGATATTCACTATCCCGATCAGATTGCCGCTGCCGCGGAAGTTGTTGATATTATTCAGATTCCAGCTTACCTGGTCATGCAGACCACCCTGGTGGTAGAAGCAGCCAAGACAGGAAAGGCAATCAACCTGAAGCACGGGCAGTTTTTGGCGCCTGAGAACATGATCAAGCCGGTCAGGAAGGTAGAACAGGCAGGCAATACCAACATCATGGTAACCGAAAGGGGTTATACCTTTGGCTACAACGATCTGATCGTTGATCCGCGTAGCTTTTACCACCTCAGGGCAACAGGCTATCCGGTAATCTTTGATGTGACGCACTCTATCCGCAAATACGGCATACCAAGTTCGGATCCAGCCGGAGGTTCCAGGGAATTTATCCCCACTTTGGCCCGTTCTGGTGTTGCTGCAGGTATTGATGGGTTGTTCCTGGAAGTACATCCGGATCCCTCCCGTGCGCTCTGCGATGCAGCCAGTCAGATGTGCATCACCGATGTGACCGAGTTTCTGAAGCCACTCATCGAAATCCACAACGTGGAAGTCAAATACAGACCAAAATTTTAATACATAATCTATATGGAATTTTTTCTTGACTCGGCCAACATGGCTGAAATTGAAGAAGCCCTGAAATTAGGGATCATTGATGGCGTAACAACGACACCAACCTTTATGCACAAAAACGGTATCACCGATATCGATGGTGCGATTGTGAAACTGTCAAAAATGGTTCCGGTGCTGATGATTGAGGCATTGGGTGAAACTTCACAGGACATTGTTGCCGAAGCGCATCGTCTTCTTGCCCTGGGTTTGGACAAGAAAAAGACAGTTTTCAAAATTCCGGTAAACCTGGAAGGTGTAAAAGCCTGTAAAATCCTACATGACGATGGATTTCTTGTCAACCTGCATTTGGTTTACAACATCCAGCAAGCCTACATGGCCCTTACAGCAGGTGCGAACTATGTTTGCGTTTTGGTCGGTCGCATGCAGGACCAGGGTCACGATGCCCTGGGTCTGGTCAAACAGATCGTTGAGGTAATCAAAGAGTACAAGTACGATGCCAAGGTGATGTTCTCCTCTGTACGGTATCCCGAGCACATCAAGGATGCCCTTTTGCTGGGAGCACACAATATCACCATTCCGTGGAGTATCATGAAGAAACTCGGAGACAACCACCTTACCAAATTGGGTACGGACCAGTTCTTCCAGCACACACGCCTGATGACCATTCAGGTGAAAAGCGTTATCTCTGATGTTAATCCGGTGGTTGATGCTGACTGCAAAGTACTGGATGCTCTCCTCAAAATGACCGATTCGGGCATGGGAGCTGTATCCGTTGTTTCCAGTGATGGCAAACTTGCAGGTATCTTTACCGATGGGGATTTACGCCGTCAGATGCGCAAGATGGGTGACCACATTCTAACAGCCACAGTTGCCGAATGCATGACAGCCAATGCCATTTCGATTGATGCAAATGCCATGCTGCAGAAAGCTACGGATATCTTCAATACCAACCAGGTAGACAATATTGTGGTTACAGAAGATGGTAAGCCAATTGGAATGCTGGATATTCAGGATCTGGTTAAACTTGATTTGTTGAGTTGATCAAATCCTCCTTCAAAGAAAAAAGGCGAAACATTTGGGTTTCGCCTTTTTTCTTTGAAGGAGGATAGCGGAGATCAGCTGAGATCAGGTTGCCTGATCGTTTTGCTTCGTCTGTGCAGGAAAAGTTTGTAACTGTACATGGTCAGCAACCCATATACCAGCATCTGACCCGTCATAAACAGAAACTCAGGGCGAACATTTGCAAGTGTTCCTCCCATGGTCCTGATACGCAAAAATGCGGGGATCATGGAGGTGGAGGGGAAAATGCGGGCAGCGAAATGGAGCATTGGTGGCATGGATGTGGAAGGCCACGACATACCGCTTAGAAAGAGTATCAGTGGAGACAAAAAAACCAGCATCATGATGGAATGTTCCCTTCTCTTCATCAGCAGCGATACCGTCAACCCCATGAAGATGACTGAGAATAGGAAGGGGATCATCAGGATAGTCAGGTCAAGCAGGGAACCCAGGTTGGGAAAGCCAAACCATTCAAACAGCACAATCTCCGTGAAAATCAGGTTTAGCAAACTCATTGAAAAATAGGCCAGGGACCTTCCTGTCAAGACATTTAGAATAACCGAGGTTTTGTGCCTTTCCGAGGATACCAATAACTTTTGTTTTTCTCTCCTTGCCCCTCCAATCATTCCTATTCCAACCATGAGGGTCTGTTGCAGGATGATCAATATGAGCCCGGGCATGACATTGGATCCATATGCACCGGATGGATTGTACAAGGGATAGCTTTTCAGGGAGATCGGATCCCGTTGCGCCAGCGCGCTTCTTTCAGTAGATCCGCCTGACATGGTCCGTCGGATCTCAACTCCCGCAGAAAGTGTGCCTGTTGCACGCAAGGTTCCCTTCAAGGTCTCCTTGTAAATCAGAAAATAGCCTGCATCACAATAAAGACCGACATTGGTTTGTTCTCCCTTCAGAATTTTTTGCTCGAAACCCGATGGGATTACAATGATCCCCATATTTGCATCCTCCCTGAAAAGTGCTTCCGCTTCGTTAAAGTCATCTGCATGCCGGGTAATGCCAACTTCCGGGGTAGCACCGATCATCCTGATCAGCTGCCTGCTCAGGGCGGTTTTGTCAAGATCTACCACCGTCATTGGGATATCCCGGATCACATTGTTTTTGTAAGCAATGGAGTAGATGAAAGGATAGATCCATACCGCAATCAAAAGTACCAGAATGGCGCCCCTGTCAGTAAGAATTGCGCTCCATTCATTCGAGAAGGCATCTCCAATTTGTGCCAGGGAGCTGTTTTTTAATCGCGTGTTTGCCATCTTTCGTCAGTTACTCTTTTTTTAAAGAAGGGTATAGAGAGGATTCCCAGGGCTATAAAGGGTAGTAGCATCAACATGGGATAGAGTGCCTCCTGCACCGGTTCTCCCCTCAATGACTGGCCCAGGAATACCTTCAGCCAAAAGGCATAAGGGAAGATCCAGGAGAAAATGCGGGCAATTGGGTCCATTCCCATCGTGGGAAATGTGAGTCCCGAAAATGTCAGTGCCATCATGGTATAGGCACTGCCAAGCGATAGGGTGAGCCGAAGGTTTGCGGTGAAGGTCAAAAATAGAAGAGCCATGGATTGATAGGCCAAGATGAGCAAAAATTCGGAAAAAAGAATCATTCCCAATGAACCGTTCAACGGAGCTCCCATCGTTTTGATCAGCAGAAAATTCATTGCTGTCAGATTGACAAAAAACAGAAGCAGGTAGGGAGTTAGTTTGCCCATGAGCGCAACAGTGGCACTATTTCCTGCAGTATGCAGCCAGGCAGTCCCTGTTCCTTCTTTCATTTCTATTCCAATGGCGTAGGCCGTCCCCAAAAAAATGAAGACCACTGCAAGCAAGGGTAGAAGTCCAGTTACGAGAAAATAGGCATAGTTGCCATATGGATTAAAGAGGAGATGGGTATTTGGCCTGATTGGTTGAGCTTTTTGAACCGCCTCTTCCCGCGGTACTCCTTTGAGGACCATCGCCTGTACTTTGACGGCACCCGAAAGGGTCGCAATAGTGGTGACCATTTGTGACTGAATGACGCCTCCCTTTATCAAATTGGAATTGTTGAAGAAAAGTGCCAGTTCCGTTTGACTCCCTTTCTGGAGATCCTTTTCCAAATCTTTGGGAAGGTAGAGCACAGCCTCCTCTTTACCGCTTGAAATTCGCGCCTTGGCCTCTTCCAGCGAAGATGCTTGGAAAACGATGTTGACTGCTGGTCCGGCATCCACCATGCGGGCAATTTTTCTGGAAAGCTGGGTGTGATCCATGTCGACGATTGAGATGGGCAAATCTCTGACAACAGCCTGTGAGAACATCCAAACGACCAGCAAAAAGGAGGCCAAAGGAGCAATCGTGGTAACAAAAATAAGTACCCAGCTGTTGCCTATTCTGGTAAACTCCCTTCTCATCACCCGTGAAAGGGTGGATCTGAAGATCTCGTCAAGGAGATTTCTGGCGTGCATCTTATTTGTAACCCTTTTTAACACGATCCCAATTTACCAGGGCACTCATTCCGGGGCGCAATCCTTCTGTTTTTTCAATGGGTACTGCATGAATCTCGAAGGTTTTTGAATCAAAATCCCCCCTTGTTTTCGTGGCATTCCAGGTGGCAAAATCACCCAATACATTGATATAGTTAACTTTCAATGCAATTTCTTTCATGCCCATTGCCGGGAAGCGGGCCATCAGGATACTCCCTTTTTGGATATCTGACAAAAGCTCTTCCCGAAGGTTGAAGGTGATCCAGCTATCAGAGAGGTCAACGATGGTAACCACAGGATATCCTGCCGGAATTAGTTCGCCGCGCTCTGAAAGGATGTTGGCCACCTCTCCCTGGATGGGTGCAATGATCCTTCTTTCGTTCAAATAGGAACCAACCTCCTCCATTACTCCTTCTGCTTGCAGGAAGAGTGCGCCAGCTGCCTCTTTGTCTTCTGTCCGTGCACCGTTTTTGGCCTTTTGATAGATCGAGTGTGCCGCCTTCTCTGTCTCAACGGCTGCTTTCATTTTTGTCTCAACTTCATCTTTTTGCTGTTCAGGAACCACTCCCTCTTTGTAGAGATTCAGAACCCTGGCATAGGTTTTGGTGGCATATTCTGCAGCTGCGAGTGCTGTCTGCCAACTGTTGAATGCGGCCTGGATGTCCTCTTTTTGTGCCCCATTGTTGGCTTTGTCCTTTTGCGCACCTGCTGCCTGGCGGACTGCCGAAGCCTGGCTCATTTTTGCCTCCAGTTCCGGAGAGCTCAGCGTGTACAGCAACATTCCCGGATAGACCACATCTCCTTTTCGAACAGCCAGTGTATCAATGCGTCCAACGAGTTTAGATGCTACTTTAACCTGGGTGGCCTCTACTTCACCCTGTATTTCCAGGGGATCAGGTCTGCTTAAAATGAAAATTGCATATACCATCAACAGCAGGAGCAAACCCAAGCCACTGCCAATGAGGTAATTTCTGATCTTTTTCCCAAATGCAACTTTAGGAAGATTCTGCGTATTCAACTTTTCCATCACTTTTTTGTCTTGTTAGATCAACCTATCTCAAATATTTTTTGTCTTTTTACAATCAATTCGAAGGAGTGCTACTTCCCATTTTTGCAATGTATTGAAGGTACCGATCAGTTATGCCGGCATAGTAAAGTAATTTTGACAGGGAGACATCATACCCGTACATGGCCTGTAATTTGTCGATTCTGGTTTTGGCCAGCAGCAGGGAGGCATCGGCTACTTGTGCAGTGGTTGCCATCCCTTCGCTAAATGCCTTGTTCCGCACCCTGTAGTACTCGATGGCAAGTTCCATGGCAGCATCCAGCATCTGCAATTGCTCACGGTACATCCCAATCTCCTGGTAATAATTGTGGATGGCAGTGTGAATGTCGGAGGAGCTTTTTTGATAGTAATCTTCTACCTGTAATTTTTGGTAAGACAAGGCTTTCATTTTATTGTTTTGCGACAATCCTTCGAACAGATTCCATTTCATGCCAATTCCCACCATATAGCCGGGCAGGTAGGGTGACAGATCCTTGCTGGCGATGTCATACATACCGGAGATTGCAATGGTTGGGAATTGTCCGGATCTTTCTGCCTTGTATCCTTCGTTGACCAGCTCTTTTTTCTTTGCAACCTGGGCGAGCAAAGGACTTTTCTCAATCGCCATACGGTAGAAAAACTCTATATTTTCCAGTGAATCAAGATAGAATAGATTGGTTGTTGGTTGAAGCTGATAGGATCCCTCCGTAGCAAGTGTATTGAGTAGTGCATCGTTGAGCTGCTCATTTTGTCTGACAGATTTTTGCCATTCCCGCTCTGCCTCTGCCCAATAAAGTCGGGCATTCAGCATTTCTACTTTTGCAATCTGACCCTCCTTTTGTAGTTTTTCGGCATCCTGGAAGTGGTGTTCCATGGTACTTTTAACCTCCGCTCTTACGGCCAGCGCCTCTCCTGCAAGAACTTTACCAAAGTATCTTTCAATCAGTTCATTGGTTAGTTCGTATGATTTCTGGCGGTTCTCAATGGTTACCGCTTCATATTTGATTTGGGACGCCCTGTTGGCGGCATTGATCTTTCCTCCGGTGAAAATCGGCCAGAGAAATCCTGCACTGAGTGTTGCAAACTGCCGTTCCTGGATGGTAAGATCCCAGTTGGCGCTGGTAACACTGTTCAATCCTTCCAGCATCTTCTTTCTTGCCACCTGGGTAGATACATTTTCAGGTAATATGGGCATGGTTCCGTTCGTGGCAGGATCTGGGTTTGGAATACCACTGAATACCCCATAGTTGCCCAATGTCTGGTACAAGGGAGTGATGGCATCCCTCACCGGAGACAAATCAAAATGAATTTTGTCCTCCATCAGGTTGTATCCTGCATGGAGCGAAATCTTTGGGAAATACAACCCTTTGGCACTCTTTCGCTCCTGTTCCATCTGTTGAAGCTGGTGATCGGATTGCTTTATCAGGTAGTTGTTCCTGAGTGTCAGCTGTAACGCTTCTTCAAAGGAAATTCTCCTGACTTCTGTTCTGTTTTCTGATCTTGCTGATAATGAAAGGAATATTAGAATCAGCAAAGGTGTTTTCCATTTGATTGGCTGGTACATCCTATTTATTTTAATGCGTTTATGCAAAATTCTACCACCTTTCTCTTGTCGGAATCATTCCAACCATTGATTCCAAAGAATCCTTTGATACGAAGGTTGATAAATTCAATCGGATAAATGATGACCATCGTGTAGACCTCTTCCACGGTGAGTGTTTCGTTGAACTCTTCATTTCTGATGCCACTATCGATCACTTGCTGACAAAGAACTTCTATTTCACTCCGCTGCTGTTCCGATATTTGAAAATTGTAATCGTGCATAAGGACGTGAATAAACCTTATTTCATTTTGAGCGGTCTCCGCCAAAACAAACAGCTCTCCAATGAGCAATTCGATCACCGATGTGATGGTTAATTCATGGTTTAAGAACTCTTTTAAATTGACAATCAAGTGATTAATTCTCCCGTACAGGAGGGAGGTGACCAAGTCTTGTTTGCTGCTGTAGAATCGGTACAGATAACCTTCAGCGACTCCTGCCTTGTTCGCGATGGCAGAAATCGAGGCTCCTCCATAGCCTTTTTCAACTACAAGTTCCAGGGTAGCTGCATGAATCCGTGCCAGCTTGCTTTCATCTACCAGTCGTGCCATTGTGTGGTATTTATAAATGAGTGATTATTCATTCAAAATTCAAATGTATTTCACTTTGAAGTATCAACCAAATAATCGGGGTAATTTTCATTATTATTTAACACTGGGATTGGAGAGGATCTCCGCTGCCCATGGAGTCATATGGATTTGAAAATGCTTTCTTCTTATAGCATAACCCGAAAAAAATGGCACTGAAGCCAAAATGGGGCTTGGTAAGCATTTCAGGTTAGGTGGAAATTAACCACCTTTGTAGATAGCAGATATTTTGAATCTATTTGACATGTTGAAATTTTCCCCACATACGAAGGCCAGCTGTTTGTTGAGTAGGATGTTGGTGCTTTTGGGACTGTTTCTGCAGCAGCAACTGCTCAGTGCTCAACCATTTGTCCGGGTGAATTCAGGAACCAAATCGAATATCCTTCGCATCAACATGCTGAATGAAAAGGAGGGTTTCTTCCTAACCGATAAAGTGTATTCGCTGGGTCAGGGTATTGAATGGAAGAAAGCAGAGATCAATGATAATCGCTCCATTGCCCTTTTTTCTGCCAATTCGGTCAATGATTTCTGGTATACTACCAATCTGGAGAACAGTACCTCAGTGATCTATCATTCCAAAGATGGCATTGTTGAAAGTATGATGGGGCCATTTGGGGTGGTCGTTTATTCCATGCACATAACACCGGAAAATGTAGCTTTCTTTTCAAGTTCGTCCGAGGTGGCTATTTTGGAGGATGGTAAATTTAAAAGAATGGACCTTGTTCCATCAAATTCATTCGTAAAAAAATTAATAGGTAAAAACAGTCATCTGTTTTGGACACTGACCAATAAGGCTGAATTGTTCCTTTACAGCGGATTAAAATACAAAAGGGTTTTAACCGAAAGACGGGTTACCGATTTTGTACTCATGGATGATAAGAATGGTTTTGCACTTTGTGGAACGGAGATTGTGAGATTTGACGGACAGGAATCTAAAAGTTGGATGATCCATGAAGAGTTTGGCAAAGCTGAAAAGATTTATCTTGCTCCAAATGGGGATATCTGGCTGTTGGGAGCCTCTTCCAAAATCCTTCGTATTTCAAATGGAAAGGTTGAAGATCTATCAACCAGGGAAAAGTATCAGTTTACAAATTTGTCTTTTGCGGGGGAAGGAGAGGTATGGATCTCGGGCAGTGACGGAGTTCTTTTGTACCGTGGCAATAAACAGTTTCCACCCTATGAGACGGATAATCCTGGATTCTCGTCCTTTAAATTGACCAACTTCGGTATCAATCTCGATAATGAATATGGAGTAGCTTTGGCAGATTTTAACGGCGATCAGAAAATTGACATTTTTGCAGTCTGCATTTCAGATTTCAATCGACTGTTTATCAATACATTAATTCAGGGTGCAGATAGCCTTACCGGTGTCTTTTTTAGGGACGAAGGAATAATCCGTAAATCTGAAGGTACTTTTGATACCAAGAGTGAGTCGAGTTATTCTGCATTAAAATTGGGTGTTGCGACAGCCGATGTTGACAATGATGGAGATGAGGATGTATATCTTTGCTATCTGAACGCTAAAAACAAGCTTTTGTTAAACAATGGCAATGGGATATTTCGCGACGTTTCAGATCAGCCCAACAGGGCCTGTGAGAATTACAGGCGTTCAAGTGCTGCAGCGTTTGCAGATGTTGATCTGGATGGGAATGTTGATTTGTATGTAACGAGTGAAAATGGCTCCAATAAATTTTTTCACAACGATGGTACCGGTCATTTCAAGGATCTTACTCCTGACGCTGGTCTTGAAACAGTTTCAGGTGGTTCTTGTGCTACTTTCAGTGATATCAACCAGGATGGGTATCCGGATCTGTGCGTTACCTTTTGGTACGAAAAAAACAGGATATACTTAAATGAATCATGGCATGGCAGTGTCAAGTTCAGAGATATCTCAGACGAGACCGATCTTGCAAAATCATCACCCGTAAAGACCAACGGGGCAACCTTTGCCGATATCAACAACGATGGTTTTCCAGATCTGTTTATAGCCAACAAAAACGAGGAAAACAAGTTGTACCTGAACAATGGAGCAGGCATTTTCATGGATGTTACGGCCAGTTATCTCGAAAAAAACACCTATTTGTCGAATGGTGCCGTGATCGCTGATTTTGATTTGGATGGATACCAGGATCTCTATCTCTCGAATATTGGAAGTAATATTTTGTACAAGAACATAAGCGGTTTATTCTTTAAGGATGTGACGGCATACTTTGGTGCTGAGATGAGTGGTTATTGCACTGGTGCAGGGGTCGCCGATTTTAACAACGATGGCAACAATGACATCTACGCTGCCAATTTTCTGGGAGGCAGCAGCAAGGTCTTTGTCAATCAGAGCAAAAATAGGCAGACGATCAAAGTAAAGCTGGAAGGGACACATTCCAACCGTGATGCAATTGGGGCAAAAATTTATCTGTATGCAGAGGATCAGGAGACCAAAAAAATTACATTGGATGGCTTCCAGGAGATCAGCGGTGGCGGGGGGTATGCCTCCATCTCTGCCAAGGAGGCAATTTTCCCATTGAGAACTGGATACAAGTATTTTGCCATTGTAAAATTCCCATTTCCCGGAAGCGAAAAACGAATAGACAATTTAGAACCGGGAACATTGAAGGTTAGTGAAGAATCTGGATTGGACGCCTTTACTGTCCGGTTTGTAAAGGCGATCCAGCGAATCGTTAAGGATCCGGATATCTTAAAGGAGTATGCCAAGGCTGGAATTTTGCTCCTCCTCTTTTTTGTTTATTTCAGGCTATTTATTCACGGAAGAAGCAGGATTAATTGGATAAGAAAAATTTCGGTGGTAGTGATTTTTGTTTTTTCCCTCTTCCTCAATTTCTTCTTCCTCTACAGCTCCTCACTCCTGTTGTTTTTTGTTCCGACTTTCATTTCAATTGTACTGTTGGTCATTACGCATCTGGTAACGGAACGTATTCAGATTGCCGATGAAGTGTCGAAGCAACGGCTCAGTCTGAGGGAGAAGATTTCACGTGATTTGCACGATGACCTCGCATCGACCCTTGGAAGTATTGCTATATATGCAGATACCATGAAAAGGATGACGGATCCTGTATTGGTGGAAGACAGCAATTTGTCGTCGAAGATTGCTGATTTGACGCAATCAGCCTTGCAGTCCATTACCGATATCATCTGGATGACCTCACCCAGGAATGACACCTTGCAGGGGCTGCTTGCCAAGGTTAACAACCTGTTGTATGAGGTATTGACCGACATTGGTGTGCAGTACCATGCTGATATAAATACCCCTGATCAAATGATTCTCATGCCGGATGAGCTTAAAAATGACACTTTTTTAATATTGAAAGAGGCCGCTCACAATATCATTCGTCATGCAGATGCAAAAAATGTGACGTTTATTGCCGAAGTCAATGACCATATTTGTACCATCAGTCTGATAGACGATGGAGTAGGTTTTGACGAGAAAAGCATCAAATTGGCTGTGTCTCACGGGAATGGGCTACTTAATATCCGTCAACGGGCCTTGGAGTCTAAAATTGACCTTGCCATACATACATATCCCGGGAAGGGCACCTTTATTCACATGGCATTCCAAATATGACCCCAAAGGGCTATGTCCACTTCAAAATTTAAATGGTTACTTAGAAAAAAAATGCAATGGCTGTTTCCGTAGGTATTGTCGAAGATCATGCTGAGTTTAGAAAGAGCCTGGTCTTTTTGGTTTCATCCATCGAGGATTACAAGGTTATCTGGTCATTTGGATCTGTCGAAGAGGCGATCGAAAAGGGATATACCCCGGATGTTGTTTTGTTGGATATTAATCTTCCCCGAATGACAGGATTGGAGGCTATCGCACTTTTTAAGAGCAAATGGTCGGATGCAAAAATAGTTATGCTCACCATTCTTGAAGATGAATACAATATTCTGACGGCTATTAAGAATGGGGCAGATGGCTATATTCTCAAAAAAACCAATCCGCAAAAAATTTTGGATGCCATCCAGCAGGTTTTTGACGGGGGAGCTGCCCTGACCCCGATGGTTGCCAAACAAGTGCTCTCTTTTTTCAAGGATGAAAAAAAGGAGCAAGAGCAAGCTTCGATTCTGACCAAGCGTGAGCAGGAAATTCTTACCTGTATTGTCAGCGGATTGACCAATGATAAAATTGCTGCGATGTTGTTTATCAGTACCCAAACTGTTAGAAACCACATTAAGAACATTTACGAAAAGCTTCATGTGCATTCCAAAGCCCAGGTAGTTGCCAAAGCATTGAAAGAGAAAATGATTTGACCTGAATATGACCCCAAAGGGCTATTTTTTGGCCGGACAATCCAGCGTACATTTATTGGTGAATATTGGCGAATTGTTTGAAAGGACAAATCGCCAGGAATTTGGTCCATAATTAAACCTAAAAACTCAACATGAAACTGCAATTTTTAAAAATGATGGTATTCGTTACCCTGTTTTCCTTTGTGTCATCCTGTGATTTATTGAACAAGAAGGATACAGAGGAGCCTACACAATTGGTCCAGGATTTTAATTCCAATGTAACCGAACTCCATGATGCGCTTGAAAATTTTGTCATGAAGGCACAGGCTTATGAGAATGCAAAATTTTCAACATTGAAAGCAGCCCAGACCAAAATTATTGTGGATGAATACATTGCGGCTGGTGAGAAATTCGTAAAAGTGATGGGTGAGATTCAGGCAGTTCAGAATCAAAACAAATCACTGCAACTTAAGAGTGCCATGGATTTACCCTGTAGTCCGGTAGATTTTATTCCGGATGCCACCTCCGGGATCTCTCCCGGATTGGTTAAAAATGTGGCCGACCTTATCAGCGAGACCAAGGGAGACATGGCTGCCATCCAGAAAAAGTTTGACAACAAGGAGATTGATGAGAATACCTACAATGAAGCCTGCAATCAGTTGAAAAAGAACAAGACTGTCAAGGCCGTCAATACCGGTATCGGTGCAGTACTTGGAACCGGAGCTGCCATGGGAGCCGGTTTGATCGTAGGTGCAACCACCCTTCCGGCCATCGCTACTGTTACGGTAGTAGGTGTTGCTGTTGGAACTACTGTTACCTGGTTTGCCAATTGGTACACAGGAGTAAAAAGCACGTCGGCAGCGACGCAACAATACATTGTCAGTGGCAAAACCACGGTAGGAGGAAAACTCCCGGTACACCTGATCGGCCAGGGGGCTACTGTTACGTTGGCAGTTCAGGGACAAGCACCAGTTGTCATGAAGAATTTTGCACTACCTGCAGCTGGTTACAACAAGAAGATTGAAATTACACCGGTAAAAATCGGAGATGCTACTGCCGGCGGCTCATCGAATGTTTGTGTGTTGGATGAACTGATGGCGGCCAGTACCTGCAGTGCCGTTGAGTTTGTCACGGGAAGTCCTTCTCCGGTGGATCCTGGTCCCGGAGTTGGTGTTACTGTAACCGGTACCCTTATTCCCAAAGTTGCCAACTGCTCCATCTCTTTTTCAATTGTGGGTACAGATGGGTATTCCAATTCCGCAACGAAAACTACCAATGCAGAAGGACAGGCGACTTTTTATATTCCCGGTGGTGAATCTGGCGTATTTGACAAGGTGACAATTTCGTCCAGCAATGGAAAAACCTATGTTGTTTCCTATACTTTTTAGAGGAATGATATTAGGTTCCAGTCTGGTATATAATTAAATTCAGTACAAAAATAGCCCCAATGGGCTATTTTTGTACTGAATTTAATTATAGAAATTTGCCGCATACTATTTCAACAAGGTCAACTTTGCTCTTCGTTCCAATTTTTTGAGCAGAATAGGCTAAAGATATTCGCATTCAGTCTTCTTTTCGAAGACCAGGAGGCGACTAAACCCACCACCAGGAGAATCTGCAAGGTGGCTTACGGCAGAGGAGTAATCTACACCAATGGTGCCGTAAGCCCCTTTCTCTCCATCGATCCCTCAAATGGCACCCGGTGCCAAATCATCGTAAAATTCCGTTGCTATTTTGGTGGTTTTTTCCATCGATTTTGCATAGGTGATTATTGTACAAATAATTGCGTCGCTTTTTATTCTTTCCGACGCTGGCCTCCTTGCGCGATATTGTTCACAACTTTACAGATCAAAGTAATTTGAATCTGCGGCATTCCATTTTGCTTCTAATTTAGTACCTTGCAATAGCTATTTCAATGCGGTAAAACCACATTCGGATTTCAGGTATGGAAGAGAAGGATGATATTCAGGTCGTAAATCACATTAATTATCAAAATATGAAGAAAGTATTGTTTCTTGCCTTTTTGTTGGCAATGCTTCTATGTCAAACGAATGGAGCTTTTGCAGAAGTGCGCCTCCCTTCAATCCTTGGAAGTCACATGGTGCTTCAACAAAAAAGTGAAGTCAATTTGTGGGGATGGTGCAATCCATCCGAGAAGATTCAGGTGAAATGTTCCTGGGATACCACCAGTTACAGCACCAAAGGCACTTCGGGTGCAAAATGGAGCCTGAAGATCAAAACACCTGTAGCGGGAGGACCATATACCATCACCATCAACCAAAAGATGCTCCTGGAGGATGTGATGGTCGGTGAGGTTTGGCTCTGCGGAGGACAAAGTAACATGGAATGGAGCGGTGTACAGAAATTGAAACAATCTTTGGAGGAGGCACCTTTGGCGACCAACCAAAAGATTCGCTTTTTTTATGTACCCAAGGCGACTGCCGACACACCCCAGGAAGATACCAGGGCAGGCTGGAAAGTTTGCACTCCCGATGAGATGGTTCGATTCAGTGCCATTGGCTATTTTTTTGGCAAGAAACTGCAACAGGTGCTGGATTTGCCGGTGGGCCTGATCAACAGCAACTGGGGAGGAACCCCTGCTGAAACCTGGACTCCCAGGGAGGTGGTTGAGCAAGATCCTGTGCTGAAGGAAGCCTCCCTTAAACTTCGCCCAGCAGATGGATGGCCGATCACACCCGGATCCAGCTACCAGGCAATGATTGCCCCCCTGGTTAAATTCAAAATTGCTGGAGTAATATGGTACCAGGGGGAGAGTAACACCCAAAACTATCCCTCCTATTCCCATTTGATGGAGCGAATGATAGGGTCGTGGCGAGCCTCCTGGGCAGATAATTTTCCATTTTACTTTGTTCAGATTGCCCCATTTTCCTACGGATTTTACAATGTAGGAGCGCTGATCAGGGAGCAACAGACGAAATGCCTCACCATTCCTGCTACAGGAATGGTTGTGGTTCACGACCTGGTGGACGATGTCAACAACATTCACCCGGTGAAAAAACGTGAAGTGGCCCTGCGACTGGCCGATCTGGCATTGGCCGAAAATTATGGTGCTAAGGGTGTTGTATACAAATACCCCATGTACAAAGGTATGGTCATCGAGAAAAACCGGGTTCGTATTCTTTTTGACAATGCGGAAAATGGACTTGTCGCAACTGACAAGGTCCCCAACGAATTCTATGTAGCAGGCACTGATCAAAAATTTTTGTACGCAAATGCAAGAATTGAGGGGAAAAGTGTAGTCGTTTGGAACAAAGCGGTGAAGGAACCTGTTGCTGTAAGGTTTGGATTCAGCAATACCTCTGTTCCCAACCTCTTTAACAAGGAGGGAATGCCCGTAAATTTGTTCCGTACAGATCAGTGGGAGGTGAAAACCGAGGCGGTCGTAAAATAGCCAAGGACTGGATTCATTTGTTTATTTAAGATTCAACTGCACTTTCAGAAACTTGACTGCGGATTCTACATCCAGCCTTTTGGCCACAATTTTTTTGTTTTTGTCGATAATGTAAATGATCGGCGTACTGGTTACATCGTAGAGCCTTCTGAAATTGGAGGTATACATGGGATCCCAAACATTGGTCCACTCCTGGATTTTATACTCCTGGATTGCTTTCATCCATTTCTCCTTGTTGTTCTGGGTGAGTACGGCGTAAATGTCAACTCCTTTGCCTTTCAACTCCTGAAACAGCTCTTTGTTCAACTGGGGAGTGGTTTTCTGACAATGGTTGCAGTCAGGTTCCCAGAAGTACAACAAGGTGAACTTTGCATTCATCTGTCTGAGGCTGTAATAGTTGCCTTCCGAATCCTGCAGCTTTAGCTCGGGTGCAGTATTTCCTATCAGGTTTGGTTTAACCGCAATAACCCGCTCCCGTATTTTGGCGACGACCGCTGTGTCGAGCCAGGGTTTTGGATCATTGAGCACATATTTTTCTGATAGCGCGACAAAAACCTTGTCCATTCCCATGATTTGAGACTGGTTGGATTCGTTGAGCAGATACAGGAAAACATAGCGGTAGACCTCTTCATTTTGCTTGGATTTCTCGATGACCCTGATCATGGGATGAAGCAGGGAATCCGGTATTTGAAGAATCATATTTTTGAAGTAGGTATTTAGTTTCTCCTGGAACAAAGGGGTACGGATTAGTCCGGATTGTGCAAAATTGAAATTGTCCCAGTAATGATCCTTCAGGAATGTGTATTTGTGGACCCATTTGAGTGAATCAGGATTCTTTGCCGAAGCAGGAATGGTGGGTTCATCTGCGACAGGGATCATCATGGATAGGAAAAAATCGGCAAGAAAAGTACCCTTGTATTTGTTGGCGGTTTCTCTCCAGTATCTCTCCATGCCATTGTTAAGTTCTGAAAGCTCTTTTTGATAGATGGGTATTGAATCACTTTTGGGTGTAAGTTGTTTCAGCCTGTTTTGATAATTTATCTGCTTTGCCTTTTGCTTGTTGAGATAATACTGGTATTCATGGAAGGCAACACTTTCTGCCGCACCATTGAATTTGTTTTGGGTGCTGTTTTTGAAATCAGCCTCAATCGAGAACTGCTGGTCATTGCCCATTAAAAATTCAAAATAATTTTTGTCATTCAGGTAAAAGAGGTAGAGCCCCTCTTTGAATGGCTTTTCTCGCTCCAGCATACCTGCGCCTTCATGGTTCAGCCTGACAGAGTCGGCCTTGAGTATCTTATCCCCATAATAATTGGCTAAAAAGAGCGTCGTATCCTTGAGCCCTTTCATTTTAATACCAATCTGGCACTTCATCATGGGTTTCTGAGCGGAAAGCAGGATTCCGGCTACAATTAGTATCAAGAGATTTGATCGTCTGAACATATTATTGCAAAGAGGTTTGAACATAATTTTCAAGCCGCAAGATCCTTCTGATAACCGGTTGGTTGGGGTGTGCCCTTACCAACCAATGGTTCAAAGAGGAAGCTGCGGCTTGCGATAACTTCACTCACATCACTGTGCGAAGTTATATACTATTTGGATTTTTTCAAATCAACTCTGAAAGGGAAATGATGATATGCCAAGTGACGTTTGAGCAGGGTTAAAAAGTAAGCTGCTATTTGAACATGTGCTCCAATCGGGAGGTCATTACTTGATAAGAATCACATTCCCGTAACTACTTTCTACCGCTACTGTTGATTTCGGGGAATCTGAGTTTCCGATGGTCCCATCAACTTCATAGCTGTTGTCCTCTTTCATACGGTTCAGTTTCCCGCTGGGATGTTTGATGTCACAATACCTGACATTCCCCTTGAGCCTGTAGGAGGCGGCAGGGTCAATACCCAACCTGATGGTGGCATAACGGCTGCTGACCTTGATACTGTTGAAATTAGATGGAATGGAGGTTATACTCATATCCCCGTAGCCATTGGTAAAAGTCAGGGAGGAGATCAACTCTTCTATTTTGTAGCCGGTATACATCGAGTTGGAGGTCAGATTTTCGACGCTTTTTATTTTGATGTCGTCATATTTTGATTCTATTGTTGCCTCCTTACACACTCCGATGTTCAATCCGGAATACCTGGAGTCAAGTTTGAGATTTTCCCCTTTGGCAAGGGTGATTTTTGAATACCGGATGTTGAGATCGAGGTTCCTGGTGGCATCCAGGTAAACTTTGCTGTAGGCAATCTCCATGTTTAGTTGCGGTGCCAGCAGCTCTTTGCCCCTCAGTTCACCGTATTTGATGTCAAAAACACCTTTCCCGGTTAGGTTGTTCATGTGGACATTCCCGTATTTTTGAGTGACTGTCAGATTTCTGTCAGCAGGAACCGAAACCACATAATCGATGCTAAACTCCAGGTTGTTGTTGTTAAAGTCATTCCTAAAATCTGTTGTTGCAGAGACGGTATTTCCATTGGTTGCAATATTGACGCTGATATTGTCCAGCAATCGCTGTGCACGGCTGCCGGAACCCTCCACCCAAATCTCCGCGCTGATGACTACTGAATCTTTCCGGTTGTCGTCAATTTGTATATTCCCATATTTGTTGGAAAGTTCCAGCGATGATACCTGGCTCAGAGGGAAACTCCTGTAAACTCTTTTGGTAATTTTCTGTGCCTGCAGTTGAAGTGAACCTACCATCAACAAAACCAGCACCAATCTAAAGCTCTTTGTTTTCATTTTTGTTATTTTTAATTGTTTGAACATTTTGCAGATCCGACTTTATTTTTTCGATGATGTCTAGTTTGGTTTGGTAATAGGCTATCATGGCATTTACCACCCTTTCATCATCTGGATTTTCGCGGTACTCTTTTCGCAGATCATCGTAGAGCTGGTCCATCTCTGCCAGTTCCTTCTCAACCTGCACGAGCTCCTGGTTGCTCCCGATTCCCTTGTCCGCCATGCTCTTCAGTTGTAAAATTCCACTGTGGATGCGAACATTGTAAAAGCGGGCTGTCTCATTCATCTCCTTGTTGGCAAAGCCCTTTGTCACTTTCCCCGATTTGGATGGCAGCAGGTAAAGGAAAAGATTGGCTGAAAGCAGGAAAATGATCAGAACTGAAGCGATTTTTAGGAATGGCCAACGATTGCCCTTTGGTTTTTGAAGGGCGTGATATTGATCCAATTTGGTTTCAAATCGCTGGAAGTGACCCGCTACCGGCTCCTCCTCGAAGGCCTCACGGTGATCCTGAAATATTTTAGTTAATTTATCCATGTTGTTCGAATGTCAATTGTTTAACTCTTTTTTCTATCAGCAAATTGCGGAGCTGCTGTTTGGCCCTGCTGAGTTGGGTCCGGCTGGTGACATTGCTGATTCCCAGAATTTCACTGACCTCCTCGTGGTCGTATCCTTCCAGCAACAGCAACGATAAAATGGTCCTGTATCCATCCGACAGCTGAAAAATAGCCTGCTTGATCTCTTCCAGCGTAAAGGCAGTTTCATCCTCACGTTCCTCTTCCAGGATGGCATGTTCCGGACGAACCTCCTCGAATTCAACTTTGCGCCTCCTCAGGTAATCCAAAGAACGGTTGATTACGATGCGCTTCAGCCAGATGCCAAAACTAACCTCTCCCTTGTAAGTGTCAAGTTTCTGAAAGGCTGTCAGAAAAGACTCCTGCATGATATCTTCCGCATCATCGGTTTGATTCACAATTCTGAGCGAAGTGTTGTACATGGATCGGTAATACAGTTTGTAGAGACTAAACTGTGCCGTCTTGTCATTTTGAATACACCTGTCGATCAGTGGTTGATGAATGTTGATGTACATCGTTTTTCTGATTTCTCTTATTTTTACTACAATGACGCTGCTGTTCACCAAATGTTGCACCTGCAACCAATATTTTTTTTATTCAGGGACGAAAGAAGCACAATTTACCAATTCTTTGGCTTTTGACGGAAAAAAAAGGATGGTAAACCGATTCTTTGCCCGTTGGTTCAATCTTATTGCCTAATTTTAGAAGGTCAGAATTTTAATGCCGATGAAGAGCTACGATCCCCAGATGCATTCAGCCGAGCACATCCTGAACCAGACCATGGTCCGGCAGTATGGATGTGAACGATCTTTTTCCAGTCATATCGAGAAGAAAAAGTCAAAATGTGATTACCATTTCGACAGACCGCTAACGGTAGAGGAGGAGCTTGCGCTTGCCGGTCAGGTCAACCAAATCATCAGCGGTAACCATTGTATCACAGAGCAATTGGTGGCAATGGAAGAAGCAATGCATACCTTTAACCTGAAGAGGTTACCTGAAGCGGTAGGTAGTTTCGTTCGAATAGTCTCCATTGGGGATTACGACCACTGTCCATGTATTGGCCCACATGTTCAGAATACTTCTGAAATAGGTGTTTTCCAACTGGTTTCAACCAGTTTTGAAGAGGGCATTTTGCGGATTCGTTTCAAACTGAAGTAGAAAGATTCCATGGAAAACAACGGTGGTCTCAAGATTTACAAGGCATCTGCAGGATCCGGTAAAACCTTCCTACTGGTAGAGGCCTACCTGAAGATGTTGTTCGCCAATCCGCATTCCTACCGCAATATTCTTGCAGTAACTTTTACCAACAAAGCAACTTCTGAGATGAAGGAAAGGATACTGAAAGAACTTGCCAATCTTGCGGCAGGCAGGGGTTCAGGCTATTCCGAAACCTTGAAGGAATTTGGCAGTGAGTTGAAAATCAAGAGCCAGGCATCGTTGATCTTGAAAAAAATCTTACACGATTATTCGCGGTTTTCCGTCATGACCATTGATAGTTTCTTCCAAAAAATCATCAGGTCTTTTGCCAGGGAGATACGGTTAAATGCCTCTTTTAAAACGGAGATAGACAATAAGCAGGCGATGGAAGACGCCATCGACCGGTTGTTTCAGGAGGTTGACAGCAATGAGTTGCTAATGGACTGGATGATGCAATTTCTGGAGGAGAATCTGGATGACGGCATCAGCTGGGACTTTAGAAAGGAGCTGGTAAAATTTGGGAGGGAGGTTGAGAAAGAGGCCTTCAAGGTTCATGGAGATGAATTTCTGGATACCCTCACCGGGAAGGAGAAATTAAGTGGGTACATCAGTGAGGTCAAACAAGCCGGAAATGCAGCCGAAATGCATTTGAGATCATTGGGACAGCGGGGAATTGTGTTGATGGCAAACGCTGGAATAGCCTACGACCAGTTTAAGTCAGGAAGAAACTCCTTTGCCAACCTTTTCAATAAACTGGCCAACGGGAAGTTTGATATCCCGGGAAAAACTGTCCTGGAAGCTTGTGACAACCTGGAAAACTGGTTTAAAAAAACGGATACACCACAGTTCAAAAAGCAGGCAGAGGAGCTGTACAACAATGGTTTGAACAGCTTGCTGAGAGAGTCAATTGAGGCATTGGATCATCAAATGTGTATCGTCAACAGCTGTCAGGCCATCCTGAAAAACATCTACCCTTTTGGCCTTTTGGGAAATATAGCATTGAAGATAAAAGAGGTTCTCCGAGAAAAAAATACGGTGTTGCTGAGTGATTCTGGCCGGATGATCGGCCGGATCATTGATGGGAATGATACCCCTTTCATTTATGAGAAGGTAGGATTGATTTACCGCTATTTCATGCTGGATGAGTTTCAGGATACCTCCAGACAGCAATGGGATAATTTTAAACCGCTGATAGAGAATTCTTTGGCGTCAGGATATCCCTCTTTGGTGGTGGGTGATGTCAAGCAATCAATTTACCGATGGAGGAACGGAGACTGGAATCTGTTGGCAAACCAGCTGGCGGAAGATCTGCGCCACCAAAATGTTACCGTAAAGAATTTGGAGAAAAATTGGCGAAGTGGTAAGAGTATCCTGGATTTTAACAATTCACTCTACAGGTTTGCGTCGCAATATCTGAACGACTACATCAAATCAGAAACCGATGAACCCGGATATGCAGCACTTCATGGGGTAATCGCCAGTGCTTATGAAGGGCATTACCAGGAGAAAGCCCTGTCCGGATCAGCGGATGGACTTGTGGAGATGCGATTCATTGAACCGGATGGAACAGCAAGCAAAGGAGCATTCAGGGAGAAAGCATTGAAGTTGCTCATGGAGGAGTTGGAAAGGGTTCAGATCGCAGGTGTAAAAGCTGAGGATATTGCCATTTTGGTAAGGGAAAATTCTGAAGCCGGATTGATTGCCAATGCGCTATGGGAAAGGAAAAAATGTGCTGCTGTGCCAGGGTGCAGCTACGATGTAATTACCAGCGACACCCTTAAAATAGGGCAATCCACTGTGGTGGGTTTTGTCGTCAATTTCATGAAATTTTTCCTTCGACGGGATTCATTGCAGCTGCGGGGAGAACTGTTGTATACTTACTACCGGATACTGCAACCCCTGATGATCCAGGATAACCAGAGTTCCCCCAAGGATCTTCATGAACTTTTCGATGCTGAAAATCCTTTGCCTGACCTTTTCCGGGAGTGGCTGGAAATGAATCCTCAGTCGGATTTTCAGAATGGTTTGCTTGCCTTGCCTTTGTATGAGCTTGCGGTGTCGGTGATCGAACATTTTGCCCTGGGAAAGATGACAGGAGAGAAGGTTTACCTGCAGGCTTTTCTGGATATGGTACTCGAATACGGAAGGGAGGAGAGTGGCGGCATTCCTGGATTTCTTTCGTGGTGGGAGGTAAGCGGAAGTAACAAAACTTTGAATCTTTCCAATGTAAAGAATTTTATACGGATCTCTTCCATTCACCAATCCAAGGGGTTGGAATACCACACCCTGTTTATCCCGTTCTGCAATTGGGAAATTGGATTGAATTCAAGAAAGCCGAATTACATTTGGGCATTCCCTGGAGCAGCACCATTCAATGGACTTTCCATGGTTCTTTTAAAATGTGATCCACTGCTGAAAAATTCAATTTTTACCTACGACTATTACCATGAATTGCTATACAGCATCATGGACAATCTTAACCTGCTCTATGTAGCTACTACCAGGGCCATCCATAACCTCTACCTGATCCTTCCTTACAAGGAGGGAAAACAAAAGACCAGCAATGTTGCTGAGTTGATCCAGGAACTGGTAGAGTCTCCTTACCAGGAAGATACTGTTGACAAGCAGAAATTCAGGGATTTGGGAGCCTTTTGGGATCCCGGCCGCAAGTATTTTAAGCTGGGATCACTGGTCTCCTCTGCCAAGGATCCCAAAATGGAGATAGACCTGCAACATGCCGGTGAACCTTTGATACTCAACCCCAACAACAGAATGAAGATCCGGTTGCACAGCAAGGACTATTTCCAGCTTTCGGGTGATGATAAGAATCAAAGAATCAATCAGGGAAATATGATGCACCAACTTTTTGAAAGAATAAAAAGCCGGAAGGATGTTGGAAATGCTGTTGCACAAATGGTTGCAGAGGGATTTCTAACAGCGCCCGAGGGGGAGTATTTCTTTGGGAAAATTGATCGGGTTTTGCAGGAATTGCCTTATTCGGATTGGTTTTCTGATCAGTGGAAAGTATTGAATGAGCGGGAAATCCTGAGAGTCGGAGCATCAAGGCACCGCCCCGACCGCGTGCTGTTACAGGGAAACAGGGCAGTCGTAATTGATTACAAAACGGGGGAGGAATCAGAAAAGGATATTCGGCAAATGAAGGGATATCTTCAGGATCTTCAGAAAATGGGATACCTTTTGTGTGAAGGGAATCTTTGGTACCTTCAAAACAATGTGGTGGTTAGGGTAGGGGCGGAAATTTGAGTTGTTTGGAATGTTTGAAAAGTTTGAAATGTTTGAAATGTTTGAAGGGCAAGTGACGGATCATTGTTTCTAGACAAAGGGGTGTCACCTCCGGATTGGATAAATTTGTATAAAATATGGCAAGAAAGATCTTAAATCCTTACCTGACTTCTGGTCGGAAGGATTACCACTGTTTTGGTTGTTCTCCCAACAATGACAAGGGTTTGCAGTTGAAATTCGAATTGGATGGAGACGAGGTGGTTGCAGTCTGGAATCCCCAAAAGTGGGCAGAAGGCTTTCGGAATGTTTTGCATGGTGGCATTCAGGCGGCCCTGCTGGATGAGCTCTGCAGCTGGGTCGTCCAGTCGCTTGGCAAGACGGTGGGCGTAACAACCTCTATGGAGATCAGTTACAGGAAGGCGGTATTGATCAGTGACGGAGCGATTGTTTTAAGGGCAAAAATGACCGAGCAAACGACCCGGATGGCATTTGTCGAGGGTCGATTGCTTGGCAACGATGGAACCGTATGCGCTACGGCAAAATGCAAATTCTTTTTATTCCCTGTCGACAAGGCCATGTCTGAGTATGATTATCCGGGGGCGGAGGCATTTTTTGAAGAAGCATAGGGCAGAGAGCATAGGGCAGAGAGCATAGGGCATAGAGTTAGCCCATGCCCCATGCCCCATGCCCCATGCCCCACGCTCCATGCCCCACGCCCCATGCCCTGGTACAAAGCCATTGGCAGCCTTCAGAAACCTTTGCCTAATGTTACAATTGGGTTTGGCAACGATAAAAATTGCCATACGGAGCGCAAACCAGAATAGTGATAGGAACTCTTCTTTGGACTGTCACACCAGAATCGTAGACAATCACTCCTGCTCCATCGAAGGTCATACCTGAATCATAGACAATCCCTCCTGTTCCATCGAAGGTCGTACCTGATTCGTAGACAGTTATACCTGAATCATTGACAGTCATCCCTGAGTCATAGACAGTCATCCCTGAGTCATAGACAGTCATCCCTGAATCGTAGACGGTCACTCCTGCTCCGTGGTAGGTCATACCTGGATCATTGACAGATACTTGTCATTTCCCGAAGGGGGGGGTGTCGTTTTGCCCCCTCCAGCCCAATGATTTTTCTTACTTATTGTGGCTGTGGTGTTCCCGGTGTGACGGGCATATCTGCCTCTTTTTTTGAAATGCGTCGTACCCGTTTTTTCAGTGCGGCGAGGGTATATTCCTGTTGTTTTACCGCATCCTTGCCCTGGTACAGGATTTTTCCGATTCGTAAAATCTCTGTTAACTGACTGTTCAGAACGTTTAGGGTTTCAACATTGCTTTGCACCAATGCTTTCCGGTTCGTAAGGATTTGGTACTGCAACTGCCGGTCGGTGTTTAAGGAAGCATGAGCATTCAGTAGTTTGGTCTCCAGCAATTCGGTAAATCCTTGTTCGGCAAGGGCCGCCTTGTAAGTCGCTATGTTTTTGTTCACCTCTGTCATTCGGTCTAGCACCTTTTCCGGATCTCCGTTGTTGATTCCTTTCCGCAACTCAGAGAGTCCGAAATCGGCAGCAGAGAGGTTAATGCTGCTGCCGGCCATTTTGAGGTAGCCCCCCAGATGTTTGACATGGTCCAGTACATCATTCATCCCCGAATAGATCCTGTCGGTAATTTTTTTCATCTCGGCGGTCTCCGAAGCGGGGGAAAGTAATTCTTCAACTTTGGCAATTCCGGATTCGAAAGTAGCCAGGTAGGTTTCGCCCAACTTTGGCGAGTAAGCAGTAAAATCGGCCAGGTCGCGTCTCAGGCTAATCGCTGAAAACCTGCATAAAACAGCCAATTCTTCGTCTTTGCAATTGTAACTGCGGTTCATGTTCAAGTTCATTTAAAATAAATTTAAGGGATTAATAATAAATGTTTGAGAACTATAGGATGGTTAAACCCGTTGGTCAGCGAGTGACTTTAATCCACCTTCTGACATACTTCGCTTAACGTATCATTCCGGAGTTGTAGTAAGTTCTGAATCAGCGATGATGGGTAACGCTTGTGTTGAAATTCGAAGGAACCGGATTATTGCAGGGGCCAATTTGACAACCAGGTAAGCGGTCGGTAGCACAAAGGGCAGCTGAGTGCCGTTTTCTGTATATTAATACCCAAATGGGGCGAGAGGTTACCCTCAAAATGAGAAAAAAACAAAATGGTCATTTAGGGCGTTGCCGGAATGCACCTCCTTCATTTCCGTAGCCCGAAGGCTAAGGCTAGTCAGGTCGGTCGAATAACGAAACCGCAACAATCGAAATGACATGTATTTCGCAAAATGGTAATTGACTAGCAACGCCATTTATGGCGGTGTTTTTATGGCGTTGACCAAATACACCCCTATTCCGCCAAGGCTTTAGCCGAAATATTGGCAGTTACCAACCGTGCCCAACCCAGGCATGTCCGGCACATTTTCCCTTTCTAAAGCTTTGGTATTCAAATATTATTAGGTAAGTTTATCGTGCCTGTAACACCCAACAAACCTGCCTCAATTTATCGCAAATCACAGTCTAAACCTAGGCTTGTAGTGGGTATATAAGAGCTAGGCGTAATGCTATGTAACAAAATAACATTAATTGACATGAGAAATTTTAGTGAATTTGAGAAGAAAATAATTAATAAGTTAATTGCTATTGATCCCAAAAATTCAAATGCTGGAACTTTCATTGCAGACACAATCCTTGAAAATAGGGGCATTAAGATAGAAGAAGAAGAAAGAATTATATCTCTTTGGTATCTAAAAACTGATAAAAATGCCATAAGCGAGTTTTTTGAATTGATATCAGTATTAAACTATTTAGAAAAAAACGATTTAATTTTCATTCATTCAAATCTGGAAAGACCAATAGGGACAAGAGATTTTCTTACAAAGAATATTGACCAGCCTTATTTTGACAGCAGAAACGGCGACTTAATGAGTATGCCAATTCCCACTGACATATTTGACCGAATCGTAAGATATTTAAGAAGTTATTTAATTTGTGGGACAGAGATAAAAGTATTAGTTACGAATGAGTTTAAAACACAAGAACAAATAGACCATGAAGCCGAAATGAAAGAAGCTATTTCGCAGACGAGGCTTTCGAGGTACTCACTTTATGTTGCCTTTGCTGCTTTAGCATTTTCATTTTTATCACCATTAATTTTTGACTCAACAATAGACAAAACTCAAATAAACAAAATAAACACTGCTGATCAGGCCCAAGTTGACAACTTAGTAGACATTAAAAAATTTCTAAAAGAAAGTATTGACTCAATGCATAAACAATCACATAGGCCTAACAGCACTTTTCCAAAAGCGGGGCAGACAAAAGTTAAATGAAGATTCGTACAACTAATAAATTTTGTGGTAACTTGACAGGATAGTGTTCTGAAAGCCCCGCCTTCGCCAAGCCGAAAACCGTTATGTGCAATTGTACGACGCTTTGTCGAGCGGTTTTTGGTTGATAAATAGGCTAAAATATTTTCATTTGAATTGCATTGATTAGAAGCCATAAAACTTTAAATTTGAGATTTAATAAAGTAAATCCATGGAGAGAATAAAATTTATAGATCTATTTTGCGGAATAGGAGGCTTCAGAACTGCAATGGATCAAGCCTGCATCGAGAATGGACTCATTCCTAACTGTGTGTTTTCATCAGACATTGACACATTTTGCCAAGACAGCTACGAAGCAAATTTTGGACATAGACCGGCAGGAGACATAACCAAAATCGACGAAAAAGATATACCTGATCACGACATTCTTTTTGCAGGTTTTCCATGCCAGCCATTCAGTATAATTGGACAAATGCAAGGTTTTAACGATATTCGTGGCACTTTATTCTTTGACATTGCAAGGATTATAAAACATAAAAGACCAAAAGCCTTTATCTTAGAAAATGTAAAGCAACTTGTTGGACACGATGGGGGTAAAACACTAAAGACTATCATAAAAACTTTAGAAAAGGAATTAGGTTATAATGTGCAATTTGCGGTATTAAATGCACTTGATTACGGACTTCCACAAAAGCGCGAACGTGTTATCATAGTTGGACACCGTGAACCTATAATGTTTAGTTATCCATCGCCTGTCAGACCTTTTAAACCACTTTCAGAAATCCTTGAAACAAAGGTTGACAAAAAGCATTTGGCATCTGATTACATTGTACAAAAACGCAAAGACAAACATAATTCGGCTTATCCGCTTTCTATTTGGCACGAGAACAAAGCAGGTAATATTTGCTCATATCCATATTCTTGTGCTTTACGTGCAGGAGCCTCTTATAATTATTTACTCGTAAATGGAGAAAGACGATTGACTCCAAGAGAAATGCTTCGGTTACAAGGATTCCCAGACAGTTATAAAATAGTAGTAGCTGATGGACAAGCCAGAAAACAGGCTGGGAATGCTGTTCCTGTTAATATTGTTAAAGCAGTTATTTTAAAATTACTTCCGTTTGTTGCAACCTCATTGGATATGACTTCGGTTTTAAGAGAATATGAAGTAAGCTATGGAAAACGATAAAGCACCAAAACTACGAACTGTAAATAAATCCGTTTCGGCCTTCCCCTTAAATGAGTTTCCCAAAGAGTTTCCTTATCTACTTGGCAAAGAGTTAATCTACTTGCTTGCTTCAAAAGGGAAGCCTGAACTTGAAGGCTCAGAATGGGAAAATATTTTCGCAAACTGTATTGGTGCAGACTGGAAGCCATCCAATGTTGGACTTGACGATGTTGTAATGGGCAATACTGCTTGGGGTGCAAAAACTGTAAAAGCAACCAATCCATCCACACAAAAAAAGGTGAGATTAATCTCTGGTCGTAATTCTCCAAATTATTCATTTGGGGAACGTAGTGATCAGGGAGCAGATGCACAGCTAATTGGTAAGCTTGTTCTTGAGATTTGGAATGAAAGGGTTTCTTCAATTCGTGAAAAGTATAAACATTTGAGAACAATCGTTCTTCTCAAATCCAACGACCTTTCAGAAGTTGTAGTCTTTGAATTCGATACGATTCGTTACGACCACGAACTTTATAATTGGGAATGGAACAAAAACAATAACTTAGTTGGAACTCACAAACAGACTGGTGAACATTGTTTTACTTGGCAACCACACGGCTCACAATTTACTATTATCGAAGACGTTCCAGCTAAAAGTTTGGTGATAAAGATCAAACAACCTCCAATTTTAGACAAAGTAAAGATACTAACAGCCCTTGGATTTGATAATACTTGGATTACGATAATTCACAAAAATGACTGACACGCTTAGGAGAAATCTTAAGAAAAATTAGCAACAGCCCATAACTTCAGCTACCCGTCAAGCGCGGCAGCAGTGGTTTTCGGTGGGCATCTTTCCGCCCGGTCATCTTTTCGGCTTGACAGGAAATCGCCCGCAATCCGCCCCTGCGTGTAGCTTCCTACTTTACTAGTAAGTATATGACACGACAGCTCATACATAGAATTTTTGCTTGGACAATAGACTTTGGAATTATTGTTTTGTATGCCATTTTGCTTTTCGCAGTGACGAGCTTGTTCTTTGACGTTAGACAAGCAGGCTTGAACCCATATTTCGGACAGCTAATCGGCTTTTTGACATTGACATTGCCAGTAATAACCTATTCGTATTTGACAGAGAAAGGTAATTGGAAAGCGACCATCGGAAAAAGAGTACTTAATTTGATAGTTTTGACTCCTGAAAATAAGACGAACAAGAGCATTTTGATAAGGAATCTATTGAAATATTTACCTTGGGAACTTGCTCATACGGGAGTTCACTGGATTATCTATTTTGAATCAGTTGGTAGAGAAACACCAATTTGGACATGGATTATTCTAATTGTGCCACAAGTTTTGGTGATTGTTTACTTTATTAGCATAATTCTTAGTAAGGGACAGGCCAGTGTTTATGACAGGATTTCAGGAACAAGACTGCAACTTAGAACTGTTTGATTGGAAGAAATACCTACTGGTAACAGCACATTTGCAACAGGCTGGGTTTCGTGCTCCGCAAACAGTTTTGTGGTACCGGAAATTCTGTGCTCCGCATCATCATTTGCGGTGAAAAGCCCGCCCATCGCAAATCTGCAAAACGTTATGAGTCATAGTCGAGAAAATCATAATCTGAAAACAGTTTCTATATAACGAAACTTTTTATATATCTTTGCTGTATCAAGAATCATGTGAATGGACAATTTTTTTGACATTGTATTATTAGATGAAGCATATGAATTTCTCAGTAATCTTGAAAAGAAACACTACGAAAAGATCCTTTTTAATATTCGTAAAGCTCAGACAAGGCAAGATCCAGAACTATTCAAAAAACTGAAAGATGAAATCTGGGAATTCAGAACGCTATATCAAGGAATACATTACAGATTGTTTGCATTTTGGGACAAGACTAATATTGGAAATACCCTTGTTATTTCAACACATGGAATAGTCAAGAAAACCAGTAAAGCTCCTGATAGCGAAATCCATAAAGCAAAACAAATACGATCACGATATTTTGAAGACAAAGAAACCGCTAAAACGACAAAGAAATGAAAACACATACTTTAGACGAAGTCCAGGATAAACTTATCGGTAAAATTGGTACGCCCAACCGAGACCGATTTGAATATGAATTACAAATGGACCTAATTGGCCAAGCCATAAAACAGACTAGACAGGAGCGAAAATTAACCCAGGAAGAATTAGGTAAACTCATTGGGGTACAAAAAGCTCAAATATCAAGAATTGAAAATAATGCCAGCAATGTTACTATTGAGACCCTTATGCGGGTATTTAATGCTTTACAGGCTAAAGTAATGTTAAGTGTTGAATTGCCTCACTTCAAAATCAGTCTGGGGCAATAACTACGGCCCATAACAAACGCCAAATTCCATAGGGGGTCAATAGATCATATTCATTTACTCCTGCCAGAAACACAAACCAAACTAAAACTAACAAACATCATAAACCCGCCCGGCGTTTGACGTCAAAACGTTAAAAAAAGCACTACCGCTAATAACTAAGGCTTCGTGTGGTTGAGGGAGGAAACCCAATGGAAAGCCCTGTTGCACGGAATTTGTGCCTGGGAGTGGCATCAAATCAAAAATTCCAGAAAATTCGCCTAATAAATGAGCTGAAATTCTGAATCAGGATAGGCATCAGCCTAGATTCACACCGTCAGGATAAATGTCACCAGAAACGGCACCAATATGGTAAGAACAATTCCGCTGAAAACGGCTATAACTGCATAGGATTTGCCAGAGTATCTGGTGATAACCGGCAAGGTGGTATCCATGGCAGTGGCCCCCCCCGAGGCTATTCCTGCCAGGTTGCCAAAATATCTTACCAGGATGGGTGTAAGCAGTAAAGTGGCTACTTCCCTGAAAATATTCGATAGCAGCGCCACAACCCCCAATGAATGACTGTGTAGCTGTGTGATAAATACACTGGAGAGACTGTAATACCCAAAGCCTGCTCCAACTGCCAGTGTTTCGCGCAGGGTGAGGGAGGGCAAGAGAAGTGCCGCCAGTGCTGACCCCATCATCGTGCCTGTCACGATGGTTACGGGCACCCAAATGATCTTGTAATTGTGGGAGGCAAGGACACTCCATGAATTTTTGTCACTACCGATGCTGATACCGGCCAGCAACATCAATAGGTAGAGCGCATAACTGCCAAGTTTGTCAAAATCAAAGCCTGCTGGCAACTTCCCGGAGAGTCCGGCAAAAACCCCGGCAACAAAGAAGCCAAAAATGATAAGGCTACTTTTCATGCTTAAAGAATAGGCGTTTAAAGAGGAAATAGGAGAGCAGCACGCTTCCTGCAATCGAGAGCGACGCAATGGCAATGGCTTCCAAACCTATTTTACCAAGGTTCCGAATGACCTCCTGGTTGGTCCCCACTGAAATCCCCAACAAAAAGAGCAGGAGATAAATGGCCCAGTTCAGCAAGTTGTTGTTGATGACATGGAGCCTTGGATAACTTATGATCAGCAGTCCCAGCACAATTCCGGCGGATAGTAACAGCAAGATGGTAATCATCTGTAAAGAGTCAGGTTATCTGAATTGGTATCGTATGGCAAATCCAACACTTACGCCGCTTCCATGATTGTATATTCCCAATTCTGGTCGCACATCCACGGCGAACTGGATGCCTCCGGCAAGGCTGTACTCTATGCCTGCATCCCCGGCTGCCACAACGAAGGGTCCGTTGTTGTACTTGGAGTCATATTTTTGGCTGGAGCTCCAGAATCCCAACCTTGCACCCGGACCTGCATACCAATTTAAATTTTCATCCAGACTCTTCAGGGTCCATACCCATTGGTAAAGTCCGGTCACTGCCCAGCTGTTGTAGTCCTGCCTTAAATTGCTGATGTATTCGTAATTGCTGTTGTATCCCAAATCCAGTTCAATCCTTTTGTCGGGTGAGAGTATGTGTTGATAGGAGGCTTCTGTTCCCAGGCCGAATACCGTCCCATACCTTAGTCCGATCGAATTCTTAACCAGCTGCGCAGAGGCTGCCTCAGAGACCAGGAGGGCAGTTGCCAAAATGAGTATTGCTTTTTTCATAGGACAAATGTTGTCAATTTTTATCACAATCCAATTGAACCCAATATTTTAACGGAATCTATAGCGCACCGCCAATCCGACATTGATGTTGGTCCCATGGTTGATCAATCCAAATTCAGGACGGGCATTCAAGGCTACCTGAATCCCTACCGGGAAGGTGTAGTCAACACCAATGTCGCCGGCCGCAACCAGGAAGAAACCATTTTGGTAGTTGTGCACGAATCCCTGTTCATGGTACAATGAACCAATTTTGCCACCGGGGCCAATGTACCAATTGAGCTCATTTTCAATCTTGAATACCCAATGGTAGAGTCCGGTTAGTCCCCAGCTGGAGTAGTTAAACGTTCCATTGGGCTGGTTTTCATGGTGGCTGTTCATCCCAAGATCGATCTCCAGTCGGTTGACAGCCGATAGACCATGCTGATAGGAAACTTCAGTGCCAAACCCATCGCCCGATCCGAAACGAAGCCCCAGCACATGTTGGGCAATCTGTGCAGATGAGGAAACTGAAAGGGTGAGTGTCAACAGGAGGAACAGAATATTTTTTTTCATTTTGTCATGTAAAGTATTTCATTGAATGAGTTGAAGCAATTTAAAATTTGCCGACTCTTTTAATTGCCAATCTGTCTGGTAAGACGGATCAAATGGCAAGGAGCATGAGCAAATTAAAATTCCCTGGCAATCTTCCTGAATTTTTCAAATTCAACCTCCCATAAGGCTGTCTCCTCGGGTAGGAAGGTCTTGGTTTCAAAGGAGTTTCCTACCATCTTCCGGATCTCCGCCAGACTTGCCAAACTATTCAACGCTTTTGCCTGGACCAGAATATTCCCAATGGCAGTTGCTTCTGTTGGTCCTGCCTTGACCGGTATTCCAAGTGCATTGGCACTGTATTGGCAAAGCAATTCATTGTTAGCACCCCCTCCGATGATGTGTACCATATCGATGGGGTAGGAGATGACCGAACGGATCGAGTCAAGGGTAAACCGGTACTTCATGGCAAGACTCTCGAAGATACAACGAATAAATTCTCCATGGGATTCTGGTGGGGTCTGGCCGGTTTTGATACAGAAGTCGATGATGGCCTGAGGCATATCTGCAGGATTCAGAAACGAGGGATCGTCAGGATCAATCAGGCATTTAAAGGGTTGGGCAACCTTGCTTAATTCAACCATTTCACTCCAGGAGTAGTTGATTTTGGCGGACCAAACCCTTCTGCACTCCTGAAGCAACCACATTCCCATGATGTTTTTAAGGAACCGGGTAGTACCCTCCACTCCACCTTCATTGGTGAAGTTTAGGTTTAATATTTCCTTGGATATCAGTGGTTGCTCTGATTCAATTCCCATTAGTGACCAGGTGCCAGAACTGATGTAGGCCCAATTTCTGCCACTGGCAGGAACAGAGACAATTGCGGAGGCGGTATCGTGGGAGGCAACCGCAATGACGGGGATTGCCCTGCTGCCGGTCTCTTTTTGCACCTCAGGTTTGATATTGCCCAGGATGGTGCCGGGCAAAACCAGCTCCTGCATGATGGATGGATCGACACCAATTGCTTCAAAAAGGCTTGTTTCATAGGTAAGATGACCAGGCTTCAGCAATTGTGAGGTTGAAGCGATGGAGAACTCATTCTTTTTGATCCCACAAAAGAGGTAGGAGAGGGCATCCGGCATGAAGAGCAAATCTTTTCCGTCCAGGTATTGGGCTTCTTTGGTTTGCTGGTGAACGAAAAGCTGGAAAAGGGAGTTGAACTGCATCAGCTGAATACCGGTCTTTAGGTAAAGTTGCTCTTTCGGCATGATTTTGTAAAAATCTTCCATGGCATGATCGGTACGATGGTCACGGTAGGCAAAGGGAAGGGAAGCTATCATGCCATCCTTGTCCAAAAAGGCAAAATCCACCCCCCAGGTATCTACCGCGATGGAATCCGGTTGAATGCCAAAATCACGGATGCATTTTTTGAGGCCGGTTTTCAGTTCATCGAAGAGGGAGAAGATATTCCAATAAAAGTGATGGTCGATTTCTACCATTCGGTTTTCAAAACGGTGAACCTCCGTCAATTTCAACTGCTGGTTGGCTATGGTGCCCAATATGGCTCTTCCGGAGGATGCTCCCAGGTCGAAAGCCAAAAAATTGTTGTTGTTCATGCTCCTTTTTATTTCACGCAATATTATAAAATTTTCCACACAGCGAGCCAAAATGGGATGGCAATCAGGCAAAAAGTATAGGATATCAGCATCAGGCTTCCGGTCTGCTGAACTTCTCCTCCCCAGTTTTTGATCTGAATCATGATTGCGATGGCAGGTGGCAAAGTTGCTTGAATCAAGATGACATCGCTCAGAAGTGGCTGGGTTGCCTTTAGATTGAAATATAGCATCAGCAGAAGCGTGATCAACGGAATAATGAAAAACTTGATGCTGATGACTTTGAGTACATCCAACACCGGAGGCCAGATGCGAAGAGAGATACCCCCCAAAACAGCCCCCAATATAAAATTTGCCATTGGAACAGTTGCCGAACCTGTGAGATCAATTACCTCCACAATGGATGGTGGAATGAACCGTTGTAAACCTGACAAGACCAATGTGATGGCAATCAAAAGTGCCACCAGGGGAGGAGTCACCAACTGTCTCCACGAGAACTTCTGGTTTGGATCAGCGGTATTCAAAAATTTGCCAATGCTCCAAAGAATGGGATTCAGGCCAATAATGATCAGAAAACAGTACAAGGCATACAAGTCGAATTGATCGGGATAGATGGCTTGTCCAAGCGGCAGCGCAAGGTATCCTGCATTCTGCATGGAGGAAATGGGGATCATGTTTCGTTTGGCCTTGAGGTTATTGGCATAAAAAAGCAGGGCAAAAAGTACTCCAATCAATATCAGCCCAATGCCTATTAACGGCAATACCCACCACATCGGAAACTCTCCAGGCTTCAGCGTCAGAATTATCTTCGAGAAAATCATGGCCGGTAAAAGCACCTTAATCATCAGGGAGGAGAAACTACTTACATCCCCGGAGGAAAAAACTTTTCTTCTAAAAAACCAGGCCCCAACCAACGCAATTAGGAATATTCTAAAAAGAGCACCAGCTATATTCAGAAGTGTAGCGAAAAAAATTTCGTTCATTTTTTCGGATAGAAATACTTGCCTGTCAGCAACAAACCAGCGAAGACGAACAGTGCAAAGATCAGGCTGCTGGCAGCCAATTGCATGCCACCGGATATTACATGTCCTGAAGTACAGCCACCCGCCATACGTGCTCCGAAGATCAGGATAAACCCGCCGGTGAAGGCCCAAAAAACCCTTTTCCCATAATTGTTGCCTTTGTATCGTTTCCAATTGTCATGTACCATCCTGATTTTAAATTCCTTTCTCAGCAGTGAGACGATTAGGCCGGAAATCAGACCTCCAGCCAAGAATGGCACTTCCCAACTTCCTGATTTTGTTATTTGCTTGAAATAGGCGTTGTCAATGACTCCAAAAATGGTGTCTGCTACGTATGGGAAGAAGGTGGATGCACCAATGGGCCGGTCAGCAAAATAGAAGACAAAGGTGTTCAGTACGGCAATCCCAATCCCAGCAATGATCCAGCTTTTATCCTTGCTTTTTTCAAAACGGTGAACCACAAATGCCAGTGCAATAAAGATGAGTCCGGTAGGAACCATCAGGGAGTAAAACAGGAAGGGGTTGGCACCAAATGCCGTATACAAAGAGTAACTGCCAACATTAGGACCCAATAGACCGGAGATGGAAGGTAAGACAAGGGTGTAGACCAATCCGCCGGCCAAACCTCCCAGTATGCCAACCAGTGCATCCAGCGAACCTTCCCCTGCAGATACCATCACAGTGCCGGGACAGTAACCAAGAATGGCCATTCCGGATCCAAAAATCAAACCTCCAAGGATTATACCGCCCAAAAGCAGAGGTTTGATATGATAGGTGGCGAATCCCAGCCCGATTTCCAAATTCAAAAGGATCACGCCGGTTCCGATGGCAAGGGCAATGGCCTTTGCAACCTTAAAGTTTTCGAGCGTAGCCATTCCGCTGATGGTATCAAACCGGTTTAACCTGGCACTTTGGAGCAGGATGCCAAAGAGGAATCCAAAGATGAGTGAGCTCATGTTTATTCTGTTTTAAGTGAACTGGAATATCTTTCAAAGATAGAAAATCGGGCCAATTTTAATTAGATTTGTTGGGGTGTTATCCAATTAACCATGAAATTTCGTATGAAGACTTTCCTATCGCTCGCTCTCCTTCTAATGTTGTCTTTTGCCCTTTGTGCTCAAAATGGCAAAGTCATTGAATCATTGGTTTTTACCGCCAAGTCAGGTTCTCAAATGAAATATTCGGTCTACTTACCGGGGGATTATGCTTTTTCCCAGCGAAGCTATCCCGTTGTCTATTTGCTGCATGGTTATTCGGATGACGAAACCGGGTGGATTCAGTTTGGGGAGGCTAACAGCATCGCAGACAAGGGTATCTCAGAAGGCAAGATACCTCCCTGCATTCTGGTTATTCCGGATGGGAAGGTAACATGGTATTGCAACAGTTTCGATGGTAAGATAAGCTGGGAAGATGTTTTCATCCAGGAATTCATGCCATGGATTGAGAAGGAATACAGAATCAGACAAAAGAAGGAGTTCAGGGCCATCGCAGGACTCTCCATGGGTGGTTATGGCGCACTGAAACTCACCATGAGGCACACAGATCTTTTTTCGACCTGCATCGCCCTAAGCTCAGGCACATTTACCAACGAAGAGATCCTAAAAATGGCTGATGCAGATTACAATCGTTATTTCTCCGGGTTATTTGGTAAGAGTTTGCATGGAGAAGCACGTTTGAGCGAGGCCTGGAAAGCCAATAATCCGCTGGACCTGATCCATACTGTACCCATCGAAAAGCTAAAATCGGTCCGATTCTGGATCGATTGCGGGGATGATGATTTTCTTTGCAACGGCAACTCACAACTTCATGTTGATATGAAGAAACTGGGCATTCCGCATGAATACCGTGTCAGGGATGGAAGCCATTCCTGGAGTTACTGGCGAAGTGGATTGGCTACCGGATTGGAGTACATCGGAGAGAAGTTCCACCGCTAAATATTTTGGATTTTGGATTTTGGATTTTGGATTGCGCTACGAGCACAATTTTCTTTGAATAATGGGCATATGTTGATGGCCCGTATTCCAAAATCGAAATTCCAAAATCGATAATTACTTGTTGAACAGTATCTTCTCCAGATCTGGTCGCTTGATCATGCGCAGTTCTGCGATCAGCTCCTTCCTGAATTCACTTTTGTACCAGAAGAAAAACTTTCGCTGGGCTTGTTTTTGAGCGGCTGTTTTGGCAGTATATACTTTTTCGAGTGTATACGGGTGATATCCTGAATAATAGATGGCTGTAGCCAGGGTCATGGGAGTGGGCGTGAAATCCTGGACTTGCTCCAGTTTAAAGTTAAGCGCCTTCGTCTTGGCGGCAAGGTCGGCCATGGATTCCACCGTACTACCCGGATGGCTGCTGATGAAGTAGGGAATCAGCTGTTGCTTTAGTCCATATTTCTCATTGGCATTGTCAAAGAACTTCTTGAGTTGGGCAAATTGTGAGAAGGAGGGCTTTCGCATGATCTCCAGCACATCATCAGAGGTATGCTCAGGGGCTACCTTTAATCGGCCGGAGACATGTTTGCCGATTACCTGGTCGAGGTAATCCAGATTTCCCTTGTTGACTGTATCATCTGCCACCCGGTTGAAAATGATGTCATAACGTATGCCACTTCCGATGAATGCCTTCTTAACCCCCTTTAGTCCTGCGATTTGGTTATAAAGGTTGGTCATGGGACGATGGTCGGTATTCAGGTTCTTACAGACGGAAGGGAAGATGCAGGAGGGTCTTTTGCAGGATTGGCAAATGGAGAGATGGATTCCCTCCATCTTATACATGTTGGCCGACGGACCGCCAATATCCGAAATGTATCCCTTGAAATCAGGCATCTCGGTAACTTTTTCTGCCTCCTTGAGAACGGAAGCTTCCGATCTGGAGGCAATAAATTTTCCCTGGTGGGCAGAGATGGTACAAAAACCGCAGCCACCAAAACAACCCCTGTGGATGTTGATGGAGTGCCGGATCATTTCATAGGCGGGAATGGTCCCCTTGCCATGGTATCTTGGATGCGGCAGCCTGGTAAAAGGCAAATCGCTGTAATGGTCTACATCTTCCACCGAAAGTGGAGGCCAGGCCGGATTGATGACCACTTTTTGATCCCCGTGCGACTGAAGGAGCCTGATCTCTGGCTCCATTTTGTTGGACTCCTCTTCGATAATCTTGAAATTGCGGGCATAGTTGATCTTTTCTTCCCGGCACTGCTCCAGACTGAAAAGTTCGTGGTCTTTCCAGAAGGAATAGGCGGGAATGGTTCGGTCCTTCTGAACCCGATAGGCAGTCTGGGGAATGTCTGTCATCTCCTGGATCTGAGCTCCGTTTTTAAGCTGGTCAATCATGGAGATCAGGGATTTTTCTCCCATGCCATAAAATAGCAGATCTGCCTGGCTTTCAATAAGTATACTGGGTTTTAACTGGTCAGACCAATAGTCGTAATGGGTTACCCTTCTGAGTGAGGCCTCAATACCGCCGATGATCACAGGCACGTCCGGATATAACTTTTTGATGATGTTGGAATAGACAATGGTGGCATAATCCGGACGCGCACCGGCTCTGTCACCGGGAGTGTAGGCATCGTTGGACCGTTTTCGCTTGTTCGCGGTATAATGGTTGACCATCGAGTCCATACAGCCCGCTGTAATGGCGAAAAAGAGCCTTGGCTTCCCCATCTTTTTAAAATCACGCAGATCATCCTGCCAGTTGGGTTGAGGCACGATTGCCACCTTTAACCCTTCACGTTCCAGAATCCTGCCAATCACGGCTGCCCCAAAAGAGGGATGGTCTACATAGGCATCCCCGGAGAAGAGTACCACATCGACCTCTTCCCAGCCAAGTGCCCGAACCTCCTTGATGGTGGTGGGAAGCCAACTGTTCAAATGAAATTCATTCAAGATAAAATCTGTTTTAAGTAAAATTACTTCATTTTGTAGTTATACGGTATTTTTGGCGATTGGTATTTAAAAATTAAACAATGGGAGCAAATAGGATATATATGCTTGAAATATAATGTTATAATCTAATTTTTCAATCGGAAATCCTTGGCTGTTTTCAGTTAATTGTAAACTTTAAGCAGTTTGTAACCTTCATCAGCACCTTTTATACGGCTAATTATTTAAATTTGGGATGAAAGGGAGCAATTTTGTGCCAGTACTGCTGGCTTGAAAAAAATGGTTGACAATTGTTTTCCCGCCCATCATAAATTGTGTTTCAATAAATTCTGATATGAAGCTGGTCAAACCACAGGATTTAATCAAGGCCGCTCCTTTTATTCAATACGTTGGAGGTGAATATTTTGCCAAGATATTGATGCATTTGTTGAGTTTTCACAAGATCAATGATCTTTACGAAAATGTCAGTCAGAAGCATGGGGTAGAATCGATTGATGCAATCATTAAGTATCTGAATGTCAATTTGGAATTTGATGAAAATGATTTGAAAAAGTTACCGGCAGAGGGTGGTTTCATTACCGTATCGAACCATCCTTTTGGTGGAATTGATGGGATTCTGCTCATTAAACTACTCTCTCTGGCAAGGCCCGATCACAAGGTAATTGCCAATTTTTTGCTAAAGAAGGTAGAGCCGATCTCTGAATTCTTCCTGGCGGTGAATCCTTTTGAGCATATGCCGGAGGCTGGATCCAGCATTGCCGGCCTGAAGACTGCCATAGACCACCTGCAAAATGGCGGAGTTTTGAGCCTGTTCCCTGCCGGAGAGGTTTCCACCAATTACGCCTCCTCCCTGATCACAGACCGGGAGTGGCTGGTTTCTGCCCTTCGTTTCATTAAAAAAAGCAGGGTGCCTGTTGTTCCCATCTATTTTCACGGCACCAACAGCCGGATGTTTCATCTCCTTGGCCGCATTCATCCTTCCTTGCGTACGGCAAAACTTCCTTCAGAGCTGATCAACAAAAGAAACAAAACCATCAAGGTGAGGATCGGCAATGCAATCCCAGTCAGGGAGCAAGAGGAATTTACCGATATTCACCGGTTTGGGAGATATCTTCGGGCCAAAACCTATTGTCTGGATTCTGGCATGGAAGTGAAGAGGTTCTTTGATTACTCCCTGAAGGGTGAGCCACAACAGGAAACCATCGTCTCACCCCAGCCTGCGGAGTTGGTTGAACAAGAAATCGGATTGCTCAGGAAGGAATGGCTGCTTTTCCGCGTGAAGAACTACGAAGTATTCTGTGCGCCGACCAAGATTATTCCGGTTATTCTGAATGAACTGGGACGGCTCAGGGAGACGACCTTCCGGGAGGTTGGCGAGGGCACCAACAGCGCCACAGATGTGGATGAGTTTGATCTATACTACCATCAGTTGGTTATTTGGGAGTGTGAAGTGAAAAAGATTGTAGGCGGCTACCGCATTGGAATGGGTGCTGAAATTATGGAACAGTTTGGTGTCCGTGGTTTCTACACCCACTCTTTGTTCAAGATGGGCAAAGGATTCAGGGAGACGCTTCGGCAATCCCTCGAATTGGGCAGGTCATTTATTGTCTGCGAATTTCAGCGAAAACCACTTCCGTTGTTCCTTTTGTGGAAGGGGATACTCTATTTTCTCCTCAAGAATCCGGAATACCGTTACCTGATTGGCCCGGTTAGCATCAGCAATACCTACTCCGAAAAATCCAAGGAGTTGATCATTCGATACATTATGGCCAATTTCTACGATTATGAAAAGGCTGCCTTGGTAAAACCACGCAATCGGTTTAAGGTCAGGACCAACGATCCCCATCTGAACGATGCCTTGATGAACCTGACCGGCGAGATCAGTTCGCTGGATAAATTTATCGGGGATGTAGATCAGAAAAACAATGGATTGCCTGTGCTTTTGAAGAAATACCTGGGGTTGAATGCAAAAATAGTAGCCTTTAATGTGGATCCAAAATTCAACAATTGTGTCGACGGAATGCTGTTGCTGGACATCTACAACATCCCCAAAACTACCATCGATTCTCTGACCAAAGAGGTAAACGATATGAACCTATTGAACCGGTTCTGCTGCCCCGGTTCAACCACGTAGAAAGGCATGCCTTGTCTCTTACAACGTTACCGTTCAATTCTGATTCTGGCATCTACGGCAACAATTTTGTCTTTGTTGCCCATGAGGGGATTGATGTCCATCTCCTTGATTTCTGTGGCAAAGCGAAGCATGGAGGATAATCGGACAATAATTTCGGCGAATTTCTTCCTGCTGACACCGCATTTCCCCCTGAAACCTTTGATAATTGGGTAAGCCTTCAGGTTCCGTATCATTGAATTGGCCTCCTCGAAGGTAAGTGGAGCCAATCCGGAGGTGGTGTCCTTCAATACTTCAACGAAAATACCGCCGATGCCGCACATCACCACATGCCCAAATTTAGGCTCATAACTGGCGCCCAAAAACAGTTCGATTCCTTCAGCTTGTTCGGCTAATAAGATGGCTGTCGTATTTTTGATTTGCATCATTCTGTTGAATTCGACAATCACCATCCCTTCAGAACGTACATTCAGGGTAACTCCGGCTACCTCTGTCTTGTGCAGGGGCCCAACCACTTTCATTACCAAAGGAAAGCCTATCTTTCGGGCTGCACGAATGGCTTCAGTTTCGGAGTTGGCAACGATTTCATTCACCATGGGGATGGAGGCAGCTGAAAGAAGTTGTTCGATTTTGTCCGGCATTAGGTAGCCATTCGGACAACTGTCTATGATTCTCCGGATTTGCGGAACATCTACCCCTTCCAGGTAGATCTCCTGGCCGCATGGTTTTGGCGTAAGCTTGACCCTGGTGAGTGCTTTGCCAAGCAGAACTTCGTCAGGGAAATTGACATTCCCATGGGAAAGGAAATAGGCCAGGTCCTTTTTGACGTTCATCACCGATGGCAGTATGGGATAGATGGGCTTTTTGCACTGTTTCATCTTCCTGTCGAGTACCTCATAGACATCCTTGACGGAGGTAAGACCCGGACTTCCGAATATTACCGCCATTCCGTCAATATCCTCCAGCTCATTTTCACAGGTGTCGATGATAACATCCAGCTGTTCTGCTGTACCCGTTGCCAGAAAGTCTATCGGATTTTCAACGGAGGAACCGGGATAGAGTGCCTCCTTTAATTTTTGTTTTGCCGAAGAATCAGGTATATTGGGGATATTGATGCCACCTGACTCCAGTGCATCAGTCAACATCACCGCCGGTCCACCGGCATGGGTGATGATGGCCATGTTTTTGCCTTTCATCTGTTTGGACATCAATACACAGGCGACAGTAGTCAGTTCTTCCCGCCCATAGCATCTGACAATTCCAGCCTTGCGGAAGAGTGCTTCCACAGCGGAATCAGAACTTGCCATGGCTCCGGTATGGGAAGAGGCAGCCCTGCTGCCGGCTTTTGAGCTGCCAGCCTTGATGGCGGCGAGCCTGAATCCTTTTTTGACGAGGGAGGCTGCATGGAACAGAAATTTATCGGGATTGTGAATCGCCTCTACATAAAGCAGTTTTACGCGGGCTTCCGCCTCTTTTTCTGAATGGTGATCCCAATACTCCAGCACCTCTTCAACCCCGATCTGAGCCGAATTGCCGACCGAGATCACCCTGGAAAATGTCAAGCCTTTCGGAATGGCCGATTCCATGATAAATACGGCGGTAGCACCTGAACCTGAGACAAAATCTACACCAGTAGGCTCCAATCGCGGGATAGGTTCGGTAAATACCCCTGCATAATCATGGGTCAGCATACCGATGCAGTTGGGTCCAATGAGGCAGGATCCCGAATCATTGACCAATTTTACGAGGGAAGCCTCAAGCTCCCTTCCATCCTCACCCATCTCACTGAAACCGCCTGAAATGATGATAAAAGCACGGGTACTCTTCTCTTTGGTCAAGATGGCCACTGCTGCTTCACAGCTTTTTGCCGGAATGGCCAATATGGCCATCTCCACTTTCGGCAGATCGCTGACTGATGCAAAGGTAGGCACACCCTGAATGGAAGCATCATTGGGATTAACTGCATAAAGCTGTCCCTTAAATTCGTGCTCCAGCAGGTTTTTAAGAATCTTTCCACCTGGCTTTGTAATGTTGTTGGAGGCACCTACCACAACTATGCTGGTGGGGGAGAGGAGTTGTCGGTTGAGCATGCTGAAGTTATAGAAATTAGTTCTTTTATTTACAAGTGCCTAGAGTGCCTAAAGTGTGCTAAAGTGCCTAGAGTACTTAAAAAAGTAAATATTGGGAGTCCAAACTTTAGGCATTCTAGGCACTTTAGTTCACTTTAGTCACTCTTTCATGCTTGTATTTGAACAAGAACGGGAATGCCAATCCCAGCACCAGGGCATAGGCTGCAAACACCAACCAGATACTCGGCCAGTCTTTTACACCATCTTTTGTGAAGAGGTCGACCACAAAGCCGCTGGAAACACCTCCCAGATAGGCCCCAAATCCATTGGTCATAATCATGAACAACCCTTGTGCACTGGCTCTGATGCCAGGTTCAGCCTCCATTTCAACGAAGAGGGAACCGGATATGTTGAAAAAATCAAAGGCCATTCCATAAATGATCATGGAAAGTATCAGCAGGGCTAATCCACTCCCCGGATTACCGAACCCGAACAATCCAAATCGCAATACCCAGGCAAATATGCTGATGATCATCACCTTCTTGATGCCAAAACGCTTCAGGAAAAAAGGAATGGTCAGGATGAAGAGGGTTTCCGATATTTGGGAAATGGAAAGCAATAAGGTAGGATGCTTGACGGCAAATGAATTCTTGTAAAGATCAAAATTGGAGAAATCATCCAGGAAGGAACCACCAAAAGTATTGGTGATCTGAAGGGCTGCTCCTATCAGCATGGCAAATATAAAAAATACCGCCATTTTCCTTTGTTTGAACAATACGAAGGCATCCAATCCCATGGCCGAGAGCCATGAACCATCCCTTTTTGCACGGGTAGGTGGACAGGCCGGCAGTGTGAAGGCATAGATCGCCAGGAACATCGCAGTAATTGAACTGACATAGAGTTGAGCGGGTGTTCTTGCCCAGCCAAGCAGATCGACAATCCACATGGCAAAGATAAAACCAACGGTACCCCACACCCGGATCGGCGGAAAATCCTTGACCACATCAAATCCTTTCTGTTGAAGAATATTGTAGGAAACTGCACTATTGAGCGCAATGGTGGGCATGTAGGCCATGGCATTGAACAGCATTACCCAATACATCACTGTTGGATCGGTTACGGTGGAAGCCCAAAAGAGCAGAAAGGCCCCTGCAAGATGACATAATCCAAGTACCTTCTCTGCATTGATCCAGCGATCGGCTACGATCCCCATCAATCCCGGCATGAAAAGTGCAGCAAGGCCCATGGTCGCGTAAACACCCCCTACCTGGCCACCCGTGAACTTCAGGGGTCCCATCATGTATCCGCCCAAAGAAATGAGCCAGGCACCCCACATGAAGAACTGAAGAAAGTTCATCAGGGTAAGCCTTATTTTAATATTCATAAAGTTTTAAGTTGTATGGTGAGATTTATTTCTGGGTACTAAAACTAAACAATTTTGTTGAAAGGAAATAGGATTTTAGACAATCAAACAAGAAGAAAATAAGACAGGACAAGAAATTCATTTTATACTTATCTTTGAGTTGATAAAATAGATAATATGGATATTCAATCAAGAAAAATACATTTTGTACAAGAATTTCTCCGAGTTACAGACGATGAACTTGTTACTAAACTTGAAAATTTGCTTCGAATTGAAAGAGCGAAGAAATTTAATCTAGAAATGCATCCGATGTCTTTGAATGAATTTGATGAAATCATCGAAAAATCTGAAGAGGACATTAAAAATGGAAGAGTAATTGATTCAAGAGATATTCTTATTCAAATTGACAAATGGAAGTAAAGGTTCTTTGGACTGATACATCCCTTACTCAGCTTCAGGAAATATTTGATTACTATAATTTTAGGGCAAATAGTTCAGTCGCAAGAAAAATTGTAAAACGATTAGTAGAAAAGTCACTTCTCCTAGAATCAAATCCATTAATTGGAACTTTGGAACCACTGCTTGAAGATAGAATCTTTGAATATCGCTATTTCGTTGAGCACAATTATAAAATGATCTACAGGTTCACTGATAATATTGTAAGGATTGTTTCAGTATTCGACTGTAGACAAAATCCTGAAATGATTGGAAATTTTGAAGAGAAATAAACGCTGGTTTACCTTCTTATTATAGCAAAAGTGAAACAGGTATCAACCAGTTTTACCTTTAAACTTTCTGAACAACTTCCAGATTAGCCTGTCCAACCTCAATGGCTTTCAAATTGAGCGGTATCAGTTTGTGGTGCCTCTCGGGCAATGATTTTTCCAGTCCCTTCTTTACATTTTCCAATTTAATGACCGGCTTGGCTTGCAGGAATGCCCCAAGAACGATCATGTTGAAGGTGAGTGGATTACCCATTTCAACGGCCAACCGGGCACCCTCAACTTTGTAAATGTTGATGTCTTTACGGGAAGGTTGTTTGACAACTCCGTTGGGATCGTACAACAGGGTTCCTCCCGGCTTGACCATCTTCTCAAATTTGGTCATGGATTGCTGGTTGAGGATGATGGCCGTATCAAATTCATGCAATACGGGTGAACTGATCCTGTCGTCACTCAGAATAACGGTAACATTGGCCGTCCCGCCCCTCATTTCAGGGCCATAAGAGGGAAACCAGGCAACTTCCTGGTCCTGCATCACCCCGGAATAGGCAAGGATCTTACCCATGGAGAGTACTCCTTGTCCGCCAAATCCTGCTATGATAATTTCTTCCGTCATTGCTTTCACTATTATTTATTCAACTGTCAGAAATTGTAGTCGAGAGAAAGATGAAGTTTAAAGTTGAAAGGGAAAAGGGGAAAACGCACTGATTATCCTGGCTGATTTCTCCATCAATCTCATCTTTCTTTACCCATCTTACTGTCTTTAACCAAAGCCTTCTTATTCTGGCTAAAAGTCTACCCAACCTTTAACCTTTAACCTTTAACCTTTATCCTTTAACCTTTATCCTTTAACCTTTAACCTTTCATTTGAAACGGTTCCGTCGCCTCTTTTCCCCCATCCTTCAAATCACCCAACGGGAAGAGTGGAAACATCTGTTTGACCATCCAGTCATTGGATTCGACAGGGGTCATCTTCCAACCTGAATTACAAGTAGATACCACTTCGACGAAACAGGTGCCAATATTCTTCTGAGAAAGCTCGAAGGCTTTTTTGATGGCTTTCCTGGCTTTTCGCACTGCGCCTGCCGTGTGAACACTCTGACGGGTTACGTAGGCTGCTCCCGGTAGTTGTGCGATTAATTCGGTGATCTTTAGTGGATAACCGTTGAGGTCAACATTCCTGCCATAGGGTGTTGTGGAGGTTACCTGACCCAAAAGTGTCGTTGGGGCCATCTGGCCGCCGGTCATCCCATAAATGGCATTGTTGATAAAGATCATGACGATATTCTCCCCGCGGTTGACCGCATGCATGGTTTCTGCCGTACCAATTGCCGCCAGGTCACCGTCGCCCTGGTAGGTAAATACGGTCTTTTCGGGCATGATGCGCTTGATACCGGTAGCAACGGCCGGTGCCCTGCCGTGGGCTGCTTCCGACCAGTCGATATCGATGTAGTTGTAGGCGAAAACGGCACAACCTACCGGGGAAACCCCGATGGTTTGATCCTGGATTCCCAACTCTTCGATGACGTCGGCAATCAATTTGTGGACCACGCCATGGCTACAACCCGGGCAGTAGTGCATCGTCACATCGTTCAGGACGGATGATTTCTTATAAACCTGATTCTCAGGCCGTATGATACTTTTGAGTCTCTCTGCAATTTCTGACATGGTTCAACCTCCTATCAATTTTTGGTGCAAGGCTTTTTCAACTTCATCCGGTGAAGGAAGAATGCCACCCATCCGACCGAAATATTCAACTTTGGTTTGTCCGTTTGCTGCAAGCTTTACATCGTTGACCATCTGTCCGGCATTGAACTCAACGGTCAGGAATCCCTTGATTTTTGGGGCCATTTCTGCAATGACCCTTTCAGGGAAGGGAAATAGGGTGATGGGACGCAGGAGTCCGACCTTGTATCCTTTCGCCCTTGCCAACTGTACCGTTTTCTGGCAAATTCGTGCTGCGCAGCCAAAAGCTACCAGAACATATTCGGCATCCTCACAATCAATGAGTTCGTAACGGACATCCTCCTCCTTCATCCGCTGGTATTTGGCCTGGAGGCGAAGGTTGTTCTCCTCCATGATGTGTGAATCCATCTCGAGGGAGGTAATCACATGTTTGTTGCGATCTTTGCTTTTACCACTGGTAGCCCAGCTTCCCGTAATCTCTTTCAACTGCTGGTCGCTCCATCTGGGTTGCTGGTCCATCAGCTCCACCTTCTCCATCATCTGTCCAATCACCCCGTCTGCCAGGATCATTACCGGATTTCGGTATTTGAAGGCAAGTTCAAAGCCCAATCCCACAAAATCGTTCATCTCCTGAACGGAGGAAGGTGCAAGAACCAACAGCGAATAGTCGCCATGTCCACCCCCTTTGGTGGCCTGGTTGTAATCTGCCTGGGAGGGCTGAATCGTACCAAGTCCCGGACCACCCCGCTGAACGTTGACGATTACGCAGGGAAGTTCCGACCCTGCTATGTAGGAGATACCTTCAGCCATCAGGCTGATGCCTGGACTGGAACTGGAGGTCATCACCCTTTTCCCGCATCCGGCAGCTCCATAAACCATGTGAATGGAGGCAATTTCACTTTCAGCCTGTAAGACGACCATCCCGGTGGTCTCCCAAGGGCGTTGCGCCATAAGGGATTCCATCACTTCTGACTGTGGGGTGATCGGATACCCGAAATAACCATCGCAACCGCAACGGATGGCCGCTTCGGCGATTACTTCGTTTCCTTTCATCAATCTTAATTCACCCATATTTGGATATTTTTAATTGATTGTTGCTATTCTACTTTTAACCTGTAAACAGTAATGCAGCTATCCGGACATACGGATGAACAGTTGGAACATCCGATGCAAGATTCGGGATTTTCCATGTAGGAATAGTGATACCCCTTGCTGTTTACATCGCGGTTGAGCCCCAAAGTCTGTGTTGGACAAGAGACAACACAGAGATTGCACCCCTTGCATACTTCTGCGTCAACAACTACTGCTCCTATGACTTTAGCCATTGTCTTAGTTATTTTTATTCAAATTTCGGAATAGGAATCGAGGTCAATCATGACTTTTATCCTGTATTCGTTTTCTTACATATTTTTTAAAAACAGGCCATTTAACTTTCAGTCTGTAAGCCGACCGGAAAATCCCGATGAAACTGATTCAATCTTCTTTCGAGATCTTCGAATTGCTCACGCCGTACATTGGAGACGCATGCCCGCAATCCCTGTTTCGAACTCCCGGTATTGCCCAGAGAGATGGCACTGATGCCATAAAACAGGAGGTGGTACAGCAATTTGGCTTCGTCCATACCGGGATAACAGATGGTGAAATAGAATCCATCTCCAACAGGTTTGTCAAGGTCTGTTGCATAAACGATTTCGAACCCATTTGCCACGAAAAGTTTTTTCATGATGCTGGCCTTCTCCCCATATTCCCTGACTTCTGCGATAAAATCATAGGTTCCGTTGTTGGCATGGCGGAACATGGCAGCCAGGGCATATTGGGCGGAATGGGAGGTGCCGGAAGTCATCGCATAGAGCACGCGGTGAACAATGGCATTGCCAAACCCATGCACCCGAAGCCGGTCGCTAAGATTTTGGGAGTGGCGGTGGTACAACTGGTCGGCGATGATCAAAACACCGATCCGTTGGCCGGCATAGGAGAATACCTTGGAACTGGAGATCATCAAAACCCAGTTGTTGGTATACTTTGCGACAGTTGGCTGATAGGGCGGGAGACCAGGTTTTGACAGATCCAGACGGAAGTCCATGGCAAAATAGGCAAGATCCTCGATTACTACCACATCGTATTTTGTAGCCAATTCACCAATGATTTTCAACTCCTCGTCTGTCAGACAGATCCAGGATGGGTTGTTGGGATTGGAGTATACGATGTTGCAGATATTCCCTTTCGAGAGGTAAGATTCCAGTTTCCCGCGCAGTCGCTCTCCCCTGAAGTCAAAGACATCAAACGAGGCATATTTCTGGTTCATCACCAACATCTGTTGCTTTTGAACAGGAAATCCCGGATCGATAAAAAGGGCCGTATCCTTCTCCTTTTCCCGGGCAGCTGTCACCAGGAAGGCTGCATAGCTCCCTTCCATGGAGCCAACGGTCGGGATACATCCTTCCGGATTGACATCCACATCCATAAACAACTTTACAAAACGGGAGGCCTCCTTTTTGAGTTCAGGAATACCGTTGATCTGTGGATAGATGGAGGCTACATTGTTGCGCAATGCCTCTATTTCAGCTTCAACACCTACCCTGGAAGGAGGTAAACCCGGTATGCCCATTTCCATCCGGATGTACCTGATCCCTGTGGCAGCTTCGATGCTGCTGACCAGCTGTACAATCTCCCTGATGGAGGCATAACCTATCTCGTCGACTTCGAGAGCGGCAATTTGCTCTTCTACAATGGATGCCGGTACCGGTGTCTCTCTCATGACTAGAATTCTTTCAGCAGGGAGTTGACCCAAGCTGTTACCCTTTCCTCCGTTAACTCTGGTTCAAAATCTTCATCCACGGGTAGTCCAATGAATTTTCCTTCAGAGATCGCTTCTGAATCCTGGAAAGTGTAACCCTCCGTACTGGTTGCTCCGAAGAGTTCTCCTCCCTGTTTCCGGATGGCTTTGCCAAGGAGTCCCATGGAATCGACGAAATGATAGGCATAGGTGATGTGGTCGCCCAATCCAAAAATGGCTACCCGCTTCCCGGTAAAATCGAAAGAGGTGACGACCGGGAAGAATTTTGACCAGTCGTTGTTGTCAAACTTCTGCTGCCAGGTATCTTTCCCAATGGTGGAGATGCCAAAAATAATCCTGGTATATTTTTCCAGATCTGAGGCAGATGCTGCCGCAATGTGTACCAGGTCGACTTTGTCGTCCCCAATCTTGGAGGCAACCAATTTGGCAATCCGGTGAACAGAACCATTCAGAGGTCCAAAGAAAATGGCTATTTTTTCCATAAAAATTGTATATCAGGAGTTTATGTCTGCTTTTTTGTATTCGCCAAGAATGGCAAGACTTGATACATTCTTTAAAATCAGGTGGATGGCCCGTTCATAATCCCCTTCCGAATCCCATTCCACATCCACGTGCATGGTGTATTCATTGGGTTTTCCCAGGACAGGTACCGATTGGATCTTGTTCAGGTTGATCTTATTTTCGGCAAAGATGTTGAGAACCCTGGCCAATGCGCCATAATAGTGACCAACTTCGAAGCACAGCGATGCCTTGTTGTTGTGCTCATTTTGGGTGGTGTGTTTGGAAAGTATCCAAAAACGGGTGTAATTCTTCTTGTTGGATTCGATTCCTTTTTCAAGAATCTCGAGTCCATAAAGGTTCGCCGAGCGAAGGTTACTGATGGCGGCTGCATGCAGGATCTTTTCATCCTGGATGAGCTTGGCCACCTTGGCATTGTCGCCCAACTCCTTGCGTTCAGCATTGGGGAAATGTCGTTCCAGGTAATCGGAACATTGCAAAAAAGAGACCGGATGGGAATAGATCTCCTTGATCTCCTTCTTCTTTACCCCAGGGAAAACCATCAGGTTCATCTGGATATGAATGTAAATCTCTCCGATTATTTTCAGATGGTAATCCCGTATCAGGGCATAATTCTGGAGCAAACTTCCGGCAATGGAGTTCTCGATGGCCATCACGGCACAATCTACCTCATCCCTGTCGAGCATTTCGCATACCTTTTTGAAGGTGCGGCACTCAATGATTTCCCCCTCTTCCTTGAAATACTTTAGCGCAGCATCTTCGTGAAAACTACCTTTGATTCCTTGTATTGCGATTTTCTTCATGAATAGATTTCTATGACAAATTAGTTTTCAGGATCTGTCAGATCCCTCCTTGAAAACCCGAACGCAAGGTAAAAAAAAAACAGCAAAGTGCAGCCCCTTTTATATCCGGTATAGGTCGCTGGCTTTCACCAGCTCCATACTGTGCTGAGTGAGAACGGTTATGCACATCTCCAGGTTATCCGGCTTCAGCACCACATTGGCCGAATCGCCCAATGAAAAGGCATAGAGGTATTCGATGGATACTCCATTTTCGGATAGAATCTGCAAAGCCCTGGCCAGTGCCCCCGGTTGATTGGGGCAGTTGAGGCAGACTACATCGGTAAGGCTAACCGAAAAGAAGTTTTCTCTCAGTACCCTGAAGGCTTTTTCATGATCAGAGACGATCAACCGAAGGATTCCGAATTCAGAGGTGTCAGCAACCGAGAAGGCCGACATATTGATTCCTTCCCTGCCCAAAATGGCAGAAACTTCATGCAGCCTGCCCGACTTGTTCTCCAGAAAAACAGAAAGTTGTTTGATTAGCATGATGAGGAGTAATGAATGATGAGTTATGAGTGATAAGTTATGAGTTATTATTTGATTTGTGGTTTGATTAGCAGCGCATTATAACTTATAATTCATAACTCATAACTTGCTGGCCAAAGATCCAATGTATATGTCCACTAAAAATTTCTATACAAGAGATCGTTTGTCAATCACCCGTTGTGCTTTGCCCGCTGTGCGTTCGATGGTTTTTGGCTCTACAAGTTTGACATTGACGGAGATCCCCAGCAGGCTCTCCAGCTGGCGGGTTATTTTCATTCTTAACTCCTGAAGTTTTCTGACTTCATCCGAAAAGAACTGCTCTTGAACCTCTACCATCAGGGTGACTGAATCTAGTGTTCCTTCCCGCTCGATGACCAACAAGTAATGTGGTTCTACTTCGCTGATTTGCAACAACACTGTTTCAATCTGGGAAGGAAATACATTGACACCACGAATGATGAGCATATCATCGCTTCTGCCTTTGCACTTCTGCATCCTGACCAGCGTCCTGCCGCAGGCACATTTGTCATAAATGAGCCTGGTGAGGTCACGGGTACGGTACCGGATCAGTGGAATCCCCTCTTTGGTGATGGTGGTAAATACCAGTTCGCCCATCTCACCCTCCGGGACTGGTTGCAGGGTTTCAGGATCAATGATCTCTGGCAGGAAATGGTCTTCGTTGATGTGCATCCCACATTGGTGTTCGCATTCGCAGGAAACTCCCGGACCAACAATTTCACTCAGTCCATAAATGTCAATGGCCTTGAGGCCAAGTTTGGATTCGATCTCCTTCCGCATACCTTCGGTCCAGGGTTCGGCACCGAAGATGCCAACCCTCAGTTTCAGGTTGCGGGGATCAACCCCCTGTTCCTTCATCACCTCTGCAATGTTCAGGGCATAGGATGGGGTACAGCAGAGGACGGAACTACCGAAATCCTCCATCAATTGGATCTGTTTGGTGGTATTGCCCCCGGAAATTGGGATAACTGATGCTCCAAGGTTCTCGGTGCCATAGTGGAGGCCCAGTCCGCCGGTAAAAAGTCCATAACCATAGGCAATCTGGACGATGTCGTGGTGGTGTACCCCGGACATGCACAAAGAGCGTGTGACCACTTCCGACCACATCTGGATATCCTTCCGGGTATATCCCACCACGGTGGGTTTGCCGGTTGTTCCGGAGGAGGCATGCAACCGCACAATTTCGCTCATGGGCACGGTAAAGAGGCCGAAAGGATAGTTGTCGCGCAGGTCTGCCTTGGTGGTGAAGGGCAGTTTGTTCAAATCATCCACTCCATGAATATCGTGCGGGGTGAGTCCCAGCTCCTGCATCTTCTTCCGGAAGGAAGGAACCGCATGGTAAATTCGCTGTACGGTCTCTTTTAATCTTTGAGATTGAACCGATCGCATCTCCTCCCTGGAGGCACATTCCATTTTTTCGTTCCAGATCATGTCGCAATGTTAGAAATAATAGGTCATTACCATTCTGACTCCATGGTTAACAGTAGCATGGGTACTGCCATAAAGTCCATCTTCAAAATTGATCTTTCCGGTACCATACGCTGCAGCCGTTAGTTCGTAGGCCAGCGAGAGCAGATATTTGCTGACGCTGTAGGAGAGGAACGGACTGATCCTGTAATCGCTCTGTATGTTGGTTGACATACCCCATACGGTTGGTGATTCGGCCCCGGAAACCGTAAATTTATACAATGGTTTGCTGGTTCCCAAATTTTTTGCGTAACCCAGGAGAATTCCTGGTCGCCATTTCTCCCCATACGAGAGATTGAACATGGTGTAGAGGCCATTGTAATTGGTATACTGCTCTTTACCTGTGGATGGATCGTAGGCAGAGACACCATAACCACTGTTAAGGGTCAGGTGCGTTAAATTCTGACCCAGGAACCCCTGGAACAACATCATCAGTTTCTTGCGCTGGTATCTTCCGTACACCATGTAGGAGAGGCTGCTTAGAATCTGGTCAGCATTGTAGATTTTGCCATTGGCTCCGTTGGTGGTAACCCTTGGTTTGATGGTATTGTAGTCGATGTTTGCCCCAAAGTTGAAGCCCTGCTTTCCATAATCAACACCCAGGACCATCTCCGGAATGACAGCATCGCGCTTGTAGCAACTGGAGGCTCCCAGGGGGCCGTAAGAGAGATATTGCTGCTGGTAAGCTCCCGTCAGGGAGGTGGTCCAGGCTCCTGTCCTGTAATCCATTCTTACCAGCGGTGAGCGGTTGAACGGGCGGAATGGGTTGCCGGTATTGAGCGATGGTACCGTAGGGAAAACATCCCCTCCACCAAATGGGTGCCAGGTTTGACCAACCAAAAGGGTTGTTTTCTCCCAGTTGAAAACCATGTAGGCTTTGCGCAGACGAAAAAGATAAATTTCAGGTTTACCTGCAAAATCGGCCTCGAGGCAGCCGGTTGTTTTTGCCCCAAATATCTGGGGACCGGTGATGTTCAGACCAAACCTTGTAACAACGGAAAGAAAGTTTGCAGAAGTTTGCCTGTTGATATCATCTCCGTTGGCATCTACGCCGATGTAATTGGGGTAGAGGTAGAAGAGATCGTTGAAGGCGTTTAAACCCTTGTAGGTGTCAAGGTAAAAATCGTTGCGGATGAAACCGTAAAGTGTTGCGGTGGTCTCTTTCTTGGTCTCTTCTGCTACCAGGGTGGCAGAGAGTAAAGATACCAGCAAGAGGGTACAAATTAAACGCATGAATAGAATCTTTTGATGTAAATAATTAATTAACTGATAGATATAAATCTAATTTTTCACAAAATAATTTTCATACCACTATTTTTCAAGTCGGACAGATCATTGAAAAGTGTATGTACAGTGTTGTGAGGTTTAGGAATGTAAAAATAGGGGTTTGCCCTAAACGGGCTGAATCTGAAGGGCTCAGCGAATGAATCGTAACAATTTTTTCATATTGCAGGGATGCAATGGCATTTTTTCCGGGATGAATGCTTGCCGGAGTCTGGAAATCCAAACTTAACAGGTTATTTTACTTGCTTGCTGAGCTCTTCGCTCCTTAAAGTCAGCGAGCCTTTGGTTACAACATGGGGGAGAGCAATCGGACCGTTTTTTCAAGCAATTTCTTGATTTTTGGACGATCTTCCCATTTGTTCGGATCCACCCTGATAGCGTTTTTTACGTCGTTGAAATAGACATTCCGAAGTTCATGGGCAACTTCCTTGTCAAACACGATGGCATTGACCTCGAAATTCAGGTCAAAACTTCGGTCATCCATGTTGGCTGTACCAATGGTAGAGATACTGCCATCCACAACGACAGTCTTTGCATGAATAAAGCCCTTTTTGTATTCGTAAATTTCGATTCCGGCTTGCAACAACTCGTCGTAGTAGGATTGGGAGGCCAGGTTGATAACCAGGGAGTCGTTGCGTTTTGGAACGAGTATTTTTACATCGACTCCTCCAATGGATGCCAACACCAGTGCATTCAGCAAGCTTTCGCAGGGGATCAGGTAGGGAGTGGTTAGCAACAACTCTGATTCTGCGGTATTGATCAATTCCAGCAAGGAATACAATATGATGGAAGTATCTGAATCCGGACCACTCGCGGCGATCTGAATCTGTTTTGTACCATAGTTGACGGGGCTTTCAAAGGTGGGAAAATACTCCACGGAGAGGGGAAGGGTGGATTCAGAACAAAAGCTCCAGTCGCAAAAAAAGAGAAATTGCAGGTAGGATACACCGTCGCCCTCTATCCGCATGTGGGTATCACGCCAGTACATCTGGTCCCACCTTCTTCTCCTTCGCCTGATTCTTGGCCGGTTGATGTACCGGTCGCTGATGTTTATACCCCCAATGAATCCAATGCTGCCATCGACGATAATAATCTTTCGGTGATTCCGGTAGTTGATCCGGTTGGCAAAGGCGATGAAAACAATCTTGTTGAAGGGATTCGTTTCAATTCCTGCTGCAGCCAATCTTCTAAGCAGGGTTTTCCGTACCGACCTGCTGCCAAAATCATCGTAAATCAGTCGTACGGTAACACCTTCCCTTACTTTTTCAACGAGTGCATTTTCGATCTCCCTGCCCGTACTGTCATCTTCAATGATGTAATACTCAATGTGAATGTGGTGTTTGGCATTTTTGATGGCCTCGAGCACTTCCGGTATTTTCTTCTCTCCATTGAGTAGAATCCGGATATGGTTGTTGGAGGTGACAGGGTTTATTCCATTTTGGTTCAGGAACCGGATCAGCCGTTTGTTTTTATCCATCAAGGCAAGATTGTCCTTGTCGGCTGAAGGAGCAAAGATCATCTTTTTCTCAAGCAGGGAGAGGCCAATGACATTGTCGGAGATGATCTTTTGGCGGTACATCTTACGTTTTCTGTAATTGATGCCCACTGAAAAGTAGAAGATGATGCCTACCACCGGGACAAATATGGCAAACAAAAGATAGGATATTGTTTTGGGCGCACTGCGTGTATCGTAGATAATTCTGATACACGAGAATATCAGCAACAACAGATAGAGGATCTCCAAGATCAGCGGCAAATTCACGGAAGTACAATTTTTGGGGGAAGGTTCCACAATGGCCATCCTCCCTGCCCAAATTTATTACATTTTTTCCATCGAACGGTATTCCACTGAAATATTAGAAGTGGTGAGTGGTGCACAAATCTAAGGGAGCCGGCACAAGCTACTGTTTTTCTTTCAGCCAATACTCTTTAACACTCGCAGTAGACTCCTGGTTCCAGTAAGCAGCAGTCACTGGTTCACCCCCGGAGGTTTTGAGCGACAACTCATAAACGGCTATCACAGGATTGAAGACAAGGTCGGTTACTCCAATGTTGTAAAGTTGAAGGTTTGATTCTTCTGTTTTTGCAACCTCTTCAACGATCACCTCGAATTGATTGCTGCGAAGCAGATCTTTCAGAAAATCAACTCTTTTTTTATCAATGCCTTTTTCGACAATTGTACAGCGCTTGCCGCCGAGCTCTTCAACGATATGTTTTGCTTTGAGTACCATGGTCTGTTTCTTGAATCAATGTGTTTGTGAAAGAATGCCTTTTTCGGTCAGATTCCAAATGAGAGGTTGTTGATAAATTCGTACACCTGGCTCCAGAAACCCAATACGAAAATACCTAGTGCACACAGCATCAATCCGATTTTGGTATAGCCATCACTCTGGAAAGTTGCAATAGGATGATCGCTCTTGTTGATAAACATCGCTTTGACCACCAGCAGATAGTAATAAAGTGAGATGGTAGCATTTAATACAGCGATGAAAACCAGCCAGTAGTAACCCCCAGAGGCTGCAGAGGTGAAGAGGAACATCTTCCCGAAGAATCCGGCAACCGGTGGAATGCCTGCCAGTGAGAACATGGAAAGCATCATCAAAAGGCTCAGCTTTGGATTGGTAAGGTACAAACCATCGTAATCGTCCATCGACTCTTTTCCGGTTTTTGCGGCAATGGCTGCTACCACCCCGAAGGCTCCAAGGTTGGAGAAGATATAGACCAGAACAAAATAGACGACGGAAGTCATTCCCATCTTATTGGTACCCAGGATACCCAGAAGGATAAATCCTGCCTGTGCGATGGAGGAGAAGGCTAGGAACCGTTTCATGTTCTTTTGACGCATGGCAAAGAGGTTACCGATGGTCATGGTAAGAACTGCTACCAGGTAGATCATATTCTTGTACACAGGAGCCAGTTCCTTAAAAACGGTAAACATCACGATTACCAGGATAAATGCGGCAGCTCCCTTGGAAATGACCGAGAGGTAGGAGGTAATGTTGATCGGGGCGCCTTCGTAAACGTCTGCAGTCCAGAGGTGGAAGGGGACGAGTGAAATTTTGAAGGCCATTCCGGTAAAGAAGAAGATGAATGCCAGTACCTGCAGAGGTACATTGACATAGGCTGCACCAATGGTATCAAAGTAGATGGATCCGGTAGAACCGTAGATCATGGAGATTCCATAGAGCAAGATTCCCGAAGAGAGCGCTGAAGAGAGGAGTAACTTGATCCCCGCTTCTGAAGATTTTGTGTTGAAATGAGTGAAGGCGGCCAGGGCTGCAACCGGAATGGTAGCCAGTTCAAGTCCGAGGTAAAGCATCAGGAAATCGCCGGACGAGATCATGAAATTCATCCCGATCAGAGTGGTAACTAAAAGGAAGAAGTATTCACTGATCTTGGTACTGTTGGCCGGGCTCCTCAACCAGCTGACAGATTGGAAAAGTATGATCAAAACACCAATGTTGAGAATGTTCTTCATCAATTGAACCAATCCGTTGGTATGGTACATGCCTCCAAAAATGGTCTGATCGGGTTGCGGGATGAATCCTATTAAAGTGACAACCAAAAAGAGGCCGATCGAAATGGGGATCATCCGCTCTTTTTGGGCATGGTTCAGATTCAAATCGATGATGAGAAGGATCATGGCCATTATGGTCAGAAGCAGCTCATTTCTCATTGCCAGAATTTCGATTAAACTCATATCTTAAGATTTTATTTTGCTAAAATTAGGATTCTTACATGCCAGGAAGCTGGACTGTTGCCAGTTTTTCGATCAGGGGAGCCAAACTGAAATTTATCATGTCTGACAACCAAAGTGGCGCCACTCCGATGAAAGTAATTCCGATCACCAAAGTGATGGTTGAAAGCCTTTCGTACCAGTTGGCATCTTCCAGGTGCAGGAAATGCTTGTCTGTGATGGGGCCCATCAGCAAAGTGCCAACCACCCTTAAAATGTAAACAGCCGTGATAACAATGGAGGATACTGCCACGATGGTGGCAACCCTGTGGAAAAGATCGACATGTTCGTAGGCGCCAAAAAAGATGGTCATTTCAGCAACAAACCCGCTGAAGCCTGGCAAGCCCAGAGAAGCCAAACCGGCGATGACATAAACTACGCCAAGGAAGGGAATTACCTTCATCAATCCGCCCATCTCATTGATCATTCTGGTGTGGGTCCGGCCATAAATCATCCCGATCAGGGCGAAGAAGAGGGCCGTCATCAAACCGTGGGAGATCATCTGGATCACAGCACCGGTAAATGCGGTTTGGTTCATCATCAGTACTGCGAAGAGAACAAGTCCGCAGTGGCTCACCGAAGAGTAAGCATTGATGTATTTCAGGTCTTTCTGGAAGATGGCTCCAAATGCGCCATAAACCACACTGATGGAAGTTAGGATGATGAAGATCCATGCTTGCTCCTGCGCCGCTTCAGGCATCAGGTAGATGGCTACACGGAAGGCACCGTAACCTCCCAGTTTCATCAATACGCCTGCATGAAGCATCGAAACTGCCGTTGGTGCAGAGGCATGTCCATCGGGCGACCAGGTATGGAAGGGGAACAAGGCTCCAAGAATCCCGAATCCTACGAAGGTGAAGGGGAAGAGGAAGCGTTGCATCTCAATTGGAATCTGGTGCTTGGCAATTTCCAGCACATTGAAGGTCAGCTGTCCGCCTTCGGGAACAGAGAAGAAATAGATTCCAAGGATACCCACCATCAGCAAAGCAGAACCACCCATCAACATCAGGGTCAGTTTCATGGCAGAATATTCTTTCGGTCCGGATCCCCAGATTCCTATCAAAAGGTACATTGGGATCACGGCGATCTCGTAAAAGAGGAACATGGTGAATAGGTCGAGGGAGATAAAGAACCCAAAGACCCCTGTGGCCAAAAGTATGAGGGAGATAAAAAATTCGCGTGAGAGAAACTCCATTCTCCAGGAGGCGAAAATTCCGGCGAAAACCACCACTCCGGTGAGGGCGATCATGGCAACAGATATGCCGTCGACACCCACAGCATAGTGGATATTCAGTGCAGGAAACCACAGCGCATCAAAGGTAAAGAGCATGGGAGCCATGTTGCCGGCCTGACGTTCTGTTACATATAAATATACCAGAATGGCCGATAAAATTAATTGCACTGTCATCCCGATGGCACTCACCATCCGGGATTGCTTCAGGTCTTTTGTGAATAGGATTCCGGCTACGGTCAGAACCGGGATCACTACAAAAAGGGTCAGAATATTCATAATTAAAAAAATCTTAGAGTAGGTAAACAAAAATCAACACCAGCGCGACAACGCCGCTCACAAATACAAAACCATACTGTTGTACTCTTCCGGATTGAAGTCCCTTGATGTTGAAAGAGCAAAATACCACCAGGTTGGCAATGCCGTTCATGGTGCCATCCACGATGTGGCGGTCGAACCAAGCCACTGGCCTGGATATGTAATTGAATATGATTTTCTTGGTAACAAAAAGGTAAACCTCGTCGATGTAGAATTTCCGGTAGGACCATCGGTAAAGGTGGCTGAATGTTTTGGCAACTGCTGCAGGACGTGAATTTTCGGTCTTGTACATGAGTGTCGCAACTGCAATCCCAACCACCCCTATGAGGATCGATGGGGCGGCTATCATCCAGTCGATGTGCGAATCAAAACCCAATCCGTCGGAGGTAACCAGATGATGGAATGGCAGAAGTCCGGAGAAAATAGAACCAAAGGCCAGGATCATCAGCGGTATGGTCATCACCAGCGGTGCTTCGTGCGGGGTATGGTGGTAGTGCCTGTCGTGACCCCAGAAGATACTGTAATAGAGACGGAACATGTAAAAAGCGGTAAGGCCGGCTACCAGGTATTCGATACCGAAGAGAATTTTGTTGGAATGGAAGGCTGCCACCAGAATTTCGTCCTTGCTGAAAAATCCGGAGAAAGGCGGAATTCCGGCGATGGTAAGGCAGGCGATCAGGAAGGTCATGTGGGTAATGGGCAGGTATTTTCTCAAACCACCCATTTCGCTCATGTCGTTGCTGTGAACGGCATGGATGACAGCCCCGGCTCCCAGGAACAACAATGCCTTGAACATGGCATGGGTGAAAAGGTGGAAGTTGGAGGCCATAAATCCCAATCCCTCTTCGCCTCCGTAACCGGATACACCCAGTGAAAGCATCATGTAGCCGATTTGTGACATGGTGGAAAAGGCCAGCACCCTTTTTATATCTGTCTGTGTGAGTGCAATGACGGCCGCGAAAAGAGAGGTGAAAGCACCTACCCAGGCTACGACCTCGAGTGCTACAGGACCTCCCAGTGCATAGACCGGAAAGAGGCGGGCAACCAGGTAAACCCCGGCAACCACCATGGTGGCAGCATGGATCAATGCGGAAACCGGCGTCGGACCCTCCATGGCATCCGGTAACCAGATGTGGAGCGGAAACATGGCCGATTTACCGGCGCCCCCGACGAAGATCAAAATCAAAGCCCAGGTAAGAAGTGAAAGTCCCATGAAAGCGGCTCCTCCTGCTGAAGAAATCGCCGGACCGTTGGGATCTACCAGGGTTTGAAAATCAAATGTTCCGGTGGTAAATGAGAGAATCAGGATACCGATCAGAAACCCAAGGTCGGCGAACCTGGTAACGATAAATGCTTTTTTTGCGGCTGAAAAGGCGCTTGGTTTTTCGTAGTAGTAGCCTATCAACAGGAAAGAGGAGACACCCACCAACTCCCAGAAGATGTACATCTGAAACAGATTGGTCGCCAGGACCAAACCCAGCATGGAGAAGCTGAACAATGACAAGAAAGAATAAAACCTGGCAAAGCCCCTTTCTCCTTCCATGTATCCAAGGCTGTAAATGTGTACCATGAAAGATACAGTCGATACAACGATTAACATCATCACAGAGATTGGGTCTATGAGGATACCCAGGTTAATGGTGAGCTTTTCGGTCAGGTGAAGCCAGGTAATCTCGAAGGCCTTGACAGAAGTATAGGCTGTTCCATGCACATGGTCAGTGATAAAATACTTAAATGCTGTATAGTAGGAGAGGAAAGTGGCAATGCCCAGTCCTACCGTACCAATCAAGCCACCCAGTTTCCCTTTCAGTTTGTCTTCGGCCATACCGACGAAGAGAAAAACAAAGAAGGGAATAAGAGGTATTAACAATGTATATGCGTAACTATTCATATCGTGAGTTTTCTAAACAGTTAGTGGTTCAAAGTTTCATTTGGTCAAGGTTCTCCACATCAATCGATTTGAAGTTGCGGTAGATGTTGATGATAATGGCAATCGCCACTGCAGCTTCCGAAGCTGCGACCGCAATCACGATCAGGCTGAAAAAGTGGCCGTGAAGCAGGTTGGGATAGAGAAATTTGTTGAAAACCACAAAATTAATATTCACTGAATTGAGAATCAATTCGATCGACATCAACATGGTAATCAGATTTCTTCTGGTCAGGAAACCGTAGATGCCGATGAAGAACATCAGGGTACTGATAACAAGAAATGAGTTAAGTGGGATATTGTCTATCATGATTTGGATGAATTATCAGGATTAATTTTGGGTTGATTGCCAGCTGTTGCCAGGTGCTTCTCTTTCTTGGCCAAAACGATGGCACCAACCATTGCTGCAAGCAAGAGTATGGAGATCACCTCGAAAGGCAATGCAAATCCGTCCCTGCCGTAGGATACCAGTGCCAGTCCTACATTGTGGACATTGGCTTCCACTGCAGGGGAGGCAGATGGCGTAAAGGCATACTGCAGGAAAGTGAGGATGGTGAGTGCGGCTCCGGCTGCAGTGGCCAGGGCCGAGAATATTTGCTGCCTCACGGGTGCCACCACCGCTTTTTCACTGACATGGCTGGTTAAAAGGATGGAGAAGATGATCAGTACGATGATACCTCCTGCATAAACGGTTAACTGAACAGCCGCAAGGAAATTGTAATTCAGCATGAAGTAGATTCCTGCCGTTGAGACCAGCACGAAAAGCAGGTAGACGGCTGATCTGAGGATTCTGCGACTGGTGACGGTCAATACCGAAAAGGTAAGGATTGAACCGGCAAACAGGTAGAACATGATATCGTTGAGCGTCATAACTAATATTTTTTGATGCAGTTGATTACTCTTTCACTCCTTGTGCAATTTTTGAACCAGGCTGATTCAGCACTTTGGTAAGTTTTGAACGATCCCAAACGGCATGTTCAAAATTCTGACCCATTACAATGGCTCCGGTCGGGCAAGCCTTGATACAAAGATTGCAAAGCGTGCACATGCCAAGATGGTAGATATGCTGGTCGATGGCCCGTTTTTTCTTTCCCTCTTCGGTCAGCTCCATTTTGCTGATGATTTCAATGGAACCGTTGGGACAGTTGATTTCGCAGATTCCGCAACCGGTACAGAGGTGTTCGTTGTTCTCGTTGTGGGTCATGATGACTTCACCGCGAAAACGATCAAACATCTTCAGGGTATCACGGTTCTCGGGATATTGCTGGGTGACGTTGTTCCAGGGTGTAAAAACATACTTTCCGGTAATTTTCATACCTGTCAGAAGTGTTCCTACTCCTTTGAAAACGGTGCTTATATATTGAAATAGCGCGTTCATATAGCTATAATTTTTACAGATGGAATTTGGTTAATACGACCAGGCTCATCAGCAGGATATTGATCAGATTGATGGGCAACAGGTACTTCCACTCGAGGGTCAGGATCTGGTCAACCCTCAAACGGGGGAAGGTCCACTTGAACCACATGATCAGGAAGATCACACCCAGTACCTTCATGAAGAACCAAACAAGCGGCGGGATAAAGTCCATGACCACATTGAAGGATTCGAAGGAGCCAAAATGCAACGGCATCCATCCTCCCAGGAATACCGTGGTAGCCATTGCAGCTACAATAAACATATTGATGTATTCGGCCAGGAAGAAAAAGGCGAATTTAATTCCAGAGTATTCGGTATGGAAACCGGCAGTAAGTTCCGACTCTGCTTCCGCGAGGTCGAAAGGACCACGGTTGGTCTCTGCGGTACCCGCAATCAGGAAGATCACAAAGGCAATCAATGCCGGAATATGCCCTTTGAAGATAAACCAGGCGTCGCGCTGGCTTTCAACCACAACAGAAAGTTGCATGGATCCGGCAAGAATAATAATGGTAACCAGGGAGAGTGAGACAGACAACTCATAACTGAGGATCTGTGCACCACTACGCATGGCACCAATCAGGGAGTATTTGTTGTTACTTGACCAGCCGGCGATCAGGATTCCGATCACACCAACGGAAGATACTGCGGTAACATAGAAGATGCCAATGTCAAAATCAAGGGTTTGCAAACCTTTGGCGAAGGGCAATACTGCCATGGCCAGGAACGTGGCGATCATGACAATGAAGGGGGCCAGGTTGTAGAGGAATTTGTCGGCACTTTTTGGCATGATCAGCTCCTTCATCAGCAATTTGATGAAGTCGGCGATGGTTTGAAGCAAACCCCAGTAACCTACCCGCATAGGGCCCAAACGCTGCTGGAAGGCTGCACAAACTTTTCTTTCTGCATAGACCAGGAACAATCCGAAGAGTGCAACAAAGAGCATGTAACTGACCCCGATGATGGTCCATTCAACAATGGTCGTAGCCGTTGGAGACATCCGCTCCAAAAACCACAGGTGCATGTTGTGGGTCATTCCTGAAAAATCGTAAATGTTGAATCCCATTAGATTTGATGATTTTCGATATAGTCAATCGTGTTAGTACTAATTACCTGTCAATGTCGGGGATCACCAGGTCGAGCGTCGACATGATGGCAACAAGGTCAGCAATTTTGTGACCAGCAGCCATTTTGTTCAGCGCGAACAGGTTGGAGAATCCCGGCGAACGGAACTTCACCCGGTAGGGATTCTTCTTGCCATCGCTGACAATGTAGACCCCAAATTCTCCCCTGGCCGTTTCGACCCTTTGGTAGAATTCGCCCTCCGGCAGTTTGACAACCCCCTTCATCTTGACCGCATAATCCCCTTCCGGGATGTTGTCGATCAACTGTTCGATGATGTGGAGTGATTCATACATCTCCTCCATTCTCAAACGGTAGCGGGTAAATGTATCTCCCTTGGTTGCAAGTTTTTCTTCAAACTGCACCAGCGGGTAGGCACTGTAAGGCTGGTGTTTCCTGACGTCACAGGAGAATCCGGAACCACGGCCCGAAGGACCGGTTACACCCCAGGCGATGGCATCTTCCAGCGAAAGATAACCTATGTCATTGGTGCGCTCCTGGAAAATGACATTGCCGGTGAGCAATTGATCGTATTCAGGCAGCTTCTTTCTGAACTCTTTGATGAACTCTTTCACCCTTTTCTGAAAGTTGGGGTGAATATCGAACATGACACCCCCGGGAACGCTGTAATTGAGCGTCATCCTGGCACCACAGGTCTCCTCGAAGATATCGAGAATGTGTTCACGGTCACGAAGGCCGTAAAAGAAGGTGGTCAATGCCCCGAGGTCCATCCCCATTACACACCACCAAAGCTGGTGGGAAGCCAGACGGCTCAACTCGTCCATGATGGTTCGGATGTATTTGACCCGCTCAGGAACTTCGACCTGGAGCGCGTTTTCGATACAAAGTGCCACTGCTTCGTTGTTCATGTGGGCCGAGAGATAATCCATCCGGTCGGTCAGGTGAATGACCTGCGGGTAGGAGATGGCCTCGCACATTTTTTCGATTCCGCTGTGGATGTATCCGACATGGGGCTGGATGTTGTGAACCATCTCACCTTCCAAACGGACAAGCAGCCGAAGCACCCCGTGTGTGGAAGGGTGTTGGGGCCCCATGTTGACAAGATACTCATCGGTATGAATCTTATCAGAGGTAATGATAATCTCTTTGGTTTCAGACATAAGGCTATCGTTCTACTATTCTTACTTCGTCTTTAAAATCTTTCCGCAGCGGGAATCCGTAGTCGTCATCCAGGAAAAGCCGGCGCAGGTCAGTATGGTGGTTGAATTTCACCCCCAAAAGGTCGTAGACCTCCCTTTCGTGGTATTTGGCAGTCTGCCAGACATCACTGACGGTATCGACTTTGGGATCCACACGATCGGCGGTATTTACCTTCAGTACCACCATGTGGCGGTGTTTCACCGATTCGAGGTGGTAAACGATCTGCATCGATTCAGGGTAGTCTACTCCGGTGAGGCAAATCAGGTAATCAAATGATAACTCCGGCACCCCTTTGAGTTGCACGGCTGTTTCATGCAGATCGGCTGCCTGAACCAGGATTTCCAGGTACTGCTTGCCGGGCTTCACCTCGGCATTAGAAAACTTACCTGCAAGATAAGCTTGTAGTTCTTCGTTTATCATTTAACTTAATATCAGTTTGTTAAGTGATTTATTGTAGGTTTGATAGTGATTCCGGTCATGCTGGTTGGCTTCAGGGCTGGGGTGCATTCTTCTTCTGTTTTCTGGAGAAATAGCGCTCCCGCTTGATTTTCTTTTGCAGCTGCATCATCCCATACAACAACGCCTCAGGCCGCGGAGGGCATCCGGGTACGTAAACATCCACCGGAATAACATGATCGGCACCCCTGACAACTGCATAATTGTTGTAATAGAAGGGACCCCCGGAGATGGCACAGCCACCCATGGCAACGACATACTTGGGATCGGCAATCTGATCATACAACCTCTTGAGCACAGGGGCCATTTTGTAATTGATGGTTCCCGAGATGATGATCAAATCGGCCTGCCGGGGAGTTGCCCGGGCTACCTCCATACCAAACCTGGCCATGTCGTGCCTGGAGGCACCAACGGCCATGAATTCAATGGCGCAGCAGCGGGTTCCAAACGTAAGCGGCCACAATGAATTGGAACGTGACCAGTTGATCAAATCATCCAGTTTGGCAAGGATGATGCTTCCACCCTCGTATTCGGCCAGGATCGGATAATCGTTGGCCTCGAACTCTTTTTTACTCTTTACTCCCATTTCAATGCATGTTTTTTCCATCCGTAAAACAATCCCAATCCCAATATGGCAAAGAAGATCAGAATCTCGATAAACCCTGTCATTCCTACTTCTCTCATTACAGTCGCCCAGGGGAAGATAAAGACGGTCTCCACGTCAAATATCAGGAAGAGAATGGCAAAAAGATAGTACCCGACGGTATATTGGTTCCAGGTTTCTCCAATGGTCTCAATTCCACATTCGTAAGGCTCAAATTTTGCCGTATTGTACGATGTTGGAGGGACATAACTGGAAAAGACCAGTGCCAAACCAACCAGTGAAATGGCCGTTATGAAGAAAAGTAAGAGTGCACTACTTTCCATGTTAAATGGTTTTAATTGTTAATAAGAATTGTTCTAAATAACAGTGTATAAGGAACTTCAACAAACAGCGACAAAAATAGAAATTTATCCTTAACCCAATCCCCCGACTTCCGAATTATTTAAAAGTTATTAAAATATCTTAATTAGTAGATACATTGAACCAGGTACCGGGTAGTACAAACAAACACGAAAACAAGCCCTTGCGGAGTTGAGGAATGGCATGCATTCTGAAAAAAAACTTATGAACAAGATCCGGGATAGTTGTTGATATTGGAGAAAAAGAAGTGAACTAAAGTGACTAAAGTGTACTAAAGTGACTAAAGTGTACTAAAGTGAACTAAAGTGAACTAAAGTGAAGGGCATTTGTGGCCAATTGCTAACAGCAAATAGCCCAAAGTCTAGGTTACTATAAGGAAGAGTGCTGATTTACAGTTCAGTGATCTTCAGATTCTTCCATCGTACCTTGATGCCTCCGCCATCGTGGATCTGAAGGGCAATGGAACCATTGGCAGCCCCTATTTTCTGATCCGTGAAGTCAGTCATGGAGGTACCATTCAGCCAGGTTTGTACGTGATCACCAACTACTTTGATTCGCATGGTATTCCATTCACCCGGTTTGAGTACATTTTCCTTTTCAGGCGGAATCTGAACCAGCCATCCGCGGCCATAGGACTCATAGATTCCTCCTGAATCATGGTCTTTTGGGGCAACTTCACACTGCCAGCCGGCTATTTTGGTGCCGGTAACCGTCGAGCGGAAAAAGATGCCGCTGTTGCCATTGCTCTCCTGGAGAAAATCGCAGGTGAGGTCAAAATCCTTGTAGAATTTCTCGGTGGCCAGGTAGCCGTATTTCTTGTCAGGACCGCTTTCGCACACCAGGTTTTTGTTGTCGACGTACCATTTCTCGGTACCATAGATCTTCCATCCGGTCAGGTCCTTCCCGTTGAACAATTTGGTTTTCTTGCCGAAAGATTGGGAAATTGCCAGAACAAAGATCATTCCCAGTATTAACAATTGTTTCTTCATGAAATCCTGTATTAATTTAGTCGGACTATAAAATGTTGGAGATGCTAATTTCTATGCTATCAGTCATTTACAATAAGTGTCTCGCAAAGGCGCAAAGAGCGCAAAGAAATAGGCAAAATGAGGTTATTCAGGCACTAGTCATCTCCCACCATCAACAAGCGTAGCGAAGTACTTTAGGCATTTTAGTTCACTCTAGCGCACTTTAGGCACTTTCTTAAAAATTGTCCACCTTCCGGTAAGCCTCAATCAATGCCAGCTCACCCTCTTTCCCTTTGACACTGCGGCCATGCTCCATGCAGAGCGGATCATCATAGCCCTTGCTTTGGATGAACTTGAAGATGTTGGTGAAGTTGATCTCTCCTGTTCCTGGCTCTTTCCTGCCGGGATTGTCCCCCAGGTGAAGTGCGGCGATCTCGCTCCAGCAACCTTCCAGGTTGGGAATCAGATTGCCCTCTGTAATCTGTTGGTGGTAAAGGTCATCCACGATCTTGCAGGCGGGACTGTTCACCCCCCTGCAGATGGCATAGGTCTGGGGCATATCGGTCAGAAACAGTCCGGGATGGTTGAATTTGTTGAGTGGTTCCAGCACAATGGTCATTCCTCCCTGGAGGGCGATTTCACTCAGTTCGCGCAAAATATCTATCACGTTGGCAGTTTGGTAACCCCAATCCATCTTTTCGTTGTAACGTCCCGGAACCATCAGCGCCCATTTGAGACCGGTTCGCTGGCAGACTTCAACACCTGCCTTGACCTTGTCGACCAGCATCTGGCGGATTTCTGCATTTTTAAGCACCATCGACTCCTTGCTGAAATCAGCATAGAGGACAAAGGGTCCCATCTTCATGTTGAGGCGTGTCATCTCTGCGGTGATCTTAGCCTGGTCTTCTACCGGCCGGCCCATGAAACCATTGTCGAACATGGCCCTGAATCCCTGATCGTTGCAGAATTTGATCTGATCGATCGGATCTTTGCCTGCCAGTTCATTGAAGGTCCCAAATCCGGGTGCATACCTCAATTTGAAAAATGCGCTGTTGGAGGGTTGGGCCTCCTGAAAACCGGGCATTCCGAAGAGGGAGCTGCCAGCACTGGTCAATACAGCGGCAGCGGCAGATTTTTGTATGAAATTTCTTCTTAGCATAAGTTATTGGTTGTTTAATGGTCAATGCAATTCATTCCGCGTGAACCTGTTGCTCAGCGGATCTTTCGTTGAATTGAGCCAATGGATGGATATTTAGAAAATCAAAGATTCTTTCGGAACGATGATCCACATGATCAGATAGGCCAGTACCCCGGTACCTCCGATCAGAACTGCCAATACAAAGATCAGTCGGATGATGGTTGGATCTATTTCAAAATAATCGGCAAGTCCTCCGCCTACTCCAGCAAGCATCTTGTCGCTGACCGATCTTTTCAATCGCTTGGGGCCCTCTTTTTGAATAATTTCCATGGTAAGTGATTAGTTATGAGTTATAAGTTATGAGTTATAAGAAAACCAGTCTATTTGTGTTTTAAATTTTCACATTTTCACATTTTCCAATTTCCACATTGTTATTTATCCTCCTCTTCATCCAGTTTGTCCAATTCCTCTTCATAGTCAAGTTCAAGCTCCATAAACTCCTCCGCCTGTTCCAGCAGTTCAGCCTTCAGTTCGGCACTTTCGGGCTCCTCGTCAATCCAGTGAATCTCCTGATCCACATTGAATCCCTCCAGGTCACACCCTACAATAAAACGTGGCGCCTCCGTATGAATAATAAAGATGGTGTCGGGCAGTACCTGTGAGTTGTCTGCTAGTAAAAATTTTGGAAGCATGGTTTTGAATTTAAATGGGAATGGATGATTAAGATAATACCCCAAATATAAGTGTTTTTTTTGAACAGTTTCAGCGTGCGGGACAGACAGTTTTTTTTGTGTGTGTAATGGTACAGCAACTGCTTCCAGAAATGAAAAATATGACATATTAGCATGATAATGAGGAGAATGTGACTTTTTGACAGATCGTTCAGGGGTGGTGAATGTCATTTTGTCCTGGGGATTTTGCCGGGTTTTGTATCATTGGGCTGATAATTAATTATTTGGAAATTGTGATTCAAATTTTGGTACAGGGATTGATCAATCATCAACGTACCACGGAAAGGTGGTAAAACATTAAAAAGTTTAACTAAAACAATAGGAGGTATTACAATGACACTTATCAGAACAAACAACAGGCTTTATCCGTCAGTATTTAATCAATTGTTCAACAGAGAATTGGTTGACTGGACCAATGCCGGATTCTCTGCAGAAGATACAACGCTTCCCGCAGTGAATATTTTGGAAGATGAAAATGGAATCAAGATTGAAATGGCTGCTCCCGGTTTGAAGAAAGAGGATTTTAAAATCGATCTCGACCGTAACCGACTGACCATTTCCGCTGAAGTGACCAGTGAACAGGGTGAAAGCAACGAGCGCTATTCACGCAAGGAGTTCAACTACCGTTCTTTCCGCAGACTGTTCAACATTCCTGTTGAAACCATCAATGGAGACCGGATCGAAGCTGCCTACAAGGATGGTATTTTGGCGGTGACCCTTCCCAAGCGGGAGGAGTTGAAGCCAAAACCGGCCAGAGCGATTGAGATTCAGTAAAAAAGAGAGGTCCTGCGGGGCCTCTCTTTTTTTTTGCTGAATCAGCTATCTTTGTCGAAAAAGCAACGAATGTTTCAGGGTTCCACCATCTGTGCAATTTCTACTCCCGCAGGCACCGGGGGCATCGCAGTGATACGCCTCTCCGGTGCACAAGCGATTTCCATAGCTGATGTAGTATTCCGGTCACCTGTCAAAGGCAAGCGATTGGCTGACCAGGCTGCCAATACCCTTCATTTTGGATCCATTTACCAGGAAAACAGTTTGTTGGATGAGGTGGTGGTAGGGTTGTTTCGTGCGCCACACTCCTACACAGGGGAGGATGTGGTGGAGATCTCCTGCCACGGTTCAACCTATGTGCAGCAACAGATCCTTCAGCTGTTGCTGGATACCGGTGCCGAATTGGCTTTGCCCGGTGAATTTACCCAACGGGCCTTCCTGAACGGAAAGATGGACCTTTCGCAGGCAGAGGCGGTGGCAGATTTGATTGCCTCCGGAAATGCCTCGGCCCATCGGGTGGCACTGAACCAGATGCGGGGAGGGTTCTCGGCCGAACTTAATCAGTTGAGGGGAGAGCTCCTCCATTTTATCACCCTGGTAGAGCTGGAGTTGGACTTCAGCGAAGAGGATGTGGAGTTTGCCGACCGAAGCCAGTTATTGTCGCTTTCCAAAAAAATTGAAAGGTTGCTTAAAAAACTGGCCGACTCCTTCCGACTGGGAAATGCCATTAAAAACGGGATCCCGGTAGCGATCGTAGGGGAGACCAATGTAGGGAAATCGACGCTGCTGAATGCCCTGCTGAACGAAGAGAAGGCCATCGTGTCGGATATACATGGTACCACCCGTGATGTCATTGAGGATGTCGTCAACCTAGACGGGATCCTCTACCGTTTCTTCGACACTGCAGGTTTGAGAGAGACCTCCGATACCATTGAAAATCTTGGAATTGAACGTTCCTACCGGAAACTTGAACAGGCCAGTGTGGTACTTCTGGTACTGGATCTGACCTCCCCCTTTGAATCAATAGTGGCCCGGATTCAAGAGATCCGGAAAAAGATTGGGCAGCAGCAGCTCATCCTGGCAGGCAACAAGTCAGACCTGGTTTCCGAAGAGGTACGGCAGCAAGTTTCAGCCTTGAAATTGAAGAAGAATGAATCGCTGGTCTTCATTGCCGCCAAGGCCAAAGAGAATCTCTCTGCCCTTGTTCAACTGATGAAATCTGTTGCCGCTATAGACAAGGTGCAGCCAGAGGATGTCATTGTCACCAACATCCGGCACTACGATGCGCTGACCAAAGCGCTTACTGCCATCCACCGTTCGGTAGAAGGACTGGAATCCCATCTCTCCGGCGAATTCCTTTCACAGGACATCCGGGAGTGCCTGCACTATCTGGGGTCTATCACGGGTCAAATCACAACAGATGAGGTGCTTGGGAATATTTTTAAGAATTTCTGCATCGGGAAGTAAAGGCTATTTGAGACTGCGAAAATCACTTGTTAAAACAAGTCCCGCTGCTGAATTATGGCACATAGAATAGGTGATCCACTGAAAGTTAAAACATAAGCTAATGGTCATGTATCTAATATATAGCTTAATGTAATAGAATCTGAACGCAAAAAACCTGGCATGAAAAACAGCAAATGCACAGTTTCATGGCCAGTAATATCCAAAGATATCAAGTATTTGAAAATTATCATCAACCTGATGGTAATGTGTGAATCTTACAATTATATTCAAAAATTCTGTAACTCAGATCCTTCCATTGCAGCCTAATTTTAGTTTTTTAAAGTTCACCAGGAGACAGGTGATCAATTGAATTATAAATAAAAGTAAAACCAAGGGTATGATGGAAGGAATGAACAATGGTTGGGGAATGGGGTATGGATATGGCTGGATTATTGGCCTTTTAATTCTCGTGGTTGTTGTCGGATTAATACTAAACGCTTTGCAGCGCAGAAAAAATTCGAATAGGCCAAAATACAATTCGCCACAGGATATCTTAAAAACCAGATACGCCAAGGGAGAAATCAGCAAGAATGAATATGATGAAAAAAGAAAACATATTTCATAAGGCTGCTTATGACCTCCATTCTAATTTAACGGAATAAACGAAGAGGCAAATTTATAATGGATTCACATTCTCAGAAATTTAAATTCCGTTTAGGTCTGTTCGTGGCCGTTGGGCTGGCGCTGTTTGTACTGGCAATATTTATAATTGGCAGACAAAAGAACCTGTTTAATCCAGTAAATAGACTTACTACTACTTTTTCGAATGTAAGTGGATTACAAGTAGGAAACAATGTCCGTTTTTCAGGAATCAATGTAGGCACAGTCAATGATATTGTCATAGTCAATGATACAACTGTAAAAGTTGATTTGATGATTAATCAGGATGTATGGCAGTTTATTAAAACGGATTGTAAGGTAATCTTAGGCTCCGAAGGGATAATTGGCGACAAACTCATCGTAATCACTCAGGGAAGTTCCGATGCCGCATTGTTAAAAGATGGTCAAAGCCTTGTATCTATAGAACCAATCGAAACAAATGCCATTGTTGCAAAATTGGATGTAACAGCAACGAATGCGGAAATTATTTCGCATCAACTTTCCGAAATTACTTTTGACATCAACAGGGGACACGGAACAATAAGCCGTTTAATTCAGGATTCTATCCTTGCCGAAAACTTAAATCATACCATAGCCAATTTAAATAAATTCTCAGAAGGGTTGACCGGGTCAGATGTTTTGATGACAAGTTTAAAGGTGACAGCCGGCAATGTAGAAGATATCTCGCATCAACTTGCGGAAATTATGCATAAAATTAACAGGGGAGAAGGAACACTTGGCCGGTTAATTCAAGATTCAACCATAGCCGGGAATTTGGATCAAACCATATTAAACTTAAAAAAGAGTTCAGAAGGATTGACCGGGACAGATACCATCATGGCAAAGTTAAATGTTACTGCCGGGAATGCAGCAATTATCTCCAAACAACTTACAACCATGATGTATAATATTAACGAGGGAAATGGAACACTCGGACGGCTATTAAAAGATTCCACACTTGCTGAGAATTTAAACCTGACACTGATCAATCTAAGAAAAGGTTCCAAAGGATTGGATGAAAACATGACCGCTGTAAAGCATAATTTTTTATTCAAAGGTTATTTTAAAAGAAAAACAAGAGAGGCAGCCACCAAAAAGGAAGCATTGGAGCAACAAAAACAATTGGAGGATTTAAGGTGATGAGGGTGTCCAAAAAGGGCATCCTCTTTTCATTTGTTCACTTGCGATATTTAGAGGTTGTTTTCTCAGACAACCTCTTTTTTTGTAAAAAAAATACATTATATATTTGTTTATACGATTGATATTTAGTATATTAGATGCATAAACAAT
>CAMCBW010000030.1 GCA_945873105.1 Tangfeifania diversioriginum
TCCCACAGTATTGAATCAATAAAGTCCGTTTATGAATAACAAAAATGTTTCACGCAAAACACGCAAAGAAAGACGCAAAGAATTCCAAAATGAACTTTGCGGTACTTTGCAATTTTACTTGGCGCCCTTTGCGTGCAATTTGGTAGTTATATAAGAGAAGATGATAGTAATCGAAGATCAGTGTTAGCTAAATCGCCCGCAATCCGCCCCTGCGTGTAGCTTACTAAATTAACAGTTAGGGACAACCCTCATGAGTAAACTTGAAGAAAGAATAGAGCATGAATTGAGGCGAAATCACCTTAATTTTGAGATTCAGAAACCAGTGCCACTCGATCATTATCCTTGGAAAACCAACAGGACAGCCACGGCCCCTAAATGTGACATTTACCTGAATGATTTTGATCTTTACATTGAAGTCAAAGGTTTTATGACCTACCAGGCTGTATCCAAGCTCTCTTTCCTTTCCAGACAAGATTTCAAATACTATATTTTTCAAGGAACTGAACACGAATGGGATCCATTCATTGGCACCAACATTTCAACAAACAATCACACCGGAAGCAACAGTCACAGTGCAAGACTTGAGAACAATATCAGGCATCAGTTGGACGAGCTTACAAACTTAAAGACAGATTCAGACTTTTACAGTAGGATTTCTTAGATAACTTTATCCCGGTTAAAGCATTATATGTCAGTCAAGATAAGCGAATACGAAAATTGGAATGGCGAGTGGTATTGAAAAAAGATACAAACATGCCATGAAAACTTCTTACCAGCACTGGAGGTCACAGTACCAATGACGAAATGAAATCAAATGGACAATAACCTTTTAAAATGAACGATCAACTAAAAAACATGCTTCCGGCCGATCGCATCGATGCGTGGCTTTCCATCTCAAGGGAAAAACAGGTTTCAGCGGGTGAATATTTTATCAAAGCAGGAGAAGTGCCCAGTAAAATTGCATTGGTAAGCTCGGGGCTTTTCAGGTATGTGTATGTCAACAACAAAGGGGATGAATTCACAAAGGGAATCATTGCCGAAAACTTCTTCCTGAGTTCATACTCCGCCATGATTACGGGTAAGCCATCCTATTTCTCCATAGAAGCTTTGGAAAATTCACAATTGCTGGAGATTAACTGGTCAGATTTCAACCGATTGAAAGAGAAGGATATTTTTTGGCTTAATTTTCAGCTGAAATTTGTTGAAAAGGGATTCATGATCAAGGAAAAACGGGAACGCGATTTGTTGTTGCTCGGCGCCGAAACAAGATACAGGAACTTTCTTGCCGAATTTCCCGGCATGGATCAACGGATAAAACAGGGAATCATCGCTTCCTATTTGGGCATCAAACCGGAAACATTGAGCAGGATTCGCAGAAAATTTGTTTTTTGACTTAGGTCAATGCACATGAAATTCTGACAGTGTAGTTTTAGGGTATTGTATCACTAACAAATATTTGATGATGAAACTCAGGAACAATACTGTTTTAATTACAGGAGGCAGTTCGGGCATCGGACTCGAACTAAGCAAAGTACTTATTCAAAAAGGGAACAAGGTGATTATTTGCGGAAAATCGAACGAAAAGCTTGAAGCTGCAAAGAAAATTCTGCCACAACTTGTTACTTACCAATGCGACCTTTCTGACGGACAACAATGTGCTGATTTTGCCCGAAGAATCACGGAAAATCATCCCGATTTGAATATCCTGGTCAACAATGCCGCCATGGTCAGTAAAATTGACCTCTTCACCAATGAAAATGCAATGGAACTGGCTGAAAAAGAGTACCAGACCAACCTGTTGGCGCCAATCCGGTTAACCAAACTGCTCTATCCAACCATCAGCGCCAACGAGGCTCCGGCCATCATCAACGTCACGACAGGACTGATCTACGCACCCAGGGTGATTTATCCGTTTTACAATTCATCAAAGGCAGCCCTGCACTCGTTTACACAAACCCTCAGAATTCGCCTGAAAGAGGAGAAAACCAAAGTGGTCGAAGTGATGTTTCCGGCAGTTGACACGCCTTGGCACCAGGGTAATCCACCAAAGATTGCCATCAGTGTCGAAACGGCAGTATCGGAAATGATCCATGGACTTGAAAAAGGAAAAACAGAAATCAGGGTTGGCGGGGCAAAAATTCTCCACCTGATTTCAAGAATAGCTCCGGCATTTGCACTTAAAAAAGTGAATGAAATAAAATAAGAGGCTGCAGGTTGGCTTTTCCGCAAGCGTGGCAGCAGTGGGATTTCAATAAAAATGGGAATAAATAAAACCGCGCCAGCTGGGAACATTAAAGCAAAGTCAAAATGCTAGTCTGATTATTAGTGATTTGGCCTCTTTTTTTTTATCTTTGAGTATGAAACGAGCACGGACTAAGTCAGCAAAAGGCGATGTAAATGCACTTGCGAGTTCCATGAGTACTTACAGATATTCAATAATTTAACAATTATATTTGCGAGTGAAACGAGCACGGACTAAGTCAACAAAAGGCGATGTAAATCAATTTGCGAGTTCCATGAGTACTTACAGATATTCAATAATTTAACAATTATAATTACGAGTGAAAAGGCAGGAGCTATTAGGACTTGATTTTGAAGTTGATAAACTGACCAACTCAATTGAAAATATTATTACTGGCGATAGTTTTGCAACGGAAATCTCCATTATTTCACCAATTGATCTCAAGAAAGTCACCAATAAGAATGGTTGGCAATTTGATTGGAAACTTGAGTTCATTCAGCCTCAAAAGGATGTTTACAAGTTGACAATTGCAAATAATCAATCAATTATTCAAGGACTTATCAGCCTTGAAGTCAAAACAGATCATGTATACATGCATTTAGTTGAAAGTGCTCCGTTCAACAAAGGGAAAAGTAAAGTTTATGCTGGAGTTCCAGGGAACTTGGTGGCATTCGCCTGTAAACTAGCATTTCAGCGAGGGTTTGATGGAAACGTTTCGTTTTTCTCCAAATCGCTATTAGTTCAGCACTATATTGACACACTAGGTGCTACCCATGTTGGAGGACGAATTATGGTAATTGACACAGTAGCAGCATTAAAACTCATCAATAAATATTTCCCAAAATGAAACCAAAGATAAAAGAACTTGATGTAGACTTTATTGGTGGACAAGAAGCTATGAGTAAGGAAGAAGAACTGGTGATCAGCGAATTTATAACCGCCAGAAAAATGGCTTTAGCAAAGAAAAACGTACGAAATGCTAAGGCAACTCAACCCAAAAAAGTTAGTGCTTAATATTTGATATTGATTCTCGACACCACTCATCGCATGCCACTAACCAACACCAAATCCGCGCCAGCGGGAGAAATAGTGAGTGACTTTGATGTATTTTATTGATTAAATTTCAAATAAATACAGACCATGAATCATTTAAAAAAAGCTTTAATCGACACAGTTATTATGAGTGGCATATTGTTGTTAATAGCAGCCTTTCAAAAAACACCTGAATCTATAACGAGAGCTTTCATCCCAATTGCAGGAATTGCATGTTACAATTTTATTAAAGCTGCTTTTAAAATATATGGGAATAAGAAAAATACGATTTGAAATAAAAACGATCAAAGGACTGTTCTTTATCCATTGACCTCTGATGGCTCCGATGGCGCTTATAGGTAATCCGTGCCCTCACCACGATCCCGGTAGGGTGATAATGAATAAAATTCCAAACTTGTGATGAAAACCAACCTACTTTCTGCAGCACTTATCTTCTTGAGCCTGTCGCTCCCGGCCCAGGACAAAAAGGGAGAGGTCCTGGTGGAGGATGCCAAAATCAAAGCCTGGAAACAGGCGGAGGCAGCCGAATACCAATCGTTGTACCACTTCAGCAACTCCGAGTTGGAATCCACCCTGCTCCTGGTCGTCGACAACGACAGTTGCTACGCCCAGATCCAATCCGGCGAATGGGGTAAAAAGGAGGGCAAGGATATTTGGGTGTGGAAGTTTGAGAACCTCCGGAATGTCAGGATAGAGGGGAACAAGTTCTTTTCGGACAAGACAGATGGCGAGTTTGTCACCTTTGACCACGAAAACAGGCAGTTGAAAGGGTTGATGGTCTACAAACCCTGGAGTAGCTGGCTTTTCTATGCCAACAGCAGGGGACATGAACTGGGCGCCACCTGTGGTACTGTTACTACCCACTTCCCGGGCAGGTTTCCCTACGCCTCGTGGCGGCAATTGAACAAGGCAGAGCTGGAAAAGATGACCCAATCAGACCGGCAAATCATGAAGAACGAAATATTTGCCCGCTACGGATACATTTTCAAACCGCAGGGAGAGATGGACCGCTACTTTCGGAAACAATCCTGGTACCAGCCTCAAAAACCACAGGTCAATGATTACCTGACGGGATTGGAAAAACTGAACATTGAGCTCATTCAAACCATCGATAAAAACCCATGGCAACCAACGAAGTAAGACTCATGCGCTCCACCCCCACACATCCGTGCCAGCCGGGGCTGGGAAATCGCATGCGATTTCCGCTCTGTGCACTCTTTTTTACCTCAGGAAACTCTGCAGCAAGCATCAATTTCAATGCTAGTTGTAATTTTGCTGTGGAGTTATAAATCCTCTGTGTAAGAATTTCAAACAACTTTTTAGTTAAATTCGATTAGATACCTATGGCAACCAACGAAATAATCCTATTGCTCTCCACCGAAGACCGCGTCGTTGCAGAGGATATCCAGCACCGGCTGGAAAAATCCGGGATCTTTACACTGCTGGTCTCAGACCATCCGGCTTCCTCCTACATGAGTGCCTATTTCGGACTGAATCCCGCAGAGGGCATCAACATCCAGATCAATTCGGACGACTGTCCACAGGCCATTGAAATTTTAAAGGATAGCCCGTATGGGGAGCTGTTTGACAACGCATAGACCATCCAAAAAATTAATAATAAAAAATGAAGTACAAACCAGCTCCCCTCCAATCGTTTATTGGATTAGCCGTGATATTCTCCGTGCTATTTATGCTAAAAAAGTGCGATCAGGAGGGGAATCCGGAAACCCTGAATTTTACCACCCGCATGGGTGCAAGCAGCACCAACCTTGCCAACCGGTGGCATTACAAGTTTGGCTACATGAATGGAGGCGTACAGGGATCCTTCACGGCCAGGAGCGATGCCGCCCGGCTCGTCTATTCCGGAAACATCGAAGAGGGAACCATCCTTTTCCAGGTCTATGGACCCTCCGATACCCAGATCTTCACCTTTCCGGAGCAGAATGCGCTCGATACGCTGGCCGGTGTCTTCAGAAGCGGCCAGCGGTATACCGTCCGCGCCACTGCCACCGGGGCCAAAGGAGAATTTGAGTTCAGGATGGAGTAAAAGTAAATAGTACCTCAGTATTGAATCAATAGAGTCCGTATATTGACAACAACAATGATTCACGCAAAACACGCAATGAAAGACGCAAAGAATTCCATAATGAACTTTGCGGTACTTTGCGATTTTACTTGGCGCCCTTTGCGTGAAATATTGTAGTTACATAATAGAAATAAATAGAAATGAAAAAATTTGGAAAGAAATTTAAACTGGCGCTCCTGCTGGTGCTCCTCCTGACAGGCAGTTTCAGCCTGCAGGCACAACCCAAAAAGAAAGCCGCAAAAAATGACTACCTGGTGGCCGCCTACATCTGGCCCTCTTGCCACGACGATTCGCTGGCGCGGAAAAAACTATGGTCGGAAGGTATCGGCGAATGGGAGGTGATCAAAAAGGGGAATCCCCGTTACGAGGGACATTACCAGCCCCGCCAGCCGCTGTGGGGTTACGAGCTCGACAACGACCCGAAGGTGGTGGAAAAGTGGATCGATGTGGCCACCGACCACGGGGTGAATGTCTTTGTCTACGACTGGTATTGGTACGAGGAGGGTCCCTACCTGGAAAGCGCCCTGAACGACGGTTTCCTCAAGGCAAAGAACAATTCAAAAATGAATTTTTACATCATGTGGGCCAACCACGATGTGAAACGTAACTACTGGAACTACCACCGCTACGGCGATGATACCTCCATCCTTTGGGATGCCAAAGTAGACTGGAAAAACTACAAGATCATTGTCGACAGGGTCATTAACCAGTACTTCAAACGCCCCAACTACCTGAAGTTTAACGGTGAGCCGGTCTTCTCCATCTACAGCATTGACAAACTGCTGGAAAGCTTTGGTGGAAGTCTGGAAGAGACCCGCAAGGCGCTGGATTATTTGCGCGATGAAGTGAAAAAAGCCGGTTTCCCCGGCTTGCACATCCAATGGAACCAGGGGGGCGGCTCCATGATGTCGGAAGCAAGGGCCAAACAGTTTCAGGAACGGGTGAAGGCATTGGGCTTCAACAGTGTGGCCCTGTACAACATGGGCGGGCGTTCGGAGGACTACCTCACCTATGGAACCAACTCCATCAAAATCAGGGAGCACATGGATGCCCTTTTGGAGGTGCCGTTGTTCCCCTGTGTCTCCATCGGCTGGGACGACACCCCGCGCTTCCCGGCCAAGGGGATCAAGGATGTGGTCCATTTCAACAACTCCCCCCGGAGTTTTGCAACGCTCCTCTCCAAGGCGAAGAAATATGCCGACAGCCATCCCGAACAGCCCAAACTGATCACCATCAACGCCTGGAACGAATGGGTGGAGGGAAGTTACCTGCTGCCCGACATGCTCAACGGGTTCGACTACCTGGAGGCGGTCAAGTCGGTGATGATCAGCGGCCACTACAACCGGTATTGAGAGAGTTCGGGACCCTCCGGTTCACGTCAATGATCGTCCGGTTAATGTAAGGGATCGTCCGGCTCACGTCAGTAATCGTCCGGGTAATTTTAGGGATCGTCCGGCTCACGTCAGTAATCGTCTGGGTAATTTTAGGGATCGTCCGGCTCACGTCAGTAATCGTCCGGGTAATGTAAGGGATCGTCCGGCTCACGTCAGTAATCGTCCGGGTAATGTAAGGGATTGTCCGGCTCCTGTCAGTAATCGTCCGGAGGAGGTAAAGGATGCCCCCATTGCAGCTATTTTTGCCATCATTTGGTTCGGTTTACCTGCGATTTTCCCAAATAGATTTTTAGTTTTGTGGAAAATCTGACAACATGCTTCCACTGCACCATTCCCGCAGGGTTTTTACCACCCTTTTCCTCCTTTCTTTCGCGCTCCTCCTTGCGGCCCAGGAGAACTTTCCCGCTGAGGTTCCGGATACACTTACCAGGCAAACCATTCCCGAGGTGGTGGTGACCGCCAACCGCCACGGCTTTCTCCAGCTGGAAACCCCGGAGGCGATCGGCTCACTGGGGAGCGTTACCATTCAGAAATACCAGCTGCGCTCGGCTCCCGAGGCGCTGCTGCTCGCTCCCGGCGTCTTCGTACAGAAGACCAACCACGGCGGAGGCTCCCCTTTCCTGCGCGGACTTACCGGCAACCAGACCCTCCAGCTGGTGGATGGCATCCGGTTGAGCAACGCAGTGGTGCGCTATGGCCCCAACCAGTATTTCAACACCATCGACCTCTTCAGCATCGGGAGGGTGGAGGTGCTGCGGGGCGGAGGATCCGTCCAGTACGGTTCGGATGCCATCGGCGGTACCATCCAGAGCTTCAGCCACGAGGTGGAGACTTCCGAACAACCCAAATGGGGCAGCACTCTCCTGACCCGGTTCATGACCCATGGGATGGAGCAGACCGCCAACGGCAGGGTCAACTACAGCGGCAAGAAGATGGCAATCACCGCCGGCGCCACCTGGCGCAATTTCGGCGACCTGGTGGGGGGCGATAGTACCGGAAGGCAGTCACCCACCGGCTACAGGGAGTTCGACTTCGACCTCAAGGGCAAGATCCTGCTCACCGAATCGGCCTCCCTCACCATGGCCTACCAGCGGGTGAACCAAAGCGGGGTGCCGGTCTACCACAAGGTAGCCCTGGAGAACTATGCGGTCAACGAGATGGATCCGCAGCTCCGGAACCTGGCCTATATCCGGCTCAACAAGGAGCATCGGGCAGGGATCCTGAAATCCTCGGCCTACACCGTCTCCTTCCAGCACAACGAAGAGGGGAGGAACCTGCGGAAGAATGGCTCCTCCACGCTGCGGGTCGAGAACGACAAGGTGCGGACGCTGGCCTTTTCGGCGGAGGCCTTTACCTCGAATGACAAGGCCTGGTCGGCCAGCAATGGCGTGGAGATCTACAACGACCGGGTGAGCAGCAGCCGTAGCGACCAGGATCTGAAAACCGGAACGGCGCTCTCCAAACGCGGCTTGTACCCCGATGGCGCCACCATGACCAGTCTGGCACTCTTCAGCCTCCACACGCTGGAGCTGCCCTCGTGGGTCGTCAACGCCGGCACCAGGTTCAATACCTACGTCAACAAGGTAGAGGATGTGAATCTGGGCACCACTACCCTGACCCCTTCTGCACTGGTGGGCAACCTCGGATTGCTGCGGAAGCTGGGCGAATCATCCAACCTCTTTGCCTCGCTCAGCTCCGGTTTCAGGGCACCCAACATCGACGACCTGGGTACCCTTGGCATCGTGGATTTCAGGTACGAGACGCCCAATTTCAACCTGAAACCCGAGCACTCCCTGCAATACCAGATCGGCTACAAATTGCAGAACCACCGGTTGAAGGGGGAGTTTTACCTCTACCGCAATGAGTTGTACGACCTGATCGTGCGCCAGAAGGTGCCGGGAGATACCCTCGAGGGATACCCCGTCTACCAAAAGGAGAATGTCGAGCGTGCCTTCGTGCAGGGAGCCGAGACGGCCTGGTCGCTGGAGCTGAACAAGATCTGGAAGGTGAGCGGAACCCTGACCTATACCTATGGCCAAAACATCACCAGGGATGAGCCCATGCGCAGGATACCGCCGCTCTTTGGCCGTCTGGCACTGGATGGCCAGTGGGAGAGGCTCTGGTTGAACCTGGAGTGGCAGGCCGCCGGTAAACAGAGCCGCCTGGCCGCTGGCGACATTGACGACAACCGCATTCCCAAAGGGGGCACCCCGGGATGGAACATCGTCAACCTCTGTGCCCGTTATGCCCTGCAGCTATTCACCTTCGACCTGAGTCTGCAAAACCTCTTCAACGCGGATTACCGGTACCACGGGTCGGGTGTGAACGGTTATGGCCGGTCAGCCATCTTGTCGGTGATCTTCAAGATATAGGCTAATCAGAACAACTATAAAACCTGTTATATTTGCATCAGTCAACCTAAAACCTGCTACATGGGTAAATATTCAATTCTTTTTTTCTTTCTCCTGGCAGCAATGACCATCGGCTCCTGTCAGCAAAAGAAAGGCATTCCCGCCCAACCCGAGTTGCCTGCACACCTGCAGGGAACCATCAACCAAAATAGCCCCATTGTCTTCGACAGCATTGGGGTGGCCACCTTTTTTCAATCCCATCCGGAGCTGTCAAAATACCAGAAAGAGGTCACGCTCATCTACCGGAAATACAACTTCCACACCATCTGGTTCGATGGAAACGGGGTGGTTGAATTCGGCCAATCGCTCTACAGCAAGATCAGGGAGCTCGACAGGGAGGGGGTAGCGGCCGTTTTCCCTTACCAGGATCAGGTAGCAGGGATTTTCGAGACGGAGATACCCAATTTACTTAGCAATGCTGATACCGACCTGATGCTCACCAGCCTCTTCCTCTTTTATGCGGAAAAGGTCTACAAGGGAGTCGACGAAAAGACCTCTGCTGCCCTGGAGTGGCTGCTTCCCCGAAAGGAGCTCTCCTACGAAAACCTGCTTGACTCCATCATGCTCAAGCCAAGCCTGCTGGACCGGGACGAGAAGGTGCTGTTCCGGCAATACTACAAGCTGCGGGAGGTGCTTCAGAAATACAGAAACATCGAGAAGGCCGGAGGGTGGAAGCCCATTGTCGTGGATCCCAAATTGAAGGCCTATAAACCGGGTGACAGCTGCCTGGCCATCCGGCAGATCCGCGAACATCTCTATCTGACAGGTGACCTGCAGGAGAACAGCGGAAGCAACCGCTACGACTCCGAAATGATGACTGCCGTCAGGAAGTACCAGTCGCAGAATGGGAAGACGATACAGAACAGCATCACCCCGGCACTCATCCTGGAGATGAACATCCCGGTAGGCGAACGAATCAAGAAAATCATCATCAACATGGAGCGTTGCCGGTGGATCACCCCGGAGGTGGTGAATGCCAAAGAGTTGGTTTTCGTCAACATCCCGTCGTTCAAACTGGTCGTTTTCCGGGAGGGGAAAAATGATTTTGACTCGCCGGTGGTGGTGGGCAAATCCATGACCAAGACCGTCATCTTCAGCGGAAACATGAGCCACATCGTCTTCAGCCCCTATTGGGTGCTGCCCGAGAGCATCATCCGGAGTGAGGTGAAGCCGGGCATGGCCAAAAACCCCAATTACCTCGAATCGCACAACATGGAGTGGAACGGTGGCCAAATCCGGCAGAAACCCGGGAAGCGGAATTCATTGGGACTCGTCAAGTTCATCTTCCCCAATTCCAACAACATCTACCTGCACGATACCCCTTCCAAGAGCCTCTTTGCCAGGGAGAACAGGGCCTTCAGCCACGGCTGTATCCGGGTGGCCAAACCAAGGGACCTGGCCGTCAATTTGCTGAAGGATGATCCGGCCTGGACTCCCGAAAAGATTGATGCTGCCATGAATGCAGGGAAGGAGAATTGGTATACGCTGAAGCAAAAGATCCCTGTCTACATCGGATACTTTACGGCTTATGTAGACCAGCAGGGCGCGGTGAATTTTTACCAGGATGTCTACAAACGGGATGAGCAGTTGTACGAAATATTGGTGAAATGAGTTATTTCCCCTCCAGCACATCCACGCATCTGTAAAATCTTTTGGTGTAGGTTTTAGATCCCAAATCACTGATGATGACTCCTTTGGTCTTTCCGGAGGAGGAATGGATAAATTTCGATTTCATGCCATCTGCCTCATAGACAATGCCCACATGACCGATCCGGGTTTTGCTCCTGAAGCTGTAAAACACCAATACATCACCAGGCTTAAAATTTTTGGGTTTGACATCCTTGCCCATTTTCTTGAACTCGGAGGAGCTTCTGGGCAGCTCGATGTTGAATTTTTTGAAGACGAAACTGACGAAGCCGGAACAATCAAATCCCTTTTTCGGATCTGAACTTCCATACCTGTAGGGAGCGCCGAGCAGGGATTCGGCGAAGGCCAGGATCTTTGCCCGGTCTATGGTCCCCGGAGCATCTGTCCGATCCTGCGTTTCAGTTTTGGGCAACCTGCCATGACTCTTGGGAGAGATAGCAAGCAACAGCAAGAGGGTCAAAAGGGTGATCGGTCTGAACATTTTCAAATTGTATTAAACATACCTTTTACAAAGTCAAAGGCGGATCCACCGGATGGGGGCAAAGGTAAGCAACCCTGAAGATATCACCAAAAGGCGCCACCCGGACGTAATGGGAGGGATATTTCATGCCGGCTCTATCGTATGTTGCACTTATTATCCAGGTAACAAAGACTTGATTTTATGGCGCCAGAAGTTTGTTAAATAATTGCTGGTAAGCGGTTTGTCTGTCCATGCCTCCGCTCTTTTGTGAGAGTTCTTGCCGGAATTAGGATAATTTAACCTATGGAAAGATGTCCAATGGCCGGTGTTGTGGATTATAAACCCTAACTTCGCGTCATGTTGAAAAAACTCTTTATACTCCTGTTGGTGCTTTTGCCGGTGCTCAACAAGGCAGAATCCGGACTGTTTACTGGACCTGACGAGGAGAACAATATCTATGCGGTATTGAATTTGTCCTTCTATGGATTGTCCAGCGAGGCCTACCAGCTCGCCTTGAAAGGCTTCCAGAGACTGAAGGCCGAAGGAAAATTGCTGAATTCTTCCATTTTGACCATTATCGATTTCTCTCAATCCAGCAGCAAAAAGCGGCTTTACGTAATCGATCTCTACAAGAAGACCTTGTTGTACAATACCTACGTGGCCCATGGGCGCAACACCGGGGAGGAGTATGCGGATAAATTTTCAAACGAATCGGGGACATTTAAGAGCAGTCTGGGTTTTTACATCACCAAAAATATGGCCGTTGGCGCCAAGGTCGGATTGTCGCTCATCCTGCAGGGCATAGAGAAAGGGTTCAACGACAAGGCCTTGCAGCGGGAGATCATCATCCATGGTGCCGATTATGCGACAGAAAAGTTCATCCAGAAAAACGGAAGATTGGGCAGAAGCCTGGGTTGCCCCTCCTTGCCCCCCGACCAGATCAAGCCGGTGGCTGAGACCATCAAAGAGGGGACCTGCCTCTTCATCTACCACCACGACGACGATTACCTCCGGAAATCAGCGGTGTTGAATTAACACACTGAAAATAAATATTTTCCGAACACCAAAAGCTCAGTTAACTCCGCAGGAGTTACCCATCAATAACCTCCGGTTTCACGACAGTTAGGATCGTCTGTGGTCTAAGAATTCTTACAACTCCGCTGGAGTTACCCATCAATAACCTCCGGTTTTAACCGGAGGGGAAAGCAGCGCACACTGTCCTCCAACTCCAAAGGAGTTGCCCACTCCTCTAAAACAGATACCTTTCATCCACCAGTACACCATTCTGCATCAATAGTGCTTTGTACTCATCCTCAAAGGTTATTTTACGATAATGCTCTTTTCAGCTCATTTTAGGCTGGGATAATCGACCTTCTAAAGATATTCTTTACCTTTAAAAACGATTTGCCAGATATCTCTGAAATTGATTCTGACATTTCTGACAATCGGGATGTACCTCCCAACGACCAATTGTTAACAATGGGGTGGCTGTAACTGCCAGTTTGGACCTGGGTTTTGCTAAGCAGATGGAGTGGTAGTTTCCGTCCCTATGAGATCAAGACGCTAGCATGAGTGCCAAATCAGGCAATATCAAGGAGGTGAATTTGCTGGAGGAGTAAAAGTAACAATGGTGTATTCCAGGAATAGAATGGTCGTGTACAATTGCTTTATTTGTAAGCATGATCTAAATTTGCTAATATTGTTACGTTAGAAATCACCAATATTATGAGCACAAAGCTCACATTGAACATTGAAAAAACGGTGTTAGATAATGCCAGGCAATATGCGAGGCAAAAGGGAACCAGTTTGTCAAAAATGGTTGAAAGCTATTTGATAATTGTCAATTCTGAGTCCGTTTTTGTGGAGCCTGAGCTTTATACGGTAGTTAAATCTTTGAGAGGTTCTTTCAAGGCACCTGCTGATTATATTTCTGAAAGAGAGTTGTCTAAGAGCCTGTCCAAAAAATATTTGGAAGATGTGAAATATTCAGGTTAGTACTTAATGTATATATTCCCAAAACTAAAATTAATACCAATGAGAAAGCTATTGAAAATAAGCATGGTGGGCTTGTTGTTACTGAGTTTGTGCCTTCAGACCATGGCGCAATCCAACTACAAGACTGAAACTCCTGACCAAAAGAGCAAACGGATGTCCTGGTGGACGGATGCCCGCTTCGGGATGTTTATCCATTGGGGGCTTTATGCCTTGCCTGCCCGTCACGAATGGGTGAAGAATTACGAGAAGATGACCAACGAGCAGTACCAGAAGTATTTCGAAGAGTACAATCCCGACCTTTACAATCCCAAAGAGTGGGCCCGTATGGCCAAAGAGGCAGGGATGAAATATGTGGTTCTGACCGCCAAGCACCACGAAGGGTTCTGTAATTTCGATTCCAAATACACGGATTACAAATCCACCAAGACCCAGTTTGGCAGGGATGTCATCAAAGAGTATGTCGAGGCCCTGCGGGGGGAGGGACTAAGGGTCGGATTTTACTACTCCCTGATCGACTGGCACCACCCGGATTATACCATCGACAGGGTCCATCCGCAACGTCAGGAGTCAGACTCTGCCTATGCCAGACTGAACAAGGGGAAGGATATGGCCAAGTACCGCGAGTACATGAAGAACCAGGTTCGGGAGCTCCTGACCAATTACGGTCAGATCGATGTCATCTGGTTTGACTTCTCTTTTCCCGGCAAAAATGGGAAAGGTGCCGAGGATTGGGGTTCTGAGGAGCTGCTTAAAATGGTGCGCCAGCTTCAGCCCAACATCATCATCGATGATCGTCTCGACTTGAAGGACAAGGATTATGGCTGGGATTTTGAATCACCCGAACAATACAAGGTGGAAAAGTGGCCGGAGCGCAACGGACAGAAAGTCTATTGGGAGACCTGCCAGACCTTCTCCGGATCGTGGGGATACTACCGGGATGAGACCAGCTGGAAGAGTCCTGCCCAACTGCTGGAACTGCTGATCGAATCGGTTAGCAAGGGTGGAAACCTGCTGTTGAATGTGGGCCCAACTGCCCGTGGCCTGTTCGATTACAGGGCCCAGGATCGTTTGAAAGCGATGGGAGAGTGGATGAAATACAACAACAGGTCAGTCTACGGATGTACCGAGGCACCTGCCGAATTTGTTGCTCCGGACAATACCCTGCTTACCTACAATACCAAAACAAAGCGGATGTACATTCACCTGCTGGCTTATCCGATGGGCAATCTGAAGATGAAGAACATGGCCGACAAGGTAAAATATGTTCAATTTTTGCACGATGCCTCCGAAATTAAATACAGGAAAGGTAGTGGAGATGACAGCCAAAGCCTGAATTTCACGCTTCCGGTATTGAAGCCCTGGACGGAGATTCCGGTGATAGAGGTGATTCTGAAGTAGAAGAAGTGCCTAGAGTGAACTAAAGTGCCTAAAGTACTTTGCTCTTGGAGAATTTTTCTGGAGTCCATAACTCTAGGCACTTTAGTCACTCTAGCGCACTTTAGGCACTTTCTACTAAAGGCTCTTAAGTACCAGGAAAAGCACTGCTGCCGAAACGGCTCCAAGTATTGGCCCGACAATGGGAACCCAGGCATATTTCCAGTCGCTGTCGCTCTTGTTTGGAATGGGAAGGAAATGGTATACAATTCTAGGCCCGAGGTCACGGGCAGGGTTGATGGCATAGCCTGTAGCACCACCCAGTGAAAGGCCAATTCCCAGGACTACCAGGGCCACCGGAAGTGCATTGAGGGCACCCAGTCCTACTTCAGGTTGGGCCATGTAGAGAACGGCCATGGTCAGCATATGGGTGCCAATCAACTCGGTTAAGATGTTGTAGCCATAGCTGCGGATACTGGGAGCAGTACAGAAGACATTTTTTTTTGCATCTCCGTCGGCAGTGGCATCGAAATGCTTCTTGTAGGCCAGCCAAACCAGTCCGGCACCAAACATAGCCCCCAGCAATTGTGCCGTGACATAGAGTGGCACCAGCTCCGGTGAAAATTTGTCAACCAGCACCAATGCCAGTGTCACGGCAGGGTTTAGGTGTGCTCCGCTGATGGGTGCTGCCAGTAATACTCCGCAGAATACAGCAATAGCCCAACCGAAAGTAATCACGATCCAGCCTCCGTTGTGGCCGTAAGTCTTGTTGAGCGCTACATTGGCAACCACTCCACCCCCCAGCAGGATGATGATAGCCGTACCGAAGAATTCTCCGAAAAATGGACTCATTAGCTGTCGTATTAGATTTGTTTTTATTATTACAAGTGCCTAAAGTGACTAGAGTGAACTAAAGTGACTAGAGTTATGGACTTCGGAAAAATTCTCCGGGAGGGAAGTACTTTAGGCACTTTAGTTCACTCTAGTGCACTTTAGGCACTTCTTCATTCATCTTCCGCCCAGGCGGTTGCAGCTTTCACTGCCCTGTGCCATCCCTTGATAAGCTCCGTCGTTTCATCCCGGTGGATTTCCGGAAGGAAGGTGCGGTCCAGTTTCCATTGTTGCCTGATATCGTGGATGTCGCTCCAGTAATCTACTGCCAATCCGGCCAGGTAGGCGGCTCCGAGTGCTGTTGTTTCAGTGATTTGGGGTCTTACTACATTGGTTTGCAGCAGATCGGCCTGGAATTGCAGCAGGGCGTTGTTGACGGTGGCACCCCCATCGACCCTTAATTCGCGGATGGTAACTCCGGAGTCCTTTTGCATGGCCAGCAATACCTCAAAGGTCTGGTAGGCAATGCTGTCGACGGCAGCCCTTGCAATGTGTGCTGCAGTTGATCCACGGGTAATTCCGGTCAGCGTTCCGCGGGCATGCTGGTTCCAGTAGGGTGCACCCAGGCCGGCAAAGGCGGGAACAAAATAGACTCCTTCGCTGCTCTTTACTTTGGCTGCCAATTTTTCCACATCTTCAGATTTGCGGATGATACCCAGGCTGTCGCGCAGCCATTGTACCACTGCACCGCCAATGAAGATACTGCCTTCCAGGGCATAGGTGGTTTGGTCTCCGATTTTCCAGGCTACTGTGGTGAGCAACTGGCTTTTGGATTCGATGGGTTTGTCGCCGATGTTCATCATCATGAAACAACCGGTTCCATAGGTGTTTTTGACCATTCCCGGCTCGATGCACATCTGTCCGAAAAGGGCAGACTGCTGATCGCCGGCAATCCCTGAAATCGGAATAGGAGAGGGAAACTGACCGATGGTATTTCCATACTTCTCGCTGGATGACCTTACTTCGGGCAACATGGAGCGGGGTATCCCGAAAAGATCGAGCAGTTCACTGTCCCACTGCAGCGTGTGAATGTTGAAAAGCATGGTTCGGGATGCGTTGGAGACATCCGTGATGTGAAGTTTTCCGCTGGTCAGGTGCCAGATCAACCAACTGTCGATGGTGCCAAATGCCAGTTTGCCCTTTGCCGCCAACTCGCTTGCTCCTTCCACATGGTCGAGGATCCATCTGATTTTGGTGGCAGAGAAATAGGCATCCGGGATCAATCCTGTTTTGTCCCTGATCATTTTGCCAAATCCTTCATCTTTCAGCTGGTCGCAATAATCGGCGGTACGCCGATCCTGCCAGACGATGGCATTGTAGATGGGTCTACCGGTTTTTCTGTTCCAGACGACCGCTGTCTCCCGTTGGTTGGTGATCCCTATCCCGGCGATTTGATGGCCGGTGATGCCGGCTTTGAAAATGGCTTCCATCCCAACGCCAGCCTGGGTGGACCAGATCTCCTCCGGGTCGTGCTCAACCCAGCCCGGATTGGGGTAGATCTGGGTAAATTCCTTTTGCGCCATGGCTACTGGTAATCCATTGTGGTCAAAGACAATGGCGCGCGAGCTTGTTGTACCCTGATCGAATGCCAGAATGTATTTCTTCATAAGTTAGCTTCTTGGATCAAACCTGACAGGTTCATTACCTGACAGGTTTAAAACCTATTTAATCCCGTAATGACCCCTTAAAATCTTGCCAAAGAGCCTTCCCGGTAGGATTCGCTTCAGCAGTACTGCCAGCTTTTGATCGGGGGATGCCATGATGTAGCGGTTGGCGGGCTTTTTGCATGCAACGATACTTACCAGCTTCTTCGCCAGTACCAGTGGATCCCATCCTTTGGTTTCGTCTTTTTCAAGGATGGTTAGTGTTTTGTCGTATTGATCCCTGTATGGATCGTTATCCCCGGTAGGAGCGAGGTAGGCCTTCCGGTTGGCCGTATTGTTGGTGCGGAAATCTCCCGGATTGATGACCACTACCTTTATATTGAATTGTTTAACCTCCATCCGGAGTGCTTCGCTAAAGCCCTCCATGGCAAATTTTCCGGCAGAATAGATGCCCTGGTAGGGGAGTCCCATCAATCCTCCGATGGAGCTGATGTTGAGGATGGTACCACCTCCTTGTTTCCGCATCATGGGCAGTACCTCCTGGACAAGCTGCACCACTCCCAGGAAATTGGTCTGCATCTGGAGCCTGACATACTCCAGTGGAAGGGTTTCGATGGGACCGCCGGTGTGCATTCCAGCGTTGTTGATCAATACATCAATTCGTCCTTCCTTTTTTACAATGGTTTGAACGGCAGCGGAGATCGATTCACCATCAGTCAGATCCATGGGCAATTCATTTACGATTGGATCCAAACCACACTTCCTGCGTACCGTGCCATAGACCGTGTGTCCGGCTTTTGCCAGCAACAGTGCAGTCTCTTTGCCGAAGCCTGAGGATATGCCTGTGATGAAGATTACTTTTTGCATAGGAATTGGAAAATGTGAAAATGTGCAAATGTGAAAATTAAAGAACGATGTCGGTCGGAATTAATTATCCACTCTTTTTCTTTCAGTTCATGATTTCAGGCCACTCTCCCAGTCCCCTAGTCTCCCAGTCCACAAGTCATTATTAATTCGGATTACCCCAAAATCCCCAGCTTCCTGGCGGCTTTGGTTATTTTCTCTACCGAGATTTCCACCTGTTCTTTGGTATGTGTGGCCATCAAAGAGTACCTGATCAGGGAATCCTCCTTGCGGACTCCTGGGGAAACCACCGGATTGACAAAAATTCCGTCTTCCAGCAACGTTTTGGTCAGTATCAATGCTTTGATATCATCCCTGATAAACAGCGGGATAATGGGTGTTTCCGATTTTCCGGTATCAAATCCAGCCGATTTGAATCCCTTGAGGGCATAATTGGTAATGTTCCAAAGGTGTTGAATCCTTTCAGGCTCACTTTCCATGATGTCGATGGCAGCAAGTACCGCAGCTGCAGAAGCCGGCGTCATGCTTGCACTGAACATCAGCGACCGTGAATTGTGCTTGAGGAAGTTGATGGTATCCTTGTCGGCAGCGATGAAACCGCCCAATGATGCCAATGATTTGGAGAAGGTCCCCATGATCAGGTCGACTTTGTTGGTAAGTCCGAAATGGGAGGCGGTACCAGCCCCTTTTTGGCCGATCACACCCAGCGAGTGGGCATCGTCCACCATGATGGTCGCATTGTACTTCTCTGCCAGTTTTACCAATTGAGGCAGTTTGACGATGTCGCCTTCCATGGAGAAGATTCCGTCCACCACAATGAGTTTGAGACTGCCCTGAGCGCAGTGTTTCAATTTGCTCTCCAGCGACTTCATGTCGTTGTGTCTGAACTTCAAAACCCTGGAGAAGGAGAGCCTGCTCCCTTCGATGATGGAGGCATGGTCGAGCTCATCGAGCAGCAGATGGTCGTTTCTACCGGTTAAAACAGATACGACTCCCAGGTTGACCTGAAAACCGGTACTGTAACAAAGTGCACCCTCCTTTCCGGTTAATTCGGCCAACCGTTCTTCCAGTTTAATGTGAATGTCCAGTGTTCCATTGAGAAACCTGGAACCTGCACAACCCGTACCATATTTGTCGATGGCATTTTTGGCAGCCTCCTTGATCTTCGGATGGTTGGTCAGCCCAAGATAGCTGTTGGAACCAAACATCATGACTTTCTTCCCGTTGATCATTACCTCAGTATCCTGATCAGACTCAATTACCCTGAAAAATGGGTAAATACCGGCCTCAATAATTTTCTGCGGCAGGTCGTACTTCGATAGTTTTTCCTGTAAAAGTCCCACTTTTTTAACGCTAAAGTTTAGTTTTCAGTTGTCAAATATAAGAAAAATGAAATCCTATTGAGCAAAATTTAACCAATGAAGGTGAATAAACAATCGGTCGTCTGACAAAGCAAAGAAGTAAAATACTTTTAACTAAAAAGTTGCGTAGATCAATTTGTGGATGTTCTATTCATTTCCCTGCTTTGCAACTTCTTATTTAGTTTGGTTCTAGTTAAAGTTTTGTGCTTTTGGTAAGATTACCCGCCTTTGTTGAACTGTATCCAATGGTTATCTCCCCTTTTCCTTCGACAAGGAATTGATATTCAGTGTAGCCGTAGCTGGGTACACTGGTGTAGACAACCTCCGGTTTGTATTTCTGGTAGCTGATTTTGTTGTTTCTCAGATCTGTGATTCTACCGGATGCTATCACTTTAGCCCCTGACAGCTTCAGCATATCCTGGGTATAAAGTTTGCTGGCTGCCGCTTTGTAGGACATGCTGGGAAGTCCTTTTGCATTTTGGAGCCGAACCCTTACCTGGTGAAGATCTTTTCCGATCTCTTTTACCTCAAAAATATCCATGCTGATTTCCGGGGTCTGTTCAGCGGCATAGAGCACCACCATGGCGTTGCGGTGTACCAGTTCGGGAAGCATGAAGGGATGTGGCAAACGGGAGCTTAGTTTGACCCAACCACCAATTTCAATATCCCCGTAGGTCGGATGTTTGAAGGATTTCCAGGGTTTGTAGAGTTCATTCAGCCCAAGGTTATCGTTGAATTTCAGTAGCTCCCTGCTTTCGTCGGGATTGCTCCCGCGCCTGCCGCTGCCCGATTCACTTTCGGTGGATGGTGTCAAAGGCTTGTTGACATTTTCACGATAGGTCTCCTGACTCCGCATGAACAGCTCACCAACAAACGTATAGGAGCCTTCCAGGTTAAACATATGAGAATCGGTATCGCCAAAGGTGTCGTAGAGGTCGTAGGAGGGTTGGTAAACATAGCCCGGAGTTATTTTGAGTGCATTTTTACCAATTAGATCATAGACAGTTACATCCCTGGGGTCGAGCCGCTCATCCTTGTGGGAGGGGGCTCTCAGCCACATTCCTCCTGAATTGTGAAAGGCAAAATTGACAATGATGTTGGGGCGCTGGTGGATGTAGTCGGCAATGGCTTTTACCCCCATGGCCGAGAGCGGAAAATCTCCGGCGCCGGTTTGAACATAGGGTGGTTGCCAGTCGGAACCCCAGTTTCTGTTGGCATCGAAATAACCTTCGCTGTCTTCGTTGATCCTGCCATCACTGTCATTGTCGGTACCTTCCTGGTTCAGGATGGTCCATTCGCCTTTCTCTCCGGGTTTGACAGGCACCATCAACCTGTTGTCTTCAGGGTCGGTCTTGTAATCTCCCAGCGGATCCTTGATGCGCATCATGCAGATGTTGCCGTCTCCGTCGAGGTCATCGGGCCCGTCTTCGTCCAGCAATCCGTCACGATCGTCATCTTTGGGAACCCTGAAGCTGCGTGATGAGCTGGAGGTATGGGCATCCTTGAGAAAATGAAATCTGCCGTCAACATTCACTACCGGGATGATGTAATAGGCATTCTTGTCGACCACTTTGGTGATCTTCTCGTTTTCTCCATATTTGGTCAAAAGCAGATTGGCAAAGTAGAGGCAGACTTCCCCAGCCTGTATTTCATTGCCATGGATGTTGCCATCGACATATACTCCGGGTTTTGAAAGTGCCTCTCCTGTTTTTGGATTGTTGATGGTGAGGCTGTAAATGTCGCGTCCCTCTTCGCTTTTTCCCACGAGGTCGAGTTTGGTAAGTTGCGGATAGGTGGCGTGCAGCAACTTCATGGCCTCAACCACCTCATCATAGGAATAGTAACGATCGAAACGAAGTGGTATTTCGATTTTTCCCTTGCTTTCAGCCACTACCGTGAAGGTTAAAAGGCATATTGTCAACAGTGTGAATATCTTTCTCATGATCAACCTCCAATTTTAATTTGTTTGACAGCAGGAGTTAGTAGGGGCGACTCCAGGTATGCTTTCACGACTTTCTTCCCCGGTTTAATGGTCCAGGTAAGTTTTTTTACCTGATTTCCTCCGATATCTCCCAGCGGTGTCCGCGGGTAACCTTCCAGAAACTCCAGGTTTTCACCCTCCAGGATCACCACTACCGGTGCGGGTTGCCTGTTCTTGGTCCCCATGGCGATTGGATAGGCAAGGGCACCCCTGTTTTCAACGAACAGTTCCAGCCTGTAAATGCCCGCTCCCAGATCTGTGATCACCTCCTTCATCAGCTGCAGATCCGGTAGCTTCGTGGAGAGTGTCAGCAGCCAGGGAAGCTGCATCCTGCAGAGTGAATCAATCTGTGCTGCAGGGGGGGTAGAGTTGAGGAAGGGGGCAAAGCCTCCAATTTCAGCCTTCCCCAAAGTGGGATGGTTGAAAGGCTGCCATTTGACAAAGCCGGCGCCTCCCGTATTTTTATCCAGGTATGCGAGTATACCCTTCTCCTTGTCGTCTGCCTCTGTGGATTTGGATGGACCCTCCTTTGTTCCGGCTTCTTTGCCTTTTGCCTCAGCCGCTTTGGGGTCAGCGGATTTGGGCAGGGTAAAAAGGTTCATGGCAAAGGAGGGAACACCGAGCTGGTAATAGGCCCAAAGCTCAAAGGAGCCATCCTTGTCGGGTTCCGCGCTCATTCGCTCTGTTGAAAAGCCTTTGGCTTTGAGGAACGCCTTGTATTTTTCGGAAAAGGCGGTGTAAAATTTCAGGTCCTCCTCCAGGGGATTGACCGCCGCTCCCAATCCGAACATTTCCGCCACACTCTCAGCGGTAACAGCGCTTCCACCGCGGCCGGGCATGGCAACTTTCATCATTTCAATTACTTCAGTCATGGAATAGGTCTTTTCAGGATTGGCCCCAATGCGTGTGGCGAACCTGGCCGGGACTTTGAGACTCTCCATATTTGCTCCCCCTTTGCGACCTCCGCGCGGAGGTGCCAGACAGAAATCTGAGGTTCCGAGGGTAAAAACCATGGCAATCTCCGGATGACCAAAGATGAACTTCATGGTGCCATAGACTTCAGGGGATTCACCGGGCCAAAGACCCGTCTCCTTTGCATTGGTCTTGAACAGGTGTGGAAAATTTATGCCGACATTGATCCCGCCAGGGCCATCTTCATTGATCTCTCCATCCCCATCGTTGTCGATACCTTCAGGGTATATTTTGTATTTTCCCCTTTCTCCCTTCGATGGGTCGGCTTTGACCATCAGGCGTGGCTCTTTTTCCGAAATCAAATAGCTCCCTTCGGGATCTTCTACCCTGATTTGGGTGATCATTCCATCCTTGTTCAGGTCCTCTGGACCATCCTCGTTGCGTTGATCGTCTTTGTCGTCGTTGATCTCTGCATTGTTGACACTTCTTTCCCATCTTAAACCGGCGAAATAGCCCGATGTAGCATCCGGATTGGGCAATGGGAGGATGTACCATTTGGTTTTTCCGGTGTATTTGGCTGAATCAAGCAGCATCTTTGCCAGGTAGAGTGCTCCTTCGGTGGAGATCGGTGTTTTGCCCTCGAAATTTGCTCCCACAAAAATTGCAGGTACATTTTTCAACTCTTTTCCTATTTCGAGGAGATAGACTGGTTCCCCCCCCGGGCTCACAGCAATTTTGTGCAACGAAACGCGGCTGGGAGCCTTCTGTTGCAGCATATTCAGGGTTTTCTGAACTTCAGCGTTGGTCTTGTACTTGTCGAAGGTAATACCATTTTGTGCCTGAAGGTCGTTAAAGGATACCAAAAATAGTAGGACCAGCAGGAAAACAGGTGCATTTTTTGCCATCTGGATGAAGATTGAATGGAAAACTTGGAATCAGTTTCTATTTAACAAAAGTGTGAAAATAGATGATAATTTTCATACAATGGTCTAACAAGCCAAGTTTTTTCAAAAATAAGGATGGACTATGCGCTATGCACTAAATTTCAGGAATTATTTTTTTGTTTGGACGGGCGATTTTAGGTTGACTTCCAACCATTTGCTTACCAATTGCAGCCCATTGAGCGCAGAACTGTCGTTTGGACGGATGATAAGTGCCTGCTGGAACAAGATTCTTGCATCTGCATGACTGCTGTTGTACAACTTGGACCATGCCAGCATAATCACAGAATCATAATCCAGGGGAAATAGATTTACTACTTTTTCGAACAATGTCGTAGCCGATTTGTACTCCTTACGGTTGTAGTAAATCACTCCGAGCCAATAATTAGCTGTGGTATTCAATGGATCCACCTTGAGGATCTCGAGGTATTGTTCCTTCACTTTTTCCCAGTTTTCGATGGCGCTGAGGGGTTTCACACAACCCAATCTTGCTTCAATGGCGTAGGGTTTCAGTGCAATTGCCAGTTGGTAAAAGGCGATAGATTCGTTGTATTGCTTGGCCAGGTAGTTCAACCAGCCCAACCTGATGTTGGAGATGTAATCATCCTTCTGGTAAATGGGTTTCATTTCGTCGATTGCCAGTTGGTAATTACTTTGATTTTCAGCGATATAGCTTTTGCTAAATGCGGATTGTAATACAGTAATATTCTGAGCTTGTGCCGTCACAGCCAGAAGAAAGAGGGCCGTTAAAATTCTGAATTTTTTCATAGTCTCCATTTTATTCCTGCTGAATATGAATATTGATAATAGTAGCTGTTGCCTGAAGTGCTTTCAATTTGTTGCTGGTCGAAGGTGAAATTACCTACCAGTGAGAGGTGTGGACCTAAAAAGCAGGAAAGCGTGCATCCTGTTCTGAAGATGGACGGGTCTACCGAATTGTAAATATAGAGTCCGTTAAAGGTATTGTAATTCTTTAGGTTACCCAGTGTAATGTAACCTTCAGCCCATAGTTTATCCGTGCATTTTAGTCCGGCACTCTGCGAAAAGATGGCCCTGGAAGCACCCTCTTCAGCGATACCTGTCACAGCGCTTGTCAGGTAGATATTGGATCTGCCGGGAAATACCACTCCAGCCTTTAACCCATACTGTCTGGTCGTTGCAAATGTTGATTTCAGTATGGAACCATTGGCCTCCAGGTTAAACCTGTTCAGTTGCCTGGAGATCGCCAGTAAACCGAGATTGCCGGGATAGGCCGTGTATCCGTCGTTGGTATTGAGAAAATGGTAGGTGCCTTTGAATTGCCATTTCGGTGAAAGGTTATAGTTCAGCATGGCGATGTATTCTGGTTGCCTGGTTGAAACCCCGCTGACAGTTTGCCTAAAATAGGCTACTGCCTGGTAGAGTGTGAGCCGGTATCCCAACTCTGTACCAATGCCAGCTCTGTAGTAGATCTGGTTGGAGCGGCTATCTGACTTGTTGGTCTTGAGGTTGAATTCGTTGTCAATCAAACTGACAGGATTAAATGGAAGAATCCCGAGTTTGTTTCGAACCTCTTCCGACAGGTATCCGGCATAGAACCGCCGGTTTTCAGAACCCCTGTTCAACGCCGCATAGTAGAGGTAGGTCTGGGTAAATTCATCTGCCCGGTCAAATTCAAATGCCTTCTGGAATTGGATCTCAGCAGCGGTATAGTCGCCTGTCATTAAGTAGGCATATCCTGCGCGTTGCCGCATAAATTTGGAATCAATATTTTGATGAAAGGCCGCTTTGCTCAATTCGATCAAATTTTTCCAATCTCCCTTCAAATAATACTGGTAGGTGAGACTGTCTGACTGCTGGAATCCCATTTTTTCCTGCGAAAAACTGATGAGGGGGATAAGGAGCAAAAGGCTGACTAAATATTTGTGCATGTTGCTTCAATTTTAGTTTTTTTGTTTCGGAAGGTGAATTGATGAATCCGGTTATCCTTTAGCACGATTGTTCCATGACTCTCAAGTTCTGGTTTTCCAAAAATTGAAAGATCTATTTGTGAAACTAGCGTGAGTGATTGCGGATGATAGGCATCATCGCCATACAACTGTCTGACCGAGTAATTGGCTCGCACCCTGTTGGTAAATGGGGCAATAAAGTCGTGCAGCCAGATCAGGCCTTTCTTGTTTTGAAGGCTGTTCAGTGGCAGGGTATCGGTGATGGTTAGTTCCGGGTAAAATCCCAAAAGGAGCTTGAAGGCTGTAAGGTAGAAGTAATAGAGCAAGGATTTTTTACTCCCGTAAAAGGTAGTAAAGTAAAACATGATACCGTCGTTAACATAGTATGCTGTGCTTTTTGATTGGCTGCAATAGAGATAGCTGTTGTTGAACGAGTCTGTAAATGCCTCCCACCGCTCCACCTGTTCAGTGCCTTTGTCATCGTTGTATCGAAATTCAAATACACTGTTGGGCGGGATGTCAAAGGATTTCTTTAACAAGGTCAAGGTTCTGACCCCTGATACAGTATCGCCTTCTGCAGGATTGTCAAAAGAGGCAAGGGTGAGGCTGTTGAGCTCTGCCTTGAGATAATAGGAAAATGGGTAGTCGATGGTTTTGGAACCAGGTTTAGGCGAGGTTTGTACTTGAAAATGCAAATGGGGATGTGAGGAACGGCCCGAATTTCCGCAGTTTGCCAGCACATCTCCGCACTTTACCTGATCTCCTTTACCGACCTTGAAGGTTCCCTTCCGCAAGTGGGAAAGCTGTGTATACAATCCCGGCAAGTGACGTATGGTGATGGTATTTCCCCAGTTGTTGCGGGTATCCATGGTCCCTATTTCATTGTCCTCCACCTGATCGATGATCTCTTCCACAAAACCATCAGCAGGTGCCAGTACAGGTTTGTTGTAGCAATAATAATCTTCACAGCGCAAACCGTCGGAACTGTAGCTTTTCATCTCCTCATCCAGCAGAATAAAATCGTAGGCGTTGCTCCACTCTCCCTTGTGCGTATAAATCCCGTTGTGCCCCTGGTTGATCATCCATTCTCCCCAGAAAGGGAGCTGAATTGGGTGGTAGTACAGTTGTGAGAGTCTGGTTTTGTTGTTGGCATAACTGTATAGATTCGATTCCGGTGTATAATGCTGGATAGGCGTAAGAACCAGTCCTGAGGCTTTTTTTCGCATCATCAGGAAGTACAGGAAAAGTATTACCACCACGGAGAAGGGAAGAGAAAAAACAGGCAGTTGCATGAAACCCAAAAGTTTGGTCATGAACAGCAATACCACGGAGGTAAGGGGAACCAAAAGAAAGGTCCAGAGATAGGATTTGCCCGATGGGATCACGAAAAATCCCCCAATTGCCAAAGCCGTCATGATATAATTGGCACCTATGTTGTAGTAGGAGAAGCCTGTCGTATCGGATCCTGTAAAGGAGGCAAAGAAGGAGGCTGAAAGAAATCCCAGGATAGAGAGGGAAAAGGCAATTCTGGAGGTGATCAGCAACAGGAGAGCAATGATCATTCCTGAGATAAGGTTGTTTTGGAAGAGAACTGAACTCAGCGCTCTCAGGTAGGTATCTGCCATCTGGTGGATGGTAATTCCATCGATGGCCTGCAGGAAATTGACCAATTCACTGCCACCTACGGAATAGGCCGTATTGATCCAGTAGATGTTCCGGTGGGTAAGCCCCAGGTTTTCAAAAGTGGAGGAGGGGAGAACGATCAGCCAAAAGCCGATTACAAAAGGAATGCTCAGATGTGGCAATCCATATTTTCCCAGCCATCCCCCCAGTGTCACGGATAATATTAATGTCAGCAATACTGCAAGCAGAAGCAAACTAAAGTAGACGAATCCCGGATCAAAGAAGGTACCCATGCCAAGTCCGATCAGTAGGGCATTGAAACTGTAGAGCCCCTTTCTGAGCTGCTCTTTCTCAAATCCCATGGAGTCGGCAATCAGCACTGTGGCTAAAATGGCAATCAATCCACTCAATCCGGCATAAAAATTGAAAAAGGTGATCAGCAGCATGCCTGCCGAAAACAGTCTGTTGTTCAGAAAGAACACAACAGAATAGCTGTTCAGCGTTGCTGGCAGGATATCCTCTTTCCAGGCTATGGTAAGTCGATTAATATTCATTTTTTCAGCATTTATTTATTCCGTCCCTCTGTCCCTAAGTCTATAAGTCCCTAAGTCCCTCCGTCCCTCCGTCCTTTCTCCTTCCCCTCTTCCGCTCCCTGCTTACCTAACTCAGGCTGCTCTTGGCCAGATGTTCGGGAACCAGCTCTCCGCTTTGGAGGTAGTTCAGTGTTTCCGCCTGGCGGATCACATGCGGATGACTGTTCTGGTCCAGCAGGAGGATATTGGGGCGCAAAGTGATGAACTGCATCCACTGCGTCATGTTGTAGGCTCCGACTTTGTGAACCACAACGTGATCCCCTCGTTTCAGCAGTGGCAGGGATATATTTTCCCGGATAATGTCTATGTTCATGCAAAGCGGACCATAGAGCACGGTCTCCTCTGTATATTGTCCTCCCTCCTGGGCAGGGGTCACCTTGTGGTCGTACCAGAAGGCCGTAAAGAGTGAGTTGACACCAATGTCAAGTATGGTGGAACTCCTGCCATCCGAGAGTCGTTTGTTGGCAAGTACAGTGCCCAGCAGAAATCCTGCGTCATCCACCAATGCCCTTCCGGTTTCCAGTATCAACAATGGCAGCTCCTCCTGGTCGAAACCGGCACCCAGTATGGCTTCAGAGATTGTATCTGCAAATTGGTCGATGGTCGGAACAGTGTCAGTACCCGGCAGATAGGATCCTTTTAAGGTATTGGTGGAGGGAAATCCACCACCCAGATCCAGGTACTGAACGGCCAAACCAAAATTGGCCTTGATTTTATGCGCCAGCTCACTGAGCTTAGTTGCAGCAATTCCATAGGCGGCTGTCTCCAGCATGAAGGTGCCTATGTGGCAGTGTAGACCAACCAGTGAGAGCAATCCGCTGTGGATGATCTTCGTAACGGCACTCCAGGCCTGGCCATTTTCGTAGTTGAAACCGAAGCGGTCCCATTTTGGGTAGATCCCGGTATCCATGTTGACACGGATGGCCACCCTGGGCTTGAGGCTGAACTCTTCACTCACTTTGATCAACATATACAGTTCATCAAAATGGTCGATGTGGATGAGCGAATTGTTTTGCGCAGCCAGGATCAATTGTTCCTCCGTCTTATCGGGACCATTGAAGATAATCTTGTTCCCGGGAACACCGTTCCCCAGCGCCTTTTCGTATTCAAAACCTGAAACTACCTCAGCCCAGGATCCCTCCTGGTGAAATACCCGGCAAACAGCATTGAGGTAGTTCGTTTTGTAGGACCACGCAAACTGCACCTTGGGATAGCGGGTTTTAAATACCCGCGAGGCATGCTGGAAGTTCCGGCGGATCTGCTTTTCAGAGATGACGAAAAGCGGAGATCCGTACTGATGGATCAGCTCTTTTACACTCGCTCCTTCCAGGTGACTTACCACCTCGTTTTTGGTTTGAGTTCCAAATTTGTTGACAAATCCGGTATTCAATTTTTTGATGATGGGACGTTCGTATCTTAATTTTTCCATTTTGTCATTGTTTTATATTGTGGCAGGTCCGGCACAAATAATCAACCCAACCTCCTTTAACCTTTCCCCTTTAACCTTTCCCCTTTAACCTTTCCCCTTTAACCTTTCCCCTTTATCCTTTATCCTTTAACCTTTATCCTTTAACCTTTATCCTTTCCCCCTTCACAACTCCCCCTTCACCGATATCTGTTGAAATTCACTTACATCGGTCACCAGATCCCATGCGTAGCGGATGAACATTTTGCCTACCGTATAGTGTTTAAATGGTTCTACCTTTTCACCCAGGGCCATTTTTACAAGTGTTGCCGGTTGGTTTTGCCCGGCCCCCGCCGTTAGGTAGATCCAGGCAGGGAAGCGAGGATTAACCTCCATGATGTAGGAGATGCCTTCGGTGGTTTGCATGATCTCCAATTCACATCCACCCCTCCAATTGGTAGCTTTCACAAATTTGTCGGCCAGTTCCAGGTAGGAGGCATCTTCGATGGTAATTCCTGCCCATGCTTTGCCCTTGTCGGTGATGTAAAGCTTCCGCATGGGGATGACACTGATGGTATTTCCTTTTCCATCTCCAAGTACTGCAATGTTGATCTCTGTCCCGGTGATAAATTTTTGCGCAATCACCGGAAGACCCCATTTCGCCTGTAATTTGTAAAATGCTTTTTGTGCCTCCTCCTTGGTGTTGACGATCATGGCATCGTAATATTTTCCTTTTACCACCAGCGGAAAGTCCAAATCATCTGCGGCCTTGTTCAATTCATTCACCTGGTTGACAATCCGGTCCTCCGGCACCATCAGGTGGTGTTTCTTTCCAAATTTGTAGAGCGATATCTTGTGGCGAGCTTCAAACTGTTCGAGGTCGGGTAAAAAGGTTCGAATGCCCATCTCCTTTAACCTTTCACTTAATTTGATGAAACTGAACAGCTCTGCATCAAAATTGGGAATGATCAGGTCGATTTTTTCTATCTCATGAATGCGTGTCAACCGGTGCATCAGGTTTTCAACCCCTGCAGAGGGATAGGGAATCTGGTAGGTTTTGTCTACCAGATCATGCAAGTAGATTCCCGGTTCAAGCGCCTCGTAACTAAGTCCGATGATCCTTAATTCATACTCGTTGGATTCCCGTATAGCCCTAATGACAGCCACTCCGGGACCGGGACTGTCGATGGCATTGAGCCCGGTTACGGCAATTACCAGTTTCCGCTTTGGGTTTTGAAGTGAGCCAGAGAGATTCATACTTTGATTAGTTTTGGTGAGTTATATCCGACTTGGTTCTGTAAAGTTTATTCTTCCAGCAGGTTATGCTCCCTGAGCTGGGTGAGAAAATCCTCCAGGTCCTTCTCCAGCTGGTTTCTTTCCACATCATATTTGTCACTTATCAGTTCAATGATCTCCTGCCGTGATTTGTCTTCTTTGAAACAGGCGATGATATCGGTGCCAATTTGATTGGAGGAGAAGGAGTCGCCGGAACCTGGATTGAAGACGAATCCGGTGTCGCTGGTGGCTATGTTTTTTTTGAATTTCATGGGTGATATGTTTTTGTTAATTTAAGTAATTGTTTATCAGTATTTTAAACATAAAAAGTCCTGTCAAGGAATTTTTGAAAGTTTTCCTTGTACTGTTCACCTACCGGGATGTATATTTTTTCATCAAAGACAATCCGGTTGCGTTCAATCACTTTGACATGGTTGAGGTTGACAATAAATGAGCGGTGTATCCTCATAAAATGCGTGGCGGGAAGCATCTGCTCTATGTTTTTCATCCGCATCAGCGTGGTAAGGGGTTTGTCTTTGGTGAGATGGATGATGATGTATTCATTGGAGCCCTCAATGTATTTGATTTCTGACAATTGAATCCTTATTAACCTGTGTTCAGCCTTCACAAAAATGTACTCATTCTGGGTTTGAACAGGTTCTTCCGTACGTTGGTTTAAATCAAACCAGGCCTTGGCCTTGTTGGCCGACTTCAGGAACATGGCATAGCTGATAGGTTTCAGCAGGTAGTCCAGTGCATCGACCTGGAAACCCTCAAAGGCATACTCACTGTAAGCAGTCGTAAAGATGACAGGAATCTTTTTCTCAAGCGACTTTACAAAATCCAATCCGTTCAAATCAGGCATGTTGATATCCGCAAATAGCAGGTCTGCCTTTTCATCCCTTACGAATTGCAAGGCTTCAAATGCGCTTGAACAGAGTGCAACAGTTTCAAGAAAGGGAGTTCTTTCCAGATAGGCACCGATCTGCTTCAACGCAAGAGGTTCATCGTCTATGGCAACGCATCGTATTTTCATTTTCTGTTGTTCCGGATTAATATTGTTGATCTATTTTTCTGCTTAAACTGGTAATGTGACTTCCTGACGGGTTAACTACTGGTCAATTTTTGAGCACTGCCCCATCAATGGGTACGTTCAGGTCAACCTGGTATTCTGTCTCAGTCTCGCCTATTTCATATTGGTAGGCCTTTCCATAAAGCAGGTCAAGGCTTTTCCTGATATTACTTAATCCAATACCGGAATAACGGTTGTCTGATGCCGGGAGTTTGAAGTGCTTACTGTTCCTTAAGGTACAGTGAAGTCTGTTTCCTGTTACACCGATGGTGAAGAGAACAAAGGATTCCTGCTGGTAGCTTACACCATGTTTGAAAGCATTCTCCAAGAGGGAGATAAAGAGCATGGGAGGTATCTGGATGTCTGGAATATTTTCAGGTATCTCCAGTTTCACCATGACATGCTTCGAAAACCGCAATTGCATCAGTGAAATGTAGCTTTCGATAAACCCTATCTCCTTTTTAAGGCTTGTTTGACCCTGGGAGGTGTCGTAAAGGAGATACCGCATCATGGTAGAGAGACGGATAACTGCATCTTTTGCATCCTCCTGGTTGAGGTCAATCAGGGAGTGTATGTTGTTCAGCGTGTTCATAAAAAAATGGGGACTGACCTGGTGCCTGAGCAGGGCCAGTTCGGTCCGTAGTTGTTCTTTCTCCAAATCCTTGCGGTGGTCATCGGCTACCAGCCACTGTCCGATGACCTTGAAAGTGGTGCTGGTTCCAACAATTAAAAAGGAAATAAGCAGGTTGGCAACAATCTGCAGGGTGGTGGTATCGTAAGCCGTTTTTTGTTCAGGTTTGAAACCGATGGGAGCCGGCATGCCGGATCCCAATTCCATCGGAATTCCTGAACCCAGGTTCATGGGGGGCATCTTCAATGGAGCCGGGAAAAGGATCGAATTCAGGAACATTCCAGTCAATGGAATGATCACTATGAGCGCAACGGCCGAAAAAATATAGCGTTTGTAACTCTTGGCCAAAAGAAATTTTGGAACAAGGATGAGGATATTGAACAGAAAAAGCAGAAAGAAACAGAAGATTCTGAACCATTCTGAAAATAGCTTCTCCCAGTCAGGAACATTGAATCCCCATTGGTTGAAAAATGGAATGGAAAAAATTCCAAGCCAAATTACCCCGTAAAGCAGGTACTCAATGACCGTTATTTTGAATGATTTGTTCATCTTTGATATTATCCTCAGTGAATCAAAGACAAAGATAAATTTCCCTGAAGAGAATCAGTCCCGAATCAGTAAAAAGGTTATTCCCTTCAGTAGAATGCTGAAATGAATCAGTGATTGGTGAAGGAACTCAATGACAGAGCTCAAGGGGCATGGGGCATAGTGCTAGGGGCATGGAGCAGTGTTGAAAGAATTAAGGGTTCTTCAGCGCTTCCAGGCACTTTTTGCAGAGACAATCTTCGTATTTGACAGCAAGATCATCCAGCATCTCAGCAGTAATGCCCACATCAAAACATTCGCAATTGGAGCCCCCTGTGCAAACATGGCTATTGTTGCACCTTTCGCAGGTTTTGGGCTCATACTTTGAAACCCAATTGTAAGAATTGGCCATTTGGTTAGAAGAATACCTCGGTGCGAATATTTTCCGGCTTAACTCCTTCCAGCTCCAGGTATCCGGACAATTCATTCACCATGCTTGAATTTCCACAGATGTAATAGATAGAATCCCTGTTGATTTTCTGCTCTTTGAGGAAATGTGTTACACGTCCATGGTAATGAATCCCCTGCTCCTTTGAAGTACAAGCCTTGTAGGAGCCAGCCGGGTAATCCGTTGCATGGTAGGCTTCTTCGTCGAACTTGATCCCATGGATTACATCACACCTGAGTTGAGGATTGGACAAAACCATGCTGTGGAATGGCGATATGCCTGTGCCTGTTGCAACAAAGGTGTAGTGGTTGTCCTGCACCGACTCACGGTCTCTCAAAACAAAGAATCCAAAGGGACCGGAGATTTCCACCCGTGTGCCGATTTTCATGTATTTCAGTTCTTTGGATAATTTCCCATCGGTAACCTCCTTGATGAGCAGGTCGATGGTAGCTCCGTTTTCAGGACTGTAAATGGAGTATTCGCGGGCGATGTTTTCGCCCGGGATGTTCAAAACCAGGTATTGGCCTGCCTTGAATTCAAAATTGTTTTTCTCCAGTTTAACCAGGTAAGTGGAGTCAGTTAAATTTATAATATCCAGTATTTTACTGTAGGTTATCTTTTTCATTCGTGAATAATAGGAATTTTTTTTGTGACGCAGTTTGGTGGATTGGGTCACAAGATATTGGTTCTTTTGCATTGTAAAATTTTTAGGCGTTGATATGTCTCTCTGCATGGTAGCTAGAACGAACGAGCGGACTGCTTTCCACCATGGTGAATCCTTTTTCAAGGGCAATCTCCCGGTACCTGATAAAAACTTCGGGTTTGATGAATTCGACCATCTGCAGGTGATGGGCGGAGGGTTGAAGGTATTGACCGATGGTCAGTACCCTGCAACCGGCCCGAAGCAGGTCATCCATGGTTTCAAGGACTTCCGCTTCTGTTTCACCCAACCCAACCATGATGCCTGATTTGGGGACAATCCTGGAGGCAGAGATGATCTCAATGACCTTCAGACTCCTGTCGTACCTGGCCGTATCCCTCACTTGGGGGGTAAGCCTCCTGACAGTTTCCAGGTTGTGGGAAATCACCTCCGGTTGTGCATCAATGACCTTCTGAATGAGGATTGTATTGCCATAAAAATCCGGAATCAGGGTCTCCATCGTGATGCCGGGATTGATCTCCTTGATGGTTCTGATGGTCAGGGCCCAAAAATCGGCACCTCCATCCGGTAGATCATCACGGGTCACGGAGGTGATCACGCAATGCTTGATCCTTAGCGCCTTTATGGTTTCTGCCAAACGCAGTGGTTCATCGCTGTCAACCGGATCAGGAATCATGTTCTTTACATCGCAAAAACGGCAGTTCCGGGTACATTTTTCGCCCAGTATCATGAAACTGGCAGTCGAAGCGCCCCAGCATTCTGCTTTGTTCGGACAATTTCCACTCACGCAGATGGTGTTTAATTGTTGATGGACTGCCAGGTTTTTCAGTGCGATGTATTCTTTTCCGGATGGGAGGGGGGTCTTCATCCAGTCAGGCAATCTGCGGGTTCTAAGCATCTTTTCGTTAAATAAGGGTGATGAAGATGGCCAGTGCCAGCAAGGCATCCGTCAGTAGTACAGTCACGATGTTTGCGCCAAGTGCCGGAATCAGTTTTTCCATGTTGTTGTAAAACTTCAGCGTTTTCGCGGTTGCAGTGAAGATGACCGGAAGCGGAAGCAATCCAAGGTAGAGCCAGTAGGAGGATATTCCTGCCAGTGGCAGCACCAGTATGAGGACAAAGGTGGCAATTACACCTGCTGTATAGATGTAGGCAGCTCCCTTGTATCCCAAGGTGATGACCAGGTGCTTGCGTCCTCCCAGCCTGTCTGCTTCTGAATCCGGAAACTGGTTGAGCAGGAGTAGCAACGCGGTAAGAATTCCCGGAGGAATGGATACCATGATCGCTTCCAGCGGCAGCAGGGTATTTATTGGCTGGCCGGGTGTAGCAGTCAGGGATATAAATGTTCCAAGTACCACCAGTGTTCCAAGGGTCAAACCGGAGAAAAGTTCCCCCAGCATCAATTTTGTCAGCAAAGGAGTGTAAAAAACAATGGAAAAGGCTCCGGTAAGCATGATGGCAAAGAGCGTCCAGTGGGCCGTGATCCCAAAATAGATGCCGATTGAACCGGCAATTAGCAGCGTGGATATGGCTGCAATCAGCACAGAGGAGGGTTCAATCCATCCGGATTTCATCATCCCGCTTCCACCGCTGAAAGGGGTTCTTTTCGTGTGCTGATCTATCCCCGACAGGTGATCCGAGTATTCATTGAAAAGGTTGACAGAAGCATGTGCCATGACAGTACCAAAGATGATGAGCAATGAATCAACCCAATTAATTGAATGGTTTTCAGGCAAATATTTGTAGGCGAGCGCAACGCCTATCAACACAAGAAGCACTGCAAGAACTAAAAAGTTGGCCCGGATCTGATTGAGCCAAATCACTAATTTATTTGGATGTTGCATGATCATTGAATTTTTAATGGTTAATAACGGATGGAGTTTTTTAGGTTCCTTCCTTACTGTTAAACGATGGTGTAGTCGAGATGATTCAATTTAAAGTAGTTTTCAGCAGAAGTACGATTTGTCCCCAATGCCAACAGGTAGCCACCTCCTCCTGATCCACAGATCTTTAGATGGAAATCTCCGGTTTCAATTCCATGGAAAAAATATTTTTTCATGGCTGGAGGGATTATCCATTCAAAATGATCCAGCTGAAATTGCGAATAGTTGGCAATGGATTTGAAGAAAGTAGCCGGATCATTGCCTGTTGCTGCTTCAATGGTGCGATTGACAAGTGGAATATACTCCCCACTGATTTTTTCCCAGAATGGTTGATGACCGCATCGTTCCATGAATTGGGAGACGAGCTCACCAGTATTGGCACGGATGTGGGTGTCGATCAGATAAAGTGAACAGTTTTCCAAAAATGGAGAGAGGTCAGGAGTAGTGATCCGTTTTGGATCATTTTCCAGCAATACGGCCCTTCCCAAAAGTGAGGTGAGTGGGTCTATCCCGGAACTTACCCCGTGGAAACAGGATTCAATGGCAGCAAGCTGGGATTGAATGGTTGCAGGACCATCAGTTTGAGGGTCGGTTGCAAACATTCTGTAGATGGCAGCTGTCAGGGCACCTGAACTTCCAAGTCCAAAACCCGCTGGAATGGAGGAATCAAAGTACAATCCATTGAAAACTGCTGCTTCGAATCGTTCCAGTTGAAGGAAGTTAAATTTTTCCTTGTTGGATTTGAGACAAAGCAGCAACCGCATCAGGGATGCATTGGATTCGGCCTCCTTTACAGATACTTTTCCGGACACCCTGTCCATATAGCGCAACCCTCCTGAAAAGCGTTCGTAGGGAATGCAAAGGGCCATGGAATTCATCAAAATCCCATACTCCCCAAACAGTAAGATCTTTGCCGGAAAATTCATATCAGTGCACTATTTCAGGTGTAATTAACAAAGGACCTGTGCCAATTTTGTCGTCAATCCACAATCCGTTTTCACAGTAAGGCAGCAGTCTCTCCTGCACAAACGGAACTACCTGCTCCCGCTGTTCTTCGTAATAGATCAGGTGAACATTGGGACCCGCATCAATGGTGAAAAAGAGATCCATACCGGTTGATTCCCTGAACAACTTGATTTCAGCTAAAATTCCCAGGGTATTGGGCTGTAGCAATAGTCCAGCCGGCAAGGAGGTCATCAGCAACGCATGCAGCGAAAGGGCTTCATTTTCTGCTATTTCTGCAATCAACCGAAAGTTGTCCGCTTCTATGGCAGTGGTCATTTTTGCCAGATTACTTTTTGCCTGTACTCTTCGGCCTTCCCGGTAGGGATGGTCGACCATCATGGCATGACCGGTACTGCTTGGAATTGGCTTTTCTGTTGTACTGACTACCAGTATGATATCCCTGATTTGGTGCAATCGACTCTGCTTTTTCAGGGGATAGGGTGTGGCAAAATAGTCGGAACTGTTGGCCATGAAAGGGATCTCCCCCCAGGTAACAACTCCTCCGTAGACGGAGCGTGATGCGCTTCCGGAACCGAGCCTGGCAATGCCGGAGGCCCTTCTGTAAAAATCATCTTTGCTCATTTTGGAGCCGCTGACCTGCTCTTCCATGCTGGTCAGACAGAGCGCCAATGCTGCCATGGAGGAGGCAGAAGAGGCAATTCCAGCAGAATGGGGGAAATTATTTTCACTGGTAATAACCATTTGATAATATGAGATAAACGGCATTTCCAGCTTCAGACGATGCAGCAATTTTAAGATCTTGCCTTCGAATGCTGGATGTCGTTGGCCGTGAAAGTAATATTCCAAGGATAGCTCATCCGTTTCATTGATTTTTTCCCGGAAAGAGATTCGGGTAGTGGTGACGGAGCGATCCAGGGTAATGCTCAAAGAGCCGTTTTCAGGAAGCTGTTCCTCCCTTTTCCCCCAATACTTGATCAGTGCAATATTTGCAGGCGCTTTCCACCCGATTTCTATTGTTTTGTGGCTCATTTGAACCTCCCCCCTTTTGCGGTTTTCATCCAATTTCACTGATTATCAAGTTCCGGATTGACCTGAACTAGCGGTTAATACAACTTCGTGGAATGGGAAAATTGTCTGTAGTCCTTTCCCATGAAAATAGTTGCGGACATATGCTTCGGAGGCTGAAGAGGCCACAAGGACAAAGTCGCCACCCCAGGCTCCAAGTGATTTGATCGACCCATTGAAATCATCGAAAAAGAGTTGCCTGACAGGAATCTTCCGGATGGTTCTACCAACCAGCTCTTCATGCTGATCCATCAGTAGCCGAAAAGTGCCTAGATCTTGTGCCAACTCCATGCCGATGGTAAGCGATGAAATTTCAGCGGTATCCCTTGGAGAGAACCTTGTCGGATCGAGGTTGCTGATGCTTTTTTGGGAGTTTTGTTTTCGGTTGAGGTAGACAAAATAGAGCTGTTGGACGAACAATGGATAAAAATTTGCATTCCTGTAGGTAGATTCCCCATTTTTGAGTTCATATACAATGGGAGATGCGGATCTTGCACAGGCAATGTCATACCCTGACCCCTGAAATATCCTGTAATTCAGTTCAAAGGGATCACAGGAGGCCCAGTAGGCAACATTGGAGATCAAAGTACTGCTGGAACCCATGCCCCAGTCTGGTAGAAAATCCATGAACGAATAGACATGGTATTCCATGTCAGGAGCGAGAAAACTGGGCTGGAGTGACCTGGCTGCCGCAAGGATGTTGGAAATTCTCGAAGATATTTCAGGTGAATTGCTTTCCAGTACCCTGAAATCGGTTACGCGTAAAGTGGCTGTAAACCAGACATCGTCGTGGATGGCAGATTTCCAGTAAATCAGCGGTTTTCCCTCCATGGAATCTATTGTCAGTGATTGTCCGTATTTCAGGGGCAAAGCCAGCGAGAGCGCCCCCTTCAATACAAAGTACTCACCGGAGACCATCAGTTTCGCGCGGGATTCATAGCAGTTTTTTGTGGTCAGACTCATAGTGTTCTCCTAATTTCATTGATGTAGGCCTCTACAGCACTGTAGGTTACTGTTTTACCCCTAAAATGGTGTTGGGCTTTTTCCCGTTCCGGCAGATCTGCCTGAAGCTGGTTGAGTACATTGGACAAGTGCATGCGCATGTGCCCACGCTGAATACCAGTGGTTACCAGAGAGGCGATGGCGGAGAAATTGCTGGCCATTCCTGAAGCTGCGGCAATCATCATCAGCTGCCGGGCGTCAGGATTGTTCATAACGGTAAGTGCCTTTTTTACCATTGGGTGGATCCTGGTGATTCCACCTGCAGTGCCGACTGACAATGGAAGCGTTATTTCATACCGGAACATGTTTTCTGTCAATTGGATGGTAGAGAGGCTTTTATAGGTACCACTCCTTGCAGCATAGGAATGAACAGCTGCGGCTGTTGCCCGACAATCGTTGCCCGTTGCCAGCAGTAAAGCATCCACCCCATTCATGATTCCCTTGTTGTGGGTAACTGCCCTGGGAATGTCAAGGTTGGCAATGTCGACTGCCTGTTTGAACTTGGTGGCAAATGCCTGACCGGTTAGTTCTTTGCCCCATCCTGAAAGTTCTTCAACCGGGCATTCTACCTTGCATTTTACGGTACAATCCGGGGTGTAATTGGAAAGGATGGCCATGATCACCTCCACCTTGCTCTCCCCTGAATTCAGTTCAGGAAGTTTTTGCAGTGCTGCAGCGATGGTCTCGAGGCAGCTGTTGATAAAATTGGCTCCCATTGCGTCTGCCGTTTCAAAGGAGAGATCCAATTGGTAATAGTCAGTCAATTCAGCACGCTTGTCAAGGAGTTGAATCGCCGTGATTCCTCCTCCTCTTTGGTTCATTTGCTTCGTTAAGGCCTCGGTTTCCTGCAGTAATTTCAATTGGATATTCGGAAATAGCGCTTGAATAAGATGAGGAGCTCCATTCCAGGTGAAATGAACCTGCCCTTTTTTGGTCATGGAGACAACTTCGGCCCTGAATCCGCCCCTTGTGGCCCAAAATTTGGCAGCCTTTGCTGCGGCTGCCACGACGGAACTCTCTTCCGTCACGAAAGGTACCATGAAGCGCTCCCCATTGATCAGCAGCTGCGGCAGGATACCCATTGGCAAAGGAAAATTGCCAATGTAATTTTCGATCATCTCCCCAAACACTTGCTGAACCAGTGGCTCACCGGCATCGTAACTGTAAAGGCCCGTGGCCTCTTCAGTGGTCAACGAGCCATTGTCTGTGATGTATTTGATGCGTTGTGACCGGTCAAATTTCGAGAAGCCGGTATTGTAGGTAGCCATGTCAGTGCGCTCTTTTAATTGGCTGATCTCTCAGCGTGAGATAGCTCCTGGCCATGTGGTATCCTTCGATCTGGTCGAGGATGCATTGCCGCAGTTCATCATAGCTTCCCCTGCTGTGCTGAAGGAAGAGGGAAGCCTGCGCATAGATGGCCGGGACCAAAGATTTTTGGGTAAGGTAATAGCCATCCAGGTAGTTGCGTATCCCCCCGGAGATGATCAGCTGGTTGCATGCGAACTCCTCCCCGCGATGGTGAAGATCGTTGATGATATCGACCATCTCTTCCGCAGTAACTCCCACATGCACGAATGGATGGGATTTTTCGCTTCGGAGAGATGAAGTACGGCTGTTTTCAACTTTTGAAAAATTGGTGCCTCCAAAAGCGCCAAATTCAATCGCTGCGAGTGGAAGCTGCAACAGCCGGCCCAGGCTACGCGGCCCGAAACCCTGACCTACCTCCTTGACAATTACTTTGAAATCAATGAATTTTAATAGCTTTTCAATGGTATCGACAGGGGCATGGTGGATGATATTTCCTTCCGGTTGAATCCACTCCTGCAACGGATTTACATGGATGATCAATCCGTCTGCCTTCAACCGGTTAACCAGGCGACGCAGCGAGTCTGTCTCCTTTTTTGCCAGGATCTCCTCTACCTGGGCAATCCCCAGGTTGGCAAAGAAGGGAGATTTGTCCCCTATGATGGGTCGCATATTGAAATCTTCGAATAGCGTATCGTCAGCCAGTAGCCCTCTGCAGGAGCCAAGTCCCATTCCCAACCCGAATTCATGGCAGGCCATCGCCAAATTTCTGTTGATGGTGCCTGAGAGGGCATGGCCTCCCGTCATACTGGAGACCCATATGGGTACCTTCATCCATTTGCCGGCAAATGAAATCGGCTCAGGGTCTGATTTTGGAAAAGCGGCCATCATCGGTTCATAGAAAAATCTATTGTCCAATTCACGGGCCGTTGTTTGAGAGTGAATGGCCAGGTTGATATGATCCAATTTCCGGTCCATGGTTTCATAGGCACCGTTGCTTTCAACCTCTTTTCCCTGGTAGGGTATCTTCATGATGGTTTTCAATTTGAACTAGGTTATGTGGCGTGCGATAACCATTTTGAGAATTTCCGAGGTTCCTTCACCAATTTGCAGCAAACGCTGGTCACGGTAGAACCGCTCGATATGGTTTTTGCGCAGGAATCCAACCGCCCCATGAATCTGCAAAGATTCATCGGCCACCTCCCTGGCAATTTCTGAACAGTAGAGTTTCGAGATCGCAGCCTGTTTGCCAAAAGGGAGGCCGGCATCTTTTAATCTGCAGGCATGGTAAAGGGTGTTCCTGGCCAGCTCAATTTTCGTGGCCATTTCTGCCAGTTTGAAGGAGATGGCCTGAAATTCTGCCAATTTCTTTCCAAATTGTTTTCTGCTGTTGGCATATTCAACGGCCATTTCAAAGGCTCCCTGGGCGAGTCCGAGCCCCATTGCTGCAATGGAAAGCCTACCGGCATCAAGGGTCGAAAGCATGATCTTCATCCCTTCCCCCCGTTTTCCGAGCAAATTGGCTGCAGGAACAATGCAGTTGTCAAAAGTTAGCTTGCCATTGTCAACAGCCCTCCACATCAACTTTCCCTTGATGGGCTCTGCAGAATATCCTGGGGTAGTGCGATCCACCAAAACAACAGATAGCTCCTTCTCTCCGTTTTGAAGATCCGTGATGGCCTGAAGGGTAATTCCTGCAGCAATGGAGGAGGAGCTATTGGTAATGAATAGTTTGGTGCCGTTGATGACCCAATGATCATCGGTCAGTCTGGCACGGGTTTCTACTCCTTTGGCATCTGAACCTGCATTGGTTTCCGTTAGTCCAAACGCCCAAATCTTCTCCCCGGTGCAAAGGGAAGGCAGCCTGCTTAACCGTTGCACTTCGGTCCCGTAATGGTATATCGGCGCAATACCCAGTGAATTGTGGGCAGCAATGGTGGCAGCAGGTGAGCTGTCGATGCGGGCCATCTCTTCGATGGCTACAATGTAGGAGAGGTAGTCAAGCCCCTGACCACCATATTCCACCGGCAGGGTAATACCAAAAAGGCCTGCCGCCCCCATTTTTCGGGCCAGATCCACAGGAAATTCCTCCTTTTCATCCTGTTCAATGGCAATTGGTTTGAGCTCGAGCTCCGAAAATGCCCGAATCCTTTTCCGGTATTCTATCGTTTTCTGATCCAGTAATTCATTCATGTTAATCCTCCAATAATATTAGGGGCATGCGGTCGGTAACCTGCGTCCCCACACGTACGGAAATCTTTCTTACCCACGCATCTTTGTGCGACAGGATTTTGTTCTCTGTTTTCATTGCTTCAATCACCAGCAACGGATCATCCTTTTTAATCCATTGGTTCTCCTTCACCAGGATCTCCATGATCTTCCCATGCATTGGGGAGATTACCTCTGCTTTCTCTTCCCTGGTTGCCGGATTCCCGGCTTCAAATGATTCAGCAAGATTCTCAGCCAATCCTGGAAAACCGATGCTGTGGCATTTGCTTCCGCAACTTACCCGGAACCTCCCGGATGGATCAGATTGGTAGTAGATTTTCCTGCCTGTTTGATGGATGAATATCTCTAAACAAGTAGCTGACCATTCCTTCATGTGAAAAGATGTGTAGATCCCTTCAGATAAAAATCCTGGGTTGGACTTGTCGTTTACATTTACGCCAAGCTGGTACGATAACCCATCAATGGAAATGGGAATATACGGCGTATTGACTCTCCAAAATCCAAGGTAATCCCATGGATTCCTGTTTGTTTGCTTAAAATGTGCAAGGTACCGCAATGCAACCGCCATGGCAAATAGATAGGCCTGATCCAATGAATCTGGCTTTTCGTTTTGGTATTCAATCAATTCAACATGGTTCGCAGCGCAGAATTCGACCGAGATATTGTTTTGAAGGTATTTGGGATGGCACAGAATACGCTCCAGGTATTGTACATTGGTCGGAGGACCGATCACATTTAACTCATGAATCGTCTTGCTTAACAATCCTACCGCCTGCAAGCGATCTGATCCATGGGCAATCAATTTTAACAACAGGGGATCGAACTGATTACCTGTTGGTCTTTCCAGGTTAATATCTGCCTCCATCCGGAGGTTCGGATGGTTGGGCAGGTTGATATGCACCAATTCGGCCGATGAAGGGATAAATCCATTTGCCGGATCTTCTGCGTAGACCCGTACCTCGATGGCATGGCCTTTCAGTTTAATATCCTCCTGTGTAAAGGATAGCGGCAATCCGGCGGCAATTTTAAGCTGTTCTGCAACAATGTCTATGCCTGTGACCTCTTCTGTAACTGCATGTTCCACCTGGATTCTTGGGTTCATCTCCATAAAGTAGTAGTTTCCGTTTTGGTCAACCAAAAATTCAACGGTTCCTGCTCCGGTGTAATGCACTGCAACCCCCATTTTCAAGGCAGCTGCCAATATATCGGCACGCAATTGCGGATTTAAGCAGAGCGCAGGCGCCTCTTCCACAATTTTTTGATGATTCCGCTGAATGGAGCACTCCCGCTCAAACAGGTGAACAAGTTGCCCGTGCTGGTCTCCCAACAGCTGGACCTCCACATGCCGTGCATCTTTGAGGAGTTTTTCAACAAAGATGGCTCCATTCCCAAAATAGTTCAGGGCAGCGCGCGAAGAGGACAGTGCTAAAGCGGAAAGTTCAGCCTGGTTGTGCACTATTTGCATTCCTTTCCCGCCGCCACCATGCGATGCTTTTATCAGGAGCGGGAATTCCAGCGATTCAAAGGTGATGATATCAGAAAATTCAATGTTATGGCCTGCAATTACAGGTATGCCAAGTTTTGCTGCCAGTTTTTTCGCCGCAGGTTTGTCCCCCATCAGTTCCAGCACGGATGAATCTGGTCCGACAAATGCAATGCGATTCTTCTCACACGCCCTTGCGAAATCAGCATTTTCGGATAGAAATCCATATCCCGGATGGATTGCAGTCGACCCGGTTGTCAAGGCAATTTCTATGATCCTTTCCATGTTCAAAAAGGTCGAATTCAGTCCATCCATGCCAAGTGAAACAGCCTCATCTGCCAATGCAACATAGCCAGAATCTTTTTCTGCCTCTGCGTAGAGGACAACGGTTTTAATTCCCAGTTGTTTTGCAGACTTCACAATGCGAAGTGCTATTTCACCCCTGTTCGCTACCAACAATTTTTCCGGCAAGGCCATTTTATCGTTTTGAATCAATTTTTACCTGTTTTCTGATTTATGCTTTCCTAAGCTCGTTGCACGTTTCCCTTTTTATTCCAATGGTTACCAAACAGGTTTTCGCTTCTCCAAGAAGGCAGAAAAGCCCTCCTGTGCCTCGGATGAGACCCTTATGCGGGTTAACAATCCGGGGATTTGCTCCATTGTTTCTAGGCTAGTCTCCTGTGAAAGTTGATTGATCAACTGTTTGGAGGCTACGATGGCTCTCTTTCCGTTTGCAACGATCTGGGTCAAAACCTCCTTTATATAGGCTTCAGCAGTTTCAATGGTGGGAAAGGATCGGTTCAGGATACCATATTCCCTGGCTTCATCACCATCGAACTTTTTAGCAGTAAAAATAAGCTCCTTCAACGTGGGTGAATTCATTTTTTGAAGCAAATAGGGAGTGATCGTTGCTGCAGCCATACCAATCCTGGTCTCACTGAGGCAGAAGGAAGCACTTGAAATGCCATATGCCAGGTCACAAACGGCCAGTAACCCGATGCCACCTCCGAAAATATTGCCATGGGCTATTGCTATCACTACCTTTGAACTGTAGAAGATTGCGCTGAACATTTGGGCAAGTGCCTCACTCTCCCTTAAGTTCTCCTCATTGCTGAGTGCAAAGGCGTTTTTCATCCATTGAAGATCAGCCCCCGAACAGAATGATTCTCCTGAACCTTTGATGACCACTACCCTCAAATCATCATTCCCCTCAATTTGCTTGAAAAACGCAGCTATTTCTTGGATCATTTTGCCATTGAGGGCATTGTGAACCTCCGGTCGAGAGAGCCAAAGAGTCGCAACTGATCCGTCATATCCCGTCTGAATCGTTTGATAGTTGTCCATGTTCAATTCATATCGAGGTTTACATTCTAAAAATTCCATTTCGCGGAGGCATAATTTTTTTGTTGGAAGCAATGGAGATGGAGAGTCCAACTACTGCACGGGTATCGACCGGATCAATGATGCCATCGTCCCAGAGTCTGGAAGTACTGTAATAGGCACTGCTTTCATCTTCGAATTTCTCCACGAGATCCTTTTGGTTGCCACCCTTGATGGAGTTGAGTACATCCTGGGCCTGTTGCCCTCCCATTACCCCGATTCTGGCGTTGGGCCACATGAAAAGAAAATTAGGATTGAAGGCTCTTCCTGACATTGCATAATTTCCTGCACCATAGGATCCGCCGATAATCACCGTGATCTTTGGAACGCTTGCCGTTGCCACTGCATGGATGAACTTGGCTCCATGCCTAGCAATCCCCTCGTGCTCATGTCTCTTCCCAACAATAAATCCTGAGATATTCTGAAGGAAGAGAATCGGAATTTTTCTGAAATTGCAGAGCTCAACAAAGTGGGCCCCTTTGAGGGATGCCTCTGAGGTTAGGTAACCATTGTTGGCAATGATTCCGACTGGAAAACCCATCATCCTTGCATAACCTGTGACAAGGGTCGGTCCATAATTTTGTTTAAACTCCCTGAATTTACTCCCGTCCGTTATTCTTGCAACAATTTCAAGAATATCAACCGGCTTCTTGAGGTCGATAGGGGCAAATCCATACAATTCTGACGGAGGATAGGCAGGTTCTTCGATGCTGCTCTTTTCATATTCCTGGGCATCACCTGCAGGTATCAACTCCAGGATGTCCCTGCAAATTTTGATAGCATCCAATTCATTTTCAGCCAGGTGGTCGGCGACTCCGGAGATGCCGGTGTGCACCATGGCACCTCCAAGTTCTTCTGCTGTAACTTCTTCCCCGGTAGCAGCTTTTACCAAAGGAGGGCCTCCAATGAAAATAGTCCCCTGATTCCGGACAATGATGGTTTCATCGCTCATGGCCGGAACATAGGCACCACCCGCTGTACAAGATCCCATCACAATGGATATTTGGGGTATGCCATTGGCCGACATTTGCGCCTGGTTGTAAAAGATCTTGCCAAAACCATCCCGGTCCGGGAAGATATTGGCCTGTTCTGGCAAGAAAATCCCTCCCGAATCTACCAGGTAGATGCAGGGCAGGTGGTTCTGAAGGGCTATTTCCTGGGCACGAAGATGCTTTTTTACAGTCTCCTTTACATAGGTGCCACCTTTTACCGTCGCATCATTGGCAATGATCATGCACATCTTGCCATGTACCTGACCAATGCCCGTAACCAGGCCTGCAGCAGGAAACTGATCTTCATATTGACCAAAGGCAGCCATGGGTGAAAGCTCAAGGTAGGGTGAATGCTCATCCAGCAACAGCTCAACCCTTCTGCGGGCATCCATTTTCCCGCGCGACCGGTGCCTGGTAACAGCCGCATCGTTGTCGCGCATGGTGATCCTGAACATTCCGGATCGAAAGGTATTCATTACCTCCTGGTAGGCTTTTACCCTAAAACTGTGCTGTTCCTTGTTATTTATGATAGTTGATACGAGTCGTTCCAATTCGAATATTATTATCCAGTCTTCCTGAAATTCCTGCGAATGCAGGTAGAAGGGCAGGAGCTTTTCAGCCTCCAAAAATAGATAAAATTAATTTAGACTTAATAATGATAATAAAAAGATTTGTGATCCCACCAGGAAGCTGGCACACATTTAAACTTCAAGTTCTGGTTGGTTGAGCTTTTTTTTGAGACAAACAATCCTCATTCCACGGGAAAATGGAGGATTATAAATTGTTAGAATAGCAAATTCCTGCCATTGGGCGAATGGCTTTTTGATGGTTTTCCCGGAAATGAAATGCTTTATCAGATTGTGCTATCCTCTGTTCAAGTCTGATGGTTTATTCTTTTCCCAGATACAGGTATTTTTCTGAATTCGATTTGAAGTCCTTAAAATCCATCACTTTGGCATATCCACCGGCTACCAGCGTAGCAAGGACAGTGGTATGCACATCTTCCGCTTTGACTACCTTTTCACCGTACTTCATATCTTTTGTGGCACAGGCATCCTGAATAACCAGGCATTCAAACCCAAAGTCATGGGCAGCCCTGACCGCAGCCTCCAGGCACATATGGGTCTGCATACCAATGATGACGAGCTGTTTTACCCCGTTCTCGCGGAGATATTCGAGGAGTTCTGTCTTGTAAAAACTGTTCACCTCCTGTTTGGTGACCACTTTTTCGGATGGGAGTGGAGATACGGATGGATGAATTTCAAATCCCTTTTTTGCATGGTGTCGTACATGAACGATGAGCTGCTGCTGTTCCCTGAAGAGCGCTAGCAGCTCTTTGGCTACGAGGGATGCCTCTTCTGCCTTTGCCAGTCCAGGACCCTCTCCGGGGAAGTAAAAATTTTGAATATCAACGATCAACAGGGCTGTTTTCATGGGGTTACTCTTTTGTTGAGACATGACATTGTGAATGGAGAGTATGGCCAGTAGGAGAAAAGTTAGGATACGTCTCATGATGCGATATTTTAATTTTTTCCTGGACTCAATTTTTATGTGTGAATTTACATAAAAATAAGACGGCGAAATCTGGATTGGACCTGTTGCCTATTTGAAGAAGATGTCGTAACCATACCTTGCGATCATCAATGTCACTATCACCAGGAAGAGGATCCGGATATAGCTGTTTCCTTTTTTTAGTGCCAATCTGCTGCCTATGACATTTCCCAGGATGTTGCTTGCCGACATCAGGATGGCTATTCCCAAGAGGTAGTTCCCTTGCCTGACAAATACAAACAGGGCTGATACATTGGTCATACAGTTGATCACTTTGGCATAGGCCGAGGCAGTGACAAATTCAAATCCCAATATCACAACGAATCCAAGGACCAGAAAGCTACCGGTACCAGGACCAAAGAATCCATCATAGAATCCCACGATGGCACCGATCAAAGAGCCATAAACAAGCTGTTTTGCCAATGAAAGCGTTTTGGTCTGAACGTGTCCCAGCTCTTTTTTGAAGAAAGTATAGACGGCAATCAGGATGAGAATGACCAGAATGATCGGTTTTAATGCATTGACATTGACATGACTGACTACTTTCGCCCCCATATAGGAGGCCGCAAAGGCGAAAAGTGCAATCACTACCAGCAATTTGAAATTGAATCGGATCCGTTTGGAATACTGGTAGGCCGCTACAGAGGTCCCAGAAAGTGCCGCAATCTTGTTGGTTCCAAAGAGGGTAGGCAAGGGAGTATCATGGAATTGTATCAGCAGGGCTGGCAATTGAATCAATCCGCCTCCACCCACAGCAGCATCAATAAAACCTGCCAGGAAGGCGAAAACCGTGAGTAGTAGCAGGGTTACTGCCGAATAATCTGAGAAAAGGTCAAGTAGTACCATCTGGAGTTGTTGGCTCTCCCGTTTCAGGAGAGTAGGCCTATTATTTTAGCCTGCCAAATGTATGGAAAATTACTTTTTCAAACCCGATTCTGCCACCTTTTTAAAATTATTGAGTATTGCTTGCCAGCCGAATTGTTGCAATTCAAGGGGGTTTTCACTTTCGGCTTCAAATGTCTCTGTTATTTTTGTGTTTGACCCATCTTCGCGAAAGTGCACCTGAACTTTTCGCTCATCACCAAGTGTTATCTCAATGAGCTGCTCCGTGATGATGTTGTCGTAGGTCCCATAAAAATCAAAACCAAAGGAGCCATCTTTGGCCTCCATCCTGTAAAGAAAGCTGCCTCCTGCTTTTAGGTCATTTTCTGCATGGGTGGAGTGCCAGTCATCAGAGGCATGGTTCCACTGCAGGATATCTTCAGGCGTAGTCCATGCCTTCCAGGCTTTTGCCCTGGGTACTGCGACCACCACTTCAACGGTAATAATTGGTTTTTTGTCTGCTTCCATCATGCTTCATTCATTAACTTGGTTTAAACTTTCCGGCCTTTGATTTTGTTGTGTTCTTTTTTCTTAACATGCTATTTACGACAGAAGTCGGGGTTAGGTTTCTATTGCCAGCGTAACACCGGTGGTTGCATTTCGTATAGGTGCATAAATAACAGGATATCCACAATTACTTCTAAAAGCAGACCAAATGAGACCACTACTGTTACTTCCATTTTTTCTCTTTGCAGTCTTTGCTGCCAAAGGGCAAGAGGTCAACCCAAATTATGACCCTTCCCTGGCCCGCCAATTGGGGGCAGATGATTATGGCATGAAATCCTATGTCCTGGTAATTCTCAAAACCGGCAGTAATACCACAGAGGTGAAAGCCATTCGGGACAGTCTCTTTGCCGGACATATGAACAACATTGGCAGGTTGGCTAAATTGGGGAAATTGGTGGTTGCAGGACCGCTGGGTAAAAACGAGAAGAGCTACCGCGGAATATTCATCCTCAGCGCTGCCACCTTTGAGGAGGCCAACGAACTCTTGATGACAGATCCTGCCATCAGGGAAAAAATCTTTGAAACAGAATTGTACAAATGGTATGGATCGGCTGCCCTTCCCGAGTATCTCAAATCTCACGAGAAAATAGAGAAGCTGAAGATTAAGTAGTTATTGATAATGCTACCCCAACCTACCGTACAATTCAGTTAAACGTCGAAGTCTAGCTGCTACTTGTTTGTCGGACTGATTTGATTTCATCCGCCAGATCCAGTTGTTCTTGATGGTGCCAGGTTTGTTCATGCGGGCGGAGGAGGGGAGTCCAAGCAGATCCTGCATCGGCAGGATGGTTAGTTGGGCAACAGATGCTTCCGCTTCCCGGATCAGATGCCAGGCATCTGGTATCGCCTGGCCCAGGTATTCCTGCACCTTTAGCTTCTCCTCATTATTAAGGGAGTTCAGCCATCCAATGGTGGTGTCGTTATCGTGGGTACCGCTATAGGCCACAAAATCCCTTGCATGGTTGTGCGGCAGATGGGTATTTTCGGCTTCATCTGAAAAGGCAAATTGGAGTACCTTCATCCCGGGAAGGTCGAATTTTTTTCGAAGTTGATCAACCTCCGGAGTTATTAGTCCCAGATCTTCTGCCACAATTGGGAGTGAACCAATTTGGTTTTGAAGGAGTTGCAGCATATCATCCCCATTGGCTTCCATCCAGCTCCCGTTCATGGCTGTCTTTTCCCCTGCAGGAATGGCCCAAAAGGATTCTAAACCACGGAAATGGTCGATGCGTACCAGATCATAAAGGCGAAGATTAAAATGCATGCGAGCCATCCACCATTCATATCCTTGTTGTTTCATCCGGTTCCAGTCAAAGAGTGGATTCCCCCATAGCTGTCCTGTTTCGCTGAAATAGTCGGGAGGTACTCCTCCAACCAGCGTTGGCAGCCGCTCTTCGTCCAGGAGGAATAGGGATTGATTGCTCCACACATCGGAACTGTTGTAAGAGACATAAAGCGGAATATCTCCGAAAAGGGAGATCCCTTTCCCGTTGGCGTAGCTTTTGAGGGCAAACCACTGACCAAAGAAGATGTATTGCAGGAACCGGCTGTAATTGACCTCCTCCCGGTACTGTGTATAATAGGCCAGCAATGCCGCCTCTTGCCGTGATTGCAGCGACTCCTCCCAAGCGCTCCAGTCGGCACCGGGTAGTTTCGTCCTGCAGGCATCAAAGAGCGACCATGACTCTAGCCACCACCAGTGCTGATCCCAAAACCGGAGATAATCGGCAGATTGAAAACCACCCACGGAGAGAAATTGCAGGTAGGCTGATTTCAACAACTTCTCCCGCCAGGGTATGACTGTTTTATACTGGATCTTCCCGGTTGGAAATTTCGGGGGATTCAGTATAGATTCAAGGGGAAGCAGGCCTTGTGTCACCAAAAGTTCAAGGTCTATTAGATCAGGATTTCCGGCAAATGCCGAATATGCCTGGTAAGGAGAGTGGCTCCAGTCAGTGGGTCCCAGGGGAAGCATCTGCCATACCCTTTGACCCGCCTCACTGAGCCAGTCGATGAACTGGAAGGCCTCAGCCCCCAGTGATCCAATTCCATATTTTCCCGGAAGGGAAGAGGGGTGCAACAGCACGCCGGAGAGACGTTGGTTGAATATCATTGATTTTTTTAGGATAAGAAGGAAATAAATAGTTTGAAATGTTTGAAATGTTTGAAATGTTTGAAATGTTTGAAATGTTTGAGCACTATTTATTTCTCTTCAAAAGTAAAAGTAATTTCCAAATGCTAAAAAATGTTTAAGTAGTAACAAAAAAATAGCTGCCTCGTAATAGAGACTGAATGTTTGTAATCATTCTAAATAAAATTTGTCATGAAAAATTTACTATTCATTTTACTCTTTATTGTTATGGAAAACACTGTATCTGCCCAGTTTAGTCAGGATCCCCTACCATACGCATTCGATGCGCTTGAACCATCTATCGACAAGACCACCATGGAGATTCACTATGGAAGGCACCACAAGGCCTACGCCGACAATCTTAACAAGGCCGTAGCCGGAACACCGCAAGAGAAACTATCGCTTCTGGACTTGCAGAAATCTGTTACAGCCCAAACGCCACCGGCAATTCGCAACAACGGCGGAGGTGTATGGAACCACAATTTTTTCTTCAACGGATTGGCCCCCAATGCGGGTGGTGAGCCCAAAGGGGCGCTTGGTGAAGCAATCACTGCCACCTGGGGTAGTTTTACCCAGTTCAAGGAGGAGTTCAAGAAAGCTTCCCTGGGGCGTTTTGGATCAGGATGGGTCTGGCTTAGTGTTGCAGGAGGTAAGTTGGTTATCCAGTCTACCCCGAACCAGGACAATCCTTTGATGCCTGTTTCTGAAGTAAAGGGAACACCTGTTCTGAGTTTGGATGTATGGGAACATGCTTACTACCTGAAATACCAGAACAAGCGTGCTGATTATACGGATTCATTTTGGAATGTGGTAAACTGGAATCTGGCCAACGAATTGTATGGCAAAGCACTGAAGTAAAAAGTTCAATGATAAAAAAAAGGCCGTTCACAAAGTGGACGGCCTTTTTTTTATCATTGAACCTGAAGTTCTATTGCAATTTGAAGCTAATTGGAACGGTATAGGAAACCCTTACCGGGACACCACGTTGTTTACCTGGTTTCCATTTTGGAAGGGTTGACACAACCCGAAGGGCTTCAGCATCCAGTGATGGGTCAACACCACGGGCAATTTTGGCGTTGGATACAGAGCCGTCCTTGTTTACCACGAAAGTAACAAAAACCTTTCCCTGAATACCATTTTCCTGAGCTACAGTCGGATAAACGATAGCCTTGCCGATGAATGTTCGCAGGGCCAATTCGCCACCGGGGAATTCCGGCATCTCCTCAACCACAACAAACACTTGTTGTTCCTCTTTTTCCTGAACCTCTTCCTGTTTGGTCTCCACAACTTCCACAACCTCCTTGTTAACAGTCGTTTCAATCTGCTCATCAGAGATCAGCAATTTGCTTTGATCTTCCACTTTCACAGAGTCAACAACTACAGGGGCAACGTATTTAACCACTGTTTGTTGCTCAGCCGGTGGTGGAGGTGGGGGTGGTGGAGGTGGGGCTACTTCCTCGTTTTGAAGGTCGTTGGCCATCTCTGCGATTACATCATTGGCATCCCTCATTTTGTGCGCTGCCGCACTTTTCGCCTGAAGATAGGGGACAATGATCATCGTAGAAAGGACAAATATGCCGATCAGCGTAGAGATTAGAACAACACGGTTGTACTTTTTCCTCAACTGATATGCTCCATATTCCTTGTTTCGATGTTCGAAGACTACGTCGTCGAACGTGGGAATGAACTGTTTATCTTGTACCATACGTGTCGATCTTTATTTTTGTGCTGTAGGTGAAACAGTTACCGGCATTCCAAGTGCACGTTCTACCATGCCTTCTTCAAGCCAGTTGATGTCGGTGATAATGTACCGCGCAATTCCTACAATAGACATCTCATCAATGATATCAACAAGATTTTTATACTTTGCTTTTTTGTAGAATTTGATCAGTACAATAGGACCGGTATCATCATCTTTCTTAAGCTGACGAATGGCAGATGCCACAGAATCCTGTTTGATCTCGAGTTTCCCAGTAATAACATCCTGTTGAAACTGTTCAATCTTCAGGAAGAGTGCACGGTTCCTGTCAAGAAGTATTTGCCTGATTCCCGTAGCGCTGAAGTCGGTCTCTTGCAGTGGCACAAGTGCGGCAGGATCTGCTTTACCTGGATACCAGTACACTTTGTCGTTTGGACCAACTATGATGTTAAGCGTACGACTGTCAGCAATCTTTGGGGGTTCCACTTTTTCGTTTTTCTTGATCTTCTCAGGCAAAACGATTTCCATGACCTTGGGTTTGCTAAAAGCAGTCGTGAGCATGAAGAACGTGATCAATAGACACATAAGGTCTACCATCGGCGTCATGTCAATGTGGGTTGAATGCTTTTTAGCTTTCTTCTTCCCACCCTTGTGATTATCTCCTTGTATAATTTCTGCCATGGTACTACTTTTTTGCGTCTACTACTTCAACAACTTCAAGGCTGGTAATCAGGCTAAATCTGTTCACATTTTTATCCTGAAGGATATCCAGCACCTTTTTTACCAGAGGATACTCCACATTGTTGTCTCCTTTGATCAGACATTTGACAGCTGGATTTACCTGGCGGGCAAACAATACCCACAAGGCCATCTGGTTGTCTACGGAATCAATTGGAATTCCTTTTTCCAAGACTTCTCTCTCCTTGGAATCTGTAGCTGCTAGAAACTTCTGCATATCTTTGATGTTGACACCAAATGAGGCGCCGTATTTCTCAAATTTACGAAGTTCTGCATCTGTGAATACAATGTTATATCTCTTGCCCATTTCTGCTAATACTTTGGGTCTGAAATGCAAGATTGTATCCGGCCCATTGTCCAGATTGAAAAAGACCCTGTTGTCGGCCGACAATACCACTGTCATGATATTTGCATCCGGTGAGGGAGTTTCCGATACAGAAAATGGGGTATCAACAGGGGCCGGTTCCTGTGGCCTGAAGGTCGTTGTCAACATGAAGAATGTCAGCAGCAACGCAAACAGGTCCACCATCGGCGTCATGTCGATATGGGGTGTTTTAGTTGGTAATTTAATCTTTGGCATGCGATTATTTTAATATTATTATAAACCAAAAGGATTAAACCCAGACGATTATTTTCTGATCGATGCTGCAAATGTCTGAGTAAGGCTAAAACCGGCTTCATCAATTTTGAAAGTGAAAGCATCAGTTTTGGCTGAGAAATAGTTGTAGAAAATGATGGCCAGTGTGGAACCTGTGATACCGAAAGCTGTGTTGATCAAAGCTTCAGAGATACCGGTTGCCAATGCAAGTGCATCGGGAGCTCCGGCTTGTGCCAAAGCAGCAAATGCACGGATCATACCAAGTACCGTTCCAATCAAACCAATCAATACAGAGATCGAAGCAAGGGTGGAGAGAATAACCATGTTTTTTGACAACATAGGCAGTTCAAGGGCAGAAGCCTCTTCCAAAGCTTGTTTCATGGAGGTGATCTTTTGGTCTTTTTCCAGTGATTTGTCGTTTTCGAGGTCCCTGTAACGAAGCAAACCTGCTTTCACAACATTGGCCAAAGATCCTTTTTGAACATCACATGCGTTGATGGCTTCTTCAATTTTATCTTTTGCAGTCAAAGCCTGAATATTGGCTACGAATGCATCCAAAGAACCTTTACCTTTTACTTTAGTCAAAGTGATGAATCTTTCCAAAACGAAAATAAGGAGAACTAGAACGCAGGTCATCAGAATTGGAACAATCAGACCTCCCTTATAAATCATTGCCATGTAGTTGCCTGGAAGAGGGTGACCATTAGGGTTTCCACCTTCAAAGTTTACAGGACTACCCATTACGTTTGCATAAAGGTAATACGCTACTAAAAATGCAATAACAATTGCACCTGTTGCAAAAAGTGACTCAAACACTTTTTTGAATGAACCTGAATTTTTACTCATCTTTTTAATTGTTTTCGTGGTTAAATAAAACTTTTTTGAATCTCTATTTTTTTTCTGTTGATTCCAAATTTAATTATTTGCTAAGCGTAGCATTGTATACCCTTGATTTTGTGACGGGTATTTCTTTGGTTTTGTAATCTTTCGCACTGATTACCAGTACTGCAGATGCTTCAGGCATGGTGAATTTGAATTCTCCCTTGGCATTTGTCCATTGTTCTGCCGCAGTATCCTTTACCCTAACAGAGGCTCCGGCAATAGGTTGTCCCGAACTGTCTTTGATAACCCCTGTAATTTCATTGGGATGCGCCTTTGGTTTTGCGCTGGACTGAAGTGCCTGAATGTATTGAATGGATTGTTTGGCCTGAGCGTTTTCAGGGTCAATACCTATTATCTTGTTGTAGAATTCGGTTGCTCTGCTATACTCTCCAACAGACATATACAAGGTAGCCATCGAGCTGTAGGCCTTCGTTACTGCATCCTTGTTGTTGGGATCAAGGTTGGCCATCCGGTTGTAATAGGCTTTTGCCTGATCATAGTTTTCTGCCTGCAGTGCATTGTATCCCAGGTAACGAAGCGCATCGTAGATTTCATTGGCATTCTTGATAGAATCAATCTGAGCCTTGGAAATCATAGCGGTAAACTTCTGCTTGGCCAATCCAAGTTTGGAATCAGGATCTTTGGCTGATGCATTGTTGGCCGCCCAAAGATAGCCTTGCAGGTAATCAGGATATTTGAGCAACATTTCATTGAAAAAGGTATCTGCCTTGTCAAAGTCTTTTCCCTGATAGTATGCCTTGCCAATTTGAAGGTAAAACTCCTCACTGTCTTTACCTTTGTTAATCAGTCGTTTCCAGGTGTCTGCAGCATCAGTATACCGCTTGTGCGTAAGGTAGGAATTTCCTTTTTCCATGATCAGGCTGGGGTCATCATCCTTTGCGGCATTGGCCTTTTCAAATGTGATGGCTTTTTCATACATCTCAAATGCTTTATCCAGCTCTTTGTTTGCAGCGTCAATGGTTTTTTGCAACTCATTTACCTTGGCCACATAGGGTGCTTCATTTACTTTCTCTTTCTCTTTGGCAGGACCCTTGAGCGATTCGTTCTTCTCTCTGATTTTGGACAGTTCGGCAACTGCCTTGTCTAAATCGGCCAAAACTTTCGGATTCCCCTGGTTTTTCTTCATCAGGATACGGGCGTAGTAGATGTAATCCTTTTTCAGGATTCTGTCTGCAGCGAGGGTTTCGAACAGTTTGTCCATGTAAGCCAGTGCACTCGCATAATCTTGCTTTTCATAACAGGAATACCCTGCAATTCTGTTCAGATAATTACGGGATTGATCAACAGCAAAAATATCTTCTACGTTCTTGATAACTTCAGCGTAGTTTTTGGAGTAGAACAATGCATTTACATAGCGGATCTTCGCCGGTATATTCTGATTGGTCAGTGTCAGGTAGGTCTCATAATATTTTTTTGAGTCCGCATAACGACCTGCCAATGAATAAAGTTGTCCAAGTTCGCGGTAGGCAGGTGCATAATTCTTGTCAAGTGCGATGGCTTGTTCGTAATAAGGGATGGCAGCCATTAAGTTACGACCTTTGAAGTAAATGCTTCCAATCTTCATGTTCGCCCTAGGGGAGTTCACATCAGCGTCCTGTGCCCTGTTGTAATTTTTGATCGCGAGGGAGCCATTGTTTACCAACAGATAGATATCACCGGTAATGATATAGATGGCATCGTTTTTCTGGTCTATGGAGAGGGCTTCCCTGAGTAACGGCATCGCAAGGGTAGTGTCCACCTGCTCAAATACGATGTAGGATTCAGCAAGTTTTGCCAGGGTGTAGGCATATTCCTGCGGATTTGGGATTTTTGTTACTTTTTTGTAGGGTAACAGGAAACTTTTAGCCTTGGCTCTCAACTCCGCTGCTTTGGTATTATCCCCTAAATAGGCTGAAACTTTTGCCAGTCCGACATAATTTATTGGGTCATTCGGTGTAAGGGCAATGCCTTTTTCGAAATATCCGGAAGCCTCGGCTGCAACAATTTTTGGTGAGTTGGAAATGGTGTCGGAAAAGAAGTTCAGCAAGGTGTTTTCCCCCAGCCGATAGTAAACTTTACTTGTAGGTGCACTCTTGGTCAAATCCAGCAGAATCTGTTCTGCTTTGTCATACTGTTCATTTTGGGTGGCAGTAATTGCGGCTTCTATCGTTTGAGCCTTTAACCCGGAAGCACCACAAAGCACTACAACTGCCAGTACAACGAAGGTTCTCTTAAAAAAGTAAGAAATCATTTTTTCAATATATTAAAAAGTTACTTTTTGATCTGTATTAATCTTATGGGCATGGTGGCAGGCACAAGTCCAGATTTCAGTACGATTCGCTGACCCTGCTCTGCAGCTACCCACGATATGAATCCCGAACCCAGACCACTAAAACTCTCCCTGGAGATCAGATTGATTTTTCGGGTGAATGGATAACTCTTGTCGTAGATGGATCCCTGAACTGGTTGAAAATAGGAACCAGCGTCCAATACCCGGTGGGATACCGCTGCAATCTTTATTTTATCTGCAAATGAACGGCTGGTGGAATCTTCCTTGTCGATGATCCAGTTTACACTTACCAGGCCAATGGCATTCTTGTTCTTGCTCACATAATCAATCACCTCCGTGTTGGTATTGACAGAGTAAAAGTTGGAAGGCAACTGATTCTCAAGTTTGAACTCTTCCTTGAAATAACGAATGTTGGCGGATTTTTCGTTGTCAAAAACAGCCACCATTTTTCCAAGCTTGGAGGCAGCATTGATCGCTTTCCATTCTGTTAGTTTACCAGTGAATATATCATTGACATTCTGGTAGGTAAACAAAGAATCCATGTTTTCCTTGTTGAGCACCAATGCAATTGCATCGTAGGCAACAGTGGTTGATCTCAAAATCGTTTGGGCATCCAGCAGCACTTTCTTCTGTTCTTCGGTAGGTTCCCAGGAGGAGACGATCACCTTGACCGAATCTTTTAAAAATTCGGCTATCAGATCTTTCTCCGGTAAATAGACCGGTGTAATATGAGCGTATTTGTAGAGGGAGGTAAAGGTGAAAATTTCAGCATCTACAAGTGGTTGAAACGAAGCGTCGGCCATGATGCGGATGTCGCCTCTGGTCGGGGTCTCTGCAATGGCAGGAGCTTTCGGATTAGAGCATTGGATACCAAGCAATAACGCGAAAGTTACTACACCTAAAACGAGAATTCGTGACTTCATTGCCTTGTTAATTGAATGCTGTCTCACTAAAATAGTTACAATGGTTAAAATTTCGTTGCAATAATAATAAATCAAATTTGTTATAGGGCAATAAAATATAACAATCTTATTTTTTTTTGGGTGAACTATTTAAATTTCAAACCAGAACAGTATAAAATAGTCTAAAATTTAGATTGAGTTTAAATAAAATCCTGATTAGATTGATTTTAGAAATAGAAATCACCTTTTATTCCTCCTCCTGATCGAAAAAATTCTCCTTGATCTTGTGGTATGCTACAAAGATCCGATAGAGACCATAAAGCAAAAGCGGAATGGAGAAAATGGCCCTCATTGCCACGTCTACATGACTGAATGCCGATGTGAAGAAAAGGACATATGCCAATCCAAGGTAAAAAAAGATCATCAATGTTCCGACGATCGTCATTACTTTGTCATATAGTCTTCTGGTGCTCATTTAAGGTGAATTTATTTGTCGTAAATATATACAAATTTGTTGAAAATATTATTTCATCCGCAATTGGAGTTTTAATTTATTGAACTTTAGAACGTAGATATAAAACCTTCATCGGTATTTGACTCACTGTCTTGTGAACAATATTTTACAGGGGTTTGAGCCAACGGTCTAACCACCCAAAAAATACGCGCTGCCAAAGTATCCCGTTTTGTGCCTGCAGGATCCAATGGTTTTCTTCCGGAAAGAGCAATATTTCGGCAGGTATGTTTTTCAGCCTTGCCGAATTGAATGCACCCATCCCCTGGGTGTAGGGTATTCTGAAATCCTTTTCACCATGAATCACCAGCATGGGAGTATCCCAATTTTGCACAAGTTTGTGGGGGGAGAAATTCTTGTAGGTATTTTGGGCGATGCTGTTTTTGGTATCCCAGTAGGATCCGCCATTGTCCCAGTTCACAAACCACATCTCTTCTGTAGTGGAGTAGAGGGCTTCCATGTTGAAAATTCCGCTGTGCGAGATAAATGTCTTGAACCTTCCCTGGTGAATTCCTGCCAGGTAATAGACAGAATAGCCGCCATAGCTGGCTCCAACCGCACCTAGCCTGTTCTTGTCAACATAAGGCTCTGCAGCCAGTGTATCGATGGCAGTGAGGTAGTCTTTCATATTCTGACCCCCATAATCCCCGGAGATCTGTTCGTTCCAAGCTTGTCCAAAGCCAGGTAGGCCACGGCGGTTGGGGGCAATGATGATGTAACCCTTGGCTGCCATCATCTGAAAATTCCAGCGGTACGACCAGAATTGGCTGACCGTATTCTGCGGACCTCCCTCGCAGAACAGTAAGGCAGGATATTTTTTCGCCGGATCAAAGTGGGGTGGATAGATCACCCAGGCCAGCATCTTTTTCTGGTCTGTAGTTGTAATCCACCTGCTCTCTACCTTTCCGATGGCCAACTGGTCAAGAATCGCTTTGTTGACCGCGGTGACAGGCTTGTCTGTCCCGGTTTTTGGATCCACCAAATAGAGCTCCGCGGGCTGCGACATCGAGACTTTCGATGCAAGGAGAAGATCTCCTGCAGGGGCTACACTTTGGTAATTGTGAACCCCGTCGGTAACCCTTGCCATCTTTTTTGTGGCGATGTCAAGTTTGAATATCTCATCTGTTGCCCGAATATCAGAGATGAACCAAATTGTTTTGCTGTCGGCCGACCAGGTCAAACCCTGTACATTCTGATCAAATCCTGCAGAATAATCCACCCTCTTTCTGGTGGATAGTTCTGCCACGAACAACCTTACCTTGTCTGCCTCGTAACCATCCCGCTCCATGCTCTCCCATGCGATTTTCTTTCCATCCGGCGAAAAGGTTGGATTTTGATCGTAACCCATCATCCCATCCGTCAGGTTGGCGGTGTTGCCTGATCCGAGGCTGTAGAGGTAAATGTCAGAATTGGTCGAGACAGCATACTCCTTGCCTGATTTTTTCTTACAGGTATAGGCCACTGTTTTTCCGTCAGGACTCCAGCAAATTTGCTCTGTACCGCCAAATGGCTTAAGGGGGGAGTCAAATTTTTCTCCCTGAAGAAGATCCTTGTGGTTAGTGAGACCGGTTTCTCCATAGGTTGCAATGAATACATGCTGGTAGGTTCCATCACTCCAGCTGTCCCAATGACGATACATGATGTCATCGTAAAGCCTGGCATTGGCCAAGGGAAGATCCGGATACTTGTCGTGCACATCCTGGTCCAGTTTTACATTTGCTATGTAGGCAAGGTGCTTCAGGTCCGGAGCATACTTGAATCCGGAAATTCCATCCTTTGTGGTGCTGATCTGTTTGGGAGAAGTCCCATCCGGATTGATCTCCCAAAGTTGGGGTTCCCCGGTAATGGTGGAAATATAGCCGATTTTTTTACCATCCGGCCGCCATACCGCCTCTGACTCTTTTTCAGGGGTATCCGTAATCCGAACCGTTGGACCACCTTCCAGGGAGGCAAGGTAGAGGTCTTTGTAGGATTTGTTCTCCGCAATGTTGAACCAGGTTACATCGTACAAAACCTTTTTACCATCGGGCGAGACTTGGGCACTGCCGATCCTGCCAAACGACCAAAGCACCTCCGGGGTCATCAGGTCTGAATTTAACCTGGGTGTAACCGGCACATAGTTTTTTTTGACCTGCTGGATGGCAGTTTGAGGCTGCTCCGCCCAGATGGAGGTGGCTGTAAATAGTAAAATTGCTGTCAGTAAAGTTCTCATCGGCGTATTTTTTTGTAAAAATAGCAGATTTTTAACCTTGTGTGTATGATAAATTGCAGGAAATGCCCCGCAAAGGGTTATTTAGAAATCAAATGAATTCCGGTATTTCTGCGTAAAACAATGTGCCTTGCCGGCAGCAAGTTTGGCATCCCAAAGTGAAAGATTTGCACAAAACGCTGCCAGTGGCCAAGCTAATAGCTGATCGAATGTGGAAGATCTATTCTTCTTCCTGCGTAATCCGTATAGCGGAGATAGAAATCAACCTTGTGCTGACCAGCCAGCCGGTATTTGTTCAGGTTGAAACTGACGTAACCGGAAGCTTTGTAGATTTGCTGGTCACCTCTGGCATGGTGCCTGAATTCAAAAACAAAGGGTTTCTGAATGCCATTGCCTTCTCCATTGTCAACCAGGTTGATGTAGTGGACAGAACCTTCGGTGAAGAAGTTAAACCCAACGGTTAAAATACTGTCCCCTGTTACCCAGGTATCTTTAACCTGAATAGGATCATTGCCAATACTGTCATTAATGGCCGAATTCACTTGAATTACCTCCTTAAACAAAATGCTTTGTATCAGGTTTATTTTGCCAAAAATGGTTTTCGAATTGTCGGGATTTATTTGGTCCTCATAAGGGGCAAAATTGACAAATACCCTTTGGCCTGCCTTGATCTCCCCCGAATTTACCGGTGTGGCAATCGTACTGAACCTGTTCCCGTCATCTAGACGAATCAGGTAATTTCCTTCTGACGTATCGGGAGCCTTTTCCACCACCCCAAAGGATACAATGAAATCACCAATGGAATAGTTGTCGTCCTCTTTGTCGCAGGCGGTGAGTAGTAACACCGCAATGGCTATGACAAACAGAAACTGAATAGGTTTGTATATATTTCGTTTCATAATGATTGAAGCATTGGTTCTGTAATGAAGAATATACTTGATGCAAAAAGGTTGCGCCAAGTGCCCAATCATTGGACTAATTTAACTTTTTTTAATAGGAATTGCCTTGCAGACGGATTCACTGCCTTCGATCCCTGAGATACCTAGCCCGCATTTCTCCTTTTGTGGCATTTTTATTACAGGTTGATCCTCAAGAGTGTTCTTTGGTGGATGGCTTCCCAATGAGCTTTAGAAAGTGCAATTCACCCGGGAATGTCCATGTCACTATTTAAAATTGTTGGTATCTTTGCCATCATTTTTAAATTACCTGAGGTGGAATTGGCTCTTCTGGACATATTTGTATGGGGAAATTGTGGGTGTTTAGCCGCTGCAAGTTACATCTCCCGGAGATTTGTGGTAGCGTCAATATGCATGGGTAAAATCTAGCTGATTAAGATGGGGCGCGCATTTCTGGAAACCATATTTCTCTGTGGAATTGCACTGTTGGTGCTTCTCGAACTCTATTATTTTCAGAATTATGAGTCTGACAGGAAGATCCTTGGCGCCCAGAAGAAAAAGCGAGTCTTCCTCTATCTCCTTTTAACAGGAATCCAGATCATCCCCTTCATCTATCTTCTCTCCGTTGATTTTGGTTCTACCGATTATCACCTTTGGGAATGGCTGGGTTTTCCGGTGCTGGTGGTCTACCTGTTTTGTATCTGGTTATTTATCAAATCCCTGGCTGATTTGGGCCGTTGGTGGACCCCCGGCCAGGAGCTGAAGGAGGATCTGGAGTTGGTCAAAAGCGGTGCCTACCGTTACGTAAGGCATCCCATGTACCTTGCGCTATTGGGAATTTCAGTATGCCAGCTCTTTATGATCCAGAACTGGATTGCGGGTCCGATGGCTGCCCTGTTCGTTGTCCCTTTCATGATCTACCAAATACAGCGGGAGGAACGTTTGTTGGTAAAATATTTTGGGGACGATTACAGGGATTACCAGCAAAAGACCGGAATGTTGTGGCCAAAAGAGGATAAAATGCCCATCTTCAGGAAAATAGTCCGGGAGTTGTACAAAAATATGAGGATCCTTTCTGAATATTTATGGGAGAAACTGGGTACGCTGGTTAAAAATGTCCGTCAGGGTCAGTGAATCGTCGCTTTCAAATCCCTGGCCGAAAGTGCACGTCTCATGGGCAGCAGATCACTCTTTGACCCACGCTTGACCTCACATTTTTCTTTGTAATGAACCAAATAGGTGCACTGTATGGCCTGCACGCGTTCCATGTTGCAGATCTCGACCAGTGCATCAATGACATAATTGAAGGTATGGTAGTCATCGTTGTGCAAGACGAGCGACTTCAACCGATCAACCCCGGCTGAATGATCACTCTTGTTGCGAACCGACTTGTCAGTTTCCATTTTTCAAACGGCTGTTTTAATGTTTAGACCTGCAATAATAGGAAAAAAGTGTTAATCACCCTTGGAAAGTTTCAGTGCTTCACTCATTTTTATTCTGGTACCCTGGAGGAAAGCAGCTACATAGGCATCCTTGAATCCCTCCTTTACCAATTGATCCTTTAGCTTTGTCGCCTCCTGGTAAGTTGCCAAATTTCCAACCGTGTAGATGAAATAATTTCTGGAATCTTTGTAACTGTCAACCTGTATGGTCTTACTGATTCTTGCCTTTGCCTTTCTAAAGGCAGTAGATTGAAGGTCGTTTTTGACGGAGCCTATCTGGACCTTGAAAACGAGATTTTCGACTCCAGCGGATTGTCCTTGTTTAACATCGGAGGCTGCAACGGCTGGCATTTCTTCCTGCTGGACCACCTTCTTTACCGGCGCAGGTACGATTGGCTTGTAGGGTTTTCCGGTGGTTTTGTCGTAAGTTACCACAGTGGCACCCTTCATTCCTTCCCTGATCAGTTGATCTTTCATCTTCGCAGCGTCCGCTGGATTGGTGAAATTTCCAACCGTATAAACCACCTGCTTTTTTTCGTCAGTGTATTTTTCTATTTTCCGGAGTTTGCTGACTTTGGCATAGGAGCTCCTGAAAGTAGGAGTCAATACCCCGTTTTTGAAGGTTCCGATCCTGACTTTGTAAACCAGGTTCTCCGTCCTGTTTTGTTCTTCCGCCTTCAAGTCTGATTCCTGGGCCAAAGGGTGGGGGGCAGGCAGGGTATCTTTGATTGCTACCGCGGATGCGACAGTTTCGCTGGAAGTCTCAGCTTGCTTCTTTGCCTCGGCTATTCTGTTTTCCCGCTCCTGAATCGAAGCACTGTAGGTTAAAGCTGCGGTTTTACCCTCTCTTTCCCAAAAAGCAGACTCTTTGGCCCTGGATTGTTCAAGGAATTTTTCCCGCTCCTTCATGGTCTGATAGGATTTTTGCTCGCAATCAACAATTTGCTGCACAATGCCCAATCTGGTATCAACCCTCGCAACGTTTTCGTGTGCCTTTCTCAGAGAGTCGGTTAACGCCAGAATGGAGTCGTTTTTGCCTGTACATATCCAGGCTTTGGTGAAGAGAATTTTGCTCGCTTCACTTTTAAAGTCCGTTATGGAGTGGTAGGCAAGAAATTCATTGACCTGAAAATTGAACCAGGCGGTTTTCAGTCCCTCCGGAATAGGGTAATTCTTCTCATCGATTTTTGGCGGAGGTTTCAGCTCGTTTTCGCCAAAGAGTGCAGTATCCGTACGCTTCTTGGGGGTAAAGGGATTGCTTTTCTTTTCACACAAATCGACGTAGTAGTCAAACCGGAGTAATTTCTTCTCAGATTTGCTACCCACTTTTGCATACCTGTCGTAAAAATCCTTTGCCTCCTGCCACTCCCCAAGCGCATGGAAATAGTTGGCCAAATAGAAATTGGAATTGGAAGGGGTCTTGTCAACCACCGAGTTGAGGAGGGCCTCCTTTGCTGCCGTCTCGAAAATATTGTTTTTTATCAATGAAACACCGTAATAATAATTGTACATGGCGTTGTCAGGATAGCTTTGGGCAAGCTTGGCAAATATGGGCAGTGCCTTTTCATAGTTTCCCTGCTTGAAATAATCAATGGCGAGTGTCTCCTTGCCAACTGTTTGTTGCCCAGAAGATAAAAGGGTACAGAGCAACAAAAACAGCAGGAGTGACAAATTCCGTCGTAGTGTCAATACTTTGTTCATACTGATTTGACTAAGCTTAATCGGGATCAAAAATACAAATTTAACCCATTTATATCGATCTGACAGATTAATTGATTTTTTAACCTTCCGGATTTCGGAAAGTGGTCGGATTACCCTAAATTTGTAAGGTATACAATTTTAAGTTTATGCTATGGAACAATTGACGATAGGGGCTGCTGCCCCGCACTTTGAAGGGTTAAACCAGGATGGAAAGTTGATTTCTCTGCAGGATTTTAAGGGGAAGAAAGTGATTCTTTACTTCTATCCGAAGGACAATACGCCAGGTTGCACCGCAGAATCCTGTAACTTGAGTGACAATTACGACTATTGGTTGTCGAAGGGGGTTGAAGTGGTAGGTGTGAGTCCCGACTCTGCTGCCTCCCACCAGAAATTTGCCGGGAAATTTGGTTTTCGGTTCAACCTGATCGCCGATACGGAAAAAAAGATCCTGCAGGATTATGGCGTATGGGGCGAAAAATTCAACTATGGCAAAAGCTACATGGGAGTCATCAGAACCACTTTTGTCATCAATGAGGCAGGTATCATTGAGCAGATCGTGAATAAAGTGGATACAAAGAATCATACCGAGCAACTTATCAAGGAGTTAAAATTTTAAATCAGATCATAATGGCGAAAGAAGAGGCAAAAGCAGTTGCTGCCGGAAAGGCAGTCAATCTGGAAAAATTGAAAGCTTTGCAGCTGACAATGGACAAAATAGAAAAAAGTTACGGCAAAGGTTCCATCATGCGGCTCGGAGATAAACCTGTTGATGATGTGGCGGCCATCAGTTCGGGTTCCATTGCGCTGGATCTGGCGTTGGGCATAGGTGGCTATCCCAAAGGCAGGGTAATCGAAATATACGGGCCTGAATCTTCGGGAAAAACGACACTTGCGATTCATGCCATTGCAGAGGCACAGAAACAGGGAGGTATTGCTGCCATCATCGACGCGGAGCATGCGTTCGATCCGGGCTATGCAACCAAATTGGGGGTAAATATCAATGAATTGTTGATCTCCCAACCAGATAACGGAGAACAGGCACTCGAAATTGCCGATAACCTCATCCGCTCAGGAGCCATTGACATCATCGTCATCGACTCCGTTGCCGCTCTGACACCCAAAGCGGAAATTGAAGGGGAGATGGGCGATTCAAAGATGGGATTACAGGCCAGGTTGATGTCACAGGCACTGCGAAAGCTTACTGCCAACATCAGCAAAACCAAAACCTGCTGCATCTTCATCAACCAGCTGCGTGAAAAAATAGGGGTGATGTTCGGTAACCCGGAGACTACCACCGGAGGTAATGCACTAAAATTTTATGCCTCTGTCCGGTTGGATATTCGCAAAATTGGTCAGCTGAAGGATGGGGAAGAGGTCCAGGGAAACCATACCCGCGTCAAAGTTGTCAAGAATAAGATTGCCCCTCCATTTCGCAAAGCCGAGTTCGATATCATCTTTGGGGAAGGGATTTCCAAAATCGGAGAGATCATTGACCTGGGTGTTGAATTGAACATCGTGAAGAAGAGCGGCTCCTGGTTCAGCTACGGGGAGACCAAACTGGGACAGGGAAGGGAAGGAGTAAAGGCCCTGCTGCACGACAATCCCGAACTGGCTGAAGAGATCGAAAAGAAGATAATTGCCAATTACACCCCCTCCCTGGAAAATTAAGTTAACGTAAAAATAATTGTGAAATCTGAATCGAAACGCTTCGGTTCAGATTTTTTTTTGACCTTTGCAACCTGGCCGTTGTGATAAAATGTAATTCAAAATCGATGAAAGTCATAAAATTTGGAGGAACATCCGTAGGTTCCGTCGAAAATATCAGGAAAATAGATGAAATTGTTCGAAATCAACAATCCGACCTGATCGTTGTGGTGAGTGCCGTTGGCGGAGTCACAGACCGACTGCTTGCAGCCGCCACGGCCGGTGCCAAAGGAGGTGACATTGCCGGACTATTGGTTGGAATCTGGGACAGGCACGAGCAAATCATGACTGGTCTGTTTGACAAGGAGCAACTGGAGGAGGTTACGGGTAAGATGAAGAACCTCTTCGATGATTTGGAGAAGATTCTCCAGGGGGTGCGCCTGATCGGGGAGCTAACCCCCAAGACCCTCGATAAGGTGTTGGGGTTCGGCGAAAGACTCTCCTCCCTTTTTATTGCCCGATACCTGGATGCGATCCTCCTTGACAGTGCTGCACTCATCCGCACCGATGGCAGTCATGGCAAAGCCAATGTCGATGTGGCGCTTACCTATCAACTGATCAGCCAGAATTGTTCGGGACTCCCAAAAACTGCCGTTGCACCTGGATTTATCTCCACCTCCATGGATGGTACCCCAACTACCTTGGGCAGGGGTGGCTCCGACTATACGGCGGCCCTTTTTGCGGCGGCCCTGGATGCCGAGAAACTGGAGATCTGGACAGATGTGGATGGTTTCATGACAGCCGATCCCAGGGTAATCAGCAAAGCCTATCCCATTCCTCAGCTTACCTACAGTGAGGCTTTGGAGTTGTCCCATTTCGGGGCAAAGGTGATCTATCCCCCTACCATCCTGCCTGTTTACCAGAAATCAATTCCGGTACAGATCAAGAATACCATGAATCCTTCCGCCGAAGGAACCCTCATAGGCAATGTCTTCCATCCCGGAGCTGAACATCCGATCAAGGGGATCTCTTCGATCGACGGTATCTCCCTCTTTACGGTGCAGGGGTTAGGAATGGTTGGAGTTACAGGTATTGCCATGCGTCTTTTTGGGGCACTGGCCAGGGAGGAGGTCAATGTCATTCTGATCTCCCAGGCCTCCTCCGAGAATTCGATCAGTTTTGCTATCGATTCGACCAAAGGGGCGGTTGCCTCAGCAGCCATACAGCACGAGTTCGACCGTGAAATAGCTTCCGGCCTGATCAATAAAATCAGCAGCGAAGAGGATCTCTGCATCGTTGCCATTGTGGGTGAAAATATGAAGCATTCTGCCGGGATTGCCGGTAAATTGTTCAACACCATCGGAAAGAATGGGATCAATGTGGTGGCCATCGCACAGGGAGCTTCTGAACAAAATATTTCGTGGGTCGTCAAAAAATCAGATTTGCGCAAGACGCTCAACGTCGTACACGAGTCCTTCTTCCTCTCCCCATTTATCGAGTTGAACATCTTCCTGGTTGGGATTGGTACCGTTGGGAAGGATCTGATCAAACAGATCAGCCAGCAACAACTCAAGTTGCAGAAGGAGCACCGGCTAAAACTACGCATCTGCGGAGTAGCCAACTCGCGGAAGATGATCTTCGACCGTGAAGGGCTGGATACATCAACCATCACATCGAAACTTGCGGGCGAGTTGGCAGAGAAATCAGACATGAAAAATTTCTGTTCCACTATGGTGGAGATGAACATGTTCAACTCCGTCTTCGTTGATTGTACCGCAGAGAAAAAGGTGGCTGATCAATACCATACCATTTTAAACAACTTCATCTCCATCGTAGCTGCCAACAAGGTGGCAGCCTCTTCCAACTACGATGCCTACCGGGAACTGAAAGAGCTGGCAGCCAACCATGGGGTCAAATACCTCTTCGAAACCAATGTGGGCGCCGGATTGCCGCTGATCTCCACCATCAACGACCTGAAACGGTCGGGCGACAGAATCGTCTGCATCGAAGCCGTCCTCTCGGGTACCCTCAACTTTATCTTCAACACCCTTAGCAGCGAAATTCCGCTGAGCACCGCCATCCGGCTCTCCAAGGAGAAGGGCTTCTCCGAACCCGATCCCCGCATAGACCTCAGTGGCGTGGATGTGGTCAGAAAGCTGGTCATTCTTGGCAGGGAGTCCGGTTACAAAATCAGTCAGGAAGAGGTGGTACAGAAACGGTTCATTCCCGATCGCTATTTCAACTCCACACTCGAGGATTTCTGGCGCGACATTCCTGAGATGGATGCACATTTCGAAACCGAAAGATTGATATTGGAGAAAGAGCAAAAAAGATGGCGTTTCGTAGGATTGCTCGATGAGGGAAAAGCCTCCGTGTCCCTGCAGTCTGTCGGTCCCGGCCATCCCTTCTACGACCTGGAGGGCAGTAACAACATCGTGCTGCTCACTACCGAACGCTACAACGAATCACCAATGCTGATCAAGGGATATGGTGCCGGCGCAGCAGTTACCGCTGCCGGGGTGTTCGCCGATTTGATCAAGGTGGCGAATATCTGAAAAACAATGTGAAAATTGGAAAATGTGGAAATGTGAAAATTGAAAAAGCATTTGATCGTGGCGATCATTTTCACATTTCCACATTTCCCAATTTCCACATTATTAACCAATGCCTGCAAAAAGCGTAAAAGGTAATTATTACTGAAATGTTAATTAGATGAAGTACATTATATTACTGGGCGACGGCATGTCTGATCAGCCTGAAGCTGAGTATGGGGGGAAGACCCCCCTCATGGCGGCCAACAAGCCCCACATGGATTTTCTGGCCAAAAAAGGGCGCAATGGTCTCTTGAAAACCATCCCTGAAGCGCTTCATCCGGGTAGTGAGGTGGCCAACCTGGCCGTACTCGGTTACGATGTAGAGGCAGTTTATGAAGGTCGGGGCGTGATAGAGGCCGCCAGTATCGGGGTCGCGCTCGAAGAGGGAGACCTTGCATTGCGCTGTAACCTTGTGACCCTGACCGGAGATATCATCCTGAACCACTCGGCCGGACACATCTCCACCGAAGAGGCAGATCTTTTGATCCAATATCTGAACGAAGAGTTGGGTTCAGACAAGGTAAAATTCTATACCGGCGTCTCTTACCGTCACCTGCTGGTGATCAAGGGAGGCAACAAGCAGGTTTACTGTACTCCACCGCACGATGTGCCGGGAAAGATTTTTGAACCTCTGCTGCCTGTGGCAACCGAGCCGGCGGGGGAGGAGACCGCTGCCCTTTTAAACAGCCTAATCAGCCGCTCCAGGGAGTTACTGGCCAACCATCCGGTCAACCTTACCAGGAAGTCGGTGGGCAAGGAGCCCGCCAGCTCCATCTGGCCCTGGTCGGCGGGGTACAAACCTGCCATGAAGAGTCTGAAGGAGCTTTTTGAGATCGGACGCAGTGCGGTGATCTCTGCGGTCGACCTGATCCAGGGGATCGGCGTCTATGCAGGAATGGAGGTGATCAAGGTGGAGGGTGCAACAGGACTCTATACCACCAATTACGAGGGAAAGGCAGAGGCGGCTATCCAGGCACTGAAGGACCACGATTTCGTCTACCTGCATGTGGAGGCCACCGATGAGGCAGGTCATGAAGGTGATTATGAATTAAAGCTGCGTTGCATCGAATACCTCGACCAGCGCATCCTGAAGCGACTCCTCGAAGCTTGCGCTGCGATGGAGGAGCCAGTCACCATTGCCATGCTTCCCGACCATCCAACCCCCTGGAAACTGCGCACCCATACCCGTGATGCAGTGCCCTTTACCATCTATGTGCCGGGAAACGAGCCGGATGCCGTTGAGCGTTACGACGAAACAGCCGCCAAACAAGGCAGCTACGGCGAATTAAGTGGCCGGGAGTTCATGGAAGCTTTGTTGAAAACAATGTGAAAATGTGAAAATGTGAAAATGTGAAAATTAAAAAAGCATTTGATCGTGGCGATCATTTTCACATTTCCACATTTCCACATTTTCCAATTATAACATAATTATGCATTACTACAGTACAAACAGGCTATCGCCGGAGGTTGACCTCCGGACTGCCGTGACAAAAGGACTCGCGCCCGACCGCGGGTTGTACATGCCTGAAACCATCACCCCAATGGATCTGGTCTTTTTTGCGCAGTTGGGCAACATCACCTTCCAGGAGATGGCCTACCGGGTTGCCTCCAATCTTTTCGGAGAGGATATCCCTGCCGGGAAATTGAAGGAGATCGTCTATGAAACCCTTAGTTTTGATACTCCCCTCGTTCCGGTTGAACCCGATATTTACGCTTTGGAACTTTTTCATGGTCCAACGCTGGCCTTCAAGGATGTGGGAGCCCGTTTCATGGCCAGGATGCTGGCCCATTTCCTCTCGGAGGAGAAACAGACGGTACATGTGCTGGTGGCTACCTCCGGGGATACCGGCAGTGCCGTGGCAAATGGCTTCCTCGGCATTGACGGGATCCAGGTGCATGTACTCTATCCCAAAGGAAAGGTGAGTGAGATCCAGGAGAAACAGTTTGTGACACTTGGACAAAACATAACGGCGCTCGAAGTGGATGGCTCGTTTGACGATTGTCAGGCCCTGGTGAAATCCGCCTTTATGGATGGGGAGTTGCAGCAAAAAATGGTGCTGACCTCAGCCAATTCTATCAATGTCGCCCGTTTCCTGCCGCAGGCATTCTACTATTTCAATGCAGTAGCGCAGCTGAAGAAGAATTACAAGAAGATTGTCTTCTCGGTACCCAGCGGTAATTTTGGCAACCTGACCGCCGGATTGATCGCCAAAAAAATGGGACTCCCCGTCTCCCGTTTTATTGCCGCCAACAACAGCAACGATGTGGTTTACAATTACCTGAAGACAGGAGTTTTCAAAACCAAATCCTCCGTGGCTACCATTGCCAATGCGATGGATGTGGGCGATCCGAGCAATTTTGTCAGGATCATGGATTTGTACGAACAGGATCATGCCTGGATCAGCAGTGTGATCAAGGGAACTACCTACAGCGATGAGCAGATCAGGGAGAGTCTTGCAGATTGCTTTGCCACCACCGGATACCTGACAGATCCGCATGGAGCCGTTGCCTACCGGGCACTGAAAGAAAAATTGCAACCCGATGAAGTGGGCATCTTTCTGGAGACAGCGCACCCGGCCAAATTCACTGAAACGGTGGAAGAGATCGTGGGAAAAGGAAACGTACCGATGCCGGAACGACTGTCAGAATTCCTGAAAGGGGAGAAAAAGACGGTTGCTTTGGGGGTGGAATTTGAGGGGTTTAAGAAGTATTTACTTTCAATAAGTGCCTAGAGTGCCTAAAGTGCCTAGTGTGCCTAGAGTAATGTGATGCCGGAAACAATTGCAGGATTAGATGGGTTGTGTCAGGGAATCCATTCGTAGATGTAGGTCCATTCCATGTAATAGAAGCTTCCGCTCGATATGTTAACCCCAATTTTCATCTTCAGGTGGCTGGGATCGGTGTCAGGTTTGGACATCAGCAGGTTAGCCGTCACCGGGCCATTTCTGAAACTGAGTGGATGCCATTGGTAACCGGCATTGTAATAGACCGGAATAGAAACTCCAATTCCATTGTTTGCATTCCCTTTCGATTCATAGGTAATTTTATAAACTGTATCCGGAAAGATCTTATCAGGAAGTGCGGACCAGGTATTGGTGAGGGTAATGGTGACATTCGATAGTGGATCCACCTCAGTTCGGGTGATATTTCCTTCCTGACCAGAATAAGTGACATTGGCATGATTGCTTAAACTGTAGGTCTGGTTAAACGGGAAGGTACCGAATTGTTCCAGCTTGGAACCACTGATTGGTTTGATCCCCCAAAATTCAGTGGATTTTAATTTCCAGTAGCTTTTTGACACTACAACATCATCGGTTTCACTTTCAGTTTCACAGGAATTTAGTAGGATTGAAGCATTGAAAACCAACACCCAGATCCAAAATAGTTTCTTCATAGGGATAGATTTAGTTAAATTCTACCTCAAAACTAAGAATAATAATGTAGAATCAAAATAAATAATCAAGAAAAAAAAGTCGGGTGATCATATTTTTTGATTCGTAAAATAATATTTATCAGGCCAATAGTCAATTATGTCCAGTAAACCTATTCTGAGAGTTCCAGCCACCTAAATTCCTTCTCTTCCAGGAGGGAGGTGATTTCACCATAGCGGCTCGATTTTTTGACCAGTTCGGCAGAGGTTAGCATTCCTGAGTTAAGTTCTTCCTCCACAATTTTCTTCTCTTTTTCGAGTTGTTCAATCTCTTTTTCCAAATCTTCCAGCTCCTTTTTCTCCTTGAAAGTTAGTTTCTTTTTGTCATCGACCGGTTTTTCCCGTACCACTTTTTCTGTTTTTGTGACGCTTTGCGCCGCCTTGACCTGGTCTTCTGCCCAGTCGCGGTAATCGGAGTAGTTGCCGGGGAAATCCTTGATAAGGCCATCGCCCTCAAAAACAAAGAGGTGGTCCACAATCTTGTCCATGAAGAAGCGGTCGTGGGAAACCACGATGGTACAGCCTGTAAAGGATTTCAGGTAGTCCTCCAGTACATTGAGGGTCATGATGTCCAGGTCGTTGGTAGGCTCATCGAGGATCAGGAAGTTGGGGTTGCGCATTAGGATGGTGCAGAGGTAGAGGCGCCGTTTCTCTCCCCCGCTCAACTTGGCCACCAGCGAATATTGGGTCTCCGGAGGGAAGAGGAAGTAGGTAAGGAACTGTGAGGCGCTCAGTTTGGAGCCGTCTCCCATCTCCACCACCTCTGCTATCTCCTTGATGATGTCGATCACACGGTTATCGGGCGAGAACTGGATGCCATCCTGCCGGAAATAGCCAAAACTGACGGTATCACCTACCTCCATTTTTCCGCTGTCGGCTGGAAGGGCCCCGGTGAGCAGGTTGAGGAAGGTGCTCTTCCCCGAACCATTTTTTCCCACGATACCGATCTTTTCGTACCGGGCAAACTTGTAGCTGAAATCTTTCAGGATCACCGTATCACCAAAGGACTTGGAGAGGTGGTCGAGGTTGATGATCTTGCCACCCAGCCGCTGGGAGTTGATGGCCAGTTCGAGTTTGGTATCGTCGATCCGCTTTGAGGCCTTCTCCTTCAATACATGGGCATTTTCGGTCCGGTATTTGGATTTGTGCGTCCGGGCCTTGGGCATTCTCCGCAGCCAGTCCAGTTCGGTCCGGAAGAGGTTTTTGGCCCTTTCTATTTCTGTGGTAAGGTTCTGGATTCGTTCGTTCCGTTTCTCGACGTAGAAGGAGTAGTTGCCCTTGTACCGGAAAAGGGATTGGTCGTCGAGTTCGATGATCTCGTTGCAGACCCTGTCGAGGAAGTACCGGTCGTGGGTAACCATCAGCAGGGTGCATTTGGCTTTTTCGAGGGTGCGTTCCAGCCATTCGATCATCTCGAGGTCGAGGTGGTTGGTAGGCTCGTCCAGGATCAGGAACTCCGGTTCATCGATCAGTACATGGGCAAGGGCCACCCTTTTCTTCTGTCCGCCGGAGAGCTCCCGGATCGGCTGCTGCAGGTCGTGGATGTTGAGTTCGGTGAGGATCTGTTTGATCTTGAGTTCAAAGTCCCAGCAATTCAACTGGTTGATCTTCTCCATCGTCCGTTCGATGGCCCTGGCATCGTGCCGCTCCAGGGCAATTTCGTATTCACGGACGGCGGTGATGGTCTCGCCAGCGGAGCTGAAGGCGGCCTCCAGGATGGTCTCGTCGGGATTCAGTTCGGGCAGCTGGCGCAGGTAGCCAATGCGGATGTCGTTGTTGAAGATGACCCTGCCGCTGTCGGCGATGTCGCCCCCGAAGAGGATGTTCATCAGGGTGGTCTTGCCGGCGCCATTCTTGGCTATCAACGCCACTTTGTCACCCTGGTTGATGGTGAAGGAGATGTTTTTGAAGAGGGGCAGGTCGCCCCAGCTCTTCGAGAGACTGTCGAGTTGCAGGTATGGGATCATAAAAATTGCTTTGCGGGGACAAAGATACGATCTAAGGCGGATATTGGGTGACTGGAAGGAGGGAAATGACGGAGGGACTGAAATGACGGAGATGACTTGGGGACCTGGAGACTTAGGGACTAAGAGACTGAGTGACTAAGGGACTTAGGGTAGGAGGAACGGGATTCGGGAAGATGTTGCGGTTGAAGGGGGTTTTGCCACGTAGTGGCAAAATGTTGGTAGCCCGGGGCGGAGCCCCGGGTAGGGAATGTTGATAGGACGAGCGTCCGTACGCAAATCCATCTGGGGATTGAACGTTTGGGATCGGACGGGGGAAGCGGATGATGCAGGGAAGCATATCTTGACAATTGAAATTCGGCAATATTATTGCAGAATAAATATTTACATGTACAGAATTAATAATTACATAGAAAGAACAAATGAATACATTAACAGAATCAATATATACGTTAACAGAATTAATAAATTGATTAACAGAAATAACAAATTAAAGGACAGATATCATAATTACTAATGAATTATTTAAGATGACGAAGAGAGAAATGTAATTTACATTCCCAGAATGAATGATTACATAAATGATACACCATTCTTTATTTTGAATAAAAGTCTGTATCTTTAGGATAAATAGCAAATATTGCAACAAACTCTATAATCCTTCAATCAATTACCATGACACACCGCCAATTGAACAAATTTACAATGTTGATGGCGCTGAAGAGCTATCTGGAGGAGCAGGGCACCATTGTGGAGAGTATCCCGGGTATGGCATTGGTTGTTGCGGAGCTCAAATCGCTGATCAACGCCATTGAGCGGGAATCCTTGCAACAATTGGTGATCCGCACGGGGGTAGGAGATGAGAAGCGGCAAATCAAGGCCGGCCTCGTGGCCAGTTGTGCCGATGTGGCCCGCAAATTGGCCGCCTGCGCAGTGACCAACAACGACCAGGTGTTGCTGGTCAATTGCCTGACGAGCGATTACAAGTTGGGGAAGATGAGTGACGAACAGCTGGTAACAGTCTGCAGGAACATGCGGGATATGGGCACACAACAACTTTCAGCGGCTGCTGCTTTCGGTCTTGACCAGGCCGGCCTCGACCAGCTGGAAGCTGCCATCACGGCTTTTGCCGGGGCGATGCCGCAACCCCGCATTGCGACACTGAAGAAGAAGGTTGCCACAGAAAACCTGGTGGAGCTGTTCGTCCGGGCCGATGGGTTGCTGGCCAAATCAGACCTGCTGGTGGCAGTGGTTAAGCTCAGACATTCCGATTTTTACGTTGGCTACAAGTTCGTTCGCAGCCTTGTCGACAGGGTCGGCCGGGGTTGGCAGCTCAAGGTGACGGTCACGGAGGTGGAAGGCGGCGCGGGGATCGCTGGGGCCACCTGCAAGATACTTGCCGAAACGGGTACGAATACCTCCCCATTGCTTACCCGGAAGAGCGCCGCACGCGGAAGTTTCAGGGTGAAGTCGTTGCCGGCCGGAAGTTATCGGATTAGCGTCAGCAAGGCCGGGTACCTCACCAAAAGCCAGGTTTTCAGTATCACAAGGAATGAACTGGAGAGGGTGCGTGTGGCTTTGGAGAAGGGGTAACCAGGTACTTGTCAGGCTGCATAAGCCGTAATGAATCAAAGTATTTATCAGCCTGAGTCACTCCAAACTTTTCGACACCATAATGATGAATCCTTATCAAGTCTTCCTTAGCTTCATTATTTATTCTACAGCTGACCTTTAAGTAATGACTTTGATTGTTTTAAAATTAGTTCTTTCGTATCATCCGTAAATCCACTACTTTCAGGTTTATCTAATTTAGCTCTGATAAAATCAACTTGAACCTGTTGCTTACTCGCCTGTCTGATCAAATCATTAATCAATTCACTTTTACTTGTGTATTCTTCATTTTGTACTTGCGCCTTTAACCATTCTTCATTTGGTTTTGTGACCGATATGCTTTGTCTTGCCATACTACTAAGAAACTGTTTAAATTTTTCAAATCAATATGCCGGAGGCATAATATATGGGTAGATGGCAAATGACAGATCGTCCATTTCGTCCCGTACGGGACGAGATAATTGCTATTTGTTGATTTTCTACCCACATATAATCCCTAACGGGATAAA
>CAMCBW010000031.1 GCA_945873105.1 Tangfeifania diversioriginum
TATAAAGTTACGGTCGTTCACTCTCATTTGATGATAGGGAAGGATTTATTTTTGGTTTTTATTGAAAATTTATTCACCTGTCCCAAGGAGTGGTTTTACAGACAACTAAATAAAAACCAGAAGCTTTGGCTGGCCAATCGATGGCACAGCAAGAGGGCTAGCCTAACAATTCAGATAGCCCCCTCATTGAAAAATCGCAATTTTAAAAAGAATCCTTCCTGGAAAGAGAGGCCACTGCACCAAAATGATTGTTTAAGTGCGTTACCCACCTTTCAGGGGTTGTTCTCTTGCTTTTTTCTCCTAAATTTTACTAAATAGTAAACACCAAAAAACAAAGCAATTAGACCAAAATCAATTGCCATTCTGGGAAGAATTTCCATTAACTTACTAAATGTAATCTCCTTAACACCAAATCTTAGGAGGTATTCGATAATAATTATAGTTACAAATATGGGAATCAGCTGAATAACGAGCTTTTGGAATAATTTTTTCATTTTGTTATTTGTTTAAAAAACCTTGCTTATAAAACTACAATCAAATGATACTTGCCTTGAATTCTTTTTTGTGAATCACAAGAAATCCACACATCATGGACATTTGCAGTTAGCGTATCCTCCTTCTTTTGCACCTTCACCAAAGCACCAGAATGCTCTCAAGGTCATTCCAACCATTGTCCAAAATGAATCAGAGGCTTCACCTCCTCCATTTATTGTCATTAGGTCTTCTTTGCATAATTCATGTAATTTCATGATAATTGTTTTAAAATTGAGTATTCCAACCTCTCATAAAAGCATTATAGGATGCTTTTGGACTGGCTAAAGTCTCTTCAACCAAATACAACCCATATACAGCCCACCAAACTCCTCCCTTTGCCAAATTTGTTATGGTAGTCAACAAATCTCCACCGTCGATTTCAATCAAATCGCATTTTTCTAACTCTTTCATTTTCAAACGACATTTAATATTTTCCTACTCTCTTTCCCGGCTTTTCGGAATCTGCCGAAGCGTTGTGCACATCACTTACTATAAAGTTACGGTCGTTCACTCTCATTTGATGATAGGGAAGGATTTATTTTTTGCCTATTTTGAAAATATTTAAATATTAGGTTCCTGAGCATGCTTTTTAAGGAATGAGCCTGAAAAACACCCCTCAGTTTTCTATTGGGAAGGTGCTGAAAAGCTCCGGAAGTGCTGGGGAACAGCTCCGGAGCGATTTTCAGCCTTCAAAAGACGTAGGTAGCTATTCTGAAATCATTAGTTGCCATCGAAAGACGTAGATGGCAATTCTGAAGCCATTAGTAGCCTTCGAAAGACGTAGGTGGCAATTCTGAAGTCATAAAGTTGCCATCGAAAGATGTAGGTGGCAATTCTGAAATCATAAGTAGCCATCGAAAGACGTAGGTGACAATTCTGAAGTCATAAGTAGCCATCGAAAATCATTGACAGTAGTTGATAGAGATCAGGGTTTTACCGCAACCTCTGTTAGTGCGGCTACCGGCTTCGCAGCTCTTCTGACCTGGTTCATTATCTGTGAAAAGGTGTAATCTTTCAGTTTAGCCTTGTCTGTTTGCCAGTAAAGGATCTTCCCAATTCTGCAGACTTCGGTCATCTGGTCAAACAGTTCGTTAAGCAGGCCCCTGTTGCTCTGCACGACAGCATTTCGGTTTGAAACCATCGTGTACTTTTTATCCTTGTCTTCGGTCAGCGGTTGCGATGCTGTTTTAAACTTATCTATCAATGGCTCAGTTAGTCCCTTGGCCATCAACTCTATTTTGTACTTCTGGAGGTTTCCATCCACAGTTTGCAACTGCTGAAGTACACTCTCCACGTCACGCAAACGAACGCCTTTTCGCAATTGCGCCAGACCAAAATCGGCAGCTGAGATAGGAACTTGATTCCTGGCCAGTCGAAGATACCCTTCCAGTTGTTTTAGCGGGGGAATGAGGTCATCCAGCGTTTGGTAGATCCGTCCGGTAATCACCTTCATCTCAACCGTTTCGGCCAACGGTTGAACCAACTCCTGTACCACTTCAATTTTGGCTTTAAAAGCGTTCAGGTAAGGCAGGTCGAATACCAGGGAGTAGGCAGTGAAATCACTGAGGTCGCGTGCCAGGCTAAGGGCACCAAATCTGCAAACAACGGGAAGTTCTTCGTCTTTGCAGTTGAAACTACGGTTACCGTTCGATTTCATTTAAATTAAATTAAGGGTTAATAATAAAATGATGTGAACTTTATGATGGTAAAACCCATTAGTCAGCGGGTGATTTGGTGTCACTCGTTGACTTAACTACGTTTAACGTATCATTCCGGAGTTAAAGTGAGAAAAGAATCAGCGGTTTTTGGTAACGCTTTTGTTGAAATTCGATGGAGGCAGATCGTTGCAGGAGCAGATTGGATAACCAGGTGAGCGGTCAGAAGGATCAAAGCAGTTGAGTGCCGTTTTCTGTACATTAATACCAAAATGGGGCAAGAGGTAACCCTCTTTTTTTAAAAAAATATCAACAGGCGGATATCAAAGTTTGTGAAGCAGAGTGGAACGCCAAAATTTAGGTAGTTCATAAATAGTGTTCCTGCATCAGAATATCCAATGGTGGCTTTTTTAAGGGACAATTGATGCCAAATTGAGGAGGTACGCGAAAACTCACAATTTTAATTCATTAAAAGATGATCGGAATGAAAATTTAAATTATTAGCTTTGACTGACTTAACCTACCAACGAACCTTGCTCAATTGAAAGTAATTCCATTACATTTATGATCGGCAACCTCATAGAATCAGCCGTCTGACTTGGATGAGTACAACTAATTGTTTAACAGGAAAAACAATATTTAGCAAGAAACGATTTTCAAAATTGAAAAAGGAGAATCAACTGTTTTTCGAATCGTAAGAAGGAATGATAAACGAGAAAGAGATAATTAATAAGCTACTGACAACAAACGTTTAAGAGATACTTAAGGTTAAATAGGCAAAACAATATAAATGATCAGACAAGACATAACACCAGTCAAGAAAGGAACCGCTACCCGCAAATATCAAAGTTTTCGTTGGACAAGTTTGACTTTTTGGACAATTACAAGTGTCATGGAGGTCGAAAATGTCCAACGAAAAATGAAAAAAGGAGGCAAATTATGGATAAACAATACAACCCCGATGGTTTTATTCCCAAACACGGAGGTTACGAGCGTTTGATAACATACCAAAAGGCCGAAATCATCTACGATGGTACCTACTATTTCTGCAAAAAATATCTCCAACCCTACGACCGTACCATCGACCAAATGGTACAAGCCGCCCGTTCGGGAAAACAAAACATTGTGGAAGGGAGCATGGCTAGCGGCACTTCGAAAGAAATGGAAATCAAGCTCACCAATGTTGCCCGTGCTTCGCTGGAAGAACTTTTAATGGATTACAAAGATTTTTTAAGAACCCGCAAGTTAAATATCTGGGATAAGAAACACGCTTATTATCCGCATCTTACCAAACTTCTAACCACCCCCGATGCGACTTATGAAACCTACCGAAAAGGGATCGAAAACCCTGATCCGGAAGTTTCGGCCAATGTAATGATCGGCTTGATCAACTTGACCTCCTACTTGCTCGCCAAGCAGCTTAAAACATTGGAACAAGAATTTTTGCAGGAAGGCGGATTGAGAGAAAGGATGTCGCAAGCCAGGATGGAAATCAGACGAAAGCAAAAATAAACCGGTAGTAATTGACCCCACGAGCACAACAAAGGAAACAAACCCCCTCAAACCTAAACCACAATGACCCATCCCCTCCCTGCACAAACAGCGGAAAACGAGCGACTGACAAAGGCGCTGGAGCAACTCAACCTGGAATTCCTGGAGCTATTTACGCGGCACAAGGAGATGGTGGAGGATGAAGCAACCGTCCTCACTTCGCTCTACCTGGAGAAGCTGGGTCAAAGGCAGCTTGAATTGCTGCAGAAGCAAACCGAAGCAGCCAGGCTCAAGCTGAAGATGAACCTGGTACATGCGGCCATCAACAGGAATGAAAAACCCGACTTGAAGGAGATTGAGCGAATTTTGGATGAAAAGTTGCAGGCCTATTACCTCCAGATCGTTGCCCAATCCACCGCCCTGGACCGGGCGCAAATGGTGCTTTCCAACCTGATTTCGCCGGAGGTGGCGGCAAAGCTGAAGGAGACCTTTCGGGTGCTCTGCAAAAGGCTGCATCCGGATCTCCATCCAAACCAGACCGAAGAGGAGAAGGATTTGTTCATCAAGGTGAAGGCCGCGTACGATTTACAGCGGTTGGAGGATTTGCAGCAAATCCTGCTCTACCTGGATGATACCACCGCCGAAAAACTCGCACTGGTTTCGGGCGAAGAGAAGAGGGAGCGCATGGCGCATCTGAAATCCAGCATCATCGCCTTGAGGGACAAAATCGGGCAACTGCTTCAAAGCTTCCCGTTTACGGTGAAAGAGTTGATTTTTGACCGTGAGAAAATTGCACTCAAACAAGCGGAATTGCAAAGTCAAATCCAGATCTTTGAGGAGGAGATCGCAAACTATACCAACATCTTAGCCCTAATGACCGATGAATGAATCCATACTTCCGGTAACCCCAGGATTGCTGGCCCTGTTGAGTCAGCCGAATACAGGTATTTCTCCCTTCAAGCAGGAGATCTTCTTGCTGGAAATAGTGGTGGCAGGAACAAGCTTCTGCAAGGAGGCGGCCACCATCGAGCCTGCCATTCTCCCGGAGAAGATCTTAACCATGAAACGGGAACCCAACAACCAGTACGATCAGTTTGCCATTGCCATTTATGTCGACAACATCCGTCTCGGATTTGTCCCGGCAGAGATGAATTTGGTCTGCTCCAGACTGATGGATGCCGGGAAAATCATCTTTGGCAGGGTCGTTTCCAAGAACTGGAAAAACAAATGGCTACAGATCAGGGTCAATATTTACATGGTCGAATAATCGATCGATATAATCATACTGCCACTGATTGCGTTTCCTCCACCTCTTTGCCTATCCGCCTGACCTGGCAGATCATCCTGGAAAGGATGTAATCTTTCAGCTTGGATGCATTGGTCGACCGGTAGAGGATCTTGCCAACGCTGCAGATTTCGGTCAACTGGTCGTAAAGATCTTTCAGGAGGCCCCTGTTTTTTTGAACGTTGGCGTAACGTTGCGAAACCAGAGCGAACTTTTTGTCCATGTCTTCGTCCAGCAGCTTGCTGATAACTGTGAACCTCGCAATCAGCGCTGCCGACAATCCTTTGGTCATCAGATCATTCTTGTATTTTTTGATATTACCATCCACGATCTGCAGCAACAATAGTACGCTTTCCACATCGCGCTGCCTGACACTCTTGCGCAGTTGCACCAACCCAAAATCGGCGGGTGAGATCGGCACCTGGTTAGCCGCCAGCTTGAGGTAACCCTCCAGGTAATTGATGGGGAAAATGAGGTTATCAAGCATTTGGTACATGCGTTCGGTGATCACCTGTTGCTCCACCGTTTCAGAATCGGGTCGAACCAACTCTTTTACCACTTCAATCCTGGATTCCAGATCGGCCAGATAATGTGCATGATACCTGGGGGAATAGGCAGTGAAATCGCTTAGGTCGCGTGCCAGGTGATTGGCAGCAAACCTGCATAAAACGGGCAATTCCTCCTCTTTGAAGTCGAAATTGCAGCGAATGTTCAATCTCATTTAAAATAGTTTAAGGGATTAATAATAAATGTATGTGAACTTTGTGCAGATAAATAACAGAAACGCTTACAAGAACGGATTATTCCGGAATTACTTTGAGGTACATATCAGCAGTTATTGATGGTAGTTAACTTAAAAAATGGAAGCGGTAGTTCGCTGAAGGGACAAATTGACCAATATGGTTGACAGGTCGTCCGATCAAAAGAGTTTGAAAGACGCTTTCTGTACATTGATCCCAAAATGAATGGATAGGTTACCCTCAAATTGTTAATATAGAATGACTCAAAGGAACTAGGTGGGTTCATTGTTCCTTTGAGTCTCACTGTCAGGGGGGCACAATGATCCTGACAGAAAATCCACCGACAGGATCCTGTGGTCGGATCCTTCGTCCCATTGTCTCTTCGTCCCTTCCCTCGGCTCAGGAGAGCCCTGCCTCAGGGACTGAATCGAAAATCCAAAATTCAAAATCGAAAATCTTACTACCTTGCTACCGTCCTAACGATCACCTCCAGTTCATCTGCGGCTTCCATCATCACCTTCTGGATGGCTTCAGACTGACCATGGGTAAAGATCTTTCCGTTGACCGTGGCCACATAGATCTTGCCATCTGCCTTTTCGTAGACAGAGATCCGGCAAGGCATCATTACCGAGACAATCCGTTCATCGCTTTTCTCCAACATGTTGCCCGAATAGGTTGGTTTGCAAATCTCGATCACCTTTACAGGTCTGACAGGTTTGCCGGATTTGGCAAGTGTTGCCTGAAGGTCGTGGGTGGCAGGGTTTCCCCAATCCCGGTCGGTGGCTGCTGTTATAAGGAGTTCAACAGTTTCGTTGAACCCAAAGAGACTCTCTTTTTCAAATATTGGCTGAAGTTCCTGCATGGCTTTACTATTAATGTATTGAAAATTTAGGATTCTCTCCACTTGCTGTTTCAGAATCACCCTACTAAGTTAGCCCTATTTTCAGCTTTGCCTAACTTTTTCTATGAGATCGTTTAAATTTATAACACAGAGAATATCTAACTATTTATCGAAACCAGAGAGCAAATAGAAATTTCTGCTATTTTGAATTTTCATTAGAGAAACCCCGGAGTTTCACAGAGAGAAAATCGCAAGCGATTTTCTCTCTGTGAAACTCATTTTTTCTCTTGTAAATTTTGCACAAAGCGACAATTTCAATGACATGATCAGTTTCATCAAGGAGTCATAAATACTCTGTGTAATAATTTTAAACAGCTTCTAATTATTTCCAACTATTTCACCTGCTCAATCCAAATCCTTTGCAATGGATATCGCAGCGATGGTGCCATCTGCCACGGCGGTGGTGATCTGGCGGTATTTTTTGCTGATCACATCTCCCACTGCATAGACATTCGGTATAGAGGTGCGCATCTCCTCGTCCGTTTTGATGTAGCCCCACTGATCGAGTTCCAGTTTGTCGGTAAAGAGACCCAGGTTGGGTTTCATGCCAATGAAAATAAAGACACCATCCCCTTCGATGGTCTTGACCTCTTTGGTGGTCAGATCTTCTACTTCCACCACCATGCGGTCGCCGACCTTCTGGAAGGATCTTGGCTCATGCAGGAAAATTGGGTGGATCTTCGGGTTGGCCAGCAGTTTGTCCTGCGCGGTTTTGTTGGCCGTAAAGGCCGCAAACTGGTGGATAATGGTGACCTTGGAGGCAAATTTGGAGATAAAGTCACTCTCCTCGACGGCAGAGTTACCTCCGCCAATGACAATCACCTCCTTGTCGACAAAATATTTGGCATCACAGGTGGCACAGTAGGAAATTCCCTTGCCTTTCAGCTCCCGTTCCCCTTTTGCGCCGGTAAGGTTGGGGGTTGTTCCGGTAGCGATGATGATCTTCTTGGCACGAATGGTCTCCATTTCGTCGATAACCACGGTACGGTTCACCAGGTCTACCTTCGTCACATCCACCGCTACCTTGAATACCGTTCCGCATTGCTTGGTCTGTTCAGACATGTTGTGGGAAAGCATGTATCCTGCCTGGGGATCGATGAATCCCGGATAGTTGGATACTTCGTGGGTGGTGGAGACATGTCCGCCCGGTAGCGAGATATCCACCAGCACCGTTTTGATCTTGGCCTGACATAGGTACAATCCGGCAGTCAATCCGCCCGGACCACCCCCCAGTACGATCACATCAAAATCGGAGACTTGCGGTTTGATTTTACTCGTGATTTCGCTGACAGTAGCAGCCGGCAGCATGGCATTCAGGTTTTTGATGATTTCGCTACGTTTGATGCCGCCTGCCAGACGCTCGGTCACCTCTTTGCCTCCATCGAAGAAGAGCAGGGTTGGGGACGATTTTACCCCAAGCTTGTCAGACAATTCGCGGTTGGCCTGACGGTACATCTTTACAAATTTAATTTCATGGCCATACATCCCGGCAAGGGATTCAAATTTTGGAGCTACCGCTTCGCAAGGCGGACATTCTGTGGAATAAAAATCAAGAACGATTTTCCCTCCCTGCAATACTTCCTGTTCAAATTCAGAACTGTTGATCTCTTTCATGTGGTTTTCTTATTATTGATATTTTAGATTCCTGGCTATGATTCCTTACCAGGATGATTTTCGATTTTGAATTTTCGATTTTCGATTAGGCTTCATTCGATATTTGTTTATTCCGTCCGCCCTTCGACTTCGCTCAGGGACCGGGACTTATTTCACTCTATGTTTTTAATACAGAATACCCCTTCGACTTCGCTCAGGGACCGGTATTTTTACAATTACTTGCTTCGTGCATGCTACCGCGGACGTTGGATTCCTTTCATTCATTGACCCCGGGCTATGAGGCTTTAACCCTTTCAGGGTTTAAAACCAAGTATTTTCGGGATACCACCCAGGGTTGCCCCTGCTGCCTCTCCGTCATCTCCGTCCCTCCGTCATTTTTCCGTCTTCCTTTCGTCTCCGTTTCCCCGTTTCTCCGTTTCAATATTCTAGAACAGCCACAAGAGCCGCCCCTACTATCTCTCCGTCATTTAGGTCCCTCCGTCATTTTTCCGTCCTCCCATCGTCTCCGTTTCCCCGTTTCTCCGTTTCAATATTTTCCCACCAACCTGAAGGACGCCCACAAAGGGTCGCCCCTGCTTTCCCTCCGTCATTACAGACTCTCCGTCATTTTTCCGTCTTCTCTTCTTCCAGCATCTCTCCAAAATACGCCTTGAACCCGATCTCCAGCAGCTCCTTCACCGGCCTGCAATCGGGAGAGAGGATGGAGCCGTTCTTGTTTTTGGCCACCGAGCCGCAGCCACCGCCACAGGCGAGTTGAACGGAACAGTTCCTGCATTCCTCGATAGAGGTGACATCCCGCGACGCCCATTGGTGGATCAGTTGCTCATTTTTGGTGATTTCAGGATAGAAAGTACCCAGGGCCTCCTCTTCTTTGCCGACGGTGGCCGTACAAGAATAGATTCTGCCGGTATAGTCAAAGGCCCATTCCGATTTGCAGGCGGGGCATGCATCAAACAAGGGATCGGGCAGGGAACCGTTCTCGGAAAGATACTTGGCTACCGAATAGGAGGGTTTGTAAAACTCCAGGATATGAGGATGAACTTCGGTTAGTTCGAATATTTTTTTGAACAGCGAAATCCTTGTAAACAGCTGATCCGGTGTCGACTGACAGTGGTGCAGTTCGTAATTGCGTCCGATCTGTGTTTTGAAGAGCGGATGGGAGGTCCATCCCTTTTCGATGGCATAAGAGGCCAGTTCGGGAAGGTTCTCAATATTTTGTTTGTCAATCACCATCCTGAGGTTTACCGGAAAACCGGCTGCCAGCGCTGCGTCAATGCCCCGAACGATTGGCTCAAAAGTTGGGGATCCTCCTTTCAGGAAGCGTCGCTGGTCGTGAATGGTTTTGGTGCCGTCGAGGGTAATCTGTATCTCCCGGATCTTCCCTTTGGAGAGCAGTTCAATGTAATTTTCGAGGTAATAGCCATTGGTTACCACGCAAATATCGATTCCCGCCTCGTTCGACTTCTCCACCATCTGGGAGATCAGCCCACGCTGGTGGGGTGTGTTTAAAAGTGGTTCTCCCCCAAAGATGGTGAGGTATTTGCGCCGGTTGGCCAGCTCTTTCCTGACGTATTCGAAGAAAGCCTCAATCAGTTCGGGGGTCGCACTCTGGTGCGGATTGGTGTACTCATCCTGGTAACAGTAACTGCAGCTGAAGTTGCAGCTGTAGTTGGGTACAAAAAATAGTTGCACCTCCTCGTCGTCCCGCTGGTCCACAAAATCAAAATAACGGTTGCGGTAGAGCTTCTTCTCTGCCTCGGAAGTGGTCAGGTAACCGTTTTCGGTCAGACCCTGAATCAGCTCCGGATCTGCTTCTTTCGAATGATCCTCCTCCATCAATAGATCAGCCTCTTTCCTGGTAAGCAGATCGGCATTCCCGCTCAACAGATTCACCACGAAATAGTCGTCGGAATCTGAGACTTTGGAGACAATATTGTGTTTTGATTTTACAACCATAGCAATTTTAGATTTTAGATTTTGGATTTTGGATTGCGCTTCAATCAAACATTTCAGCCAACTGAAATGCGCTGATTATCTTTCCTATATTCGGAAATTGAAAATCTAAAATCCAAAATTAAAGAATAGGTCTGCCGGAAAATTACGCTCCCGACAGACCATTTCTGAAATTAGTCGTGGCATCCCACAACCGATTTGGAAGTCTTGGCACAGCACTGGGCTATTGCCACGCTTTTCTGCGCTTCCTGCTTTTTAACCAAACTTTTCATTTAGAATACAATTAATGAATGAATTACGAACTTATTTATTTGCTTAGAAAAGCCTATTTTGAACCACAGCCGCAGGATTTACCGCTTGGTCTTTCCCCTGCTATGGTAAAACTGGAGACCTCTACCTTCCCTTTGGGATAGGGTTTGGACTCCTCAAAAATGGTGACAGACTGAAATCCTGCCTTGGAAAGGGTATCAAGGTACTCCTCACGGGTTACCGACCCTGCCCAGCACTCAGAAACAGCCACCGGATCATTCCTGTATTCTTCAGGAACAGGGGAGGTTGCATAAATGTCGCTCACCACAAATCGACCACCCTTTTTCAATATCCGGAAGATCTCATTCCATACGGCATCCTTGTCTGAAGCATGGTTGATGGTGCAATTTGAGATCACCAAATCGGCTGTTTGATCCGGCAATTCAATCTTTTCCAGTTCACTGCGGACAAATTTTACGTTGTCTATTCCAAATTTGGCAGCATTTTCCCTGGCAGTTGCCAGCATTCCATCCGAGATATCTATGCCGTAGGCAAAACCTGTCTCTCCGGCTTCCTCCGCCATCCGTAGTACGTCTGTACCACGGCCGCTACCAAGGTCCACGCAGGTTTCGCCGGCTTTGACCTTCGAGTAATTGATGGCGCCACCGCAGGAAAGACAGCAATCGGTCTTTGCAAGTTGGCTGTACCTCAGATTTATACTTGAATAATCCATCTTATAAAAATATAGAAATTTTATCTTTCAATCCTCCAATGACTAAGTTCGTCATTTTTTGAATTGATGGGACAAAAATATAAAAAATAAATTTAAATCGCATTAATATCACTTAAATCTTTTTATTATCACTATTTTTGTCCCATGAAATAGCCATGATTGCTTCATCACCAACAGAAATGAAGACAATTTCGCCAATCCTGCTATTCCATTTGGCTTTTGAAAAATAAACTATTTACAAATGCAAAATTTCTTTGCTGACAATCTGACGAAGGATGAACTTGACCAGCTTTTTCAAAGTGATGAGAAATGCCTTGAGTTTATTGCTTCCATGAAATGGGGCAAGGAATTCGAATGCCGCAAATGTGGAAACGGTAATTTCTGTGCCGGGAAAACACCCTATGCCAGGCGGTGTACGAAATGCAAGAGTGAGGAATCGGCTACTGCCGGTACCATCTTTCACAACTGCAAGTTTCCGGTCAGCAAGGCATTTTACATTGCTTTTCAGGTCTGTAAGGGAAATGAGCCACTCTCCACCTATGAATTTGCCCGGAGGCTCTCGTTGCGGCAGATGACCTGCTGGAATTTTAAATCAAAAATTACGGCTGCCCTGGATGCCCTTACCCATCTCTCCGATGAGGAAAAAAAGGATGCACGAAAGCTTTTTACCTTCGAGGAAGTGCCTAAAGTGCACTAGAGTGCCTAAAGTGCCTATAGTTATGGACTCCAAACAATTCAAGGCAGTAGCATAAATACTTTAGGCACTTTAGGCACTCTAGTGCACTTTAGGCACTTGTTCAAAAGGGAGCAAATGCCACAATCAATATATGTGCCTATTTTCATAAATTCGACTTTTGGCCCAAAATTTTAAAAAAATCAAATATTTAACAAATTCCTAACATTCGTCATCCAATGTTAACGCAATATTTCCTTAGTTTTGGAAGATGAGGCTAACCAGGTATGACCTTCCGGCTACGGAATCCTTCGGCAACTAAATTAGCTTCAGCCAATTAAAACCTGAGGAACTTATGATTACACATGAAGAGATTTGCAGTGTCCATTCCATGACGGAAACAGAAAAGTATGGTTTGCTTGAGCAGGTAATGGACGATTATGACCGGAAGGAGAGCAACCTGATTCAGATCCTGCACATGGCTCAGGCCATTTTTGGTTTCCTGGCCCCCGAGGTTCAGTCTTTTATAGCTGAACGGATGGACATCCCCAACTCCAAAGTAAACAGTGTCCTCACCTTCTACTCATTTTTCTCGACCAAACCAAAAGGCAAATATACGGTTAGCATTTGCCTGGGAACAGCCTGTTATGTAAGAGGCGGGAAGGATGTAGTTAACAAATTGAAAGAGGTTCTCTCCATTGAAGTTGGGGAGACGACTGAAGATAAAATGTTCTCGCTTCAGGTGATGCGTTGCATTGGAGCCTGTGGTCTGGCACCTGCCATGACCATCAACGAAAAGGTTTACAAACAGGTAAATCCCAATAAGTTGCACCGCATCCTGGGGATGCTGAAGTAATTTCTTCCACTTTTCTCAACTACATTCAGATAACCAAATTCATAAAGCCATGTACATCAAATCTCTGAAAGATCTGAAAGAAATTAAATCATCGTTTCAGAAACAGGAGTCTCAATACCAATTCGTTGCTCATGTATGCTATGCAGCGGGTTGCCTTTCCTCCGATTGTCGCGAAGTAAAAGAGGCCTTGGTAAAGGCCTTGGAGCACGAGAAACTAGCCGACAAGGTAAAGATTAACCTGACTGGTTGTATGGGCGCCTGCTCATTAGGCCCGACCCTGATCATCAATCCGGGTCAGACCCTTTATTGCAATCTGAAACCTTCTGACATGCAACACATTGTCAAAGAGCATATCCGGAAGGGAAAAATTGCTACCAAATATTGCTACAAGGATCCGGAAACCGGCAAGGAGATTCCGAATATGCAGGAGATCAATTTTTTCAAACACCAAAAAAAGATCGTCCTCCGCAATTGTGGAACCATCGATTTTGCTTCTCTCGATGAATATGTCTCCAGGGATGGCTATTTCGCACTCTGCAAGGCCATCACAGAGATGACTCCCACAGCAGTGGTGGATGTAATAAAAAGATCCGGAATGCGTGGCAGAGGCGGGGGTGGTTTTCCGACAGGTCTGAAATGGGAGATGGCCTCCAAAGAGCAGAGTGACCAAAAATACATCATTTGCAATGCTGATGAAGGTGATCCGGGGGCATTTATGGACCGGAGCCTGCTGGAAGGAGATGCTCATGCGGTGATTGAAGGAATGATCATAGGAGGTTATGCCATTGGGGCTACCAAAGGGGTGGTCTACATCCGGGCAGAATATCCCATCGCGATTGAACGGCTGACAATTGCCATGAAGGCAGCCCGGGAATACGGGTTATTGGGTGAGCATATTTTCTCTTCGGAATTCGATTTTGACATTGAGATACGGATCGGTGCGGGAGCGTTTGTCTGTGGGGAAGAGACAGCACTGATGGCTTCTGTGGAGGGAAGAAGAGGTGAACCGACGCAAAAGCCTCCCTTCCCGGTACAATGCGGGTTATATGGCAAACCGACGGTCATCAACAATGTCGAGACATTTGGCAGCATTGCCCCCATTCTGCTTCAGGGGGCTGACTGGTTTGCCGCGATTGGAACAGAAAAGAGCAAGGGAACCAAGGTCTTTGCCCTGGCTGGTGACATCCGGATGAAGGGACTCATCGAAGTTCCGATGGGTATTGCACTGGGGAAAATACTGTTTGACATTGGCGGAGGCATACCAAAGAATAAAAACTTCAAGGTAGCTCAGACGGGTGGTCCTTCCGGGGGATGTCTGACGGCGGAGCACCTCAATACCTCCATCGATTATGACTCCCTGATCAAACATGGTGCCATCATGGGCTCCGGAGGATTGATTGTTGCAGATGAAGATACCTGTATGGTGGATATGGCACGCTTTTTCATGGATTTTGTGCAGGAGGAGTCGTGCGGAAAATGTACTCCCTGCCGTTTGGGTACCAAAAGAATGCTGGAGATCCTCGAACGCATTACTGTAGGTCAAGGGGAGGAAGGAGATGTTGAAAAATTGATCGAATTGGGTACCTCCATCAAGGAATCTGCTATTTGCGGACTCGGGCAAACGGCGGCTAATCCGGTATTGAGTACCATCAAATACTTCAGGAATGAATACAATGAACACATTCAAAAGAAATATTGCCGCTCGGGAGTATGCAGTGAAATGTTTATCTCACCCTGTCAGAATGCCTGCCCGGCAGGGGTGAATGTTCCGGGATACATTGCACTCATCGCTGCAGGAAGGGTCAAGGATGCCTACAACCTGATCCGTCAGGACAATCCTTTCCCCTCCATTTGCGGAAGGGTCTGTACCCATCCCTGTGAGAGCAAGTGCCGTAGGGCTCAGCTCGATGAAGCCATCGCGATTGCCGATTTAAAGAGATATGCAGCCGACTACGTGCTTAACTCTGATGAGCCTTACATGAACCTGATGTTCCAGAAAAATGGCAAATCCGTCGGTATTATCGGTGCGGGACCTTCCGGGCTCACTTGTGGCTACTATCTTTCAAGGCTCGGATACACCGTCGATATTTATGAAGAAAAAAGTGTTGCGGGGGGTATATTGGCTTATGGAATTCCTGAATACAGACAACCAAAAGATATTCTCAAAAAGGAGATAGACTCTATTCTTCAGTCCGGCATCAACATTATCTACAACACAAAAGTGGGAGAGCAAATCTCTTTTGCAGAACTTAAGGCAAAATATGGTGCCATCTATGTTGCCACCGGGACGCAATTGTCGCGCAAGATTGGCATCGAAGGTGAAGAAAAGGAGGGCATCTACCACGGACTCGATTTTCTGAAAGATATCAACCTCAAAAAGAATGTCAAGGTAAAAGGGGTGGTTGCGGTAATTGGAGGCGGTAATACGGCACTTGACGCTGCCAGATCAGCCTTGCGACTGGGAGCAGACAAGGTTCACATTCTCTACCGGAGAACACGGGAGGAGATGCCTGCCGACCGGCGGGAGATACAGGAAACACTGGATGAAGGAATTATCCTTCACGAATTGGTGGCTCCTGTACGTTTTCTGGGAAACGGAGCAGTACGTCAGATCGAATGTGTAAAGATGGAACCCGGCGAATTTGGCAAGGATGGAAGACGTATCCCGGTCAAACAGGCTGATTCGCACTTCACGCTCAATATTGACATGGCGATTCCTGCCGTTAGTCAATATTCAGATCTTCCCTTTGTGACAAAGAAGGATCTGGAGCTAACCGATTGGGGAACATTTGTGGTAGACAGTACCACCCAGATGACTACCCAGGAGGGGGTTTTTGCAGGTGGAGATGTGGCACGTGGTTCAGATGTAGTGATTACAGCCATCGCCGATGGTAAAGTAGCAGCCAGATCCATTGACAAATACCTGGGGGGAAAAGGAATCCTCAATTCTGGGGAGCCGATCGAACTTCCAAACCTGCATCCGGATGAGGCAAATACCATCGAGCACGAGCGCTTCCCGATGAGATACCTGGAAGATGAAAAGCGCCGAACCAGCTTCGAAGAGGTCGCACAGGGATTTCACAAACTCAATGCCATTGCCGAGGCAATGCGTTGCCTCCAATGTTCCAAACACTAATCTGATAATCATTTTATTATGGCACTTGTTACACTAACCATCAACAATAAAACCATTCAGGCTGAAGAGGGAACCACCATCTTTGAAGCAGCCAAACAAAATAACATTCTCATTCCTCACTTTTGCTACCTGGAAAATGTCCACCAGATTGGCTCCTGCCGGATCTGTGTCGTGGAGGTAGAGGGAGCCAGAAACCTGATGGCTTCCTGCGTTTCTGAAGTAAAAGAGGGGATGGTAGTCCAGACCAATACTTCAAAGGTCAGAAAAGTAAGGAAAGTACTTTATGAGTTGATTCTTTCTGATCATCCCAAAAATTGTCTTGGGTGCCACCGAAACCAAAATTGTGAGTTGCAGGATCTTGGAGAACAGATCCAGATAGACAGCTTCCGGTTCGAAGGAGTAAAGTCCAAGGATGTGGTAGACAGCTCCAGTGCTTCCATTGTCCGCGACAGCTCCAAATGTATCCTGTGCCGTCGATGCGTCACGGTTTGCAACGAAATTCAGGGAATTGGGGTCATGAATGCCCATCACAGGGGTTTTGCCACCTTCATTGGACCTTCTGAAGACGAAAGTCTGGGCCATTCCATCTGTACCAATTGTGGACAATGCATCGTAGTTTGCCCGGTGGGCGCATTGAAGGAGAAAGATTCCACCCACATTGTGTGGGAGGCGCTGTTGGACAAATCAAAAAAAGTGGTTGTTCAGACGGCACCCGCTGTTCGTGCTGCACTGGGTGAGAAATTTGGATATGAACCCGGAACATTGGTGACCGGGAAAATGGCCGCTGCCTTGCATGAGTTGGGCTTCGACTATGTATTTGACACCAATTTTGCAGCAGACCTCACCATCATGGAAGAGGGTTCTGAGTTTCTGAAAAGGGTAAATGATCAGCTGAATAGTACTACGGGCGCAGTTTTGCCCATGATCACGAGCTGTAGTCCGGGTTGGATCAAATATATTGAGCATCAGTACCCCGACCAGTTGGGTCACCTTTCCAGCTGCAAATCGCCCCACATGATGCTGGGAGCCCTGGTCAAGACCTATTTCGCAGAGAAGATAAAGGTGGATCCAAAGGATCTCTTTGTGGTGTCAGTCATGCCTTGTACTGCCAAAAAATTTGAGATTACCCGACCTGAAATGGAATCCAACGGAATCCGGGATGTTGATGCGGTGCTGACCACCCGCGAGCTGGCGAGGATGATCAAAGATGCCGGAATTGAATTTACAGAGTTGAAAGATGCCGAATTTGATTCCCCTCTGGGTCTTTCCTCCGGAGCGGCAGATATCTTCGGGACGACCGGAGGTGTGATGGAGGCTGCGATCCGTACAGTCTATGAGCTGGTTACAGGGAGGGAATTGCCTATGGAGGCGCTTCATGTGCAGCCACTGGTTGGATTGCAGCAGATCAAAACAGCCGACCTGCTGATTGAGAACCCCCTCGAACCTTATGCTTTTCTGAACGGAGTCACTGTCAAAGTAGCCGTAACAAGCGGGTTAAAGGGAGCCAACATGCTGATGGAAGAGATTCGTTTGGGAAAAAGCCCCTACCATTTTATTGAAGTCATGGGATGTCCGGGCGGATGCATCAGCGGCGGAGGGCAACCACGTCCGGTGAATAATATGGTAAGGATGAAGCGCATGGAGGCTATCTACCGGGAAGATGAAGGAAAAAGCTTGCGCAAATCGCACCTGAATGAGGATGTCATGACATTGTACAAAGAGTTTCTGGGACATCCTCTGGGACATGTATCACATGAGTTGCTGCATACCAGTTATGTAAAAAGAAAGAAGAATTAATTGAGCATGGAAAGTTGAGCGTGGAGAGCGGAATACTTCCACCGCTCAACTTTTTAGTTTCCAGTCAGCCCCCTCTTTGGTGTCCTTGATTTCAAAGCCCAGCGCAGTAAGGCGGTCCCGAATTTGGTCAGAGGTAGCCCAGTCTTTTTTCTGTTTGGCCTCCTGGCGAAGTGTCAGCAACATATCTACCATTTTGGTAAATAGCTCATTGCTGGCCAAATCTCCGGTCGAAGCTCGAATTCCGAGTACAACTTCCACCATGTCCTTGTAGAGTTGCTGAAGCTTTGGAAGATCAGCAGCCGTAATCGTAGCGTTTCCATCGTTGATGGAGTTGATCATCTTTGCCCCATCGAAAAGGTGGGCGATCAGGATCGGACTGTTCAGGTCGTCGTTCAGAGCCGCATAGCAATCATCCCTTAATTTTCCTACATCTATTGTTGAAACGGCAGCTGTCTTAAGATTTTGCAGCAAGTCCATGGCATTCCTCAGCCTTACCAGTCCCTTTTCAGCGGCTTGCAACGCCTCGTTGGAGAAATCAAGCGGACTGCGGTAATGGGCCTGCAACATAAAGAAACGGATGGTCATCGGATCATAGGCCTTCTCCAGCAAAGCATGTGACCCGTTGAAGAACTCGTCCAATTGAATAAAATTACCCAGCGACTTGCCCATCTTTTGACCATTGATGGTGATCATGTTGTTGTGGATCCAGTAGTTGACGGTGGCGTGGCCGAAACAGGCCATTCCCTGTGCAACCTCCGCTTCGTGGTGCGGGAAAAGCAGATCCAATCCTCCGCCATGGATATCAAAGGTCTCTCCCAGGTACTTGGTACTCATGGCCGTACACTCCGTATGCCATCCAGGGAAGCCATCTCCCCAGGGGGAGGGCCAGCGCATGATGTGCTCGGGAAGTGCATTCTTCCACAAGGCAAAATCGAGCCCCGATTTCTTCTCATTCTGGCCATCCAGGTCACGGGTATTGGTGTAGAGATCCTCAATTTTCCGGCCGGAAAGAATCCCGTAAGGATACTTTTGTGCATAAGTTTCCACATCAAAATAGACAGATCCATTGGTTTCGTAGGCAAACCCGGCATCGATCATCTTTTTCACCGCTTCGATCTGCTCGATAATGTGTCCGGATGCTGTTGGCTCAATGCTGGGTGGCAGTACATTTAGCTGCGCCATGTTCTTGCGGTAGCTGTTGGTGTAGATCTGGACAATCTCCATCGGTTCGAGTGCTTCCACCCTGGCCCTTTTGGCGACCTTGTCCTCTCCTTCATCTGCATCGTTGACCAGATGACCAACATCGGTTATATTCCTGACATAGCGGACCTTGTAACCGATGTGCAGCAGGTAGCGGAAAAGCAGGTCGAAGGTGATGGCCGGACGGGCATGACCCAGGTGGGCATTTCCATAGACCGTTGGTCCGCAAACATACATCCCGACATGGTCCTTGTGAATTGGGACAAAAAGCTCTTTCTTGCGGGTCAGGGTGTTGTACAGGGTTAAATTTTCCATGGGGTTGAATGTAGAGATCTAGCCACAAAATTAATGTTTGATGGGATATTAAGATGCAAGATTATTTGATTTCTATTGGCAACAGATCTTGCCCGGATATTATTGTAATGAGTTAAAAACACAAGTCAAGGTAAAGCAATCTTTGAAAGTATTTCAATTTTTACACCTGTTCTTTTTATCTCGGTAACAAAAGGATTATTTGAATTAAAATCCTGCATTGATATTGGGTGTGGTTCTATCCTGTAATCAAAGTCTGAAGCCAAAAGCATTAATTGTACCTGTAAATCAAATTTTCCATAATCATCCAGGCTATCAAAAATCAAGGCCACATCGATATCACTTCCAGGGTGTTCAGAGTTCTTAGCATAAGAACCAAATAAATAGGCACAAATGAGTTTATCATTCCTCTCTGACACCTCAGAAAGAAAATTAGCTAATATTTTATCAATTTTTTTATCCATTGTCTTATTTCGGCTATTTCGTCAACCCATTCTTTAGTATATTCAGGAGTACATCTTTTTTGAAACCCCTTTTTATAATCATCATATCAGGTATTCAGATTGAATGCAGTAATTGTCGTTAATTTCAATTTAATATCATTATCCAATGCAAGAGATGAATCTTTTGCAAGTTTAAGAAGGTTATGGATAAATGGCGGATAATCCTCCTTCTCCTGTACAAAATAGGCTTTCAATAATTTTTCAATCACAAGATGTCCAACAAACAATGACCAACTGTATCGTCTTGTCGCAAACATGGCCATCATGGTATCAAAGTCATCATCTGAACTGGTGACCCAATAATCAATAATCTTTTGTTTATCAAATTGCTCAGTTTTCACAAAACAAAGATAATTATATTTACAATCTTCAAGTTTATCTGTAACCTGTAATATATTAATGATTGCATTGTTTAAGCGATGTATGTTTACCAAAATGGTCCTTTTCTTCTATCTTTGGAAAGATGATGTGTTTAAAAAGAAATATTTATGTTAGTGATTAGTAGCAGAGAGTTTCGGGAAAATCAAAGGAAGTATTTTGACCTGATCGATCAAAAAGAACAGGTCATCGTACAACGCGGGAAAAACAAATCCTATGCGTTGGTTCCAATTGATGAAACATTTAAATATTTCTCAGAACCTGAGATTATGGAACGACTGGAGCGTTCAATTGAAGAAGCAAGTCAAGGTAAGTTAACTTCTGTAAAGCCTGAAGAGATTTCTCATCTGCTGGGAGTATAATCTACGAATTTAAATTAACGATAGCATAGATTGGTATATATCATCGAAGAAGCTAAAATCACCGTTCTGATATTACAGTCTAAAGGCCATTATAGTGATAAATAAAATAAAATAATTTCAACATACCATGAAAAATTCCTTTGTTAAAATTCTGCTCTTTGTGGCAGTTTTCACCAACGCTTCCTGCTCCTTTTCCCAAAATAAACAGGCATCGGAAGGTCCGGTGGTGCTGATAAGTACCAAATATGGTGACATGAAGGTGGTGCTCTACAATGAAACGCCACTGCACCGTGATAATTTCATGAAGTTGACGAAGGAGGGAGTCTTTGACAGCCTGTTGTTCCACCGGGTGATCAAGGGGTTCATGGTACAGGGGGGTGATCCCCAGTCGAAAAGGGCGACAAGAGAGCAGGTTTTAGGGGATGGAGACCTCAATTATACAGTTCCCGCAGAGATCGTACCCGGAATCATCCACAAAAAAGGCGTAATCGCGGCAGCCAGAAACGGGGATGAGGACAATCCGGAACGCCGTTCTTCTGCCACCCAATTTTACCTTGCACAAGGGAAAGTATACAAATTTGACGATGTTCCTTCCATCGAACAAAACATCAATGGCAGGATCGCAGAATCACTTTTCCTGAAGTACAAGTCTGACAAGATAGACACCTTGATGCTGTTCCAGATGGCCCGGAACAAGGAGGGTTATGACAAATTGCTCGATAAGCTGAAGCAAAAAGCGATACTTGAAACAGACAAGCATCCGGTTAAACTGACCAAACAGCAAATTGAGACCTATACAACGCTAGGAGGGATCCCACACCTGGATGGAGCTTATACCGTTTTTGGAGAGGTACTGGATGGCTTGGCGGTGATTGATTCCATTGCCGCACAGCCTACAGGTGCCATGGATCGTCCGCTGGAAAATATCCGGATGACGATCAAGGTAATTAAGGAGTAACGGTTTCGATGGCAAAACCAACTACCTTCAAATCCTCGTAAAAAGAGGGATAGGATTTGGTAACCACCATGGCATCCGCAATTCGGATGTTGCCGTGGAAGAGTGCAGCCGGGGCAAAGGCCATGGCCATCCGGTGGTCGTCGTAGGTTGCAATGATGGGGTCCTTCTGAACCATTGATGCGACAATCAAACCATCCCAGGCCAACTCACCATCCGCAGGTTCAGTGAGGAGGACACCCAGTTTGGCGCACTCATTTTTTAAGGCAAGAATGCGGTCTGTCTCCTTGATTTTCAAAGTTTTCAATCCTGTAAAATGGAAAGGCAGCTTCTTGCCGATGGCCAATACCACAAAAGTTTGTGCGATATCAGGGTTTTCTATAAAGTTCAGATTCAGTTTTTTCAGTGCGATTGACTTGTCTTTGGTTAACCGGACTGAATCTCCTTCCTGCCTGGACCTGATTCCAAAATATTGTTCAAACCATCCGGCTTGAACAGCATCACCCTGCAGGCTATTCAACAGAAGTCCTTTCAGGTATAGATCGCAATGATCGGACAAGGCTGCGAGTGCGTACCAGTAGGAGGCTCCCGACCAATCGGCCTCCACGGAATAGGATACCGGTTTGTAGCCCTGTGCTTCAATTCTGATTTCATTACCGCTCCACAGCGATTTGATCCCAAACTTCTTCATCAGTTGAAGGGTCATTTCGATGTAGGAGCGTGAGGTAATCCTGTTCAACAGGCGGAGGGTCAATCCTCCCTGAACGGTTGGCGCCACCATCAGCAGGGCAGAGATGTACTGACTGCTGATACTGCCATCCAGTTCAATGGTGCCCCCCTTCAGGGCTGTGCCCGTAATCTTCAATGGCGGATATCCTTCAACACCGGTGTATTCAATCTGGGCACCCATCTTCCGCAGGGCATCCACCAAAATGGAGATTGGGCGTTGCTGCATGCGCTCTGATCCTGTAATGTGCCACTCCCCAACGATCTTCGCAAGATAGGCTGTCAAAAAACGCATGGCGGTGCCTGCATGGCCAATGTTGAAATGGTTGGTATTTGATTCCAGCACCTGGTTCATCACCAGCGAGTCATCGCAGTCGGATAAATTTTTTACGGGGAAGGAGGAGTAACTCAAGGCATTGATGATGAGTACCCTGTTGCTGATACTTTTGGAAGCCGGAAGTTTAATCTCTCCGGAAAGGTTTGAATCCGTTTTGGTGAGAAGTATCTGCATGACTTAAATGTTGTTTACCTCCCTGAAAAAATCGAGCGCTTCAAAAATCTCTTTCTTGCTGCAGTTTCGGTTGATTTCAACTTCACCTACTGAGGTAATCAGGGTAAAATTGATCCGTTTCCCTTCGTTCTTTTTATCGTGTCCCATCAATTCATAAAATGATTCATAATCTTCTTCAGCAACCTGGTATCTCCCATAGATGGCGAGGAGCCACTCTGTCAGGTTGTGCAGGATACCATCCGCGAACCCACAACTCAATTTGGAGAGATAGAGCTCGGTTATCATTCCGAAGGCTACGGCATGTCCATGTAAAAGCGGTTTTCCCTGTTTGAGGGAGAGACTTTCAAAGGCATGTCCGACCGTATGGCCAAAATTCAGCGCCTTCCGGATGTTTCTTTCGTGGGGGTCCTGTTCAACGAAATAGGTTTTGATCATCACCGATCGGGCAATCATCCCCCGAAGTTCAATGAAATCGGGATGCATCAGGTCGAAATTCCTGAGCTCAGCGAGGTGATCCTGGGAATGGATTAACCCGTGTTTGATCATCTCAGCATAACCCGATATGAAATTATCGTGGTCAAGTGTTTTTAAGAAACGGGTGTCGATGATTACCTGGAGCGGTTGGTTAATCACCCCGATCTCATTTTTGAGACCATTGAAGTTAAAGCCAGTTTTACCTCCCACAGAGGCATCAACCTGAGCCAGTAAAGTGGTTGGAATATTGATAAACTGAACTCCGCGTTTGAAAGTGGAGGCAGCAAAACTACCAAGGTCTGTGACCATTCCACCTCCCAGATTCACCACCAGCGATTTACGGTCGGCTCCGTTGCGGCTCAGGAAAAGCCAGATCTGTTCGACCGAGGAGAGCAATTTGTGTTCTTCCCCGGCAGGAACAACAATCTTTTTAAATTTCTCTATCCCGGGTGTATCACACAGCAGCGGCAAACAAAAGAGGTCGCTGTTCTGGTCACATACCAGGAATAGCTTGTCGTCCGGGAAATTGACCATGCTTGCAGCCAGCACACTTTCAAGCTGGTCGGTGACGACCACAGGATTATTTTGAGCCATATCGTAAAGGATCTTCTTTTTGTCCAGCTGCAAAGGTAAAGAAATTTATTTCCGAGGCCTACACTAATTCTGAAGTGCCTTTACCCTTGAAACCAACAAGGTGATTCCCAATCCAAAGACCCCGATCACCGCGAAGGAGTAACGCAATCCGAAGGCCTGCGAAATGTATCCTATAAGTGGTGGACCCATCAGAAAACCCAGGAAACTGACACTCGAAACTGTGGCCAGCGCTATCCCGGTAGGAACCTTCGAATGTCGCCCTGCGGCACTGTAAACACTCGGCACCATACTCGAAACGCCCAATCCAACCAGCATAAATGCCAGCGTACTGGGTATCAGGTAGGGAAAAATTACGGCAGTAAATAGTCCGGTAGAAATCATGACGCCGCATATTTGCATCAGTCGCTTCCTGCCGATCCTGGTCACAAAGTGATCGGCCACAAACCGTCCCAGCGACATCATGATCATGAAGGAGGTATAGCCGAGCACCACCAGGGAGGGCGGTGCATGGACCACATCCTTGAAATAGATGCCACTCCAGTCGAACATGGCCCCTTCGCTGGCCATGCTGCAAAAACCGATGATGCCGAGTTGCAAGAGCACTGTATCAGGCTTGTTGAACAATTTTCTTTTGGGTTCACCGGCTTTGGCCCGGTGTTTGGTCCGGTCCAGATAGGGATAATTGATCCAAACGATGATCCATACTACCAGGATGATCGTTACAAAATGCCAGAAAGGCCGGACATTGAAGTTGATCATGGCAATTCCGATCAGGGCACCCGTAAACCCGGCGAGGCTCCATCCCCCGTGAAAGGAGGCCATGATGGAGCGTTGGTACAATTTTTCGGCGGCTACCCCCTGGGTATTGATGGAGATGTTGCACAAATTGCCGAAAACGCCAAACAGGAAGAGTGCAATGGCCAATTGCCAGCCTGTCACCACCAAACCGATCAGACTCAAAACGATGGTGTAGGCAGGAAGTGCGAATGGCAATACCTTGTGACTGCCAAAGTGGGTGACCAGCTTCCCCGAAAAGGGCATCATCAAAAACTGCCCAACCGGCAGGGCAAACAGGATCGTTCCAAAAATGGCATCGTTCAACTGAAGTGCAGTCTTGATTTCAGGAATCCGGCTAGCCCAGGAGGAGAATCCGAGTCCCATGCTGAAATAGACCAGTGAGACGGCGATGCGGATGCGTCTTTTGTTCGGTAGGGATTCAGTAGTCATTAGTCGACATAGGTTTCTTTGAGGATCCGCTTGACATTTTCAATTTCCTTGTTGGAAAGAGCATCAAGTATCTTTGCAATTCGCTGTTTGTCAATGGTCCTGATCTGGTCGAGCACTACCCAGCCATTTTTATCCTCGTGTTTTACTTTCACCCTTGTGGGGTACAATTTTGACTGACTCGTCATGGGTGCAATTACCACCGTATTCAAATATTTGTTCATCTCATTGGGCGAAACAACAACGCATGGACGCGTTTTTTTGATCTCACTTCCGATGGTAGGATCGAGATTGACCAATACGATATTGTACTGTTTTATTTCCATTCGTCAAATGCTTCGTCTTCAAATACATCATTCACCAAAAGTTGGTCATCGCCGTTTTCAGCCATGGATTTGAAGGACTCCTCCCAACCATTTCTAGGTATTGTCTTTGCTTTCAAAACAATACAATCCTCCTCCAAAATCAATTCGACGGTATCTTTTAGATTGTACCGCTCAAGCAAAGTCTTGCTCAGCCTAATCCCTTTGGAATTGCCTATTGGAACAATTGAGATATCCATAATCCATGTTTGTGTAATTACAAAGTTAATACATTTGGAATTAATGAAGGGATTTTGGACCTACTTTTTTTGTAGAAAGAATGGTTTGTTTTTCAATCAAACTGCATACCTCTGGTTGCCTGTTCCTATTTTAACCAATTTTAACCGAAGTCATGGTGAGCGAGCCTGCTATCGCTTTGTCGTTGAAGATGGTGACCCTTTCGTGTTCCTCCTTCAATGCCAGGATGTAAAGCAGTGGCAGAAAATGCTCGGCGGTAGGCACAGCCAATTCCATCGATCTTCCCAGGGTTTTGTATTCTATTAATTTTTGGTGATCCCCGTTCAAAATGTACTTCTTCATGGTTTCGTTCGCTTCAGTAGCCCAGTCAAAGGCAAATCCGACTTCATTCAGCTTGTCCCAGGCTACATGGCTCAGATTATGGACCAGATTTCCGCTGCCAACAATCAGAATTCCCTTCTTGCGCAATGAGGCCAGCTCTTTGGCGAGGTCGTAATGGGCTTGCGGAGTCGAATAATAATCCATACTCAATTGAATGACAGGAACCTCCGCATCCGGATAGAGGTGTTTGACCACACTCCAGCAGCCGTGGTCGATCCCCCATTTGTGATCGAGTTCCACCTCTGTTTTGGTGATGATATGCTTGGTTTCTGCCGCCAGCACCGGACTTCCGGGAGCCGGATACTGCACTTCGTACAACTTGGGTGGGAATCCTCCAAAATCGTGATTGGTAGGTGGATGCTCCATTGCAGTGACAAATGTTCCGCGGGTTTCCCAATGGGCAGAGATGCAGAGGATGGCTGTGGGTTTGGGCAAACTCTTGCCTGTTTCCCGCCATCCCTGAACAAATTCATTCTCTTCGATGGCATTCATCGGGGAGCCGTGACCCAGGAACAACAAGGGCATTGGCAATGTGTTGCCTTCAAATCCGGCTAAATTATTCAATGTACTCATTTTCATAAAATAAATATGTCACGCAAAGACGCAGAGAACGCAAAGAAATAAAAAAACCTTTGCGTTCTCTGCGTCTTTGCGTGACAATTTCCTACCCGTTGAACTCGCGGATCGCCTCCAGCATGGCAGCCAGGTTTTCGACGGGTACGTTGGCCTGGATGTTGTGAACAGTGTTGAAGACAAATCCTCCGTCCCTGGCAAATATTTCACAATTATCGAGCACCTGCCGCTTCACCTCGGCCGGAGTGCCGAAAGAGAGCATCTTTTGCGTGTCGACTCCGCCACCCCAGAAAACCAAATCCTTCCCGTAGGCTTGTTTCAGGTGACGGGGATCCATCCCTTTCGCATTGATCTGGACGGGGTTGATGATGTCGAAACCAGCTTCGATGAAGAGCGGCATAAAATTCTCCACCGCGCCGCAGGAGTGTTTGAAACTCTTCCAGGCGGTATGCTGGTGCATCCAGTCGTTGATCTTCCGGTAATAGGGAAGATAGAGTTCATTGAACTGGTCGGGCGAACAGAAGGTGGAATCCTGGGTGCCGAAATCGGTGCCGCAAATAAATACCGCATCGATCTGGTTGCCAATGCGCTGGTAGATTTTTGCGAAATTGGCGATGGCCAGCTCTGTCTGCTTTTCAAAGACCGCATGTACATAATCGGGCCGCGCCAGGGTACTCATGTACCAATCTGCCACATCACGGATCCCTTTTGGATTCTTCAATTGCATGCCGGGCACCAGGGCGATGTCGCCCAGGGCAGTGCCTCCAAGACTGGCTATGATGCCCCTGCCGCTGGCGGCTTGCAGATGGACCGTTCTTTCCCAATAATCCAGCGTCTCTTCCGAAATCGGTTCAAATTCTTCGAGATTATCTTCAGGATCAAGCTTATCCTCGACAATTGGCTGCTGTCGGATGATGGCATCGAAGAAGTAGCCGGCTTTTGGTAGTCGTGCGTTGGGAGGGAGGGAGGTGTCGCCGCCGGGGTAGATCAGGGTACTGCCATCCATATCCTGGGTGGTGTTGAAATCGACCGGGACCAGCACCTGCTGTCCCCAGTTGGTGGTATAACTCTTCCAGTCACATTCATTGTTGGCGATACCGAACATGTTGTTTTTGCCATAGGCACCCACCACATCAGTTCCAATGGCTTCGGCCAGTTCGTCGTCCACTTCACCCAGCATTTGAAATGGCTCCACCACCCTAACGGGAAGCTCCTTCAATCCGAAATAGTTCCGCAGGTTTTTTACAGCCAGGCAGTGGATGCCGGTTACGGCGGTTCCGCCGAAATCGACCACCAGCCGGTCGGGTTGCTGGTGGTTCAAAGTTTTTTGAAGGTTCTCTCTGGAGTTCATATAGAAAATATGGAAATAAGGAAAATTTAGAAGTTTATCACCGTAAAGTAAGCTTGTTTGGGGTTGTAAGCAGTATCAAAAAGGAATGGATAGTTTTTCCTGCCTGTTACCGGAAAATTATCTAACCAGGTATGATTATCGGCTACTCCCCAGAAAGTGACTCCGGTAATGGTGCCTTTATAGCTTCGGAAAATGTTGAAATATCTGCCATAAGCAGTCGCTTGATTTTGCTCCAACCACGATGTAAAGGTTGTCTGTGGGTCCGTATTGGTATTGTAAACAGAGACATCCAGTTCATTAACCTGTATCTCAATACCCAAAGATTTGTATTTTTCCAGCGCATCGGAGAGGAGTTGATTGGAGGGATAATTGATGTTCCAGTGGCCTTGCATCCCCATGCCATCGACCAGGTTCTGTGCCTTCAGCTTTTTTAGTAAGTCATAGATTTTATCCCTTTTGGCCGGACTGACTTCGGAATAATCGTTGTAGAACAGCTTCGCGGCAGGATCAGCCAGCCGCGCTGCCTTAAATGCCTCTATAATATAGTCTTCCCCGCAGATATTGTACCAATTGGTTGCCTTGTAGATATTTGATCCGTCATCGATTGCCTCGTTGACGACATCCCAGCAATATACCTTTCCCTTGAAGTGGTTCATCACGGTAGTGATATGCGTCCGAAGCCGTTGCAAGACCAACTCTTTGGATGCAGTAGCCGTGCCGTTTTTAAAGATCCAGTCCGGGGATTGGTTGTGCCAGCAAAGGGTGTGCCCTCTGACCTTCATGTTGTTGGCCTGGGCAAACGCGACAATCTTGTCGGCATCTGCAAATTTGAAAGTTCCTTCATTTGGTTGAAGGCTCGACCATTTCATCCCATTTTCGGCAGTAAGGCTGTTGAAATGGCGCTTCAGAAGTTTGGAGGCATCCGTATTATCCACCGTGGAGGGTGTGATGGCGGCGCCCATTGTAAAATATTCACCGGCAGTGAAATAATCCTTTAAACCTGCTGTCACCTTGTTGTACTGGGAGAGATTGGCAGGCCGGGTATTTCCGGCGACAACAGGAGGTTCAGTTGCTGTATCTGACTTGCTGCAAGCGCCAATTGTCAAAGTACAGAGAAGCAGGAATGAAATTGAAATGCGGTTCAAGTTCCGGTGTATTAGTGTTTAAAGAATTGAACTGTAAAGCTATAATTTTTAATTCTTTCAGGAAAATTTTGTTGCACGCTCGTCAACATTACATAAAGAGGCCGCCTCAGGTAATCTGAAACGGCCTCATCCAAAGTTATGAACCTATTCTTACTGAAGCTTGAACTCTATTGGGATGGTATATTCCACGCTGACAGCCTTGCCGCGTTGTTTGCCCGGTTTCCAGTCAGGCAATTGGTTTACAACCCTGATGGCCTCTGCATCGAGTGCCGGACTGACAGACCTTTCAATCCTGGCATTTTCTACTTTTCCTGTACTGCTCACCACAAAGGAGACAAAAACTTTGCCCTGGGCCTTCTCCTTTTGAGCTTCGGCAGGATATCTGATTGATTTGGCCACAAAACTCCTTAGCGCCTGGGAACCTCCCGGGAATTCGGGCATCTCTTCTACCACTACAAAGACGGGTTTTCCCTCTTTTTCATTGATTTTGGGGGATGCATAGGATACCGTTTGTTTCACATTTTTGCTTTGGAGCGCAAACAGGATCGGAACAGTATAGGAGACATCCACAGCCGTGCCTCCCTGTTTCCCAGGTTTCCAGGTGGGTAATGCCTGGACGACCCTGATGGCCTCGCTGTCCAGTGATGGATGAACGCCCCTGGCTATTTTGGTATCGCCAATAGAACCGTCAGCCTTCACCACAAAGGTGACGTATACTTTTCCCTGGATGCTATCCTTCAAGGCGTCTGCAGGATATTGTACCGTCTTGGCTATAAACTCCCTTAACGCCAGTTCTTTGCCAGGAAATTCGGGCATCTCTTCCACTACAACAAATACACCATCCGGCCGCTGTGTGGGAACTTTTGGACTTGGGGAAAATAACAGCGCTTGTTGGTCATTTTTGTCTCCCTTCAGCGAAAATTGGACAGGAATGGTATAGGATACGTTTACTGCCACTCCACGCTGTTTGCCCGGCTTCCAGGTTGGCAATGCACTTACCACCCTTAGCGCCTCCTGATCGAGCGATGGATGGACACCCCTGGCGATTTTGGCATCGCCAACACTCCCGTCAGACTTCACCACAAAAGTGACAAAGACTCTTCCCTGGATACTGTCTTTCAGGGCATCCGCCGGATATTTGATTGTTTTCGCAATAAACTCCCTTAGCGCCAATTCCTTTCCTGGGAATTCGGGCATCTCTTCGACGACGACAAAAACACCGTCCGGTCTTTGTGGTGGAGCTTTCATCTCAGCCATTACCTTTTGTTTGTCAAGTTTGCCTCCGGCCAGCGCAAATTGAACCGGAATGGTATAGGAGGCAGTGACTGGCAGACCTTTGTATGTCCCGGGAGTCCAGTTTGGCGACAAATTGACCACCCTGATGGCCTCATTGTCCAGTAACGGATTGACTCCCCTGGATAGTTTGGCATTCTCTACCTTTCCATCAGACCTCACAGTAAAAGTGACAAATACCCTGCCCTGAATGTTGTTTTTCACAGCCTCTGCGGGATACTCAATTACTCCGGCAAAAAAATCATTCAACGCCTGTTGACCTCCTGGAAATTGCGGCATCACCTCCACCATTTGCTCAGAATAATTGCCAAAAAGTTGTTTAATATTGCTTTCCTTACCTTTGGTCACAATTATTACGACTCCATTAGTTGCCTTTACCCCATACGAATCAGTAGCAGATTTGTCTTTCATCACATTAATTGATGCAATTTGACTGGGATTGACCTGATCCATTTCGGCTTTTGTGATAGGTACCCCATCAAGAATAAATAAAGGAGGATTGGCACTATCAAAAGAACCAGTAGAACGTATGACCACTTTTGAGGGTGGAGGTGTCTCTCCTAATGGTGACTGCCCGTAACCAACCACAACTACCTCCTCATTGCTGGATTTTGCACCTGTTCCTTTCGCAGTTTTCCCTTTGGTAGTAATCAGAATCGCCCCATTCAGGGCCCTTTCACCATAAACTGCCGTTGCAGATTTATCTTTCAGGACTGAGATGGATTGAAAAGTTTCGGGATCGAGCTGATCCATGGCTGCTTTTGTAATGGGTATTCCATCCAGAAAGATCAATGGAGGGTTTGCATCGTCAATGTTGCTCCTGATTTGAGCAATCGATGGTGGTGGTGGAGGTGGAGGAGGGGGAGTCCCGTAACCAATCACTGTCACCGCTTCAATTCCTATCTTCTCTGCTTCCATGGTAATGGTCATCGGTTGGGCAGTGATCTTCCTGACAATTGTCTTTAAACCAACAAAGGAGAAGTACAGTTCGCCATCTGCAGGCATATCCTTCAACAGGAAGTTTCCCTCCTTGTCGGTGATGGTACCAATGGTAGAGTTTCTCAGAATAACGGATGTTCCGTGCAAAGGAGTGCCGTCACTCTTTAGTACCTGTCCCTTGACCTCCACTTTGTTGTCCTCCGTAACCATATTATTTTCACTGGTTTCGTAATGGTACTCTGGCATCGCAAAGGCATAGAAAAGCATCGCGGCCAGCGGCAGAACCACCAATACTTTCAGTTTTCTAAACGGGGAGTCTATTTTCTTTTTCATCATTTTAAATCTTTTTTTGTTTAATGAATAGCTGAATGAGTTGGTGAGGCTGAAGACAGGAGCTCCCAACAGCTGGTTCAACAGGGCTGCCTGGTATACTGCCGGATCGATGGTGCGCTGCAGGGCGCTCTCGTCGGCAAGGTATTCGTGGTTCTGGCGTACCAGGTGGGTGTATACCCAGGCAAAAGGATTGAACCATTGCACGATGCAGATCAATTCGACCAGCAGCAGATCGAACCAGTGGCGTTGCCGGATGTGTTCCTGCTCGTGGTTCATGATCTCTTCCATTTCGTGTGCCGATGTTGAAGGATTGACAAAAACGTAGGAAAAGAAGGAAAACGAGGCAGTATAGTCCGGCGTACGGACCAATTTGACATTCCCGGTTCGCTCAAAGCCTGCCTGCTGCAGTTTCCGGTAGATGTTCCACGTCTGGAAGAGCACCCGCAGAAAGAAAGCGATGATTCCGGCCAGGTAGATCCAGTAGTAAAAAGGAACAGCCGGTTCGTCGGCAATTACCCCGCCTGCTACCAGCTCCCCCACCGAAGCGAAGTCGAAGTCGGTTGGAACGGAAGGAATGACCACCGTGTAGCGGAAGGTGTAGAAAGGAAAGAGCAGCGACGCGACGATTCCGGTCAGCAGGAAAATCCTGTTTAACCCAAAATAACGCTCGTTGCGCAGCACCAGCAGGTATACCAGCGCGAAACCTGTCAGCCATGCGGCTGATTTTAAAAGATACAGGCCAATTGCTTCCATCTTATTCGGTTTTGTTGCGTTTTACCAGCTCCTTTTTGGTCTCTTCGAGCAGCAATTCAAGATCTTTGATCGAGAGGTCGTTCTCCTTGGCAAAGAAGGAGGCCATGGCGGGGAAGGAGTTGTTGAAGTAGTTGTTCATCAACCCAATGAGCTGCTTGCCGGAGTACTCCTTTTTCTGCACCAATGGGTAATAGACAAAAACCTTTCCATAATCCTTGTGGCCGACGAATCCCTTCTTTTCGAGAATCCTCACTACCGTGGATACCGTGTTGCGGGCAGGTTTGGGTTCATCGAAGCGGTCGAGGATATCCTTGACCAATCCTTCGCCCAAATCCCACAAGATTTGCATCACCTGTTCTTCTGATCTTGTTAATTGCATGGTCGTCATTTTTTTTTGTGTCAATCCTTCCAAACAAACATACGACTATATTTATAGTCACACAATGGCTTTAATGTTTTTTAACTATTTTTTTAGTCAATTCAAATTTAAGAGGACAATAGTCGTGTGGTATAGTAGTTATATTATTCACATACTGGTAGTTAACAAATATTAGGTCACGCAAAGCACGCAAAGAAACGCAAAGGGAAATGAAACTTGATGTAGGTCTTTGCGGTGCTTTGCGTGCTTTGCGTGACCTATTAAAATCAAATCAAAGGCAAATTGACTGGTTCGTTACAATCTTTGAATGCTCATTCCGCCATCCACCAAAACCACCTGGCCCGTGGAATAGGGCAGACTGCCTGTGGCCATGGCAGCAGCAACCTTGCCAACATCTTCCGGGGTACCCCATCTTTGCTGGATGGCCAACCCATTTTGAAACAGCTGGTCGTATTTGGCCTGCACGCCAGAGGTCATGTCGGTACGAATGACACCGGGTTGTATTTCATAGACCGGGATATCGAATTCCCCCAGCCGGGAAGCCCACAACTTGGTGGCCATGGCAATTCCTGCTTTTGAGATGCAGTATTCTCCACGGTTCACGGAGGCAATAAAAGCGGAAACGGAAGAGACATTGATGATACAGTAAAACTCCTCGGCCCGCTGTTTTTTGGTCTCTACCATCCTGTTGGCCACCATTTGGGTCAGGAAGTAGGGACCCTGAAGGTTCACCCTCAACACATGTTCAAAGCTCTCCTCTGTGGCATCCATGATGTCTCTTCTTTCTGAAGGAGCAATACCTGCATTGTTGACCAGGACATTGATTTTGTCGAATCGCTTGTAAGCTGCATCCACAACTTTTTGACGATCTTCTTTCACTGACACATCTCCCTGAAAATAGGCCACCTGGGTTCCCGACAACCTCAGTTCATCCATTACAGCAATGACAGTTGCCTCTTCGCGCACCCCGTTCAGTGCCAGGTCAAATCCGGCTTTTGCCAGTTCTGTGGCGATGCCGAGACCGATGCCGCGGGTGCCACCGGTGATGAAGGCTACTTTGTTCATTTTGGAATTTGGAATTTCGATTTTAGATTACGCTTTTTTAGATATTTGTTTCATCCGTCCGATACTATCATTAACCTTTTCCCATTAAGCTACCGCGGACGGTGGTCTATTTGCATTCATTTACCCCGGGTATCGCTCCTTCGTCGCTAAACCCGGGGCTATTGGTATTTAACCCTTTCAGGGTAGGATTCGATCAGAAGCAATACTGTGGTCAAAAACTTACATTGGTAACGCTCTTTCGTCGCTTAACCCCGGACTGCAGAGCTTTAACCCTTTTAGAGTATAAAGAATTTTCTCATCATCATTCTCCGTTTCATTGTTTCTCCGTTTCTTAAAAGACAATCACACAAGGTCGCCCCTGTAGTCTCTCCGTCATTTTTGTCCCTCTGTCATTTCCGTCTCCTCTCCCCGTTTCACTGTTTCTTAAAGGACAGCCACCAAGGTTACCCCTGCATTCACCGTTTCCCCGTCTCCCTGTCTCTTAGTCCCTAAGTCCCTCTGTCTTCTTGCTGCGGGAGGAATAATCCGCATTCCTTCAACATTTCAGAGCGGTGCGATATCCACCCAACTCCGCTTCGCCCAGCTCTCCAACCCTTTTTCGGCTAATTGGACTCCTTTGGCTCCCTCCAGAAGTGTCCAGCGGAAGGGTTCATTTTTTACCACATGTTTGAGGAACAACTCCCATTCCACTTTGAATGCATTTCCAAACGGCTCCTGTTCAGGAACTTTGGACCATCCCTCAAAGAAGTTGATCGGACTCGGGATATCGGGATTCCAGACCGGCTTTGGCGTATTGCCGTAGTGCTGTGTCCAGCATTCGCGCAATCCGGCTACGGCAGAACCTTTGGTACCATCGACTTGCAAGGTCAGCAGATCATCCCGCCTCACCCTGGTGACCCAGGAGGAGTTGAAATGGGCGACAATGCCCCCCTCCAGCTCGAAGGTGGCATAAGCCGCATCGTCGGCCGTACACTTGTAGACTTTCCCCTGCTCATCCACCCGTTCGGGGATATGGGTTGCTCCCAGACAGAAAACTCCCTTCACATTGCCGAAGAGGTTGTCGAGGACATAGCGCCAGTGGCACAGCATGTCGATGATGATGCCGCCGTCATCCTCTTTGCGGTAGTTCCAGCTGGGACGCTGCGCAGGCACATTGAATCCCTCGAAGACCCAGTATCCAAATTCACCTCTAACCGACAATATCTTCCCAAAAAAGTCATTCTCCATCAACCGTTTCAATTTCAGCATTCCCGGCAGGAAAAGCTTGTCCTGCACCACCCCATGCTTCACGCCGGCTTTCTCACACACCTCGAACAATTCCAGGGCTGTTGCGGTATCTACGGCTACAGGTTTTTCGCAATAGACATGCTTTCCGGCCCTAGCCGCCATTTTTACAGCTTCTGCACGGCGACCGGTGGTTTGTGCATCGAAGTAAATCTGGTAGGAGGGATCGTTCATCACCTCCTCCAGGTTGGTGGTCCATTTTTCTACGCCCGATAGCTGCGAAAGCTTTTTAAGCTTTACCTCATCGCGACCCACCAAGATTGGATCGGGCATGATAAATTCCGCGGGTCCGCACTGGACGCCACCCTGTTTGATAATTTCAACGATGGAGCGCATCAGGTGCTGGTTGGTTCCCATCCGGCCTGTGACGCCGTTCATTATTATTCCTACTTTGTGAATCATATTGCTTTATTTAAATCCTACTTGTGGTGCATTGTAATATCCCATTGTAGCATCGGCAACTGCCATTCTGTATAAATGGTTTTGCATCAGGCATACTTTCTTTTTATCCGATAAAATATTGGTGGAATAAATGCGAAGCTCGCCGGGAAGTGTGGTAACAATTTCTTCACGCCAATCGCCCAGAATATCAGCAACGATGAGGATTTTTCCCTCAATTTTCAGTTTTTTGTCCCCATTGAACTCAATTACTTCATTGTTGTAACAAATTTCCTTTTGTTCGTCGTCATCCCACCAAACCGCTCTGGGCGAAAGTCCCCAAAGGTTTTTATCCGAAATTCGCTTCCCGTCGGCGGTGTATAGAAAAAACTTGTCGCCTCCTTTTGCTTCACCTGCATAACATTCAATTCCAGGGTATTCGGCGGTAAAATCGCCCGTCATCGCCTGGCCATGTACATGAAAAGTGTTTTCGCCGTAACCCCAGATAATTTCGCCGGATTTGGCATCAACCATGCAAACCCCATTTTTAGGCGAGCGTGATTCGATCCCATAAAAAATTTCGTATCCTGGTCTTTCCGGAAGGAAATCGGCAATGTACCCGGCATCGTTGTGTCCCAGACCAGTGCGCCACATGGGGACTCCGTTGTCATCGAGTGCAAAGGTTCCCAGCACCAGCTCATCTTTCCCGTCAAAATCGATGTCTTCCTTCATAATCGCGTGGCCGCCCTGACCTTTGTATTTTGCATCATCTCCCAGACTTTGCCATTTCCAGATGGGTTTCAGGTTTTTATCCAAGGCTTCGGTTTTTATTACTGTATAAGTTCCGCGTTGCATGATTAAGGAAGGATTTTTACCATCGAGGTATGCCACAGTCAGAAAATTTCGGCTCCAGTAATTGTACGACTCATATCCTTCTTTCGAAATCCACGCTTGTTTTTTGAGTAGCTGGCCATTTTTCGGGTCGAGTTTTAAGAGGTATTCAGATCCACGCAAAACATGACCATCCAATTCCCTTGGGTCGCTCTCGCCGCCTTTGGCATACACTTCGGCTTTCCCGTCCTGGTCCACATCAAAAACCATGTAAGGCGAATACCAGGTACCGGTTTCGATGCTCCAGCCCATTTCGTGACGCCACAAAAACTCGCCTTTCGAGGTGTAGGCATCGAGTTTGTATGGTTCCGGGCTTCGTTTCCAATAGCCGGGTTTATGATACGGATCGACATTGAAATCGGGGTGTTGCAACACGAAATCATAAGCGCCATCGCCATCCAAATCGCCAATCCCAATGCGTTTCAGTTCAATTTCGTCTTTCAGTTTGATTGAAACCCAGGGTTGGTTTCCGTCCAAAGTAAATAGGTAAGCTTCGCCGGGAGCCTCTTTTTCGGTTGTATTGATTACCGTTTTTACCCGGTAATTGTAGCCGTGGCCACCTGTAACGGTTTCGTCGAGAAAATTGGTGGAATTAGTAACCGGCTCCCTGTTTACTTTGACAAAATCACCAAGGCCAATATCTTTGCGATAAACATTGAAAGCCAAATTTAAAGAGTCATCTTTCAATGACCGCCAGCTTACTAAAACCGTCTTTTCGCTTACTGTCAGGGCGACAATTCCGCGGTCAATTTTTTCATTCACTTGTGATTTTAAACTCAGGGTGAAAAGAAATAAAATGACGAATAAAAATGACTTTCCCATATCAGGTATTATTTAGGTATGCATTTTTAATTTTTTCAAGATACATTTTTTGGTCGGTTGCCCAATATTTATCGGAGAAAATTTCAACTTCGTTGTAGCCTGAAAATCCTGTTTCTTCCACCCATGACCTGATTTCGGGCACATTGATGCATCCATCGCCCATCAAGCCACGGTCGTTCAGGAAATCGGTGGTAGGGACATTCCAGTCGCAGACATGAAAGGCAAAGAGATGGTTGTTGGCAGCGCACCGCTGAATTTCGGTTCTCAAGGTTGGGTCCCACCAGAGATGGTAGACATCCACTGCCACGCCAACCCATTCGGAATTGAACCTCTCTGCCATGTCGTTGGCCTGGCAAAGGGTATTGATGGCCGACCGGTCGCCGGCATACATGGGATGAAGCGGTTCGATCGACAGTTTTACCCCAGCTTCCCGGGCAGCCGGAAGGATTTTAACGATCCCCTCGGCGATTTGTTCCCTTGATTTTTCGAGCGACTGCCCCCCATCGGCTCCGCAAACCAGCACGATCGACGGTGCACCTACTGCAGCCGCCTGTTCGATGGCCCAAAGGTTGTCTTCAATAGCAGCTTCCCGCTTTCTTTTATCTACGGAAGGGAAGAAACCACCACGCGCCAGTGAAACAACCTGCATCTGGTACCCATCCAGCAATTTTCTTGCCTCTTGCAGATTCTGGTTTTCCAATACATTGCGCCAGATGGTGATTCCATGAATTCCGGCTGCAGCGTAATTTTTCACGCACTCCTCCAGGTTCCAGGGTCTGGTGGTTAAGGTATGGACACAAAGTTTGGAGAGATCTTCAATTTTGCTGATCATGGCGTAGTCAATCCGTTGTAGAAAGTATAGTAAGGTTCACCTTTGACAATCCGGTGCAAATAGAGTGCTGCTTCGCGCATATGATAATCGCCCCACATGCTCGATTCACCGCAGGGTATCTTGGAGCCTTCCGGGATGAAGTCCCAGCCATTGGGACGGTGGTAGATGGAATGGAGCAAAATCCCCTGGTGATTTGGATTCTCTGAAAGATATGGTGCTTCCAGCAGATTCGAAGCCACTGTCAGGCCGGCTTGCCAATATCGGTTGCCCTCTTCAGTTAATCCTGCAGCTTTAAAAAAATGGCCAAGCCGAAGTAAGGCCTGGACACCGATTGCGGCGGCCGAACCGTCCACAGGTTCGTAATCGTTGTAAGGATCAGCCTTCCTGGTAAGGTAATCACCCAGGTTTACCAATCCCGGAGCACCGGTATCCCAATAGGGAATTCCATCGACAGGGGTATTGGACAGATAAAAATCGCAGGTGGCTTGCGCCCCTCTGGTGACTATTTTCAATACCTCCCCTTTGCTCTGTATGCCGTCAAATTCATGATCCGGAAGGGTGCTCAGGAATTCGAGTTCTTCGGCAAATCCCAGCATGGCCCAGGCCAGTCCGCGGGTCCAGGTGGAGAAGCCGGTATATCCCTGCTGTGAATTGGGACAACGGTAGTTCCCGTCGTTGGGGTTGAAGACCGATTCGTGGGCGGTGCGTCCCCAAACATCGTAACTGTCGCGGCCTTCGCCGTAATAGACTGCATATTTTGCAGTTGCCAGCAGGTGGTCAATCCCGCGCTGAAAAAGGGAAATCTTTTTGTCATTCTCTCCCGGAAGATAGTGACCCAACCTGTGTGCAAGCATCAATATGCGGCAGGAGCGGATGGTGTCGACGAAGAGCGAATGCGGACCGTTGAAGGAGTAGATAAATCCTCCTCCGGGAATATTGCTCCAACGGTCAGCCTGAACAGCACCGGAAGCTTTGATTGCCAGTTCATAGAAATTCTTTTCCCATTGGTTGAACGGAATTTTACCCTCCTTCATCAACCGGTGAAGATTTCCGTAGGTGCTAAGGTTATTGAAACCATGGTCGTGCACCCCGACATGGCTGATATGGGGCGCCATGGCGTTAACCGTTTTTTTCCGGCCAGTCTCCAGAAAGGATTCATCACCGGTTGCGTCAAATTGGAGAATAGCTGAACCGAACTGGAATCCCTGGGTCCATTCCGTCCAGCCCCGGGTAGTGTATTTCCCGTCACGGGTAAAAACAGGAGCACCCTGGGTAGTGTCGTACTCCTTTTCGATGGCTTTGATCTTCTCTCCGGACAAATTCCAGAAGCGGTTAAGCTTCTCTTTCAGATCTTGTGGTTGAATTTTGTAATTTATATTCATGTTGAAAAAATCGTCAATTGTTTGACTGGTAATGATTCAATATTATTTTGTTCTATCTTCACTTTGCTCCTTCCGTCCGATCCCTACATTTTTTTCTTCCCAACTTGCTATCGCGGACGGTGAACTCCGGTCATTCTTCAACCCCGGGTTCCGCTCCGCTCCACCCAGGGCTATTCATCTTTAACCCTTTCAGGGTAAGATTTTCCCGAATTCATTGTCATGGTCATTTTAACCACTCGCCCACTCTCCCCCTCGCCAAGTCGCCCCCACTTTCTTCCATGCTCTATGCCCTATGCCCCTGCCCTCTCGTCTTCGGCAAAAAAGCCACAATAACCGCTCCAAGTAGTGCCAAACCAATCAAAAAGCTAAATCCTGTGGCATAACTCTTGGTAGTTACGTCATAAAGTTGACCAACTTTCACCGGAACCAGCGATTCAGCTATTCCGTCGGCCACAAGGATAATGCCCATTGTCCTGCCCAAAGCCTTGATGCCAAACAAATCCGCCGCCATCAATGGAATAATCATGTAGTCTCCGCCAAGCCCTATCCCAAAAATGATGGCAAAAAGATAGATCCTGCCGGGAAAATCGGGAACCAACAACAATGGTATGGCAGAAGCCACAATCAAGTAGATCAGAATCATGACATATTTGCGGTTGACCAGGTCTGCCAGAAAACCCATCAAAACCCTGCCTGCCAGACTGGAAAACAGTACAAAGGACATCACGTTCGCAGCATGTGCCTGGGAAAAATCCAGGTCGCGAAGGTAGAGCTTCAGGTGCTGGCTAATACCCCCTACTGCTCCAATCGAGCACATGCTACCAATGGCCAGAAGGTAAAAATTGGGGTTCCGTAAAATGGAACTGATGGGAACTGCGGCAGCTACTTGCTGCTTCTCCATAGGCTCATCCGAAGAATCTTTGATGAAAAAGGCCATCGGAAAGGCAATCAAAACAACCAATATACCGAGTAAGGCCAAGGCCAGATGCCAACCAAAATTTCCTTCCAGCGCCCTGATAATCTGGGGAGCAAAAGCACCTCCCGCTCCGATTCCAAGGTAGGCAATACCCATCGCCTTTCCCCTGTTCTTGTCAAACCATCTGGATATCAATACCTGACAAGGGAGCGGCCCTCCAAAAACATATCCAATTGCGTTGAAAACATAAAAGAGGTAAAACATGGGAAGATTGTCCGAGTAACTCAGACCTATCAATGCTGTTCCAGCCAGCAGTGCGCCGGCCAGCATCAACCTGCGTGGTCCGAAACGGTCGATCATCCAGCCGGCCAGGAAACCGAACAAAGGTGCCACCAGTAGTTTTCCCAAGGCGTTCCCTGAGGTTACCTCCGCCCTCGACCAGCCATACTCCTTGACCATAAAATCATAAAAGAATGGCAAACCATAAATGATCAAACCGACTATGGCAAACAGGGTAAGAAAAGCTGTAGCGAGAATGTAGGTTTGTGAACTCCGCTTCTTTTCAGTCAGTTGTACTGCGTTCAATCCGGTCATCCTATCATAAAATTTTAGATTTTGGAATTTCGATTTTGGATTGATGTTCCAGCCTGCCTGAAAAAGCTAACAGCTAATGGCTTATAGCTAATGGCTTATTCAAACCATCAAACCCTGCCACTAAGATAGGAGATTTAGAGACAAGTACAACTTTTACCTCACCTTCACGTAGGGCTGCTGCTGCAATACAATCGCAGTCCTTGCCGGCAGGTACAGCTTCAGCTGGTGTGGTGAACCAAGGCCACTTTCCGGCAATGAGTAATAGGTCATCCTGTCATCGATCCGGTTAAACCCTCCGAACTCATGGGCATCCGTCTGTAGGATCACCTTGAATTTTGCCGGTTCACAGTGAATTCCATAGTCTTCAAAAGACCTGTCTGGATTAAAATTGAAGACAAACAGGAAATTCTTCCGCTTGAAGGCAAGCACCTGGTCGGGCATGTTGTCGTGAATTCGCCATACCTCCGGTGAATCCAGTATCCGCTCTTTTTTGAAAAGATGGATCATCGCCTTGTCAAAATCCAGCAACCAGTGAAATTTCAATTCGGGTGCCTCCGAGATACTCCAGATTCTGCGGGCATGCTGGTAAGACCAGCCATTGCCTTCTCTTGGAAAGTCGATCCATTCGGGGTGCCCAAATTCATTCCCCATGAAATTCAGGTAGGCACCGCCGGCACAGCCAATGGTCACCAACCGGATCATCTTGTGGAGCGCAATTCCCCGGTCGACCGTCAGATTGGGCTGATCTTTGCGCATACTGTAATACATCTCCTTGTCAATCAGCCTGAAGATGACCGTCTTGTCCCCTACCATTGCCTGGTCGTGGCTCTCCACATAGCTCACCACCCGCTCCTCTGCACGATGGGCAGTCAGTTCATGGAAAAGATGACCAACATTCCACTCATGGTCCTGTTGCTCCTTGATCAATTTGATCCAAAGATCGGGAACCCCCATCGACATCCGGTAGTCAAAACCCAGGCCACCACTATTCAACGGAGCAGCCAAACCGGGTAAACCACTCATCTCTTCGGCAATGGAAAGTACCTGCGGATTGATTTCGTGTGCCAACTTGTTGGCCAGCATAAAATAGACTACCGCCTCATCGTCCAGGTTAGGGGTAAAATAGTCGGCATATTGGGTGAAAGCTTTCCCCAAACCATGGTCGTAATAGAGCATGCTGGTGACCCCATCAAACCTGAATCCATCAAACCTGAATTCAGTCAGCCAATATTTGATATTGGACAAAAGGAAGTGAATAACTTCATTTTTTGCATAGTTGAAACAGAAGGAATCCCAGGCAGGATGTTCTCCCCTGGCCCCCTCGTGGAAAAACTGGGTCCTTGTCCCATCGTACAGTCCCAGTCCTTCATTCACATTTTTAACGGCATGCGAATGGACCAGGTCCATCACGACTGCCATCCCCATTCCATGGGCTTCATCGATCAGGTGCTTCAACTCTTCCGGAGTCCCAAACCTCGAAGATGGGGCAAAGAAACTTGAGACATGATAACCGAAACTCCCGTAGTAGGGATGTTCCGGAATCGCCATCAACTGTATCGTGTTGTAACCTGCAGCTTTGATGCGCGGCAGCATTTCGAACCTGAACTCGTTGTAAGTATGAACACGCGGCTCCTCCCCGGCCATTCCAACATGGGACTCGTAAATAAGCGGAGCCTCCTTCATCGGGATAAAATGGTGCCTGAAATGGAAGGTTTCGGAGGGAGCCCAAACCTGGGCATTGAATATATGTGTTACACTGTCCTGAACCACCCTCTTTGCCCAGGCTGGAATACGTTTCCCGGAACCTTCCGGCCAATACATGGAGAGGGCATAGAGATCACCATGGTGTATGGCAGTGAGGGGCAGTACTACTTCCCAGGAGCCATTGCCAATGTTTTTTAGCTCAAAATCAGCCTGATCCTGCCAGCCATTGAAATTGCCAACGAGAAAGATCCGGGTAGCGTTGGGGGCCCAATCCCTGAAAATCCATCCCTGATCGGTCTTGAAAAGACCAAAATAATCGTGACCCGAAGCAAAATCCAGCAGGGAGATACTTCCCAGCAACTCCTTCTCCTTGGATCGGTATTTTTCAGCCCATCGCAGAAAATCAGAAGTATACGGCTGTAAATAAGGGTCCTCTCTGACCAACCGAGGCACTTCCATAGCTTAATGTTTTAAGTAGTCCAAAAAATATGACGAAGTATAATCCAGAAAGAACAACTGAAATTTTCAATTTTGGATTTTGGATTGGGAGAAACCAGTTGTTCAACTTTAAGATCCTCAACTTATCCTCAAAATTAACTTCCAATAGTCAATTCCGGTAACAAATAGAAAGTATAAAGTTAGCAAATTTAACCGGGTTATCCCTTCGTATAATATTTATCAATCCCCTTCGCAACAATGATGGCCAACTCTTCAGGGGTATCAATACCTACCGTAGCATGCTCCGTTACCATGGTTTTAATTTGGTAGCCGTTCTCTAGCCAACGCAATTGTTCCAATGATTCGGCCTTCTCGAGGAATCCTTCCGGCAACTGGCTAAGCTTGAGCAGAATATCTGTCCGGTAGGCATAAATTCCAACATGACAGTGGTATTCGAAAGATCCGATCCAATCCTGCTGTTCCGCCTTAAAAACCATTGGGATAGGCATCCTGCTAAAGAACAAGGCATTACCATGAATATCAAGGGCTACTTTTGCCTCCGCCGGATTGAAAAGAACCTCAGAATGGTTAATCTGTTGAATCAATGTCGCTATTTCGGTCGAAGAATCATCCAAAAAAGGTTTTTGCAGGAGGATAATCTGCTCAGGTTGAATGAAGGGTTCATCTCCCTGTACATTGATCACAACGTCAAATTCAACTCCTGTATCTTCAATGATCTTCGTCACAGCCTCTGCACAACGATCGGTTCCACTGCGATGATTCACAGAGGTCATCACCACCTTTCCACCAAAGCTTCGAACAACGTCGGCAATTCTTTCATCATCCGTGGCTACCCACGCATTTTCCACCGCCTGGGCTACCTGTTCATAAACCCTTTGAATCATCGGTTTGCCGGCAATATCGGCAAGTGGCTTCCCCGGAAATCGTGAAGAACCAAACCTGGATGGAATAATCGCTAAAAATTTAGGCTTCATGGTAATAAATGTTAGCAGACAAAAATAGCCAATGTTTGATAATAATTCGTACTACAAGGGGAAGAAAGGCACAGAGCAGAGGGAACAGGGCTTAGAAAGAATTTTATTTGTGTTCATTTGTGCAATCTGTGGTTAGGGGGGGGTATGAGGGATCTGTCTTCTCAGCTTTGTCGGATATTCACAGATTAATGTTAAATTTGTCGCTCCAATTTTATTGTTGATTGCATGGACACACAAGAGATTAAGCAACGCTTCAGCATCATCGGGAATGCTCCCGGACTGAATCGGGCCATCGAAGTAGCCCTTCAGGTGGCTCCGACGGATCTCTCTGTCCTAATCAGCGGAGAGAGTGGTGTAGGGAAGGAGTCCTTCCCACAAATCATCCACTACTATTCTCCCCGGAAACATGGCAAGTACATCGCCATCAACTGTGGAGCGATCCCGGAAGGAACCATTGACTCTGAACTTTTTGGTCATGAAAAGGGCTCCTTTACCGGCGCACTGAACGATCGCAAAGGTTATTTTGAAGTAACAGACGGAGGGACACTCTTTCTGGATGAAATTGGCGAACTTCCCATATCTACACAGGTAAGGCTCTTAAGGGTATTGGAAACCGGAGAGTTTATCCGGGTAGGCTCTTCCCAGGTACAGAAAACGAATGTCAGGGTCATTGCAGCCACCAATTTCGACCTGACACATGCCATCAAAGAGGGAAAATTCAGGGAAGATTTGTACTACCGGCTCAACACAGTACCCATCAAAGTATTACCCTTGCGGGAAAGAGGGACAGATGTGCTGTTGCTTTTCAGGAAATTTGCCAACGACTTTGCCGAACGTTACAAAATGCCCTCCATCAGGTTGAATGAAGAGGCCCAGAAGATCTTCCTTGGCTACCGCTGGCCGGGTAATGTGCGACAGCTCAAAAATATTACAGAACAGATTTCGATCATCGAAACAGAGCGTGATATTACTGCAGAAAAGTTAATCCACTACATTCCCTCCGAGGAACCAGCTTATCTACCTGCAGTATATCACAGGGAGGCAGATGCCCGAACCCTGGAGAATGAACGGACCATGATGCTCAATGCCCTGATCGGGTTGAAAAAGGAGCTGGATGAATTAAAGGAAAAATTCAGTCAGCTGGCAAATGGTCATCCCTCTCCTGTACGTACCGAAACGACCGATGAAGGTTACATGCAGCTGTTCCATGAAGAGCAAAATAACCTTGGAAAGGAAGAAACGATGGTGCCAGGTTTTCTCAAGCCAAATGCAAGAGGGCATATTCAGGATACCGAAGAATTTGTTGAGGAGTCCCTTTCCATTGAGGAGAAGGAGATGGAGCTCATTCTCAAGGCGCTTGAACGACACAATGGCAAGAGAAAACTGGCGGCCGAAGAGTTGGGCATTTCAGAGAGAACGCTCTACCGCAAGATCAAAGAATACAGCCTCACCCAGAAATGAAAAGTATGATAAAATATTCAGGAGTGCACCTCCCGCTCATTCTGCTGCTGTTACTCCCATTGGCAGGATGTAAAATTGGCTACTCCTTGAGCGGAGCTTCCATCTCTCCGGAAGTCAAGAGTGTTTTTGTGGATTATTTCAGAAATCGGTCCAAAGTGGTCAACCCAACACTAAGTCAGTCGTTTACAGAGGCAATGAAGGACAAATTTGTCAACGAAACAGGACTCAGCCTCAACAAGGACCAGGGGGATCTGGAGTTTTCAGGAGAGATTACCGGATACGATATTCGACCGCTGGCAATTCAAAAGAGCGAAACCGGTATGGATTTTGCCTCCCAAAACAGGTTAACCATTACCGTCAAAGTTATTTTTGTCAACAACAAGGATCACGAACAGGACTTCAATACCACCTTCTCTGCCTATTACGATTGGGACAGCGCCAAAACGATCAACCAGGTGGAAAGCGACGCAGTCCAGGTAATTACCACCCAGTTGGTAGACGACATATTCAACAGATCCGTCGCCAATTGGTAACCACCAAGGCAAATTTGTCTTATCAAAAACCGTGCTGTTTGGACAAAGGAATAAAAACTGTTAAATTGCAGCGAATTAGGCAACCTGACATCAGATAACTCTACCATGTCAATTACGAAGGATCAGCTGATACAGTACATTGAGAAACCCGGGTTACTCAAGGAACAAACCATTGGGGATCTGAAAGAGATCGTCGAAGAGTTTCCCTATTTTCAAACTGCTCAACTTCTTTATACCTATAACCTTTGCGCGCGGGATAATTTCCGGTATGAGGCTTACCTGAAAACCTGTTCCATTTATGCGACCGACCGAAGCGTCCTTTACAGACTCCTTCATCCACCAACCAAACATAACCCGCCAGTAAGCGTTCAGAATCAAATTGATCCAATAGCAGAAGACTCTTCCATGCTCCTCGAATTTTCGGATGAGAAACAGATGGCAGAGATGGAGGAACAGCCACTTCTTGTGGTTGAATCCAATGAAGAGGACATCATCGATTTTGACCTGCTGAGTTTCGAACAACCCGATGATCTCTTCCAGCTCGACGAACCTGAGAGTGCCCCTGTTGTCACATCTTCCGTTTCAATAACCGAAGCTTCCACACCCAAAACAGAGAAGAAAGTAGATTTGATCGAGCAATTCATCAAAGTTAATCCAACCATTCAGCCCCGAACAGAGGCTTTAATCGCTCAAAATGAACATTTTGAGTTGAAGGAGGAAGAGGAAACAGAAAATGACGAATTCATAACAGAAACATTATCAAGAATTTACCTTAAACAAGGTCATCACCAGAAGGCAATTGACTCTTTTAAGCGGTTAAGTTTGAAATTTCCCGAAAAAAGTGTTTATTTTGCGCAGCAAATTGAAGAAATAAAAAAATTGCTTAATTAATTCCAGATGTTTACATTTATTACTGTCCTTATTTTCATTGTTTGTTTCTTAATTGTCCTGCTTGTTCTGGTACAAAATTCAAAAGGAGGCGGATTGGCATCCTCTTTTTCCAGCTCCAACCAGGTAATGGGTGTTCGTAAAACAACTGATTTCCTCGAAAAAGGCACATGGATTCTTGCTGCAACTTTGGTAGTTCTTTGTATCGCTGCAACTGCCTTCCTTCCCCGTCAGGGTGGACAGGCAAAATCAGCCATTGAACAACAGATTCAAAGTGTTCAGGATCCAAATGCCATCCCAACTTTCCCCCAGTCGGCACCACAAAACACCTCCGACACCGCAAAGACGAAATAATCGGGTAGCTTAAAATAGAAAACAGAAGAGCCACTGCTGAACAGTGGCTCTTCTGTTTTGTGTCAACTTGGCAGAAATACCTGACAAGCAGATGTTGGATTATAATTCTGATTATCTGTTTATTACGATATATGGTCATTTTTTGTCCAAGTAAACGGGTGTATTTTTGTCCTGAAAAACATTTTTATTGGCAAATTTATTGTTTGGCACAAAATCTGATAGGAATGAGGTATAAAAAATATTATTCACCAAATAATTATTAAATAAATTTTTTTTAAAATGGCAGAACTTAAAGGTAAAATCCTTGCCGGCAAAGTATTGATCGAGCCGCAGGAAGCAGAGAAAAAAACAGCTGGTGGTATCATCATTCCTGATTCAGCTAAAGAAAAACCACTCTCCGGGAAAGTCGTTCTGGTTGGTAGTGCAAAAAAAGATGAAGCAATGGAAGTGAAAGTTGGAGACGTAGTGTTCTTTGGAAAATATTCAGGAACGGAACTATCGATCGACGGAAAAGATTACCTGCTTGTTAACCAGACAGATGTTCTTTTCATCGCTTAATTAATTGATTGTCAAAAAATAAAATTTATTAGAAATGGCTAAGGAAATTAAATTCAATATTGAAGCTCGCGAGCTGTTAAAAAAGGGTGTTGACCAGTTGGCCGACGCAGTTAAGGTGACCCTCGGACCAAAAGGCAGGAATGTAATCATCGAGAAAAAATTTGGCGCTCCTCTGGTAACCAAGGACGGTGTAACTGTTGCCAAAGAGATTGATCTGGCAGATCCCTATGCCAACATAGGTGCCCACCTGGTTAAGGAGGTTGCTTCCAAGACCGGTGACGATGCCGGTGACGGAACAACCACTGCGACGGTACTTGCCCAGTCCATCATCACCGTTGGATTGAAAAACGTAACTGCAGGAGCCAATCCAATGGACCTCAAGCGCGGAATCGACAAAGCAGTACTTAAAGTAGTAGCCCACATCAAATCACAGGCTATCAACGTTGGCAACGATTACGATAAAATTGAGCAGGTTGCCCGCGTTTCAGCGAACAATGATGCAGAAATTGGCAAGCTGATTGCAGAAGCGATGCAAAAAGTAAACAAAGAAGGAGTAATCACTGTCGAGGAAGCCAAAGGAACTGACACTTACGTGGAAGTTGTGGAAGGTATGCAGTTCGACCGCGGATACATCTCTCCCTATTTTGTAACAGATACCGAAAAGATGGCCACTGAAATGGAACATCCTTTCATCCTGATCCACGACAAGAAAATCGGTTCCATGAAAGAACTGGTTCCTGTACTGGAGGCTACCCACCAATCGGGTCGTCCGCTGATGATCATCGCAGAAGACATCGAAGGTGAAGCTTTGGCGACCCTTGTTGTCAACCGTTTGCGTGCAGGTCTGAAGGTTTGCGCCGTTAAAGCACCCGGATTCGGCGATCGCCGCAAGGAGATGCTGGAGGATCTTGCCATCCTGACCGGCGGTACAGTAATTACCGAAGAGAAAGGAATGAAACTGGAAGATACTACCCTCGAAATGCTGGGTAAAGCCGAAAAAGTTACGGTCGATAAAGAGAAAACCACCATCGTTAACGGTGCCGGAGACTCTGCATTGATCTCTGCCAGGGTTGGTCAGATCAAAAAGCAGATCGAAACCACCACTTCAGACTACGACCGTGAGAAACTGCAGGAGCGTTTGGCAAAATTGTCAGGCGGTGTTGCTGTACTTTATGTTGGAGCTCCCTCCGAAATCGAGATGAAGGAGAAGAAAGCCCGTGTCGACGACGCACTGAACGCAACCCGCGCAGCCATCGAAGAGGGCATCGTACCTGGAGGTGGTGTTGCACTGCTTCGTGCCATCGATTCACTCGAAGGGCTGGAAGGTGACAATGACGATGAAACGACAGGTATCCTGATCATCAAACGTGCCATTGAAGAGCCAATGCGCCAGATCGTATCCAACGCTGGAGTAGAAGGTGCCGTGATCGTTCAGAAAGTGAAAGAAGGCAAAGGTGATTATGGCTACAATGCCCGCCTGGATGTCTTCCAGAACCTTTATGAATCAGGCGTTATCGATCCTGCCAAAGTTACCCGCGTAGCACTGGAAAATGCAGCCTCTATTGCCGGAATGTTCTTAACCACAGAGTGTGTACTGGTAGAAGAGAAGAAAGACGAACCTGCAATGCCAGGCGGTGGCGGCATGGGCGGCGGAATGGGTGGAATGATGTAATTGTCAACCCAATATATACCTGACCTGCAAAGGTCACAACCAGAACGCCGGAGAAATTCTCCGGCGTTCTTTTTTATATATTTGCATCAATGAAGACAGAATTGCAAATAATACCCGTTGGATTGCTGGAGGAGTACAAATTGACAATTGACAATTGTCAATTGTCAACTAAATTCAAAGCACTCAAGGATGCCGAAATCTCTACTGATTCGTTTAGTTTTTACACATCTGTTTCCGCAATTACCTCCTCCCGAATTGAGGGCGAATTGATGGAGGTTGACAGTTATGTTAAGCATAAGATGCTGAATATTGAGTACTTGCCAGATTTAATTCAAAAGCCAAACGATTTATACAATTCCTATCTTTTTGCACAAAAAAATATGCTTACCAAAGAGCATTTTTTAAAAGCTCATGCCATACTCTCTGCTCATTTATTATCTAGAAGCAAACAAGGAATATGTCGTGCAGTCAACATGCTCGTGATGGAACATCTAACAGGTCGGATTCAATACGAAGCAGCACCTGTTGAAAAAGTAAGCGATCTATTTAACAAGCTTTGGAATGATATTGAATTGCTGAAGAAACTACATCTTACAATTGAAGAGGTATTTTACTTTGCTTCATTCATTCATATTGTATTTGTAAATATTCATCCTTTTGAAGACGGGAACGGCCGTTCAGGTCGTTTGCTGGAAAAATGGTTTATTGCTGAGAAGTTAGGGGGAAAAGCCTGGTATTTACAAAGTGAGTTAAACTATTACAAACAGGTCAACGATTATTACAACAACCTCAATCGATTGGGAATGTTTTATGATGAATTAGATTACACAAAAGCACTTCCTTTTCTAAGGATGCTCCCTGACTCATTGCATTAACTCAGCTGCTACAAACCTATGGATCTGATTACTGTATTCGTTTTAGCCATCGGCCTATCTATGGATTCTTTCGCTGTATCCATTAGCTGCGGCCTTGCAGAACAAAAAGTCTCCTTTTCACATGCGGTGAAGATCGCGCTTAATTTTGCCTTTTTTCAGGGCATGTTACCCATCGTTGGATGGTTCATGGGGACCAGTGTCAAAAGCTATGTGGAAGGAGTAGACCATTGGATCGCTTTCGCACTGCTGGCCTACCTTGGGGGCAAAATGATCTACGAGGGGCTAACCATGCCAACCGACAAAAAAGAGTCGGATATTTACTCCTTCCGCCACATCATGACACTTTCCATCGCTACCAGTATCGATGCACTGGTGGTAGGCTTCTCCTATGCGCTGGCCGAAACAGAGAAAATATTTAGTGGGGCTTTGATCATTGGAGGTGTCACCTTCTTCTTCTCCATGCTGGGCATAAGGATCGGCAAGGATGTTGGTGGCAAATTTGGCTCCAAGGTGGAAATCCTGGGAGGTTTGATTCTGATAGGTTTGGGGATTAAAATTTTGGCAGAGCATCTCTCCTAATAATATACTGATTATCGAATAGATGCATATACATTAAATGAAGAAGGCCTTGTAAACATCTGTTTACAAGGCCTCTTTGTAGCGGGGGTAGGAACACTACCCATATTTTAAAGGAAAATATTAAAATATTATAAGAATTAAAACCCTGTATTTTAAGCACTTTCAAAGATACTAATTTTCCTATGATATTTTAATATTTGTAGAAAACTGTCCCCCGACTGTCCCCCATATTATTTTTTTACTTATATTTAGAAAGTATTAACCTAATATAAGAATAAAATGGGGGTTAAATTAAGGGAGAATATAAAAAAGACCGGGGCAAAATCCTATTTTTTGGATATTACAGCCAACGGCAAAAGGTACAAAGAGTATTTAAGCATACATTCAGTACCAAAACCCAGAACAAAGGCAGATTTTGAGGCCAACAGACAATCTAAGGATTTAGCTGAAAGCATAAGGGCAAAAAGAGAACTTGAATTACAGGCACAGGATTACAACATAACCCCAACATTCAAAAAAACGATTGACTTTGTGGCCTATTATGAAAATTATGTAACGGACTACCCCCACAAGGATTTAAGAATAGTGAAATATTCAAAAAAATGGTTTGTTGATTATCTTGAAAGTAAAGGAATCAAAACCATTAAACCCAAACAATTGGATGAGAACCTTTGCCGGGGGTATCTTGAATTTATGCAAAAGAGCCTAAACGGTGAAACACCTTACAACTATTTCAGCAAGTTTAAAAGGGTCGTTAATCAGGCTATCAAGGATAAAATAATGGCAGAAAATCCAACGGCAGGGATTACAGCCGTCCGGGATCAGGGATTGAAAAAAGATATATTGTCATACAAAGAAATTGAACTATTAGGGAAAACATATTGTGGCAATAAAGATGTAAAAAGGGCTTTTCTGTTTAGTCTGTTTAGCGGGTTAAGATGGTGTGACGTTTCAGAATTGACATTTAAAAACATTGATTCTGCAAATGGGGTTTTAATATTCAGTCAGGCCAAAACAAAGCACTCATCTAAAAATTCAAGTGTCAGAATGGATCTTAGTCCTATGCTTTTAAAGTTGATCGGTAAACCAGGAAAAGTGACCGACAAAGTATTTATATTGCCCTCACATACAGGGGCACTAAAGAGCCTCAAAGCATGGGTGAAATTGGCAGAAATACCCAAAAACATAACGTGGCACTGTGCCCGGCATAGTTTTGCAGTCAATCTATTGGGAGAGGTGAAAACAGATGTTAAAACTGTGGCCTCACTTTTAGGCCATTCCGGTTTAAAATATGTTGAAGTTTACACCCGGGCAATAGATGAGAAAAAAGCACAGGCATTAAATGGACTGCCTGAAATAACCTTTTAATTTATAAATGTGATGGCAGATTTAGAAAATTACAGAAACTTAGTCCTTCAGATTAAAACTATTGATTTAAACAGTGACATTGATTGGGATAAGTCAGAGCAATTAATAAATAGGGCTATAGGGGAGTTAATGGTTTTAACACTGGAACAGCAAAAAATGGTTTGGGATGAATTGGATGAAATTCATGAGAATATTAAAACCTTTGCCAAACGATATTGGAAGCCAGATAAGTTTGATCTAAATAATGAGGTTGAAAGGGTTTTATATAAACGGTTTTTATCAGATTGTTTCTTTATAAAATGGCCTGAATCAGGGGATAAATTGGATTTAAACATTTTGCATGAAATTGTTTTAAGAGTAAAATGTAATTCTGTCCTTTTGGTAAAAATCAAAAAAAGAATAACTCACCCGAAACAATCAAAATCAATATTGACAGGCTTTCAAAGTAGTTTTAAAAATGTTGAAATTGATTTCAATCAAACATCACCGGATTACTATAGAGGAAAAGCAAAAGAATTAAAAGATAGATTCAGAATAAAATTTGAGGTAGAAGTTGGTGAAATAGGATCAAAAAACCCGGAATGGCCAATTAACCCACCTGAAGCATTTGAACTACTCAAAGAATATTATGCAAATGAATGGTTGCTTTTAGGTGAAATTGTCATTTTCCTGAATAGGTTTTATTCATGGAATGAAAAAGCAATGATTGAGAAATTAGAGGAAATAAAACAGTTTATTGCTGAAGCCTCTAAAATCCCTCTTAAAATTGCATTTGAAAAAAAACACCGTTTTTTCCATGAAATGCCAAAAATAGTTTATCTAAGGATTGAAAATAATTACTACAACAACAATCATATTCAATATGATTTAGATGCTAAAGTTGTTTATGGTAAGTATTTTTTATTCAAAGAATTGTTGGAACAAAAGTTGAATATCAAACCTGAAAAACAACATGAAACAACAGGCTTTGTTAGTAATATAACAGGCTTTCAAAGTATATTAAACGATCAGCAAATAGAGATCCTTTACCACCAAATGAACGGCAATTATTTTGAAACAACCCCCGACCATTTCAAAGCTATATTTAAAAGTGAACCTTTGCCCCCGGACTTTATTCCAATTAAAAGACTAAAGCTTTTTACAACTGTCCTTTGTGCCTATTTTATTTCTGAATTATTCCAAAGAGAAAACCCCGGGGATTACTGGAGTATTGCAGAAAATTGTTTTGAAGCAAAAAATTTAAGGCAGTCCCTTAATAATGCTATCCAATTCAACCCAGAACACAAACCCAAAAAACACCTAATAATTGATAATATTCTGGAAACCATTTACACCCATTTACAGTAAACACCTGTCTATTTTAATAGTTTCCTGACTGTCCGATCTTTGTTTTGTCTTTGAGAATCAAAGATGACTTTGGCCAAAGTCCTTTTATCAAATTCAAATTTCAGATAAATGGAAAGCATTGTATTGGAATTATTACAGAAACAAGGGGTACAACTAACAAACATTCAAACCCTATTAAGTCAATCCAAAACCGTCCTAAACTTGGAGGACGTTTGCAACCTTACAGGCCTATCAAAAAGCCATGTTTACAAAAGGACTATGCAGGGGACTATTCCCCACTACAAACAAGCAAAACACCTCTATTTTGACCGGGTTGAGGTTGAAAACTGGTTGAAGGAAAACCAAATTAAGACCTTTGACGCTATTGAACAGGAAGCCTCAACCTATGTAACTATAGGTAGGAAAGGAGGCCGGAAATGATCCTAACTGACTTTTACAAGGGGGAGAAATTAACAGAGGCAAAAAGCAGGTTTGATATTACAGCCTCAACCGGGGAATATGATCTATTTGAAAGCCTGTTAATCAACAAGAAAGTTTTCAATATAGGGGGGTTAAGTTTTAATTTTGGCCAACGTCCTGACAAATGGGGAGGCAAAAAAACGGATATGGCCATAACCAAAGGCAGTCAAAATATTACATCGGTGAAACGTCCCAATCTTGAAAATAATGTTGCTTATGGTGACATAAACACCTCAAATGATGGTTTGATAATTCTATTCAATCCAGACTACAAAGAGACAGGAATAACAACCATTGAAATATTCATTGCCCGGGGTTTAAAAAATGATACAGATGGACTTTGGGAGCTTTTCACCGATGGGGAGTTAAGCCATGAAATTGAGGCACTTAGAAAAAAGGCAGTTACAAAAAAAGTAACCGGGAAAGATGAGGCATAAAGAGGGGGGACTGTACCCCCTTTCCCTTTACTCTATGTTAAGACATGTTTTGTACCTCAAATTTGTAACCCATGTATGATAATTTAGATTTAAGCCTCAACAAAGAGCAGAACCCAGGAACAAACTTTATTTTATCAGTCCCTCAATTTTTATCAAATGTGATCAATCAGGGGGTTAATCAGTATGGGGAATATGTAACCGGATATTTGGACAGTCTCAAAGTCAGGGTAACAGAAAACAAAGTAAGTATCTATGATAGTAGCCTATGCAAATATTATTTGGGGGACAATTTCAAAACATTGACAAAGGGAGACACAAAAAGAGCCATTCAGAAAATTAGTGACTGTTTACATTTACCCTTTGACCTTGCAAATGTTACCCGGATTGACTTTGCCAAAAATCTGATAATGCAATTTGATGAAAAGGTTTACTATCCATATTTGGGACAGGCACAATATTACAAGCGATTAGAGCAAAACAATGGCCTGTACTATAATAATCAGTTGAGGCAATTGGTATTTTATGGCAAAGAGTATGAACAGAAACAGAAACGGCAACCAATCCCGGAACTATACAGAGATAGAAATGTTTTGAGGTTTGAAATGAGATTTAGAAAGCAATTAAGACAGCAATTAAAACAGCCTGAAATAACAGCCGGATTACTTTCAGATGAGGCATTTTATCAGAGCCTTGTTACCAGATGGAAATATGAATATAATTCAATCCAAAAAATTAACTCAAAAATGACAGGCATGAAACCAACAGGGAGCAAAAAGGAATTAACTGAAAATTTGGCCTTGTTTACCATTATGGAAATAGGACAGCCAACAGTTTTAAACACTGTAAAAGAGTGGCAAGAAAGGGGGAAAATTAGCAAGAAACAGGCATTTGATTTAAGGTTATACATTAAAAAATTAAGTAACACCTCAACCGATGCAAAAGGCAATGAATTGATAAATGAACTGAATCGGAAAGTCAAAGAGGCAACCCGGATATAATCATTAAATTTGTATGTCAAATATTGTTAATAACAACTAATTTACAAAACCATGTTTGAAAAAGGTAAAAGCGGGAACCCGGCAGGCAGACCGACCGGATCAAAGGACAAAACCCAACAAGAGATAAAACAAATCTTTCAACAGATAGTTGATGGTAATGTAGACAACTTTCAGAACTGGATTGATGAAGTAGCAAAAAAGAATCCTGAAAAGGCATTCGACATGATTATGAAGATAATGGAATTCACACTACCAAAATTAAAGGCCGTTGAGATGAAAGGATTAGAACAGCGGGAACCAATAACAATTGTAGTTACTTCACAACAGGCGAAGCGAGATTTAGAACGTTTATAACAGTAAAGAAACAAGCCATGTTTACACCAGGAAGATCCGGGAACCCTGCCGGAAGGCCACAGGGAGCCAAAGACAAAGCACAGGCAAATATCAAACTAGCCTATCAATCACTTGTTGAGGGCAATTTAACCAATATAGAACGATGGTTGGATGAAGTAGCGACCAAAGACCCGGCAAAGGCTATTGAACTAATGATAAAAATATCTGAATTCATTGTGCCTAAAATGAAAACCGTTGATTTTAAAAATGAATCAGAAGACAAACGGCCAATGTTTATTTTTCAAGATATTTCAGGGAAAGAGATTGAAAACCCATGTAAGCAAAACAACTAACCCCAAAACCTTACAAAACCTTACTTTCAAAACTTAACATAACTTCACATTTAAATACCTTATAATATTTCATATTTCAAAATCAGTTTGTTACATTTGGTAAATAATCTCTTAAACCTAAAACAAACTAAATGAAAACAACAATTTTACTTTTAATGCTGATTCTTTCAATTAATGCCTATTCTGAAACAATAGAGACTTACAAAGCATCAAATGGAATCACTTATAAAATTGGGGACGAAATAAAACTAAATAAAGGATCTGGTCCAAGCGGTGGATTCTTGTATCTACAAATGGGAGGATGGGGAGCTGCAATGTCTTACAATACCAATGGAGGACCAGATCAAATGAATATTGGTAGGCAGTATAACGGAATAAATGTGACGTTAAAAAAAATAAAGGAGCAAAAAATAAAAGGTCAAACTAAAATCTATTTTGTTGTTGGAGGTGGAAACATTACCAATTACAACCTAATGATAGAAGATGCAATTGCAACATGCGAGATTGTTGATTGTGTTGCAAAGACAACCAAAACAGAAAATATCAATGAATTATCAAAGGCTGATGAAATAAAGAAATTGAAAGATTTAATGGATAGCGGAGCTATCACCAAGGATGAATTTGAAGCTGAGAAGAAAAAAATATTGGCAAAGTAAAAGGCATAAAATTAACTGATATTGTTGTAAACTGTCCCCCATATGTACCCCCAAAAAAATAAGACCCTTGTAAATCAATCGTTTACAAGGGTCTTTTGTAGCGGGGGTAGGACTCGAACCCACGACCTCCGGGTTATGAGCCCGACGAGCTACCAACTGCTCTACCCCACAGTATATTTTTTAAAACCAGCTGTGTCGGTTTTGTGGTGCAAAGATAGCCATTTTTTCCTATCCTGCAATAATTGTGCAAGTTTTTTGTGTATGTTTGGATTTTCAAGAAATGAGCACCCATGGCGGCAGAAAGAAAACGGGATAAGCTGAAGAAACTGTTTCAAAATCCTTACAGGATCGTTATCTTCAACGACCTCAACCTTCATATCATCAAGCAGATCAGGTTCAATGCCCGGACCCTGGTGCTAGGATTGGTGGGAGCAATTGTCACCATTATCATCGCAGTAACCATCCTCATCGCTTTTACCCCCTTGCGGGAATACATTCCGGGATATCCTACCGGGAAATTGCGGCAAAGACTCATTCAGAATGCCCTGATCACCGACTCGCTTGAGCAAAAGATAGACCTTTACGACAGATACTTCAGGGATATGCGTGCCATGCTTAGCGGCGAAAATTCACTCGATACAGTTACCCACAGGGATTCCATTGTTCGCCCCAACCTGCTAGATATCAGAAGACTAAATGAAGACAGCCTCTTCAAAGACAAGCTTGATCAGGAACAGTTCAATCTCCACATGGGTTCCACAACGACCCGTAGGAGCGGACTTGCCAGCCTTCTCTTTTTCCCTCCGCTGAAAGGTATGGTAACCGGCAAGCAGGACATCTCGACCGGCCATTATGGGGTCGATATTGTCTCCAAACCCAATTCAAGAATCTCTTCAGCACTCGATGGTACTGTCATTTTCGCTGAATGGACCATGGAAACCGGTTATGTAATCATGGTTCAGCACGATCAAAATATTGTTACCTGTTACAAACACAATGCGGAACTTCTCAGGAAGCAGGGCGACAAGGTAAAAGCCGGTGAGGTCATCGCCATTATGGGGAATACAGGAAGAGAAACTACAGGCCCTCACCTTCATTTTGAACTTTGGGTAAATGGCAACCCTATCAACCCGGAAGATTATATCAGCTTTTAACCCCCGACGCTCCATGAAGAAAATTGCCCTGCTCGGTTCAACCGGATCCATTGGTCAGCAAACATTGGACATCGTTGCCAATAACCCTGAACTTTTTTCGGTGGAGGTATTGACTGCCAACAACAACGTTGATCTTTTGATAGCCCAGGCGATCAAATTTCAGCCAAACGTGGTAGTTATCAGCAACGAGGAGAAATACCTTCGGGTTAAAGAGGCACTGACGCCCTATCCCATTAAAGTTTATGCCGGCTGTGAAGCCATCGCCCAGGTAGTTGAGATGGGAACCATCGATACCGTGGTAACCGCTATGGTAGGTTTTTCTGGGTTGTTGCCGACCATTCGGGCAATAAAAGCAGGGAAACAAATTGCCCTGGCCAACAAAGAGACCCTGGTGGTTGCCGGGGACCTTATCACCCGCCTGGCCATCGCGCACCGTGTTGAAATACTACCCATCGACTCTGAACATTCGGCCATTTTCCAATGTCTCATGGGTGAAGCGGAAACTTCCGTAGAGAAAATTATCCTAACCTGTTCGGGAGGGCCATTCCATGGAAAAACAGCCGAACAAATTGAAAATGTAACTGTCAGGGAGGCACTGAATCACCCCAACTGGGAGATGGGTGCCAAAATTACCATCGATTCGGCAACACTCATGAACAAAGGGTTCGAAGTGATAGAAGCCAAATGGCTTTTTGGCCTTAAACCTGAACAGATCGAGGTGGTAATACACCCGCAAAGCATCATTCACTCCATGGTGCAATTTTGTGATGGATCCATCAAGGCTCAATTGGGACTTCCTGACATGCGACTACCCATACAATTTGCGCTGGGATATCCCGTTCGCATTCAGAATGAGCTTCCCCGATTCAATTTTTTAGATTGTCCAACATTTTCTTTCACTGCGCCCGATACAAAAAAATTTCGTAACCTTGCACTCTCTTATGAAGCACTTTACAAAGGTGGCAACCTGGCCTGCGTGCTGAATGCCGCCAATGAAGTGACTGTCAAAGCATTTTTAAACGAACAAATTTCTTTTACAGAGATCGCGAAAATCAATGAACTGGCAATGGAAAACATTCCGTATATCAGTCAGCCTGAACTGAATGACTACCTGGAAACAGACAAGGCTGCAAGGATTTTTGCAGAAGAGATCATCCTGAAAAAGACCCATTAACAACAAAGTAACAGATGACAGTAATATTGATCAAAGCCGCACAACTTCTGCTAAGCCTCTCCATACTGGTGATTATCCACGAATTTGGGCACTTCCTTTTCGCCAAGCTCTTTGGTTGCAGGGTGGAAAAATTCTACCTCTTTTTCGATCCCTGGTTCTCACTTTTCAAGGTACAAAGGGGGGAGACCGAATATGGCATTGGATGGGTTCCACTGGGCGGTTATGTAAAAATTTCCGGAATGATCGACGAATCCATGGACAAGGAGCAGATGAAACTACCTCCGCAACCCTGGGAGTTCAGGTCAAAAACAACCTGGCAACGTTTGCTGATCATGATTGGAGGAGTTCTTTTCAATCTCATATTGGCATTGGTCCTCTATTCCATGATTCTTTTTACCTGGGGCGAAGAGTATCTTCCCACCCAAAATGCTAAATACGGGATAGTTGTATCGGAAACCGGACGGGAGATCGGACTAAAAAATGGGGACAAGGTCCTTTCTGTCGATGGGAAGACCGTTGAAAGTTTCTTTAAAATCCTCCCTACAATCGTACTGGATGGAGCCCAGACCATTGAGGTTCAGCGTGATTCCCAAATAATATCCCTGCCAATCAAAAAGGAGATTATTCCGAAGTTGCTGACCGACAAAAATATTTTATCCCTGCGAATCCCCTTCAGCTGTAAAATTTCAGCTTTTGCAAAGAATTCACCGGCCAGGGACGCCGGATTGGAGCTAAACGATGAGATCCTTTCAGTCGATAGTATGAAATTTACCTACTACGATGAATTTGTAGACAAGCTGGCACTCTCCAAAGACACCGACGTTTCTGTCCAGATCCTGCGTGACAGCGTTACCTTTTCCCGCAAAGTAAGAATTGGTTCTGCCGGAACAATCGGAATTCAACGTGCCTTTGTGGATGGCCTGTTCGAATACAAAACGGTCAAATACAGTTTGCTGGAATCTATCCCGGCCGGAGCTGCCAAAGGATACAGGGCAGTTGGAGATTACCTAAAGCAGTTCAAGCTCCTCTTCTCCCCGGAAACCAAAGCATACGAATCACTCGGAGGGTTTATTGCCATCGGAAATATCTTCCCATCCGCCTGGGATTGGGAGATTTTCTGGAATTGGACCGCATTTCTCTCGATTATCTTGGCGGTCATGAATATACTTCCGATTCCTGCACTGGATGGAGGACATGTGCTGTTTTTACTCTATGAGATCATTACCCGCAGAAAGCCCAGTGACAAATTCCTGGAATATGCCCAGATTGCCGGAATGGTACTCCTCTTCTCCCTTTTGTTGTATGCGAACGGGAATGATGTTTTAAAATTATTTAGGTAAACCTGGAATATCCGATAGAAAAGATTGCTATATTTGCCCTTGAACACAAAAAAAGAACGCTATGAACTTATTTATACTGGGAGTTTTGAGTGGAGCACATGTGATATTGATTATCGCTGCTTTGCTGCTGTTATTCGGAGGTAAAAAGATTCCTGAATTGATGGGCGGACTTGGAAAAGGCATGAAAGAGTTTAAAAAATCCATGAAGGATGATGATGCCGCTACCCCTCCGACAGCACCAGAAGAGACAAAAAAAGAACCACTTAAAGAGTAGTTCCGGTTGAAATCATAATAAAACCCTGACGTTAAACGTTGGGGTTTTTTTATGGTGTAACAATTTCATACTTCGCTCGTCTTATTGACAGGAGAACCCCAAATATAAAATTTTAAAAAAATTGTCATGAAGAAAAAATGGAGCCTTTTAATGGTCTTGTGGTTGACTGCCTTCTCACTGACCATTGACTCATGTATCGCACACATCCATGGAAATGGAAAAGTTGTAAAAGAAGAGCGGTCAGTGACCGGTTTCGATGAGGTATCTGTCAGCACAGGTATTGAGTTGATTCTTAACCAGGACTCCTTTGAGAAAGTGGTGGTTGAAACGGATGAGAATATTCTTAAAATTCTTAAAACTGAAGTATCAGGCAACAAGCTTAAGATATACCTGGAAGAGGGTGTTAACAATGCCAAAGAGTTAAAAGTTTATGTTACCGTTAAACAGTTGAAATCCGTCAGTGCCAGTGCTGGATCCGAAGTGAAAACAACCAGCAAAATAAATGCTGATCAGTTGAAAATATCCTCCTCCAGTGGATCTGAAGTAACCATGGAAGTGGGATGCAACGTGGTCAAATTGGATTCGAGCAGTGGAAGTGAATTAACAGTTTCCGGAACGACAGTAGAAGTGAAGGCTGAAAGTTCAAGTGGATCAGAACTGGATGCCTCCAGGTTGGTGGCAGAAAAAGGGGAGGCCTCCGCTTCCAGCGGCTCCGACATGGATGTTCATGTGACAAAAGAGCTGAAAGCCAATGCCAGTAGTGGCTCTAACATAAAAGTTTCTGGCAATCCGGCCATGCGCGACACGAACAGTTCGAGCGGTGGAGACATTGATTTCAAATAAAAAAAATACCCCGATGGCTGCATCGGGGTATTTTTTTGAGGAAAATTCTGATTTAATCTCTTCTCATGATGCCGTAGCAGATAATTTTTACGATGGCATCCACACTTTTGCTCAAATCGTTGGATCGGTAAGGACCCGCGGAGAGTGGCATCTCCAACCCCCGGATAGCAGTGGTGATTCCAATTGCCACCAAAGTAAAATCCTTGATTACAAACTTGTGCTGGCGAGCCCCTTCCAATAGTATTCTTTTCATCATCCTGATCTCCTCCTGGTCATACTGGGATTTGATCTTATCGATAAATTCTACCGCAGCCGTATCATTTTCAATGGCATTGTAAAAATTGGCCAATTGCCGGTAGGTGGTGATTTTTGTCATCACATAGTCACGCAGCTTGTCGGCCGGATCCATATCCTTCTGCAATACCTTGGCCAGCTCAACCCTTAGAATATCCGCCTCCTTTTGAATTACCTCCTGGAATAGATCTTCCTTGCTGCTGAAATAATAGTAGAGAGAACTTTTTCCCTTTCTGACCGCATTGGCAATGTCATCCAGAGTGGTCTTCTTGTAGCCGAATTTGCTGAAAATCTCTTGTGCAATGGTCAAAATATTCTCCCTAACTGCATCTTTTTTCGTTCCTAAGTTTTCGTTGCTCATCGTTTGGAATTCATCATTATTGACCAAATATAATTATTTTGTCGAAGAAACAACAATTTTGAAGTCGAGTTGCTTCTTTTCAAGATTGGCTCTGAGTATCTCAATTTCCACCTCATCGCCCAATTGATAACGCCTTCTGCTGCGCCGTCCGGTGATGCAATAATTCTTTTCATCGAATTGGTAATAGTCATCTGTAAGCTCGTGCAATGGAACCATACCTTCGCATTTGTTCTCCTCAATCTCGACATAGATCCCCCATTCGGTAACCCCCGAGATAACGCCTTTGTAATGTTTACCGATCTTGTCCGACATGAATTCTACCTGCTTGTATTTGATGGATGCGCGTTCAGCATTGGCCGCCCTGTTCTCCATGTCAGAAGAGTGCTTGCACATATCCTCGTATTTGTTGGCCGCGACAGAGCTCCCTTCCTGCAGGTAACGCTCCAGCAAACGATGCACCATCATGTCGGGGTATCTTCTGATGGGAGAGGTAAAATGGGTATAATATTCAAAACCCAAACCGTAGTGACCAATGTTACGGGTAGAGTATTCTGCCTTGGCCATGGTACGTATCGCAAGGGTCTCAATGACATTCTGCTCTTTTTTGCCAGATACGTTGGTGATGAGCTGATTCATGGAAGTGGATACCGCAGCAGGCGAATTGGTCATGATACCATATCCGAATCGCTTGATGAAATGGTTGAATTTTTCCAGCTTTTCAGGATCCGGTTTGTCATGAATTCTGTAGACAAATGTCTTCTCCTTTTTCCTGGCACCCGGTTTTCCAATCAATTCTGCCACCTTCTTGTTGGCCAGCAACATAAACTCCTCAATCAGCTTATTGGAGTCTTTGGATTCCTTGAAATAAACATTGACAGGCTTCCCGGCAGGGTCCACCTCTATCTTTACCTCTACCCGGTCAAAATCAATGGAGCCACCCTCAAAGCGTTTGGCTCTCAATTTCTTGGCCAAAGCATCGAGCGTAAGGATCTCCAGTTTCATCTCTCCCTCCCCGCTTTCAATAACCTGCTGCGCCTCTTCGTAGCTGAATCTCCTGTCTGAAAAGATAACGGTCCTGCCAAACCACTCCTTGTGTACCTTTGCCAGGTCGTCCAACTGGAACACTGCAGAATAGCAAAGCTTCTCCTCGTGAGGCCGCAGGGAACATACGCCATTGGACAATCGTTCAGGCAACATGGGTACCACCCTGTCGACAAGGTAAACAGAGGTAGCCCTGGTATAGGCCTCCTCCTCAATGATGGAGTTGTGCCTAACATAATGGGTCACATCGGCAATGTGGACCCCAACTTCCCACAATCCATTGTCCAGTTTCTGGATAGATAGGGCATCATCAAAATCCTTCGCATCTGCCGGATCTATGGTAAAAGTCGGAACCTTCCTGAAATCCCTTCGCCTGGCTATCTCTTCGGCAGAAATTTCCATGGGAATTTTGTTGGCTGCTTCATCCACCTTTTCTGGATATTTGTATGGCAGGCCAAACTCAGCAAGGATAGCATGCATCTCCGTATTGTTGGAACCTGCATCGCCCAGTACATCCACAATTTCAGCCACAGGATTTCGTGCATTTTCGGGCCAGTCAACAATCCTTGCAATGGCCTTTTGCCCGTGTCTTGCCCCTTTTAAATTCTCCTTGGGGATATAAAGATCGAAGGGCATCCGCTTGGAAGGGATCAGAAAGGCACTAAATTTAGATATTTCGACCGTCCCAACCAACGTTTTCTGCGCCCTTTCAACAACTTCTACCACTTCCCCTTCGGTGTCGCTCTTTTTTCGTCTGGCAAAAAGCCTGATTTTCACCTTGTCACCATCGAGCGCATGGTTCATGTTGGCAGCCTGGATCAAGACCGTGTCATTTAGCTCCTCGCAGAATACCTGGCCAAATCCTTTGTAATTCAACTCCATCGTGCCGATGAAGGAATTGCCACTCTTCTGCTTCAGCCTGAATCTGCCCCTGGATACCTCCTCCAATGCTTCATTGTCGCGTAACTCCTGCAGTGCTACACTGACAAGCAGCTGGGCTGTAGTATTTTTGGCTCCGATTTTTCCGGAGAGTTGCTTGTAGTTGTATACATAAGTTGGCTCCTCATAAAAGAGGGCCATGATGGTTGTTTTTAAGCCGGCCTTGTTAAAACTAAGTGCCTTTTCAAGCTTTTTCCCTTTTGACATTCAATATTTTTTAGAACCATTAAATGTAGCAATTATTTCGACCATTTGTCGCCCATGTTCGAGCAGAAATTCCAACGTTATCCGGAATGATTTTGGATCCTCGTACTAGTATTCATCCATTTCCCGATCTCAAGAACAATGGTGGTGCCGTTGGAAATCCATTCTCCACAAACCAAAAACGCTTTAGATCGTATCTAAACAATTATATTTGCAAAATAGAGTAGCAGCAACGTTTTAAAAATAGAGAGATGAAAAAGCCTTGATTGCTTAATCACCAACTGAAATAGACATAATTTCGCCAATCAAGCTAATCCATTTGGCCATAAAAAACAAATTAATAGAGAATATGAAAGTTATAGATATCATTGCCTCCGCAAAAAAAACAATCTTCTCCTTCGAGTTGTTACCTCCTTTGAAAGGCCAAAATGCATCCAAACTTTACGAAACCATCGATGAGTTGATTGAATACAAGCCCCGCTACATCAACCTAACGACCCACCGCGATGAGATCGAGTTCCGTCCTTTGGAGAATGGCCTGCTGGAGAAGAAAATAGTCCGCAAGCGTCCGGGAACCGTTGCCATTGCAGCTTCCATCCAGCACAAATACGGTATTCCGGTAGTACCTCATGTGGTTTGTGGCGGGTTCACGAGGGAAGAGACAGAAAATATGCTGATTGACCTTAACTTCCTGGGCATAAAAAATGTACTTGCCCTGCGTGGCGATGGTTTAAAATCTGAAAACTACTTTACTCCGGAAAAAAATGGCCATTCCCATGCCAACGAACTGGTAGATCAGCTGGTTCATTTGAGGGAGGGCAAATACCTGGACCCGGAACTGAAAAACAAGAGTGCGCTCGACTTCTGCATCGGTGTTGCCGGTTATCCCGAAAAACATGCAGAAGCTTCCAATCCGGAAATGGATCTGTTTTATCTGAAGCAAAAAGTGGATGCCGGAGCTCAGTACATTGTAACCCAAATGTTTTTTGACAACAAAAAATACTACGACTTTGTAGAACGATGCAGGGTTGCCGGCATCACTGTACCCATCATTCCCGGCATCAAACCTTTGGCATTGATGAACCAGATTACCATGCTTCCAAAAATATTCAGCATTGACATTCCGGAAGCATTTGCCGCTGAGGTCAGAAAATGCAAAACCAACGAGGAGGCAAGACAGGTTGGTACTGAATGGGCCATCTTACAAGCCAAAGACTTGATCGCCAACAATGTTCCTTGTCTTCACATTTACACCTACGGAATTACTGACAATACCCGTCAAATCGCCAAAACTATCCTATAACCTATGATGCACCAATTGGTTTTTGCCACCAACAATTCACACAAACTAAGAGAGCTTGGTGAAATTCTGAAAGGAGAGTTTAAACTTCTTAGCCTCAATGACATCTCCTGCTACGAGGAGATTCCTGAGACAGGAGATACCCTTGAAGCAAATGCCTCCCAAAAATCATTCTATATCTGGGATCATTTCCATACAGACTGCTTTTCGGATGATTCAGGCCTCGAAGTCCTGGTACTCAACAATGAACCAGGCGTGCACTCTGCCCGGTATGCCGGTGAAGGTAGAAACTCGGATGAAAATGTATCGAAACTGCTTGCCGAAATGGAAGGTAAAACCAACAGAAAAGCCTGTTTTCGTTGTGTAATCTCCCTGATTCTACAAGGTAAAGAGTACCTTTTTGAGGGAAGGGTGGATGGAGAAATTTTGTTACAAAGGCAAGGTTCAGAAGGGTTTGGTTACGATCCGGTCTTTTGTCCGGAAGGCTATTCCCAATCTTTCGCTGAAATGGATGCCCTGCTGAAAAACAGTATGAGTCACCGCGGAAGGGCCGTTGCAAAGCTTGTCAAATTCCTGGACGAAGCTTACCCACCTCCCACCATGCAACAATGAGACCGCTGCTCCTCCTACTATTTTTGATGCCGGAAATGGTGGTCAGCCAGGGCCGGATCGGTGAGTGGAGAGCCCATGTAGCTTATCATCCTGTCATATGCTTGTCGGAAACAGCTGAATCTGTTGTAGCTGCAACTACCAATGGAATTTTATTGCTGGACAAGTCTCAAAAACAACTCACAACCATGACGAAAACCGAGGGGTTGTCAGAAGTTGGGATTTCAGCCATTGCCTATTCACAAACCTCCAATTACCTGCTCATTGGCTACAAAAGCGGAAATCTGGACCTCCTGCGCAAGGGTCAGTTGCTGAACTTTCCGGATATTTTCCAAAAGTCAGGGCTGCCGGATAAGACCATCAACAGGATTGTGTGTGAAGGATCCTATGCCTACCTGTGCTGTGCTTTCGGGATTGTAAAGGTCGATCTGGAAAAGACGGAGGTGGCAGAGACCTGGTATTTTGGCGCAGGCAATGAATCAATCGGGGCAAATGATCTCGCCACGATCAATGGCAAATGGTTGGTTGCCACAAACGCCGGGATTTACACGGCCGACCGGCAAAATGTCAATCTTCAGGACTACCGGAACTGGAAGCAAGAGTTATCCTTGCCACAACCAAACTCAAGGTACGGCACTTTTGCCAATTTTGAAGGTAAACTTGTTGTTCACCACCAAAGTCAGGACCAACTGCTAGGGTGGAATGGGGCAACCTGGCAGAACTTGTTCCCTGAAATACAAAAGATCCGGAGTATCAGGTCATCCCCCACGGGAATGACCGTAATAACCTCCCAAAACATCTGGTTGGTCAACAAATCCGGAAACAGCAGGATCGACAATTATCCTCCGTTGAGCCGCACAAAACCAATTGATCCCAGGGATGCTTTGACTGATGGGAATGGAGTTCTTTGGATAGGGGATTTTCGCTATGGATTGATCCGCCGGTCATCTACCGCTACCTTCAACCAATTTCTTCCCAATGCTCCTACCGGTGATATCGTTACAGCCCTGAAGTCAGGTGCCGGGGATATCTTCGCGGCTACCACAGATATTGATCCATCCGGAAGTTCAGAGGCTGCCTATTCCATTTACCAGCAGGGCATTTGGCAAAATTTCACACCGGAGGAGGATCCGGGTCTCAAATCAATCCAGCCTTTCACCTCTTTTTCCTTCAGTAAAATTACCCCCGACGAGTATTGGGCCTCGACGGCTGGTTCCGGCTTGCTCTATTTTAAGAAATACAGGGTTGCAGAACATTACAACGAGCAAAATTCCGGACTTGGTGCGATCAGCGGCTCCTGTGTCGTCAATGGAGTGGCTTTGGATGGGCAAAACAACCTTTGGTTTACCAATCCTACCGGGAAAGTCCGTCTGGGAAGTCGTTCCTCCAAGGGCGACTTCATCCAATTACCCTATGCTGGCATGGATTTTTCCCATTCCCCAACCGGTGAAATTGTGGTAAGTGCATCAAACATCCACTGGGTGGTACTTCCGGACGAGGGATTATTTGCTTGCAGGATAAAGGGGAGCATTGACAATACCTCCGATGATCAGTACAGAAAAGTCGGAGTTCAGAGCCTTTTCAGCAACGGAACCTCTACCCTGGTATCTCAATTCAGCAATATCTCTTCCATTGCGGAGGATCATTACAACCAACTCTGGGTTGGTACAGGAACAGGAGTGGTAGTCTACAACAATCCTGATAAGGTATTTGATCCGGGAGCATTCTATGGGCGACAACCCTCCCTGGAAGATGGAGAGGGAATTTTTAAACCGATTTTGGAAAAGGAACGCGTTACAGCCATTGCCATTGACGGGGGCAACCGTAAGTGGTTTGGAACCATGAATTCGGGAATATTTCTTTTCGATGAAGGGGGAAATCACCTGCTGAAACATTTTGACATGTCAAACTCACCTTTACTCTCCAACCATATCGTGTCGCTGGCTATTTCGTCCGGAAGCGGAGAGTTGTTCATCGCTACAAAAAACGGGTTGGTCTCCTACAAAGGGGAAGCAACTGAGGGGGCCAGCGATTTCAGCAATGCCTATGTTTGGCCAAACCCTCTTCGGGAAACTTATCATGGCGTTGTCACCATCGATGGCCTGACCGACCAGACCGATGTGAGAATTACGGATATCGGGGGTAACCTCCTGTACAAAACCACCTCATTGGGGGGAAGGGCTGTCTGGAATGGCTTAAATTCGAAAGGGACAAGGGTCTCAACTGGCGTGTACCTCATCTTCTGCAGCTCCCCGAACCAGAAGCGTTCCAAAATCATTAAATTGCTGGTCATTCACTAGCCGGGATAACTACATGGAATACACAGACAATGTGCATCATGAAAATAGAAGTTGACATCTGCCATGGCCATTTAAGAAGATTAAAAGAGTGCATGTATGTTTTATAAAACGGAAGGTATCGTTTTACACGGTTTAAAATACGGAGATTCGGGTAAGATTGTCACCATCTATACCGAAGCTTTCGGCAGATGCACTTTTGTCATGCAAGGTATTCATGCCAAAAAATCGTCCAGCAAAGCCAATTTGTTGCAACCGCTCTTTTTGCTGGAATTAGAGGTAGATTACAGACAGGGCCGGGAGCTTCAGCGAGCCCGTGAAATACGCATCAAGCATCCTTATCACTCTGTCCCCTATGATGTTGTAAAATCTTCACAGGCCATATTTCTGGGCGAATTGCTGCACAAAGTCTTGAAGGAAGAAGAGTCCAGGGAAGAACTTTTTCAATTCTTAAGTCATTCATTCCAACTGCTTGACCTGCTTCAAAATGGCGCTGCCAATTTTCACCTGCTCTTTCTGTTTCATTTGAGCAGGTACATGGGTTTTGCCCCAACCAACAATTACACCCTCAACAATCCCTATTTTGACATGGTTGCGGGCAGCTTTGGTGCAAATATCCCGGTACATGCCAACTACCTTGAGTTGGTTGAGAGCAGGATCTTTTCAGAAATAATTGGCATTCCCTTCGACAGAATGGAGAAAATTGTCCTAACCTCTGCCCAGCGTAATGCATGTTTGCAAAAAGTGATAGACTATTATTCCATGCATCTGGGTATTCGGCTTCATCTTAAATCGTTGGAAGTTCTGCACGAAATATTCTCGTAACACTTTCCCCTGAATCGCTCCATGAAATAAGTAATTATTTAAATAAATTAATACATATAATTTATAATAAATTAGATACACTACAATCTTTAATTTTCGAGTTGTCTTTTTCACTGAGAGAAATTAATTAAATTGTAAGCTTTCTATTTTTTACCGGACAATTGCCATTCACATTTTTTTCAGTACTTTTGCAGGATATCAAAATCAGTATGACCGTAACAAAACTTCCAAATACGAAGAAGAACATCTTCGTTTCGATGATGGAGCTAGCAGAGGAGTACAAGGCGACAAACCTTGTAGATCCTATGTCGGGTCTTCCATGTCCGGATGAATTGATCAACCTTGTTGACAAGTACATGCGTGCAGGGAACAACGACTTCTCTCCAATTGAAGGGGTCGGGTCACTGAGAGAGCAAATCGTCTCTATATTCAACAAGCAGAACAACACAGAATTACAAGCCGAAACCGACCTGACCATCACTGCCGGCCCATTGCAGGCAATGTCTACCGCCATCACCACCTTTGTAAAAGAGGGTGATGAAGTAATCCTATTTGAGCCCGTCCAGGATTCTTATGCCCAGTTAATTGAAATGACCGGAGGACGTCCTATTTACATCAATCTGAAACATCCGGAATACCGGATCGACTGGGATGAGGTAAAAAAGACCGTAACGACCAAGACCAAAATGATCGTTATCAATAATCCGCAGAACCCTATCGGGCAGATTTTCAGTCCTGAAGATTTTGACCAGCTCAAACGCATGACCAATGGTACCCGTTTGGTCATATTAAGCAATGAAACTTTTGGGAACATCGTCTTTGACGGACATCCTTTTATCAGTGCTGCATCTGTACCGGAGCTGGCTGCCAAGAGTCTTGTGGTCTCCTCTTTCGGAACCATGTTCAACATCAACGGATGGGGAATTGGTTTCATTGCAGGACCCGAAAAGCTGATGGCTGAATACCGTAAGACACAGCAATACCAAGGATTCAGTGTTAATACTCCTGCTCAGTATGCCCTGGCAGAATTTTTAAAACAGGGTCAAAATTTTAGGGAGATCAATGCTTTCTACCAAAGCAAGAGAGATTATTTCATAGAGTTGATGGCCGGGAGTAAATTTGAACTAATCCCCACCAAATCTACGATTTATCAACTGCTCGATTACAGCAAGGTCTCCGATGAGCCTGATACAGAGTTTGTGATGAGGTTGGTAAGGGATTTCAAGGTGGCAACCATCCCCTTTTCTGCTTTTCAGCACGAGAAGACCAAGATGCAAATGATCCGCATCTGTTTTGCCAAAACCAACGAACTGCTGGAAGAGGCAGCCTATCGGCTGAAAAATGTACCGGTTGGTTTCCGCAAGAACAATTAATATATTTATCCATTAAATACCAGCAAAACCCACTGAGAGGCGGGTTTTTTGGTCTGGAATGGCCTCATAGTTCAAGGGATAGAACGGAAGTTTCCTAAACTTTAGATTCGCGTTCGAGTCGCGGTGAGGCTACCAGGTGCCGGGCTACAACAGTCCGGCACTTTATTAATCAGATAGTTACAAATTGAAATCCTCGGAAAAACGGTCGAATTTGCTGCAAAATTGCTGGGAAGAATAAAAAAGTGCGGAAAATGCTGCAAAAAAAATGAAGCCACAAACGACTTTTGGGAAGAAGAAAAAGGATGGATCATTACCGATCTACATTCAGGTGATCATCGAGCGCGAACGAATCCAAATCAACACCAAGGTTAGTGTCATGCCCAGCGATTGGGATGAGAAGAGAGGCATCATTAAAGGGAAAAGCCAGGAGGTTTCGGATCAAAACCTGATTATTGAAAATATTCGCGCCCGCATCAATCAGATCCTGGTAAAATACCGGCTCAGTCACAAAACCATAACCGTACAGCTTTTTAAGGCAGAGTTCTCCAATCCATCTTACGAAACTGATTTCATCTCTTGGATGACCCAGGAGATAAAGGCAAAGAGAAACGAGGTTGGAGAGCGCAGGATGATCAAGTACAACACGGTACTTAACAAGCTGAAAGAGTATAAACCAGTACTCTATTTTTCGGAGATCGACTACTTTTTTATTGAAGCCTATCGCGGATGGATGAAAACAAAAAAGTTCAACGATATCAATACTGTAGCAAGCAATCTGGCTGTTATCAAATCATTCACCACACGAGCCCTGCGCAAAAACTTGATCGAGACAGATCCATTCATGGACATTAAGATAGGCAGAGGAACGCCCGATCGCATCTATTGTGATGAAGATGACCTGATCAAGCTTTGGCATCTTTATAACAACTGGAAGGATATTTCGAAATATTACCAACTAAAGATCCTTAGACATTTTTTATTCATGTGCATGACTGGCCTTCGGATTTCGGACTTTAAGGCCGTTAACTTCGATAATATCGTTGGGAACATGATGTTCTTTTACCCTATCAAAACTAGATCGAAGAAAAAACAGGTGGTTAAAATTCCTCTCAACGAATTCGCATTGAAACTGATTGCCGACGAAAAACGGAAAACAGGACCACTCTTCGAACCATGCTCCGAACAACGAATGAATGTTAATCTGAAGGATATTGCCAAATCAGCAGGAGTCAACAAATCAATCACTAATCACTCCGGCCGGCATACATTTGCAACGCTGTTCCTGCATCAGACACATGATGTTGCTACGCTGCAGAAATTGCTAGGCCACTCAAGGATCCAGGAGACGATGGTCTACGTACACATCAATGAAACTGACCTGGTAAAGCAGATGGGTAACTTCTCAAGATCCCTGGCACGGGTTTTCAAAAAGAAACCCCCGGTCAACGCGTAACCAGGGGTCTAAAACTAACTATCCAATCTAAAATCTTTACGGGAACTTTCCGCCACCGGCTTTGAAGTTTGGCACAATCCAATTGATGAAGTTATCCAGTAGCCCAAAAATCTTGTTGTCTTTCTCGGTAGGTGTAAGGTTAACTATGATCTTTAGAAATCCTAGCAGCCCTAAAATCAACTCCGCTGCGTTCTTTTTTGCAAAATCCAGCACTCCTTCTTGCGGGACCGGCGCAACCGGTATTGAGGTTTCTTCCACTGCGCGGATAATGGCAACTGGTTGGCCAACATCTGCCGCCAGGAGCATCGTGGTTTGTGCTTTGGGTGGCGGATCTTTCGTGTAGGAGTTACAGCTGACTGCAAGCATCCCTGCGAAACAAATCAGGATCAACAAATGCTTTTTCATGGTGTAAAAATTTGATGAGTAAAAAATCAATGAATCAAATCTGTGAAAACTGCTCAAAGAGCGAAAGGACAAATTAAGGAGGTTGGGATTCATCCAGTTTTGCTTCCCTCCGGGCGTTTCTTCTTAGTAATCTTGCTGCCTTTCTTTCTGCCCTGCCGGGTAACAGCTTGTCGAGCAGTGGTTTTTTGGGAAGTGGTTTCCCCGTCAAATCGAGCAGCTCTCTTACCAGGGAGGTGTTTTGCGTAGCACCATCGCCGGTGTTTTTAATCTTGCCAATGCGCTGGTTTTCGTTGATCACCGTTTCGGGATCCTTGATCTTGATGTAGATCACCAGTCCTGCAATGATTCCTGAGAGGAATATTGCCACATATACCCATAAGTTTGTCATGCTGCTGTATTAAAGAATTTGAGCTGATTGTTATTGAAAAGGAACGCCTCCGATTGGCGGCGATAGGTCAGTCCTGGAAGAACCTTACCGTCACTTAGATTGAACCAGCACCATGCTTCTGTGATGCTTGCAGCAGATTGCTTGCTGCGGATCCTCTTCAAAACGGTAGAAGTAAGCAATCTTCCATATCCAAGGTTGTAACAGAACGATACCAGGGCATCGAACTGCCACTGGGTAAGATTTGGAAGCAAGGCATTCACGCTGTTT